>JASGUQ010000041.1 GCA_030057655.1 Bacillota bacterium
GTCGATACCGGTGCACCTTCCGGAATTGCAAACGCTTTCAGACACGCTGCAGGCCGCGATGCCCAGGCGCGCGTCCATCAGCGCTGTCAGCACGATTTTGTCCCCGGGCTTGGATACAGGGGATTTCACCGCGATGCTGCCGTCCGGATTGATCGCTGTATTCATAAACAGGTTGACCGGATGGATGATCGGCATTTTCAGGTTCAGGTTCGTGTTGATGTTGTCCAGACAGTTGGGGTGATTTGTTCCGTTCTGATAGAAAAAGTCGTACATCTCAGTCCGGCAGCAGGGGTGGATCAGGTCATGCGTGCCCACGTCGTCATGCACCACCTCAAACATCGGCTTGTAACGGTTGGTGTAGATGATGTCGCCTGTTTTCAGCCCGAGGGATTCATTGCAGTCAATGGTCACGCCGGGCGACAAAAATTCTTCAGCATCTGCTGAACTCACCGCGAAGAAGTCCGCCACCTGCCCGCCCTCAACGTCCACCACGCTGATCGTCTGGCCAGCTTTTACATCAATTGATCTTCCTTCACAGGCTTTGATATGGATCGTCCGCATTGTTCACCTCGCGTTTGATACTCTTTACGGGGAAAGATAGCACATCCTTCTTTGCCGCACAACGATAACAGGCGATCAAGCATTGATAAGGGCTTGGGATCAGCAGTCTGTTTCCGTCATTATTCATTACTTCAATTCCGCTGCGAAAGTCAAAAAGTGGTGAGCAGTTCAAAAGATGGTTTAATAAAGTATAAATAGTGGTGAATAACATGTTTAAAACCATTAATTTAACGATTAAAGTGGTGAAAGCCTAAGTTCCACGCGCAGTCGCGTCAAGGTGCCGGTGCAGGACAGGTTTATCAATAAACAGGTTTGAGTTCCGCGGCAATGGGAGTATACTTTCTTTGCGGGTGAAAGGCACATCCATGCGTTGCCCGGCGATAAAGACGTTTTAAGTTGATATTCTATGAGGCCTGTTTACAAAAGCATGACTAATTTTGTAAGCTCTGCGGCTGCAGGCTTTCGGAACATGAAATGGGGGCATCATCCTTGCCCGGCCAGGCGGCACATGCTATAATGCCGCTGTTTGCGGCCCCCGGGGGCAAGGAAGGATGAGGCAAATGGTCACAATGTTTGAAGCGGGCAAGCCTTTTTTCAAAGGAAACCTGCACATGCACACCACCAATACCGACGGCAGGCTGTCGCCGGAGGATGCGATACAGCGCTATGCTGACGCGGGCTACGATTTTATCTGCATCACCGACCACTGGAAGCGCACGACGGTACCGGATTATTCCGGCAGGATGCTGGTGCTGCCAGGCATTGAGCTGGACTATTTTCTCGCCAGCCAGGTCATCCACATCATCGGCATCAACGTGGATGAAAGCATCCTGGACACAGCGGACCGCAAGTGGGGGCCTCAGCGCGGCATTGACGCCATTTTGGCGGCTGGCGGCCTTCCGGTCCTTGCGCACCCCGCATGGTCGCTCAACACGACTGAAACAATCGCTTCACTGATGCGCCTGACGGCAGTGGAAATCTTCAACGGCGTGTCCCGCCCGCCGTGGAACGGCGACCGCGCCGATTCCACCTGCCTGCTGGACATCGCGGCAGCCAACGGCACGGTTCACAACACCATCGCGGTGGATGACGCGCACCATTACAATGGTGATGAATGCCATTCCTTTATCCGTATACAGGCCAACGAACTGACGCCCGAGGATGTGACGGACGCGCTGAAGCGCGGTGCCTATTACGCCACGCAAGGGCCTGAGCTGATCCAGGTATCCTTTGATGGTGATACCGTTAGGGTAGACTGCGCGCCAGCCCGGCGCGTCCTGTTCCATTCCAACCGCCCCTATGCCGCCGACCGCTGCTGGGAAGGCGAGGGCATCACCCATGCCGCTTACCAGGTGCGCCGCGACTGGTGTGAGAGCTTTGTGCGCGTCATTGTGGAAGACGAAAACGGCCTTCGCGCGTGGGCGAATCCGATCACAATTCCTTATTAAATTAATGTGGTAATTGGCTGTTTAGGTTGGATCAGGAACCTCCAAATATACTTCCAGCACTCCATCGGGTGCTGTTTTTTGACCAGTCATTCGCATCCAGACTTGTTCTTCTGTATAGACACGTAATTCGGCAGTAGTGGTAGGATTATGAGTGTAGTCGTTGGCAAAACAGAGTAACAGCAGGCGTACATTTTTTCCCTGCTGACGAAAATGATGCAGAAACGCCAGGCGATTGGCCATCTGGTACTGTTCTGTCAGCCAAATATGCTTCTGTTCAGGCGTGAAAGATCGGCCATGGGCAATATGCTGATAAGTGTTTTCTAATGCGGTGTGGATCAAAGCCAGGCTATGAGAAGAGGACGCGGTACAGCTTGATCCGATTTCTCCACAATGTGCCTTAGCTTCCACCAGAAGAATGCCTTCTTTGTCAAAGGTGCCGACAGCATCCCACAAAGGCCCCAACTCAGGCCAGAAAGCCAAGTTATCAGATGTTATACCAGGGATTTCCTTGGCTTTCCATTCTACATAATCGTCTGTCCGCAGCGGGGATAGCCAAGTGATGCCAGTTACGCTGGGGTCAGCCGCCTGAATATTGGCATTAAGCCGTGCCACATCAGGTGTGTTGACAAAGTGTTGCATCCAGTACCGGCTGCCTTTTAATGCAGAACCTTTAGTTCTATTGGACATTTTATTCTCATTTCTTTATAAAAATCGGGGGCTGCATTTTGCTGCAGCCCCTGTTTGGTCGTAATAGTGGTTATTTGTCGTACCCCTGCGCTGTACGCCAGGCGTCCAACTGACGCTGCATTTCCGCAATGGCGGTATCCACGCCGGCAGCTTCCAGGGCATCCAGGAACTTGGGCAGCTCGGTATCCGGATCAGCAAGACCCTTGCAGAGCGGCTCCATGTATTCAGCCACCACCTGACGGATGGCAGCCAATTCGATCATGATGGGGCCCTCGTCCAGGGCGAAGCCCAGGTTGTCGGCCGGCACCAATTCCTTGGCAAAGGCGTTGTAACGGTCAACCATGTCCAGGGGCAGGGAGATGTCGGGCTCCGCTGTCAGGAAGCCGGGCAGTGACCAGGTGGTCATGGAATAGGTCTTGGGATCGGTCATTTCGATCTGGCCGTCAGCATTGCGGTTCCAGTTGACGCCTTCAATGCCGTAGAACACCAGGTTGGCAAAGTCCTTGTCCTCAATCAGCGCGTTGATGAACATCATGGCGCGCGCGGGATCATCGGAGGTGTCGGAGATGGCGTTCATGGCGCCGTAGATCTTGTCAGTGGTCTGGAAGGCATAGCTGATAAAGTACGGCTCAAAATCCGCGCCATAGGTCTTCTCATAGCCGGCCAGGCGCTTGGCCATGGAGTCCTGCACGGAAACGACGGGGTCATGCTGGTCCAGCTTCGCGGTGGTCTCGGGATCCAGGGGCAGCGCGCCGGCCTGAGCCAGTTTATACGCATCGCGCACGTAGCCGGCAAATTCCTCAGTGGCAAACTGGTTGAACACCTGGTTGCGCTCAAAGCCCTTGAAGGTGTCATCGCCCAGGATGACAACGCCGGGGTCGGCAGAGTTGCCGGTCATGGCCTCATTGGGGAAGAGTGCCGTGAAGGGCTGGGAGCCCATGCTGGTAATGAAGCCGTTGGTGTCAGCGCCGGCTTTCTTCATCTCCAGCACGTAGTTAACAAAGGCGTTCCAACGATCCATCTTGTTCAGATCGGCGGTGATCCAGCTGGTGTCCACGCCGGCTTTTTTGGCCGCGTCCATGTTGATGATGAAATAATAATGAGAGCAGGAATACTTGTGCACCGGCACGGCATAAATCTCACCGTTGATGGTCACGGAATCCCACAGGTTCTGCGGATAGGTCTCCATCAAGGCGGGGCCATACTCATTCAGAAGCTCCTTAAGGGGATAGAAGGCTTCCTGTGAGACATAGTTGGCATACTGGCCGCTGACAAAGCAGATGTCAAACTTCTCGCGTGCGCTGACCAGCAGTTGCAGTTTCTGCAGGTGGTCGTTATGGGTGTTGACATACATCTTGAGCGTAGCGTTGAATTTTTCCGTCAGGTATTCGTTGATCTTGTCGATCACGGCCTGATGACCTTCACGCTCGCTGCCGAGGGTGTACCATACGATCTCATACGGCTCCAGCTTGGATGCATCCGCTGCGAGCATGGCGCCGGGGATGGCAAGAAGCATGACCAGGGCAATGAGGAACGAGAGTTTCTTCATGGGGTACCTCCTTTAAATTTTTGGAAACCATATCTAAGGGGAGGGTTGCTCCCGCTTATCCTTTAACAGCGCCCAGTGTCAGGCCTTTGACAAAGTATTTCTGGAAATACGGGTAGAAGGCCAGCACAGGGGTCATGGTCAGCACGGTCAGCGCCATCTTGGCTGATTCATTGGGCAGGTTGGCCAGCATTTCGGCGCCTTCCTCACTCATGAGCAAATCGGGGTTGGCGCGTAGGTACTGGATGTCCTGCATGACGCGCTGCAGCATGTATTGGATGGTCCATTTGGATTTGCTGTCGATGTACAGCATGACCTCGAACCATTTGGAAAAATACGCGATGGCTGTGAACAAACCGATGGTGGCCAGGGCGGGCTTGGAGATGGGCAAAATGATCTGCCCGTAGATGCGGAACTCGCTCGCGCCGTCCACCTTGGCAGCTTCAATGATGGGCGTATTATCGGCGGAACTGAAAAAGGTGCGCAGCACAATGATGTTGTACGCCCCCACCAGCGAGGGCAGCAGCAAGACCAGCATGTTGTCCCGAAGACCAAAGATGGTGGTGTTGACAATGTAGCTGGGCACCAGGCCGCCAGAAAACAGCATGGTAAAATACGCAAAGAAGGTCAGCGCCTTGCGCGCGCCAAATACCTGGCGCGAAATGGCATAGGCGTACATGGTCATAATAAACAGCGACAGCACCGTGCCCGCTACCGTCAGCACTGCAGTATTGCGGTAAGATATCAGGATCTGCGACAGGCTTTCCTCAAAAAGCATTTCGTAGGCGCTTAAGCTCCACGCCTTGGGGAACAGCGAGAAACCATGGGTACGGATGGCGGACTCCGCTGTGAAGGATGACACGTAGATCAGCAGGATGGGCAGCAGGCAGGACAAAGAGATCAATATCATAACGACATTGATAACAACGTTGGTGCCGGTGCTTACGCCCAGTATGCCGCGCTTGCCCAAGGATAGCTTTGGTTTCTTTTTCATGCTGCCTCCTTTAAAACATAGCCAGATCAGAGTCGATCTTGCGGATGACCTGATTGGTGCCCATGACCAGCAAGAAGCCGGCCAGCGACTGCACAAATCCGACCGCGGCCGAGAGCGACACATTGTTGGAGTTGCGCAAAGTATTGTACACAAACACGTTGATGGTATTGGTGACAGAATACAGCTGGCCGGAGTTCATCGGCACCTGATAGAACAGGTCAAAGTTGCTGGAGAACATCTGCCCCACCCGCATGATGGTCAGCACCACCACCATGGGCTTGAGGAAGGGCAGTGTGATGTGACGGATCTGCTGCCACTTGGTGGCGCCGTCGATGACCGCGGCCTCGTAAAACTCATCGGATATGCCGGTGATGGTACCCAGGAAAATGATGCTGGAGTAACCGATATTCTTCCACAGGTAGACGCCGGATAGAATCCACGGCCAATATTTGGGTTCGGAATAAAAGGCAATGGGCTGCAGACCGCGCTGCTTGTACAGGTTGCCCAGTATACCGCTGTCAGCGCTTAACACCGCAAAAACGATGACAGACACCACCACATAGGACACAAAGTGCGGCATGATGGTCAGCGTCTGGTACGCACGCGCAGCGCGCTTGGGGCGCACCTCATTCAGCGCAATGGCAAACACCAGCGGCCCCAAAATACCGATGACCATAAACGCAACGTTGTACAGAAGTGTATTGCGCACCGTCATCCAAAACGTGGCGTTGCGGAACATGAATTCGAAGTTTTTCAGCCCTACCCAGGGGCTCAGGAAGATACCGGCCTTGGGGCGGAAACTTTTAAATGCAAGCACCACACCCGCCATAGGAAGGTAGGCAAAGCAAATAAACAGCACGATGGCCGGCAAAGCCATCAGCCAAAGGGAAAAGTTCTCCGTAGCTCGCAGGGACAAACCTTTCCGCCCGGGGGCCCTGTGTAGCGTCTTGCTGGACATGGGCAAATAATTCTCCTTATCTGACAGATTTTTTCCTTGTGCACTATATGGGTTATATGCGGAAATTATAACATACTCAATCGTATTTGTAAATTCTAAGAAAAATTATTGTCAAAAGTCCGTGAATCAGGATGTGATGAAAACGGTGGCAAAAGCTTCCGCTGTTGTCATTGAATCGGAGGAAATTATATCAATTGTCACAATGGCCGGATCGAACTTGGACATTCCTGTCATTGCGGGTGCAAAAACGCCGAAAACTGATCAAAAACGGTGAAATCATGACGATGGATGCGAAATTCGGCAGGGTATCTGCCGGCGAAATCAGTATGCTGCAACCTTTCCTGAATAGCAAAATCGGGCTGGACACTTCTTTCAAATATAACCCCCTTGAAAACGCAATGTTTCAAGGGGGGGTTGGCAGGGGCAGAAGGACTCGAACCCTCAACAAAGGTTTTGGAGACCCACGTGTTACCATTACACCATGCCCCTAAGGCTTTGTAATTATATAAATGAATCCTCCGCTTGTCAACCAAGAGTTTTCTGTTTGTTGTTGATTGCGTGGGTTTGGGCCATTTTATACCCGGGCCTGAATCCGTCCCAGGAAACCCACGATTTTTTTATTCCCTTATGCAACGATTGGTCCTTTTACTCCGTCTAATATTAGAAAGGAGTTGTCCGGGTTCTCATGTGTATTAAGAACACTTTAACGGATGTTAACAAGGTGTAAAAACAGGCAGAACCAATTTGACACAAAATATCAGGAAAGATATACTCAAACCACTTGGTTACACCCGCATTCTTTGATGTTTAACTGGGCGCGGCTGCCCTAAAAAAGGAGGACGCATGTCGTACTTTAACAAAAAAAACACCGCCTTCACCATATTGCTCAGGGTCTTTTCCCTGCTTCTGGTCCTGACGCTGCTTCCCTCTTTGCCGGCGGCGGCAGAGGAAAAGCCCGCGCCAAAGAACCTGTTCGGCAGCGAGCTGATGGACAAATCGGAAACGGTTACCTCAGCCGCCGCGGTCAAAGATACTCTTTATTTTCTGACTTCCACCTCTCTTTATGCCTACACGCCCGGGGATGAGAAGGCGCAGCGCCTGACGGACAGCCATGTGGATGTCAAAAACGAGCAGGATGAGATCGTAAATTCTCTTTCCCTCAACGCCATCTTTTCAGACGGCGAACGCCTCCTGGGCTTCAACGGCAGCGATCAGCAGCTTTATTCGGTCAGTATCGAAGACGGCAAACTGCAATTGACCGATCCGGTCAAGCTGGATGTGGAGCAGTTCATGCAGGGGGACGGAACCTTCTCCTATTTCGAAATGCCTATTTGGATGCAGATCCTGGACGGAAAACTGTACATGAAGTTCCCAAACTATGAAAACAAACCGGCGGATCTTTACAGCTTCGATCTGAAGACCGGCGAAAAGACGGAGCACAAGGTGGCCCACCTTCAGGCGATTACGCCTTATAAGGACGGCACCTACCTGGCGGTTTTCAAAGACCCTCAGCAGTATTACGACGAGGCTACAAGCGAGCGCGTCTGGCCCAAGCTGGTCGTATACGATCCCAAGGATGAAAGCGTGACCCCGCACGCCTCCGGCTACCGGTTTGATCAATCCGAGGTCGAAATCTTCAGCCTTTATTATGACGCGGCGGAGGACAGCCTCTATACCTGCACCGACACCGACCTTTACCGCCTGGACGGGGATTTTAAAACCCCGCGCCTGATCGGCTACCTGCCCACCTTCGGTTCCTTCATGCAGCTGCCAAACGCGATCTTTTCCCTGGCTGACGGCCGCCTGGCCATCCTGACCGGGCAAAATGTTTTTGTCCGCGAGCGCACGGAAGCAGGCCTGACGGACACCGTCGCCCTCACCATGGCAGGCAGCCTGGACGACCCCACCATCCTGTCCCGCATCATGATGGAGATGGACAACGTGGTCATCCGCCGCATGGAGGGCACGGAATACAACCAACTTACATCCGAGCAGATGGCGACCCTGTTTTTGACCGGCAACATCCCGGCCGACCTGATGGCCATCAACTCGCAGAGCTTTGACATGGACAACCTGATCAAAAAGGGCTACCTGGTTGACCTGTCTGGCAATGAGAAGATTACCGGCTTTGTGAATAAAATGGCCCCCAACCTGTCAAGCTCCCTCATCAAGGACGGCAAGATCTATGGCCTGCCGGCCAACACCATGGTGATGCCGCTGACTGTTTATCCGGAGCGTTTCAAGGAACTGGGAATCGAGATCCCCACCAGCATCATGGGGCTTTTGGACCTGGTGGAGCAGTGGGTGGATGGCCTTGGCGAGAAGGATCCGGATTACACCCTGTTTTCCTTTGGGGATAACATGCAGGACAGCATGCGCCAGTATGTGTTTGACCGCTATGTGTCCTATGCTCTTGGCGCGGGCGATGAGTTAAGCTTTGATACCCCGATCTTCAGAAAACTGATGGAGAAATTAAGCAGTATTGATTTTGGCGACTACGCTACGGACATCAGCATTGAGCAGCAGATGGACGACGGTTTCTGGCAGGATGTGTTCTCCAAAAAACAACTGATCGAGATCAATGCGGGGTTTGAGTTGCCCTATCTCGTATCCCGCAACAATTTTGAAGGCCCTGAAGAACAGTCCCAGGCGCTGGTTCTCCCGCTGGAAGATGGCATGGACGCCTTTGTGGAGGGCGATATCACCCTGTTCTCTGTGCTTCAAACCAGCGAAAAGAAAGAACTGGCCATTGAATTCCTTGGAAACTATGTGGACAAAATGGACGAGATTGTCAAAGCATCCTTTGATCTTGAGGCGAATGAGCCCATCATTAACCCCAATTATGAACAGGAAGCCCGCCAGTTTGCGAAATACATCGCCGATATGGAAAAACAGCTGAGGGAAGCGAAAGACGAGGCTGTCAAAAGCAACCTGGAGCAGAACATCAAAGGCTTAAAGGAAGAAGCGGAGTATCAAAAACAGCGCAACCAATACCTGGCTACAAGCGATGTTCTGAAAATGATCCATTCCTATGTCTCCAATATGTACATCATGTCCGGCCGCGCAAACGCCCAGCGCCAGGCCTATTATGAGAATTATGAGCTTCGCCAGCAGTACTTTGACGGCGTCATCAGCCTGGATCAGTTCATCAAGCAGATGGATGACAAGCTGCGCCTGGTCCGTTTGGAATATCAATAATTTAATCTGCCGCCTGCCCTGAATCTTTGGGGTGGGCGGTAGCCTGTTTTCCTTTTTCCTGTTATACTTAAACTTAACTTTGGGATCATTGGAAAGCGAGCTTTATGTTTGTAAAGAAAAAAAGCCTCTGGCTTTTCCTGTTGCCCGGTTTAGCTGGCCTCATGGTCTTTCATTTGGTGCCCTTCATCGGCGGCATCTATTTTAGCCTGACCGACGGCACCATCAACAACAACCTGGTCTGGTTTGAGAATTATAAAAGGCTCTGGGCCAATCAGGCGTTCCAGCAGGGGCTCAAAAACTCCCTGGAGCTTTCCCTGATGAGCACCCCGATCATCTTCCTGTTCAGTTTTATTCTGGCCGTCATGCTCAAATCCCTGCGCGAGCGCAGCCTGCCCTACCGCAACATTCTCTTGATGCCTTATCTGGTCCCATCCTCAGCGCTGCTCATCATCTGGATGGTCATCTTTGATTATGGCGGCATTGTGAACCGCCTGCTTGTGGGCCTGGGCCTTGAGCGGGTGATGTGGCTGGAGTCGGGTGCGCTGCGCGTGCCGATCATCCTCCTGTATGTCTGGAAGAACGTCGGTTTTTCCGTGGTCATCTTCTCTGCCGCCCTGCAGTCGGTGCCGGATGAGTACTATGAGTTCGCCATGCTGGAAGGCGCGGGGCCCATCCGTCAGGCAAGGAGCATCACCCTGCCCCTGATCCTGCCGACGGCCTTTCTGGTCTTCGTCCTGGCCTGGGTGAACGCCTTCAAAATCTTCAAAGAGGTGTATTTTATCGGCGGCGCCTATCCCCGGGATGAGGTCTACACCCTGCAGCACTTCATGAACAACCGTTTCTCCAAACTGGAGTATCAGGATGTCACGGCGGCCGCCTATTCCTTCGCGCTCATTGTCCTGGTCTTTTTCGCCCTACTATATTTAAGCAGGGGGGTGCGCGGCGATGACAGGTAGGCTTTTTAAACGCGGACGGATCAGCCGGTTTGTCAACACCCTGCTTCTGGTCATCATCTGCGCCCTGACGCTTTTGCCCATCATCCTGACATTCTTGTATTCCTTTTTCCCCATGTCGGAGATGAAGGCCTTCCTGAGCACCCGCAACAATTATGACCAAAACCGCTTTATGGACGTGCTTCTGGCGCCTTCCATGGTGTCCCTGCGGCAGTACTATGACCTGCTGATTGATAAACCCCTGTATTTGCAGCTGTTCATGAACTCCGTGGTTTACACGCTCCTGATCCTGGCCGGGGAAATCTTCTTTATCCCCACCCTGGCCTATGCCTTAAGCTGCTTCCGTTTCAGGGGGCGCAATGCTTTGTTTTTCATGGTGCTCATGCTCATGCTCCTGCCTTTCCAGGTCACCATGGCGCCAAGCGTTTTAACCATGCGCACCCTGGGGCTGATGAACACCCCCTGGGCGGTGATCCTGCCGCTGATGTTCGCGCCTTTCTATATTTTCCTGATGCGCCAGTTCATGGTGGGCATTCCCACTGACATGATCGAGGCCGGGCTGATGGACGGCGCGGGCACCATACGCACTTTCTTCCATGTGGTGCTGCCGCTTTCAAAGCCCATTTTGGGCGCGGCGGTCGCGCTTTCCTTTGCGGACGCCTGGAACCTGGTGGAACAGCCCCTGATTTATCTGGCCAATTCCCCCAACCAGATGCCGCTGTCCGTCATGTTCAACACCCTTTCTTCTTCCGAACAGGGGGTCGTCTTTGCGTCTGCGGCCCTGTACATCATGCCCGCGCTGTTGATCTACTCTTATTTCCAGGAAGACATTCTCCTTGGCATTCAGCTGAGCGATATGAAGTGAGGCAATATGAAAAAACGTAAAACGCTGAAGTGGTTGGTTATCTTTGTGGCAGTGCTGCTGATCAGCATGTTCTTTTCGCGCACCGTGCAGACCATCACCACCCCCAAAATCCAGAAGATCAAGGCCAGCCGCGGAAAACTGGAGGAAAAGATCCAGGTGACCCCGCAGCTCAGTTTCCCGGATGGCGAGGAGATCTTTGTTTCAGACGCAAAAAAACTCAGCCTTCAGTTTACTGAGGTCCCCGCTCAGCAGGGCTATTATGTGAAGGCCGGCGACCTCTTGGCCAGGGCTGAGATCCCATCCCTTGAAGAAGAGAGGGAGAGGATGCTGGAGGATTATAACAATGCCATCCGCGAAATGGGCGAGCACATTGCAAGCAACATCCGCGCCGCCCATGAGTCCCCTCACAACCAGGTGTATGAGGCCTATTTTGAGGCGCTCACAAAGTATTATGAGAAGCTGGTGGAGGCGGAGGCTGCTGCCTTGATTGAGGAGTATGAACTGCCGGAGGAAGTGGCGGCCTGGGGGCGCTCCAGCCTGCCAAGCCCCACCCCGAACCCCCGCCAAAGGAAGGCAACGCCCACACCTGTGCCCCTGGCAGAGAACATCCCGGACAGCATGAAGGCTGTCATGCAGGAAACCTATGACCTTTGGGAGCAGTCGGAAATTGCCTTCAACAACCTCAAACAGGTCTATATCGGCGGCGGCCCTGTCAAGCGTGTGGGGGATAACACCTTTGAGTATATCAAAACACTGGATTCCTTAAAGCGCTCCGTCAGAGAAAAAGGCGATCTTCTCATCGACCTGGATCGTCAGGCCAGCGGGCTTCGCGAGTTCCGTGCCCCGCACAACGGCTACCTCATCAGCTTTACCTTAAAGCGCGGCGAAACCTTTGACGGCTCCAAGGAGCTTTACACCATCTCAAAAGAAGGCGAACTGCCCTTTTTGAAGGTCGACATCACCGATGTTCAAAAACCCATTGAAAAAGGGACCAAGGTGGAGGCGGACAAGGTCTCGGGCCTGGTCGTCAGCGAGATCCGTCTGGGCGAAAACAACCGCAAGTTCGCCTACATCCAGCTGAGCGACGAGCAGATCTCCCAATTGGGCGGCATCAGCAAGCTGATGAACGACCCGCCCGCTTTAACCCTGGTCTACAAATCAGCGAAAACCACCACCCTGGTTCCCGCAAGCGCTGTGCGCACCGATGCCGACGGCACCAGCTTCGTCTATGTGATCAACCAGCAGTGGGGCGGCATGCTCAGCAACACCCAATTCACCGTTGCCAAGCAGAAGGTCACGGTGCTGGAGAGGTCAAACACCCTGGTCTCGGTAGCGGAAGACATCAACTACCTGGACATCGCCGACAGGGAGGACCGCACCATTTCCGATGGCCAGGCGGTCATGGAATATGTCGATTAAGCGCGTCGTTCTGGTCATCCTCACCTGCCTTTTGACAGGTCTTTTGGTTCTGCAGTCTCAGGGCGTTCCCTCGCTTTTGCAGTATGCCTTCCTGCCTCCGGATGAGATCAGGTCCCGCAAGGAGAAACCGGAGGAAGAAAACAAGGAGGACGATGACAATGAGGAGCAGGAGCCTGAGGAGGGTCAAAAGCAGGCTGAGGAGGAGACCCCGCTTTCCGCGTTTCTGAAGTCGTGGGAGACTTTTTTGGAGGATCAGGGGGATGCGATCAATGCCGCCGCCCTCACCGCGCATTATCCATCCGCCGATCTATCCCTTAAAAAGGGCGGGAATGCCCAGGCGGAGCTGACCGCAGTGTATGGTGAGCTGCACACCTTGAAAGAGGACTTGCTGTTAAACGGCAGGCATCTGTACCAGGAGGAGGTGGACCGGGGCGCGGCTGTCGCGGTCATTGACGAGGCGCTGGCCATCGCGCTCTTCCGCCAGGGCAGCCCGGTCAACCTAGAGTTCACCCTGAACAACCAAACGTTCCGCGTTGTAGGCGTGATCAAGCGCCCCAGAAACGTGGGGGACAGGGCGGAACAATGCCTTTATGTCCCCTTGAAGGCCTTCAAAAACCAGCCCAATTGGGAACTGCTCATCGCCCAGCTTCGCACCACCGGCGGCACCGGCACCCGAAACGGCGTTTCTGCCGCCCTGGCCCAGTGGCGGCCAGGCGGGGAAAGCATTGATCTGATCAAGGAGAAATACCGCGCCACCCTGCCTGTCCGCGTCCTTTTATGCGTGTTGGGCTTCCTGCTGGCGCTCTTTGGCGTCAGGTTGGCTTCCAGGGCGTCTTCCGCGCTTATTCAAAACTGCAAAGAGCGTTTGAAGGAGAAATACGCCATTCGGCTGCTTCCCCGGTTTATTGGCGTCGGGCTTTTGATCGCTGCCATGTTCGGCCTGGGCGTGGGCGCCATGATCTATGCGTTCGCCCGGCTTTTGGACCCGGTCTATGTTTTCCCGGAATGGGTGCCTGTCATCCTGGTGGAGCCGCGCGAGATCGCGCGCACCTTCTGGAACAACCAGACCGCAAACAACGGCTTGCTCAGCCTGCGCTCAAGGGAACTGAATTATTTGAGAAACATGGGCGGCTTTATAACAGCCCTGACCCTGCTCCTGACCTGGGCGCTGGCAGTTCCCCTTTATAAATTATTCTCTCTGATCAAAAAAGAGGACGAGTCTGAATAAGGGGAATAACGATCAACAATAAAAAGCCGAAGTCTTTTTGGACCCCGGCTTATTATTATTTCTTTGTTTCCCAGGCGCTTATTATCCCCATCCTGAACAAAACGAGTTCAGGACAAAAAAGGCAGCTTCATGCTTGGAATCTGCTTGTCCTTCTTGTGCTGAAGCCAGGCGCAGTACGCCATCAGCATGGCCGCGACCGCCTGCAGCGCCATGCAGATCAGGTTCAGCGCCCCGATGCCAAGGCTTTGAACCACCACTCCGGCTGTTGTGTTGCCGATGATGGAGGCGAGCGCGCCTGAAATGAAGATGAGGGACTGGGCGCGCACCTTCTCGTTTTGCCGCACGATGTCATTGACAAAGTACACGGAGGTCACGCCGTAAAGCCCGTAACAGAACACGCTGAAGGCCATCGCGAAATAGATGCCGCCAATGCCGCCTGACAGGTAGATGATCACGGATTTGATGAAGTAAGCCGTTACCGAGACGGTCAGGATCGCCCGGGCGCGGAAGCGGCGCAGCAGCCTTGGCGTCATCAGCATCGCGGGCATTTCTACCCCCGCCTGCAAAAACATCGCCAGGCCAAGCGCAGCCTCGCTGCCGCCTTTTTGCTCAATAATACGGGTTAGGAACAGAAATGTGTTGGTCTGTCCCGCGCTCATAAAGAAGCCGGAAAGAAGGAACACGGTCAGAACCTGATTCCCTTTCAGCAGCTTTAAAAGGCTGGTCCTCTCCGGCGGCGTTGCCAGGGCCTGAACGGGGGTGTTTTCAGTCACCTGCTCGGGCTTGGGCAGAATCAGCGCCATCACGATGGCGACCACGATGCAGATCAGGGTGATGGGCATCAAAATGCTGGCGGTATAGCTTTCCAGCAAAAGCCCCAGGAAATAGGCGAACAGGGCATACAGGATGGCCGACATCCCGCGCGGCCAGCCCATGTTTAATGGGAGGCCCGCGTTGATAAACTGGACGAACTGCGCGTTATATAAGCCTGGCATCCCGTTGGCCAGCCCGCCTGTAAGGCTGTACACCAGCAGCATCATCACCACCGGCATTGGTACCAGCGCCAAAATAGCGACCAGAGCCAGAATCACCAGGTATACGATCAGGATGATGTGTTTGAGCGGCACCTTGGGGTGGTTGTCGCAGAAGGTGGAAATGCCCAGCTGATAAAAGATGGTCACTGCGGATATCAGGGAGGCGGTCAGGCCGATCATGCTGTCGGAGAACCCGTAGTAGCTCAGATACACTGCCATAAAGCCGGAGAACGCGCAAAGGGACAGCCAATAGGATGAATGCATGGCTGCAAACTTGGCTTCTATCACAAGGGACTTGGGATGTTTGGGGCGCATACTTACCTCCGGTTTTTGGACACCGTTTTCATCATACGGTTTGTGCCGGTAAAGTCAATAACAAAGGAATTGTTTTAGTGTTTTTTTGACACAAAACAGCGGAAGATAGACTATAATGAGAAAGGTTTCACAAAACACATCAAGGAGCAAGACATGCCCAAGAAAATCGCTTTTATCGGCGCCGGAAGCTTTGGCTTCACCCGCGGTCTGGTGCGGGACCTGCTCTCCTTCCCCGCGTTTGAGGACGCCACCATCGCGCTGATGGACATTGACGCGGACAGGCTGTCCATGATCACCAAGGCGGTCAAACTGATCATTGAGGCCGGGAAATACAAGGCCACGGTGCTGTCCACCATGGACCGCGCGGAGGCCCTAAAGGGCGCCGACGGCGTGGTCACGACCATCCTGGCGGGGGATGTGGACGTCTGGCAGCATGATATCCTGATCCCCAAGAAATACGGTGTTGACACCAACGTGGGGGACACCCGCGGGCCCTCCGGCATCTTCCGCTTCCTGCGCACCGTCAACCCCATCCTGGAAATCGCGGAGGACATCAACCGCTATTGCCCCGATGCCGTTTACCTCAACTACACCAACCCCATGGCCATGCTCTGCCGCGCGGTGCAGGGGAAATACCCCAGGATGATGGCTTCCGGCCTTTGCCACAGCGTGCAGGGAACGGCCTCCATGCTCGCCCGCTGGATCGGCGTTCCGGATGATGAGATCTCCTATACCTGCGCCGGCATCAACCACCAGGCCTTCTATCTGGATTTTAAGCACAAGGGAAAGGATGTCTACCCCCTCATTGACAAGGCCATCCGTGAGAACAAGGAGGTTTATCAGGAGGAACTGGTCCGAAACGAGATGTACCTGGCCCTGGGCTACTATGTCACGGAATCCTCCGGCCACAACAGCGAGTATGTGGCCTGGTTCCGCAAGCGCCCCGGCCTGATCGAGGAGTTCTGCACCCATTCCACCGGCTGGAACCCGGGGCACTATGCCTTTATCCTCAACGAGTACCGCAACAAAAAACACACCTGGAAAAAAGAGATCGAGGACTGGTTCAGCCAGCCCATCGACTTAAAGCGCGGCAATGAGTACGCTGCCGCCATCTTTAACGCCGTCTTTGGCGACAACCAACTGTTCAAGTTCAACGGCAATGTCCGCAACTTCAACCTGATCGACAACCTGCTCTATGGCTGCTGTGTGGAGGTGCCCGTCCTGGCCAGCCGCCAGGGGCTGGAGCCCATGCACGTAGGCGCCCTGCCAAAGCAGTTGGGCATCCTGTGCAGCATTTCCGCGCAGATTGAGGAAATGGCGGTGGAAGCCAGCCTGACTGGCAACCGCGACCTGGTCTACCAGGCCATCTGCTATGACCCCCTGACCTCCGCGGTGCTTGGCCTGCGCGAGATCAGGCAGATGACGGACGAGATGTTCAAACAGTTTGAGGACTGGCTGCCGCAGTTCAAATGATACTGATATCAATCAAACAGCCAGGGCCATGCGCTCCGGCTGTTTGATGTATTCATGCTTCTTAATATCTAAAAGGCAGATCTTTTGACTTGCAGTATTCCTCAGCATAGCTGCCCGGTGAAACGGTGATGCTGTCAAGGCTGTCGCAGTACAAAAACGCGCTGTCGCCGATGCTTGTGACGCTGGCGGGGATGGTGACGCTTTTAAGGCTGGAACAATGCCAGAACACAAAATCGCCGATGCTGGTAACGCTTTCCGGGATATTGATGCTGGCAAGCTCGCTGCATTCCGAAAACGCGCCATTGCCGATGCTGACGACGCTGCGGGGGAGGCTGATGCTGACAAGGGTTTCGCACTTGGAAAACGCGTCCTTTCCAATGCTGGTGACGCTGTTTGGAATCACGATGCTGGTCAGTCCGCTGCACCAGCAAAAGGTGGAATCCTCAATCTTTGTGATGCCGTCCGGGATTACGATGCTGGTCAGGCTCTCGCACGAGCTAAACGCGTCTTTTCCAATGCTGGTGACGCTGTTTGGGATGGTGACGCTTCCAAGGCCGCCGCAGAAAGCGAACGCGGAATTGCCAATGTTGGTAACGCTGCTTGGGATGTTGATGCTGGTTATATTGTCGCAGGCATAAAATGCGGAATTGCCAATGCTTGTGACACTGTCCGGGATGGTGACGCTTCTAAGGCTGGAGCACCTTGAAAACGCAGAGCCGCCAATCACCCGGATGCCCTGGGGCACCGCATAATTTGTATCTTTACGGGTCACGGGATACCAGACCAGGCGCAAATCCTCCTTGCTGAACAACACGCCGTTGATGGTGGCCAGGGTCGGGTGATCCGGCTGCACGGTGACTTGTTTCAGGTTCTCACAGGATGAAAAAGGGTTGTCGCCCAGGTGAACAACGCTGTTTGGTATGCTGATGCCATTCAGGCTGGAGCAATCAGAAAACGCGCCGTCGCCAATATGCGTGACGCTGTTTGGTATGACGAGGCTGCTCAAACTGTCGCAGCAGGAAAATGCGCGGTCGCCGATGTGTGTGACACTGCTTGGTATGCTGACGCTGCGCAGGCCTGAGCACCTGGAAAACGCGGCATTGCCAATGCTTGTGACGCTGTCCGGTATGGTGACGCCTGCAAGGTTGGTGCAGCAGGAAAACGCATCATTTCCAATGCTGATGACGCTGTTTGGGATGGTGATGCTGTGAAGGCTGTCACAGTGGGCAAACGCGGAACCGCCAATCACGCGTGTGCCCTTGGGTACTGTATAAGATGACCCCCACCGGATCATGGGGCACCACACCAGCCTTTGGTCCGCCTTGCTGAACAGCACGCCGTCAAGGATGAACAGGGCCGGGTGGTCCGGACGCACGATGATTTGTTTGAGGTTTCTGCACGAAAACGGGTTGTCGCCCAGGTGAACAACGCTGCTGGGGATAGTGATGCTGGTTAAACCATCGCAGCCGGAAAACGCATGGCTTCCGATGCTTGTGACGCTGTCCGGGATGGTGAGACTGGAAAGAGTGGTGCAGAAGGAAAAAGCGCCATCGCCAATCCTGGTGACGCTGTTTGGAATGGTGACCTTGGCCAGGCTTCCACACCCCAAAAACGCATCCTTTTCAATGCTTGTGACGCTGTCTGGAATGGTGATGCCGGCAAGGCTGTAGCGGAAGGAGAACACGCCATCGCCAATGCTGCTGACGATCAAACCATCCAAGGTGCCGGGAATCTCCAAAAATTCTGCATTTTCATCACGGTATCCGCTGATTTCCGCGGTACCGTCCGCCAGAATGCGATACTCAAAATCCCCGCTGGTCAATACTTTGTCTGTTTTTGCCTCAGCAGCGGCGGAAGAGGAAGCCATGACACCGCTAAAAACCAGCATCAAAGCCAGCAGAATGAGCCATAAGCGTTTCATAAGCGCCTCCTTGCTTTATATTCTATTGTTGGTGAGACAAGATACTGCCGCTTAATTCAGATGTTCAGCTTGTCAAACAGCGGGCGCTGCCCACATCGCGCTGGCGCCTGTCAGGCTGAGCTCATGCCCGTTTGCCGGCAGCAGGGCAGTCTGCCCGGCCTTTAATTGCAATTGGCCGTCTTCCCAGGCGATCAACAGGTCAAAGACCGCTGTGATCACGCTGAAGCGTTCCGCGTCCGGGCTGATTTTGAAGTTTTTGCAGTCCGTAAACTTGTCCAGGCGGAAATAGGGGTTGTCCAAAACCATCACCCGGGCGCCGCTGTCACCGGAAGCGATCACCTCGCCTTTGGCAGGCTTCGGCCTCGCCTTCAGGTCCACGACGGCCAGGGAGTCTTCCAGGTGCAACTCGCGGCCCTCACCCTTCTCGTTGACCCGGTTCCAGTCATACAGCCGGTAGGTGATGTCGCTGGATTGCTGGATCTCATAGATCACCAGCCCCGCGCCGATGGCGTGGACGGTGCCTTCCGGAATGTAGTAGGTATCGCCCGGCTCAACGTCCACCGTGCGCAGCAGCTGCTCAACCGCCGCGCCTTTTTTGGACGCTTCTTCCAGCTGCTCAAGGGTTACGCCGTCCTTCAGCCCTGCGGTCAGTTTCGCGCCCTTCTCCCTTGACAGGATTACCCAGGCCTCGTTTTTGCCCAGTTTGCCGTGCTTTTCCCTGGCGTAGTCGTCGCCCGGATGTACCTGAACGCTCAGCTGTTCCCTGGCGTCGATCAGCTTTAAAAGCAGGGGAAAGGGCAAACTGACCTTCGTTCCAAGCAGGTCCTTTCCATACTTGTCAATCAGCTCGCTCAAAGGCCTGCCCTCGGCGTCCCGGCTCTCAAGCCCCGGGATCATGGACATCTCCAGGCTCTCCCCGGTTTGCGCGGGGCAGCCTTTCTGGAATTCGTCCCTCAGTTTGTTTCCGCCCCAGGGGGTCATGGCGCCATGGCGGAAGGCGGGTTGCATCAAAATCGGATTTATTTTCATCGTTTTACACCAGGGTCCGGGTCGAGATCAGATCAACGCCCGTGCCCGCTACGTTTTGTTTGAGAACATCCCCGGCCAGGATGGGAAGGCTCAGGTCCAGCGCGTTGATCTCATCCATGCACTGCCTGATCTTGTCCTTGGGGATGGGGTTCCTGGTTTTCAGACTCACAGGGACTGCGCTGTTTTTAACTTTGGCGACCGCGGTGACCATGCGCAGCGGCTTCACGCTCTCCTGCCTTGCGTAGACCTCCCCGCGCTTGCAGGTGTTGCCTGTAACGCTCGTTACCTGGCCATTTTCAAGCGTCACCGTCATCCGGCAGCCCACGGGGCAGCTGATACAGGTTAAAATCTGGCTTTCCTTCATTGCAGCGCGCCTTCCTCGCCGGCCAGTTTTATGATCGCGTAGGCGAAGATCTTCACGCTCTGCATGAGTTTGGAGATAATGATGTACTCATTCGCCTGATGCGCCACGTCCGGGTCCTCCGGGAAACTCGCGCCAAAGGCGACGCCCTGCTGCAGCATCCTGGCGTAGGTGCCGCCGCCCGTTGACAGCGTTGCGCGCCCGCGGCCCGTTACCTCATGATAGGCGTCCAGAAGCTTCTGCACCAGTTCGGAGGATTCCGGCACATAGTGCGGCGGCTTCAGGGACACCTGGGTGACCTTGATCCCCGGCAGGTGAGCCTGCACAATGCCGTGCAGCCGCTCGCCCGCAGCCAGAAGCGGCGCCCTGATGTCCAGCGTCGCGAACAGCCTGCCTTCTTCCAGGCGGATGATGCCCATGTTGCAGGTCAAAGGCCCGCTGGCCTCATCCCTCACCGCGATGCCAAGGCCCTCGCCGTAATACTGGGTGCCGATCTTCTCAGCCAGGGTGGCCAGCGGCCCCGTCACGCCCAGCTCTTTCAAGGTAATCAGCAATTGCCCGATGGCGTTTCTGGCGCTTTCAGGGTAGGCTGCGTGACCGTTCATGCCGATCGCCCTGATGCGCACGGCCTCCCCTTCCATCATCGCTTCCACCGGCCAGCCGTATTTTTCGGACACTGCTTCCACTTTTTCGATAAAGGAGGCGTCGCCCTCCACCAGCGCGGTCGCGGCGCCCGGGATCACGTTCTGGCGCTCGCCCACCTTCAGTTCCAGCACCTTCAGGCCGTCCCTGGCCGCTTCCGCGCTCAGATGAAGGGTGCAGGAGCCCTTTTCCAGGTTGATCAGGGGGTAACTGCCGTCCGGGCTGAAACCGGATTTGGGCATGACAGCATTCTCTTTGTAATACTTCATGTCTTCCATGCCGCTCTCTTCATCGCAGCCAAAGATCAGGGTCACCTTGCGCTTCAGCGGGATTCCCGCGTCCTTGACCGCCTTCATCGCGAACAGGGCAGCAGCCAGAGGCCCTTTATCGTCGCTGGTGCCCCTGCCAAACAGCAGGTCGCCCTCCAGCTGAGCGCCAAAGGGATCTCTGTGCCAGCCATCGCCCGCTGGAACGACGTCAATGTGCGCCAGAATGCCAAGCGCGTCCTCATCCGCGCCTTCGCCCATCTTGGCGTCCCCCGCGTAGCCGTCGATGTCATTCACCGCAAAGCCAAGGCTTTCACAGTCTGAAAGCACCTTGTCCAGCATCCTGCGCAATTCCCTGCCAAAGGGCGCGCCCGGCTCCGGGTCTGATTTCAGGCTGGGGATCCTGATCCACTCCTGAAGCATCCTGACCATGGGTTCCTTCTGGGCTTCAATGATCTTGTCAAACTCTTTTTTATTCACCTTAAGCCTCCTTTATCGCGTGCGCAAAGCGCTGCAGTCCTTTAAGCAACTGCCCTCTTGGGCAGCCGTAGTTGATGCGCATAAAGCCTTCACCGGTTGTTTCACCAAAAAACTGTCCGTCTGTCAGCGCCACCCCATGTTTGCTGCACTTTTCGCCGATCTCGCTGTGGGGTATATGATAGGCCCTGACATCCGCCCAGGCCAGGAAGGTCGCTTCCATGGGCGAGATCACGGCCTGGGGCAGCAGTTGTTCCATCGTTTCAAGCAGCGCTTTCTGGTTCTCTTTCAGGTAGGCCATCAGCCCGTCCAGCCAGTCATCACAGTTGGTGTAGGCTGCCCTCGTTCCTTCCAGGGCAAAGATGTTGCCGCTGGAAGCGCCGGTGCGCTCCATGTAGCGCTTCAGCATCCTGACCACATCGGGATCCCGTGAGATCGCGGTTGCCTGTAAAAGGCCGGCTATGTTAAAGGTCTTGCTTGCCGCCACCAGCATCACCACATTTTCCCTGGCTTCCTCAAGGGACAGGACGGGGCAAAACTCCCTGGGCTGGTGGACAAAGTCCGCATGGATTTCATCGCTGACCAGTTTGGCGTTGTAGCGGTTCAGCAGGCTGAGCAGCGCCTTTAATTCTTCCCTGGACCAGGCGCGGCTCACCGGGTTGTGCGGGTTGCACAACATCATCAGCCGCGCGCCCTTCCTTAAATGATCCTCAATCGCGTCATAGTCCATGGTGTAGCGGCCGATTTCATCGCGCTTGAGCCTGGCTTCAAGCAGCACCCGGCCGGACTCCTGTATCGCAGAGAGGAAAGGACCATAGACCGGGGTCTGCACGATCACGCCGTCTCCCGGATGTGTCATGGTCTGAACACAGGCGCGCAGCCCTGTCACCACGGTGGGCAGCATCACAAGGTACTCTTCCTTGAGCGTCAGGTTGTGCCTGCGCTGCCAGAAGCCGATTAGCGCCTGCGCATCCTCGTCTGTGATCGTGGTATAGCCATAGCAGGGGTGCTGCGCCCTTTTCACCAGCGCTTCCCTGATCGGTTCCGCGCAGGCAAAATCCATGTCCGCGACCCAAAGCGGCACCACGCCTTCCTGCATCAGCCCTTTGGCGGTCCACTTCAGGGCGTTGGTGCCTTTTCTGTCAATTCCCGCGTCAAAGAACTCCTGGTTATAGATCATGCTGTCTTTCCTCCGCAACAAAACACATGATAGCCTTTTTTCCGTTCCAGCAGGTCCACCTGCTCATACAGCGTTTGCAAATAATCCCTGGCAGAGAGGGCGCCCTGCTGCTTCCTGATCACGATCACCAGCTTGCCCTCCGGCGTCAAATGCTGCCCGGCGTCCTTAAACAGCTGATAGATCACCTGTTTTCCGGCTCTGATGGGCGGGTTGAACAGGACCCAGTCAAACAAACCTTCCACCTTTTCAAACCCGTTCCCGGACAACACCTGCGCCTTTCCCCGGTTTGCGGTGACATTTTTTGCCGCCAGTTCAACAGCCCTTTCGTTGATGTCCGTCATGACCACCTGTGTTTCGGGCTTCAGCCTGGACACGATGGTGCCCACCGGCCCCCAGCCGCAGCCAAGGTCCAGCACGCGACCGGACAGCCTGCCCATCACGCTGTCCAGCATCAGCCGGGTGCCCTCATCCAGCCCGTCCCGTGAAAAAACACCGGCGTCTGTCAAAAAAGCAAACGCAACGCCCTGATAGTTGACCGGAACGCTTCTGATGTCGTGGGCGGAAGCGGGATTGGACTCAAAGTACTGCTCAGACAAGCCCCACAGCCTCCTTCAGTTTCCGCACCTCATCCTCGCTCAATTCCCGGTACTGCCCGATGGCAAGGCTTGCGTCCAGGTCAAGCGGCCCGAACTTCAGGCGCTTTAAGGCCAGCACCTCGTGTCCCAAACTGCCAAACATCCTTTTCACCTGGTGGAACTTGCCTTCAGTTACAATGGCCAAAGCCAGGCTCTCTTTTTCGCCGGCTGATAAAATCTGCATCTTCGCGGGCTTCGCAGTAAAGTCGCTCAATTCAATGCCCGCTTCAAAGGCGCTGACATCCTTTTGCGTCAGGCGTCCTTCTACTCTGGCTTCATAGGTCTTTTCGATCTCCCTTTTGGGGGAGAGCAGGCGGTGGGCCAGTTCGCCGTCCGTCGTGAACAGCAGCAGCCCTTCCGTGTCCTTGTCCAGCCGGCCGATGGGCATGCACTTGACCTTTGCCATCAAAGGCGGCAAAAGATCCATCACAGTTTTAGCCCTGCTGTCCCGGGCCGCGGTCAGCAGCCCCGCGGGCTTGTTGAGCATCAGGTGGTGCTCCGTTTTTTGCGCAAGTTCTTGGCCGTCCAGACAGACCTTGTCGTTGTCGGTCACCTGCATCTCGGGGGAGGAGACCGTGACCCAGTTCACGCTGACCCGGCTAGATTTCAGCGCGTCTTTGGCCTGCTTGCGGCTTAGATGGGTGCTGTTGGAAAGCAGCCTGTCAAGCCGCACTGTTTTCCCCGGGGGTTTCGCTCAGCACAAAGCTGAGCGCCAATTTGCGAACCGGCAGCAGCGGCAGCCACAGTACCAACAGGACCACGATCAGGATAAACAGCGTTCCGTCAGGGAAATTCAAGGTCAAAAACACGCTTACCGCGATCAGAAAATCAAACACCAGGGTGCCTGCCAGCGGCATGCTCATCACCTGGATCACCAGCATCGCCAGGACACCCAAAAGCGCCGGCAAAAACAAAAAGAAGTTGATCCTGATCGTTTTTTGGAGCGGTTTTCTCTGGTTTATCATGCGCTGGTTTGCTTTCTTCAGGGACAGCCCGATCCCCTGGGCAATTATGTCCTGATGTTCAAAGGGCAGGCCCCTCATCCAGGCCCAGGCGGCCAATCCGCTGCTGATCAAGGCGGCCAGCAAAATGATCAGGATGCCTTCCGGGTAGCTTCCCTTCACCAATTCCCCGACCCGCTGAATAAACAGCAGGGATTCATTGAAGCCCGGCACCCGCATGTAATAATAAAAGAAATAGCAGAAGGCAAACAGCGGCAGCATCGCGGGCAATACCAGCATGAGCCGCACCAAAGCGGCCGCCAGCCATTTGAAGTAGTTGCGGGCGCTCAGCCGGCTGTCATAGGGAAGCCCATGCAGCCCCGCCATGCGCGCCTTCGCCTGAAAGCGCAGCGGCATCACGATCAGCGCGTACAGCGGCAGTGAAAACACCAGCCCGTAAGCCGGCGCGTGCTCCGGATCAAAGGACAGAAAACTTCCTGTCGCCACAGCCAGGATAAACGGCGCGAACGCCAGCAAACGAGCCAGGATCTGAATAACTAAAAGGCCAAGAACCGGCAGCGATTTGTTTAAGCAGATCTGCCAGGCTGACCTGTGCGGTTTTACGATGGGTTGTTGCATCCTACACCTCCATATGGGAACCTTTGTCAGTATAACGAAAACTCGCCGCTCCTTCAAGGTGCGCGGCGGGTTCAGCGGCGGGTTTGGCTCTGTTTTGGGTACTTTTATTTCTGTTCCTGATCCGCATCCTTATCAAAAACGCCCGCTTCAGCCAGTTTCCTGATCATCTCAAGGCTCATGGGAGCGCTGCTTTTGCCCAGGCAGGCGTCGCAAACATGCCCGCAGTTGGGGCAGACGCACTTTAAGGCGTCATCAGCCTGGGGCATCAGGTCTCCGCAGTTGGGACAGGCGCAGCGCATCAGTGAATGCCTGCCTTCCTCAAATACTCGCCCGTATAGCTGCCCTCCGTCCCGGCTACCTCCTCCGGCGTCCCTTGGGCAACAATCTGGCCACCCCGGTCTCCGCCCTCAGGCCCCAGATCAATGATGTAGTCGGCGGTTTTCAGCACATCCAGGTTGTGCTCGATCACCAGCACCGTGTTGCCGGCGTCCGTCAGCCGCTGCAAAACCGCGATCAGGCGGTTCACGTCGTCAATGTGCAGCCCTGTGGTCGGCTCATCCAGCAGCACCAGGGTCTTTCCGGTCGCCCTGCGGCTCAGCTCGGTCGCCAGCTTCACCCGCTGTGCCTCGCCGCCTGAGAGCGTGGTGGAAGGCTGGCCCAGTTTGATATAGCCCAGGCCCACGTCATGCAGGGTCTGAAGCTTCGTTTTGATGCCGGCATGGTGCTCAAAAAAGTCCAGCGCCTCATCCACAGTCATTTCCAAAACATCTGAGATGTTCTTGCCGCGGTAGCGCACCTGAAGCGTCTCCTGGCTGTAGCGCTTGCCTTTGCACACCTCACAGGGCACGTACAGGTCGGCCAGGAAGTGCATCTCGATTTTTAGAACCCCGTCGCCTGAGCAGGCTTCGCAGCGTCCGCCCTTGACGTTAAAGGAAAAGCGGTTTTCCTTGTATCCCCGGCTCTTGGCCTCGTTGGTTTGCGCGAACACCTTGCGGATCAGGTCAAACACGCCCGTGTAGGTGGCAGGGTTGCTCCTAGGGGTGCGGCCGATGGGGGACTGGTCGATGGAGATGATCTTGTCCAGCTGCTCCAGCCCTTCAATTCTTTTGTGCGGGCCCGGATGGGTGCTGGCGCGGTTCAGGTCCCGGGCCAGGGCTTTATACAGGATCTGGTTCACCAGGCTGCTCTTGCCGCTGCCCGACACGCCGGACACCGCGCACAACACGCCCAGGGGAAAGGAAACGTCCAGGTTTTTCAGGTTGTTGGCGCTGGCGCCTATCACTTTTAGCCAGCCTGTTGGCTTTCTGCGCTTCTTGGGCACCGCGATCACCTTCCGCCCGGACAAATAGGCCCCTGTGATGGATTCCGGGCTGTCCTGCACCTGCTGGAGGCTGCCCTGCGCCACAATCCGCCCGCCGTTGACCCCCGCGCCCGGGCCGATGTCCACGATGTAGTCCGCGTTTCTTAAGGTCTCCTCGTCATGCTCCACCACGATCAGGGTGTTGCCCAGGTCCTTCAGGCGCTTGAGCGTGCCCAGCAGTCTGGCGTTGTCCTTCTGGTGCAGGCCGATGGAGGGCTCGTCCAGGATGTACAAAACGCCCACCAATCCGGAGCCGATCTGTGTCGCCAGGCGGATTCGCTGGGATTCGCCGCCTGACAGGGTGGCCGCGGCCCGGGACAGGCTCAAATATTCAAGCCCCACGTCGCGCAGGAAGGACAGCCTTGCCCGCAGTTCCTTGATGATTTGCTCGGCGATGATGGTCTGGGTTTCGCCCAGGCGCAGCCCCTCTAAAAAACGCTGCGCGTCGGTCAGGTTCATGTTACTCAGATCCGCGAGGTTCATCCCGCCCACGGTCACCGCCAGGGCTTCCGGCTTTAAGCGTTTTCCCTGACAAACCGGGCAGGGCTCCTCGCGCATAAAGCTTTCATACATGGCCTTGGCGGAATCGCTGCTGCTCTCCCGGTAGCGGCGCATGAGGGTCGGGATGATCCCCTCGTAGTTGATGTTATAAGTGCCTGATCCTGTAATATTTTGAAACCGCACCGGCACCTTCTGCCCCTTGGTGCCGTAGAGGATGATGTCCACAATCTTGTCCGGCAGGTCCTTGATCGGGGTATCCATGCTGAACTTGTATTTCTCGCTCAGCCCCACAAACATCATGTGCGCGGTGGAGTTTTCATCCCCTGAACTGTTCCAGCCCATGGCGTTCACAGCGCCCTGGTTTAAGGATTTGTTCCGGTCCGGCAGCACCAGGTCGGCGGGGATGTTCCGCATGTTGCCAAGCCCTGCGCACTCGGGGCAGGCGCCAAAGGGCGAGTTGAAGGAGAACATCCTGGGGCTTAATTCCTCAATGCTGATCCCGCAGTCAGGGCAGGCGTAATTCTGGGAGAACAGGGTGCGCTCGTTGTCCTGAAGGGTCAAAACAGCCATCAGGCCGCCTGACTCCCTCAGCGCCGTTTCCACGGAGTCCGCCAGCCTGCTTCTGATCCCCGGCTTGATGATCAGCCTGTCCACCACCAGGTCGATGTTATGCTTTTTCTTTTTGTCCAGTTCGGGGGTTTCGCCCAGCTCATACTGAACGCCGTCGATCAGGACGCGCACAAAGCCGGATTTCTGCGCGTCCTCCAGCAGCTTCACATGCTCGCCCTTGCGCTGGCGCACCACGGGGGAGAGGAGCAGCACCCTGCTGTCCTCCGGCAATTGCTCAATGCTGTCGATCATCTGATCGACTGTCTGCTGCTTGATCTCCTTGCCGCAGTGCGGGCAGTGCGGAACGCCGATGCGGGCGTACAGCAGCCTTAAATAGTCATGGATCTCCGTCACCGTGCCGACGGTGGAGCGCGGGTTGTGCCCGCTGGTCTTCTGGTCGATGGAGATCGCGGGGGAGAGCCCCTCGATGTAGTCCACATCCGGCTTTTCCATCTGCCCCAAAAACTGCCGGGCGTAGCTGGACATGCTCTCCACATACCGCCGTTGGCCTTCGGCATAGATGGTGTCAAAAGCCAAAGAGGACTTGCCGGAGCCCGACAAGCCTGTAAACACGATCAGTTGGTTTCTGGGAAGCTCCAGGTCCACATTTTTCAGGTTGTGTTCCCGGGCGCCTTTGATAATCAGGGAATCCTTCATCTTTTCACAGACAATCTCCTTAACGGGAAAAGAATAGCACATTTGTTCTCATCTTACAAGAAAACAGGAGAGCGCCAGATGAGTATACCCTCAGCTTCTGTTTCTGATCCTGGCGATCAATGAGAACACCAGGAAGAAAGCCGCGTTCACCAGCACCACGCTGGCGCCCGCCGGGGTTGAAAACAGGTAGGAGAGGATGATGCCGATTAAAAAACTGACCAGGCTGACGATGGCTGCGGTCAGCGTCACGCTTAAAAAGCGCTTGTGCAGGCGCATCGCGGTCAGCGCGGGGAAGATCACCAGGGAGGAGATCAGCATCGCGCCCATCAGCCGCATCCCCAGCACAATGGTCACGGCGGTCAGCACCGCGATCAGGGTATTGTAAAGCCCTGTATTCAGCCCCGTGGCTTTGGCGAAGGCCTCGTCAAAGGTCACTGTAAAGATGCGCCTGTAAAACAGCACAAACAGGATCAGCACCGCGCCGCCCAAAATCAGGCTGAGCGTCACCTCGTCCTTTGAGATCACCAGGATGCTGCCAAACAGGTAGCCGGACACGTCCGCGTTGGCCGAGCGGGTCAGCGAGATCACCGTCACGCCGATGGCGAGCGCCGCGGTCGCGATCATGCCGATGGCGGCATCGCCCTTGATCTTGCTGCTTTCGCTTAAGCGAAGCAGCAGCAGGGCCGCGATGATGACGACCGGGACCGTAAAGGCCAGGGGCGCCCAGCCCAGGGCCATGGCGATGGCCAGCGCGCCAAAGCCCACATGGCTTAAGCCGTCGCCGATCATGGAATAGCGCTTTAGCACCAGGCTGACCCCTAAAAGTGCCGCCGCCAGGGACACGATTGATCCCACGATCATGGCCCTTTGGATGAAGGTATAGGACAGCATTTCATTCAGCAACTCAAACACAGCAGACCCCTCCTGCAAAACACTGCCCGTGGTAGGTGCTGAGGTACTCGTCCGGTTTTCCGTAAAACAAGGGGGTCTGCCGCAGGTGAAGCATGTGCGTGGCGTACTGGGCCGCTGTGTGCACGTCATGGGAGATCATGATGATGGCGATGCCGTTTTCCTGGTTGATTTTTTGAATGGTCTTGTACAGGTCCCTGGCCACCACCGGGTCAAGCCCTGCTGTGGGCTCGTCCAGCAGCAGCAGTTTCTTGGTCGCGCACAGCGCGCGCGCTAAAAGCACGCGCTGGCGCTGGCCGCCTGAGAGCTCCATGAAACTGCGGTGCTTTAACTGGCCAATCTCCATCAGCCCCATCATCGCGTCCGCGCGTTCTTTGTCTTCCCTTGTCAGGAAAAGGCTGCGGCTCCTGATGCCGGATTCCACCACTTCCCTGACCGATGCCGGGAAGTCCCGCTGCGTCAGGTTCTGCTGGGGCAAGTACCCGATCTCATCCCGGTTCAATCCGTCCGCCAAGGTGATGCTTCCCTTCACCGGCTTCACAAGGCCCAGGAGGCCCTTCATCAGGGTGGACTTGCCGGAGCCGTTTTCGCCCACGACGCAAAGGTAGTCCCCGGGGTTCACGTCAAAACTAACCTTGGACAAGACGATCTGCCCGTCGTAGGCAAAGGCAGCGTCCTTGACTGAGATCAGCGGCATCAGTTCAAAGCCTCCCTCAGGTTTTCAAGGTTGTTGCGCATAATGCTCAGATAGGTGATGCCATCCTCCATTTCCTGCGTGGTCACGTTGTGCGCGGAGTGCAGCAAAAGGGGCTTGCTGCCGGTCTCCTGCGCGATCAGCTCGGCGGCCTTGCGGCTGGCAAACTCGGTATAAAACACAACCGGGATCTTGCTGTCCCTGATGGTGTCCATCAAAAAGGCGATGGTTTTGGCGCTGGGCTCGCTCTGCGCGGTGCATCCGGGGAAGGCCGCGTAGTACTCCAGACCGTATTCCATGGTGAAATAGCGCATCGGGAAGCGGTCCCCCAGCACGATGGTGTGCCGCTTGGCGCTTGCCAGCATATCACGGAAATCTCGGTCTAATTCTTCCATCTGTTTTTTGAAGGTGCCGAAGTTTTCCTCATACACTGCCCGGTTGTCGGGATCCAGCCCGGTCAATTTTTCAGCGATGGCCTGTGAAATTTTGACGGCGTTTTTCGGAGTCGTCCAGACATGCTCGTCCAGTTCATGTTCCTCGTGATGCTCGTGCTCGTGTTCATCATCATGCTCGTGCTCGTCGCCGTGGTCATGTTCTTCTTCATGCTCGCCGTGCGCGTGCGGGGCGTCTTCCATCCCTTCCACCATTTCTTCAGTTACGGTATCCACCACATCCATCATCGCCACGCTTTCAGGCGCCTTGTTTTCCATGGACGCAAGCAGGGTCGTGATCCAGTTTTCACCGATGCCGCCGTTGTAAACCAGCAAATCGGCGTTTTGGATGGCGATCAGATCCTTGGGGGAGGGCTCATAGCTATGGGCGTCAACACCCGGGGGCAGTATCAGGTTCACCTCGGCCATCTGGCCCGCGATCTGGCGGGCAAAGTCAAAGGCGGCGAAGTTCATAGCGACAATGTTCAATTTCTCATCAGCCTGCGCCATAGCGGACGGGCTTAAAATCAAGGAGATCAGAATCAGGGTGACAAGTAGTTTTTTCATGGGTTCCTTTCTGTTTTGGGCGCTCTGGCCCATTGGTCATTGGTCTTTTTTCCGGCAGCCGCTGCACAACCCGGGCAGGATGCACTCTTCGCCCAGCAGCGTAAAGCCATGATCTTGTGAGAGATGTTTCTCAAACGCGCCCACAGCCTCGCAGGTGAGGGCGGCGACCAGGCCGCAGTTGCTGCACCGGACGGAAATGTTCCTGGGGTTTTTGCCCCTGAATTGGTACCTGGCGGCTGAAACGGGGCTGGCCTCGTTTACCCGGAACAGCAGGCCTTCCTCCAGCAGTTTGGCGATGGTTCGGTAGGCGGTGGTGCGCCCGACCGCTTCGCCTTGCTGGTTCAGCTCCGAGCACACCTCCTGTGCGGTCATGGAGCGCTGGGGCTGGCTTGTAAAGCAGTTCAGCACAAGGCTTCTTTGCCTGGTGTTGTACTTTTTTCGCCCGTCCATACTTCCTCCAATTTGGTACTCGGTACCGAATTATACCCGGAAATGGTAAAATTACAACATAAAAATTATTGAGCAAAACAAAAAAGCGAACGATGCACTTCAAAAACAAAAAATAGTTTTGATTTTACCTTGACACCGAGACAATGCTGTGATATTCTCCGCGGGATGATTCGGAACGCTTCCAGCAAGGAGGGGCTGTCATGGCCGGGATTCTGTCAAAAAAGCTTGTTCAACAGCTCCAAGGGGGCTGTTTTTTTTATCCGGGTCACAATTTGAAAGGGAGGGCTTTCTCATGACCAAAAGGAACATCCTCAACTCCTACCTGCCGGATGAAAAACCGACAACCGGCAAACTGCTGCTGTATGCCTTGCAGCAGGTGATTGTCATGTTCCCCGCCACGGTAATCGTCGCGCTTATCACAGGCTTCCAGGTGTCCACCACCGTTTTCGCTTCCGGCCTTGCGACAGTGTGCTTTACCTTCATCACCGGCGGAAAGATCCCCATGTACTATGGCTCCTCCTTCGCGTACCTGACCGCGATCGGCTCCCTGAAAGCCGGCGAACTCACCTTTAATGAAGTGATGCGCACAACCGGGGGCATCCTGCCGCCGGAACTCATTTCCATCGCCCAGTTCGGCATCATCTTCTCCGGCCTTGTCAGCATTGCGGCGGGCTTGCTGGTGCGCTGGGGCGGCAAGAACATGGTGGAAAAGATCCTGCCCGCTCAGGTGACCGGACCTGTTGCCATGATCATCGGCCTGACCCTGGCCGGCAACGCCATTTCAGACGCCGCGCCCGCCGCGGTCGCTGTCAACAACTTAAAGAGTGCGGGCGACGCCCTGATCTCCCAGCTAAGCGCCATCGCCGACCCGGCCACAGTCTCAGCCACGGTCAACTCTGCCCTGACTTCCCTGGGCGACACGGTTACTTCCGCCATGGCCGCGGTGCCTGAGGCCACGGTGTTCAACTCCAACTGGGTCTGGGTCGTGTCCTTAAGCACCCTGTTCGCCACCCTCATCTTCTCCCGCTACCTGAAGGGCTTCCTGGGGCAGCTGCCCCTGCTCCTGGGCGCCGCGGTCGGCTGCGGCGTCGCCGGCCTGATCTACGCCTTTGGCGGCCCGGAAATGAACCTTTTCCGCTCGATCCCGGAAGCCGCGCTCAGCGCCTCTGCCTGGAAACTGGGCGACGGCAGCATCTTCGCCCTGCCTGCCTTCACCCTGCCCACCGTGTCCTGGGCTGCTGTCGCTGCTGTCATGCCCATCGCCATCGCCACCATTCCCGAGTCCACCGCGCACATCTACCAACTGGACATCTATGTCAACAACGAGGCCAAAAAGCGCGGCAAGCACTATGACATCGCTTCCCTCCTGGACCGCAACCTGATCGGCGACGGCATTTGCGATATGATCTCAGGCGCTGTGGGCGGCCCTGCCGGAACCAACTACGGCGAGAACATCTCCACCATGGCCATCACCAAGGTCTTCTCTGTCCCGGTCATGTTCGCGGCCGGCATCCTCGCCATGGTCATCTCCTGCTTCACCCCCTTCATCAAGGTCATCTTCGGCATTCCCCAGGCGGTTATCGGCGGGCTTGAGATCTACCTCTTTGGCGCCATCGCGGCCCAGGGCATCGCGATCCTGATTGAAAAGGGCGTGTCCATGTTCGACTCCAAAAATGTCGCCGTTATCGCTGTCATCATGACCTTTGGCCTTGGCGTCAATTATTTCTTCGGCGGCAACATCAACTTCTTCGGCATCAATGTGCCCGCCATCGCCGGCGCAGCCATCCTTGGCATCGTGGTCAACTTCCTCCTGTCCATCGGGGATAAAAAGACGGAAGCCGCCCACAACTAAGCCGCTTAGCCAGATACAAAAAAGGAAGGCTGATCACGAAATCGGCCTTCCTTTTTTGATTGTATCGTTTTTCTCAAGAACCCCCCGTAATTCATCAATATTTTACATCGAAAACGATCCTGGGCGGGCAGTTCGGGGCATAAATTGAATACGGCAAATTACAGAAAGACAGGGCAATATATACAAAAAGAGGCTGACCAACAACGACAGCCTCTTGGTGGCGCGCCCTAAGAGATTCGAACTCCTGACCTTTTGGTTCGTAGCCAAACACTCTATCCAGCTGAGCTAAGGGCGCATGCTGTCCTGAATGACAGCCCTATTATATTAACAGGTTTTTTATTTTTGCGCAAGCATTTTTGAAAATTTTCTTTTTATACTGATACAATAACGATTGGATTAACGCAGAGCCGGATAAATCCCTTGCTCCCATCACAAAAAGCGGTTTCAGCAACATGCTGAAACCGCTTTGACGTGTTGTAGATTGGAACCGATCTTCCAAACCTTTGTTGGTTCGCCGATCCCTTTATTCGTTTTCCTGGGCTTCGCGGGCCTTGCGCATGGCAAGCTCAAGCGCGGTCTCAGGACGGTCTTCCGCGACAGCAGGGGCGCTGCTCAGTGCGGGCGTTCCTTCCGCAGCGGCGTGGGACGCCGTTTCCGCGTTTTCAGCGGCATTATATGTGGCTGCCGGACGCTCCATGGCCTCGCGAATAGAAAGGCTGATGCGCTTTGCAGCAGGATCCACCGACAGCACCTTGACATTGACTTCCTGGCCGGGTTGGACCACATCCTCAATTTTTTCAACACGGGTGTGAGAAATTTGAGAAATGTGCACCAAGCCGTCAACGCCGGGCTCAAGCTCAATGAAGGCGCCAAAGGGGCGGACACGAACGATGGTGCGTGTCAGGATCGTGCCGACCGGGTATTTTTCTTCGATGTTGTCCCAGGGACGCGGCTGAAGCTGCTTATAGCCCAGCGCGATGCGGTCACGCTCGCGATCCAGAGAGAGGATCTTTACATCCACTTCCTGGTTGGTTTTCAGAATGTCGCTGGGAACGGCAGAGCGGTTCCAGCTCAGATCCGATACATGGATCAGGCCGTCAACGCCGCCCAAATCAACAAACGCGCCGAAGTTGGTGAAGCGGCGGACGATGCCGCGAACCACTGCCCCTTCTTCAAGCTGCGCCCAAACGGCTTCCTTAATGGCCGCCTGTTCCTGGGCGAGGGCTTCTTTGCGGCTGGCTACGATGCGCTTTTTGCTCTGATCGACCTCGATGATCTTCAGCTTCATATCCTGGCCGACAAACTGGGAGATCTTGTCCACATAGCGCTGCGCCAAATGAGATGCGGGGATAAAAGCGCGGACGCCTTCAACATTGGCCAGCAAACCGCCTTTGACAGCTTCCTTGCCGACAGCGGCGACAAGTTCGCCCTTCTCGTATTTCTCCATCAGCTCAGCCCACACCTTGCGGTTAACGATGTTGCGCTGGGAGAGGATCACATTGCCTTCACCGTCGTTAACCTTGACGACTTCAACCTCAATCTCATCGCCCAGATTGACATCCTTGTCAACCAATTCATCACGCTTTAAAAGGCCATCGGACTTATAACCGATGTTGACACAGACCTCATCGTCTGTGAGCTGCACGACCTTGCCGGTGATGGTCTGGCCGGTACGGATGCGCGACATGCTGGCTGCGACTGCGTCCATAAAGCTGGGCTCTTTGGCAGGCTCCTGCTGCTCGGGAACCTCTTCAGCTTTTTCTTCCGCTGCGGTCTCTTCAACCTTTTCAGCTTCCACTGCGGTTTCTTCGACCTTTTCAGCTTCTGCTGCGGTCTCTTCAACCTTTTCAGCTTCCGCTGCGGTCTCTTCAACCTGTTCAGCTTCCGCTGCGGTTTCTTCAACCTTTTCAGCTTCCGCTGCGGTCTCCTCAACCTTTTCCGCTTCCGCTGCCGCTGTGTCAACAGTGTCATTCGCGGTCTCCACGACCTCTTCGGCCAGTTCCTGGGTGTTCTGGTTTTCCATGAGTTCCTTGTCGTTCATAAAGTTAACAACCTCCTTAAGTGACCACGCCGGTGTGGACGCACCAGCGGTGATGCCAATCATTTCATTTTGGGGATCCAGGCTCAGCAGCCTGAGTTCCTCAAGTCCTTCCACCAAATAGGTTTCAGGGCAATGTTTCCGGCAGGTTTCTGCCAGCTTCCGTGTGTTCGCGCTGTGCTTGCCGCCAATGACGATCATTTTATCGCAGATGCGGGATAGCTCTTCGGCTTCCGTCTGCCGCTCGCTGGTTGCCTTGCAGATGGTGTTCTCATACTGGAGGCCCGGGTAGCGGAGCAGCAGCTTTGAAAGCAGCAGCGAAAACGTCGCCGGGGGGAAGGTGGTCTGGCTGACAAGCAGCGGATTTTTTAAACTGTCAGGCAAGGAAGAAATATCCTCCTCGCTCTGGATAACATGGCTTTCCGCTTCACACCAGCCGACAATGCCCCTGATCTCGGGATGTTTTTGGTCTCCCAGGATCAAAACGCTGCTTCCGTCCTTGCTGTGATTTGAAACCAACTGGTGCACATGATGCACAAAGGGACAAGTACAATCAACTGTTTGGGCGGCCAGCGCACGGCATTTTTCAAGCACTTCTCTGGATACGCCGTGGCTTCTGATTACCAGCACACAATCCTTTGCTTCCTCAGGCGCCGCGACAGGGCTTAAGCCTTTCTTCTGCAACACAGAAACAACGGAGGGGTTGTGAATCAACTCACCCAGAGAATACGCTTTGATTTTCCTGCTCTGCGCGTCTTCTGCAACCTTCAGCGCCGTATTGACCGCACGGTTAACCCCCATGCAAAACCCTGCGCTTTTAGCAATTTTAATCGGCATTAAGCAGAAAAACCTTCCATTTATTAAGTTTACACAATGATAAAACGCTTGTCATCAATCGATTGTTTTTTTATTGTATTTTTTGTCGAGACTCTGGTAGTGCCGGCGGATGCGTTCATTCAGTTCGTCGCCGGTCTGCTTGTTGATTCCAATTTCAGCAAGATCGCTGTAATCCAGGGGAGGGGTGACGATCATGCGCGTTTTTCGAAACGGCCTCGGACGATCCGTGATGTAGACCGGCAAAAGGGGAACCTTGTGGCGGAGCGCCAGAACGCTGACCCCTGTTTCAATTTCTTCCATGCTGGGTCCGAAACTGCGCTTGCCCTCCGGGAAGATGCCCAGAACCTTTCCTTCTTTGAGAACGGCGCCGGCAGCCCGCATGGCCGACAGGTCGGACTGGTGGCGCGAAACGGCGATCATGTGCAGGTGCTCCACGATCCATTTCAGCGGTTTGAACCTGGTCAGTTCGCGCTTGCCGATAAAATGGATCACATGCTGATTGAGCTTTGCAGCCAGCAACACCGGGTCCATCATACTCTGGTGGTTGCACATGATGATCATCGGGCCCTGGATGTTGGCCAAGTCTTTGTTCTCAATTTTACATGGATAAAAAATCGCGCTGAAAATTGTGACCAAGACCCGCGCGAAGGGATAGAAATACTTGCCTTTTTCCTTTTTCCGCTCAGTTGTCATAGACAGCCTTTACAATGTTGATCATTTCCTGAAGGGACTCCTCAAAATTGAGTTTGGACGTATCCAGGATCACCGCGTCAGGCGCGGCCCTTAAGGGATCGGCCTTGCGGTTTTTGTCCTGCTCATCGCGCGCCAAAAGGTCGCTCAACACCATGTTATAATCCGCTTTGCTGCCGGCATTGATCAACTGCTTGTAACGCCGCAGCGCCCTTTCCTCGGGGCTGGCGGTTAAAAAAATCTTGACCTTCGCGTCCGGCAGCACCACGGTTCCGATATCCCGCCCGTCGATCAGCAGGCTGCGCTCCCGCGCCAGCTGCTGCTGAAGGGAAACCAAATAGCGCCGTACAACAGGAAACCGGGACACGGCGGAGGCGTAAGCGCCCACCTTTTCACTGCGCAGAAGCGCGCTTACATCCTCTCCGTTCAGCTTTGTGATCTGCCGGCCGTCCTGATAATCCACGCTGATGTCAGCCAGTTTGTTTTTTACAACCGCTTCCAGCGCTTCTTCATCGTCAGGGGAGATGTTGTTCTTGATGGCAAACAATCCAACAGCCCTGTACATTGCCCCCGTGTCCAGGTGCAAAATGCCCAGTTTTTGAGACAAGGCGTCGCACAGCGAGGATTTTCCGGCGCTCACAGGCCCGTCAACCGCGATAGAGATCAGTTGTTTGTCAGCCATATCTCAGCGCGCCATGTTCTTGGTCAGGTCCCACCCGGCCAGGATGGCGTTTTGATGAGACACTGCGTAAGGCCCTGTCAAAGCGGCTTCCTCCATTACGCGCGGGAAGTGGACGCATAGGTGGCCGTTTAAATCATTTCCGGAAACATAGTCATTCGCATGCGGATGGGTGTGGGTGGAAGCCATGTACACCTTGCCGTTGCTGAAGATGACCCAGACAGGCCGGGGCGTCCAGTTTTTGGCGCCGAAGGCCTTGTTCATGGCTGCGGTGTCTTTTGCAGTCAGCGGGGCGCCGTCCGCGTGCTTGCCAAGGCTGAAAAAGCGGAAGTTATAATGCGCGCCTGAAATAAAATCATAAATGATCACATTGCGCAGGGAGGAAGCCATGGGGCGAATCTCGGAGTACCAGTTCGCGTACCGGACCTCGCTGGCCTTGGGTGCGACAAAGGTTTGCGTTGGCGTATAAGCAGGCTGTGTTGGCGCGGGCGCCGGGGCCGCCTGGACGGTCACATTCTTGGCGATCGCGTTGGCGGAATTTAAGGCTGCGATGGTCATTTTGCCTGCGATGCCGTCCGCGGCCAGTTTGTTCTTGGCCTGGAACTCCGATACCGCCAAGGCGGTGCGCGGGCCGTAGATGCCGTCTGCGGCTCCTGACAGGTAGGCCAGGCTGATCAGACGCTGCTGAACGGCCCTGACCTGATCGCCGCTGCTGCCCACCTTCAGCGTTTCAGAGACGCTGGGCGCAGTTCCGGCAGGTTTGGCGGCTGTCTGATTGCCCTTGGCGTTTACGCTGTAAAGCACGTTGGTGGTCTGACTGCCGACAATGCCATCTTGCTTTAAATTGTTGGCTTTCTGGAAAGCGGCGACGGCGGCGGCTGTCTGCGTGCCAAAGTTGCCGTCGATGCTGCCTGACAGGAAGTTCAGCGCGATCAAACGCGACTGCAGCGCGCGCACCAGTTCACCCTGAGAGCCGATCTTCAAAAGACCGGACGCGGCGCCGGAGGTGTCATTCACGGAAGCATCCGCTCCGATCGCGTAGGCGGTATACAGAACCTGCTGGGTGGCCAGATCCGCGATGCCTGTGACAGGCAGGTTGTTCAGCCTTTGGAAGTGCTGAACAGCCATGATGTCGTCATTGTTATACTCACCATCCGGCTTGATGTTGTAGTATTTCAATTCCACCAGGCGCTGCTGCAGCCGGCTGACGGCCAAGCCCCGGGTGCCGTTTGAGATGATGACCACGTTCTCCTGCGTCAGTTCCTCCTTGGCTGCCTGTTCATTGGCAGTGGGTTTGGCGCCGACAGCCGTTCTGATGGCAAGCAGGGTGAAGGAATCCACCTTGCCGGTCACCTTGATGCTGTGTTCTTTTTGGAACGCCTTGACGGCTTTTGTGGTCGCGCTGGTAAATTCATAGCCGATGTTGCTGTCAAACAGCTTGGCTTGCATCAGCATTTGATGCAGCTCATACACGGCATCGCCATAGTCGCCCTGCTGCATGGTGACCCCGTCGATGGGGGGGAGGGTCTTGACAGAAACCAGGCGGTTCTTGGCGTTGCGGACGCGTTTTTCATAGATCAGCTGTTGCAGCTCCGGCAGCGCGATGCCGGTCGCGCGCAGACCATTCTTGGTCTGCATGGCCTTCAGGGCTGTGCTGGTTCCAGCGCCGAATTTGCCGTCGATCTTGCCGCTGTAGAACCCCAGCTCCGTCAGGGCTTGCTGAAGCGCGCGCACTTTCTTGCCTTCGGCGCCTGAAACCAGCGTTTCATAGCTGACCCTGGCGGCCTGGTCGCTCTTGAGGGACTTGCCTTCCAGATACTGCTCAGGGATGTTGATAAAATCCTTCTGCACATAGCCTGTGTACTTGCGGTAGATGACCTTCAGGTAGCTTCCCTGTTCCTCAAGCACTTCAATGGTTTCCCCCTGGGGGATGGTCAGGATGCGCATCGCGGAGGAACTGGCGCGTTTTCTTAAGTTCACAGCGGAGGCGGCCGTCGTCTGGTAGGGATAGGTCGCCTCTGGCAGCTCTGGCGCGACATACACATTGCTGGTTTCTTCGATGACAGGCGCCTGTGTGGGCGTCGCCGCCTGCCGACTTGCGTTGAGCGCGGCATAGGTCTTCGCGCCGATGACGCCGTCAGCTTTTAAGTTGTTTGCTTTCTGGAAAGCCTTGACCGCGTCCTGCGTCTTTGCACCGTATTTGCCGTCAAGATTGCCGGAATAAAGCTTCAGATCGGTCAGGATCTGCTGAACCGCTCTGACCGCGTCGCCCTGGTCGCCTGGCCTGATGGTGACGCCCTCAATGCTGGGCAGGGTCCTGGCCGTTGTCTTAATCCCGCGGGAATTAAGCGGCTGGCCTTCAAAAAGCAGGGCCTGGGTGTTCCCGTCCGCGATACCGTTTTTGGTCAGCTTGTTCTTTTCCTGAAATTTCTCAACGGCAAGGCTGGTGCCGCTGCCGTATTTGCTGTCGATCTTTTTGGTATAAAACCCAAGCTCCTTCAAGGCTTCCTGAAGCGCTTTAACCTTATCTCCGCTGCTGCCCTTGGTCAGAGCCGGATATTTTTTTGCGGTCTCAGGGTCAACGGCCGCCGCGGATTCATCCGCCGTGCCGGTGCTTAAAAAGGTTTCGATCACATAGCCTTTGCGGTTTTCATATTCAACAATTTTATACTTGCCATCAGCCCCGGTCACTGTGACCGCGTCGCCCTTTTTGATCACTGTCAGAATGGCGGCGCTGGAAGATGGCCCCCCGCGCAGACGGACAGAATCGGTCGCGTAGGCGGTGTATGGAAAGGATTCCCCTTTGACGGGCAGCGCAATCAATACAAAAAGCGCCGCTGTCATTAAGCAGAATGCGCGTGTCCAAACTTTTCCGTTCATTGAGTCCTCCGTCTATGCCAAGTATTCAATGATATCCTATGCTATTACCGCGAAAATGTCAACAAAATATTACAAAATCATGACAATAATTTGCGGATTGTCCGGATGCTGTCAGAGCCGGTTCGGATCCCGTGTCACGCGCACCGTGTAGGGTTCGTCTTTCAGCGGTTTTCCAAACACGTCCTTGCCGTCTTTGGCGTAGCGATGGATGCACAGGGTATCCTCCCCCTCGCAGGCCAGGTCGAAATAACCGCGCGTTAAAACCGGCCTGTCCTTGCGCAGTTTAAACAATGCTTTGACAGCTTTCAGCATTTCGGTATCCTCCTGTCCCCAGGGGAAAGTGCCCCTGCAGAAGGGATCCGCCGCGCCTTCCATGCCGACCTCGTCCCCGTAGTACATGCTGGGCATTCCCGGCATGGAAACAATGATCGTGAGCATCTTGATAAGGCGCTCTTTGGCCAGATCCTTGATCTGCTTATCCATTAAAAGCCCGCGGCGCTGCGCGTTTGGCAGATTGCTGTAATCCTGCCTGCCGAGGATGTTGATGAGCCTTGCCCTGTCATGGCTGCCCAGCAAATTCATCAGGGAATAAAAGAAGGGAACAGGATAGTTTTCCTGCAGGGAACGGATCTGGCGAATGACTTGAGCAGCCGAAATCTCATGGGTCAGGAAACGGATGAGGGCCTCCCTTAAGGGGTAGTTCATCACGCTGTCCAGCGTGTCGCCCAGAACGTAGCTGCGCATCTGGCCGTAGGCCATCTTGTTGCTGGCATCCTCCCAAACTTCACCCAAAAGGACGGAGTTGGGGTTCTGCTTCGTGGTGGTCTTGCGCAGTTCGCGCAGGAATTCCATGGTCAGTTCGTCCGCCACATCCAGCCGCCAGCCATGGGTGCCGGCCTTGATCCAATGGGCGGCGACTCCGTCTTTTCCAAGCATGAATTCGCGGTAGCTTTTGTCGTCCTTGTTCAATTCAGGAAGCGTGGGAATGCCCCACCAGCAGGCGTAGTCATCCGGGAATTTCCGGAATTTGTACCAGGAAAAATAAGGGCTCCGCTTGCTTTGATAGGCGCCAAGCGAGGAATAATTATTGTAGCGGTTAAAATACAGGCTGTCTTCACCGGTGTGGCTGAACACGCCGTCCAGCAGGATCCTGATGCCCATCTCTTTGGCGTCTGCGCACAGCCGGCTCAGATCCTCTTCCGTTCCCAAAAGCGGATCGACCGTCATGTAGTCGCCCGTGTCATAGCGGTGGTTGGTCCGCGCTTTAAAAATGGGGTTCAGGTAAAGAACCGTGATGCCAAGGTCCTTCAGATAGGGCAGCTTCTGGCGGATGCCCTCCAGGTCCCCGCCGAAAAAATCCAGCGCCCAGTTGTCCCCGCTGCGTTCGTCCGCGGTGATGAAAGGCGGCTCGTTCCAGTTTGTGTGGATGATCCTGTCCTTGCGCTCGCTGACCGGCATCTTGCTTCTGTAAAAACGGTCGGGAAAAATCTGGTACATGATGCCTTCGCGCAGGTACTCAGGCGGGTTGAATTTGGGGTCATACACGGTGATCTGATAGGCAGGCGGGGGATCCTGATAGTGCACGCCCACACCGCCCAATTTATCATTCGCGTTGCCGTAATAGATCCAGTGCCCGCGCTCGTTCAGCGCCTTAAAATCATACCAGACCAGGCAGGGCTTATCAGGCGCTTTGATTTTTGCCTTGTATTCGCCTTTGCCCATGTGCTTCATCGAAATCAGCATTTCTTCGCCGTTCCAGTAGCGAAGCGTGACCTGGCTGGCATGGCCGCGGATAAAAACTTTCAGGACGATCTCTTGTCCGGTCGTGACCGCGCCTTGCGGGTTTCTGCATTCGATCTGCTGGGAGTTGTGGAACATTTCCATGAAGTCGATACCTCTTGCTTGTTACTTATTTTTTGCCGGCGGGTTTTTGCACAGTTCCTTCAGGCGGCAGGTCTCACACAGCGGGCGCTGCGCTTTGCAGACGCGCCGCCCGTGAAAAATCAGCCAGTGATGGGCTTTGTTCCACAAATGCTTTGGAATGGCCTCCATCAGCTGGATCTCCGTTTTTTCAACTGTCTTCGCGTCCGCCAGCCCAAGCCGGTTGCTCACCCGGAACACATGCGTGTCCACCGCCATCGCGGGCACGTTAAAGGCGTTCGCGAGCACCACGTTCGCGGTTTTTCGCCCCACGCCCTTCAGGCTGGTCAACTCCTCCAGGGTGCCGGGAACCTGTCCGTCAAACCGGGTCACGATGTCCCTGGCAGCCAGGACCAGGTTGGTCGCCTTTGACTTAAAGCCGCAGGATCGCACATAGGGGAGCAGTTCTTCCGGCGTGGTTTTTGCAAGGTCATAAACCGTCGGGAAATCCTGAAACACCTTCGGGGTCACCTTGTTGACCTGAACATCGGTGGATTGCGCGGACAGCATGGTCGCCACCAGGGTCTCATAGGGATTGGTAAAATGCAGCTCCGGTTTGGCGTCCGGATACATCGCTTCCAGGGTTTTTAAAATCTCCGCCTGCCGCTCTTTTGTTGTCATTTGTTCAGCCGCTCAAAGGACACGCGGTATTCCGCCATTTTCAGAAGAAGGAATACTTCAACCGGGAACATCAACAGGTTTTTGACCACCCGCAATGGCAGCAGCGCAAAAAAACCTTTGCCCACCAGGGTGGAAATAACCAGGGTGTTCATGATGAGGTTGGGCACCAGGATGATCAGCGCCTGCATACCGATCAGCCAGGGCTTGGTCAGGTTCCTGCGATAAAGGAAAAAACCGTAAATCGCGCCCCTGATCGCCGCAATCAGGGTAAAGCGCAGGTCAAGGGGGCCTGAGGGAAACAAGAGCGCGCCCAGAAAATCAGCAAGCGCAGCGACCGCCATTGCCGGAACGACGCCAAACAGCATGCCGGCCAGAGCGATGGGCAGAAAAGCGATGGAGATGCTGAGCACCTTGTCGTTATAGCCTAAAAAACGCTCCAAAAACACCGAGATCGCTGTTAAAAGCGACAAGATCAGCAGGTGCTTTAAAAAGCTGCTGTTTTGAGCCAGTGACCGGTTCAATTCGCGTTCTTCCTTTCCAAAATAGCGTCTGATCAGTCTTCCTGCACGACAAAATTCTTTTGAAACATGAACTCGTGCAGCAGCCTGCGGTTTTCCTCAAAGTCCGCCAGCTGACTGGCCCCATTGTACAGCAGGTAGGGCCTCACCGTGCCGTCTGCCGGCAGGCGGAATTGCTCGATTTCGCAGCCCCGGAGCAAAAACGCCACCCGCATGGCTTCCAGCAGCTCCACCATGGTAATGTTGGTGGCGTAGCGCCTGGCGCTTTTGTCCCTTGGCGGGTCGCCAAAGGTGAAAATGCCGTTGTTGCGGATGCCCGGATAGGTGTAGTTTTTGTCAAAGGGCTGCTCCCAGATGTTCAGTATCTTCGTCAGCAGCTCCTGGGCTTGCGTGATGGTGTAGGAACGCAGGTTTTTGGCCAGCGCGGTTAAAACCACGCGCGCGCGGTAGGTGCGGCCAAGATCATGGGTGTCGTCATTTAACGCGCGGCGTTTGCGGATGCGCATGTAAATGACGGTGGCAAACCCGTTGAGGTGGTACTTGCCTGCCTTGGTCAACACCGGCTGGGTGCTGTTTTCCGGAACCGACCAGCCCTTTAGGTAACTGACCTCATCCCCTGTCAACTGGATGTCCGTACCGCCTGCGGCGTCCACGATCTCCATGATGTGCCGCCAGTCCATCAGCACATATTTATTGACCTCAAGGCCAAAGTGCGTGTTGATGGTGTCGAGAAGTCCCTGTACGTCATGCTGGCGCACGATGCGGTTGATCCTGGCGGGGTTTCCGTTTGGCTTGATGACCAGAAGATCCCTGATGATGGAGGTCACCATCACCCTTCCTGCCACCGAGTCAAGGGTCAGAAGCACCAGACCATCATTATACCCGGGATTTTCAGGGTTGTTCTGCCATTTGTCCATGCTGATGAGCAGGTAATGCTCAATGCCTTCGGGTGTCTTTGGAATCTCCTCTTTTTTCAGCACGGAGATGCTGTTAAACACAAAATCCCTGTCGTTTTGCTTTTCAGCTGAAACAGGCAGGCTTGTGATCAACAGCACAAAAACGCAGATGAAACCAAAGAACCTTTTCATGTCGGGTTACCCTCGTATTTTTCAAGCGTCACGCCGGCTTCGTTGATCAATTCAAGGGCAAAGGCGTCCGGATATCCCTGCTCATACACGATGCGCTTGATGCCCGCGTTGATCAGGATCTTCGCGCACACCGAGCAGGGCTGGTGGGTGCAATAGCAGGTCGCCCCGTCAATAGAGATGCCCAGTTTGGCTGCCTGGATAACCGCGTTTTGTTCCGCGTGGATGGCGTAGCACACTTCCTGACGGGTGCCGGAAGGGATGCCCAGTTTCCTTCTGAGGCAGTATCCCCGCTCCTTGCAGGTCTTGGTGTGGGCAGGCGCGCCGTTGTAGCCGGTCGTCATCACCCTTTTATCCTTGACAATTACGGCGCCAACGGAGCGGTTTTCCGCATAACAGCTGCTCCAGGCGGACACCAGGCGCGCCATTTCCATAAACCGATGATCCCATTTATTCACAGGCAACCTCCGCCATCAATCCTTCAGAATGCGTGCTGGCTGATGAGGCGGTTCACTTTTTCCCTCAGCGACAGGAGCCAGCGCTCATCCTTTGGATAGACTTTCATGGTGATCCGTTCTTCCAGGCCTTCGTGGATCAGGCTTTCCACCGCTTCACGGCCGATCTTGCTTTCCAGCAGTTCCAGCGCGCGCAGATCCTGCATCGCGTGCAGGAACAGCATCAGCCTCAAGGACTCCTCCGGCTGCCCGCCCTCGCCGGGATACACCTGAAAGGCGTCGCCAGCGGGCGCGAAGCCGCTGCAGTCCGTGTTGAGGTAGGGGTCAATCGGCATGGTGGAAAACTGCGAAAAATAAAAGTTGTATGCCCAGTGCAAAAATCCCGTCATTTTGTACAGGTACAGCTGTATTCCCAGGATGCGGGTTCGCTGGGCGGGCATGGCGATAAAGGTGTTGCTCACGTCGATGTGGTTGGCGACGCAGTAATAGGTCCAGCGCTCCGGCAGGGGGATGTTCTCAAACTTCTCAAGCTCGTTGATCCCTGGAACGGGGATCAGATCGCCTGATTCCGGCAGGAGCTGAGGCTCGCTCAAGGCGTCCAATATTTTGGCTTTGCCAAGGATCGGGCGCACGATGCCATACAGTTTTTTATAATGTTCGCTGGCGGAAATGCCCGGTTCGTCGGTCAGGTGGAAATAAGTCTTGTCCAATACATCCAGGTATTCCAGCTCACGCATCAAAGCCGGCAGGTAGGACTGCAGGAACTCCACATACTCAGGGCTGGTCGCGTCTGTGTCCCAGCCAAACAGCTGGGTATAGGAGCCGTCCTTCACACCCATGATCTTGGGTGCGTGCAGGCCGCCCCACTGGGTGAACAGGTGGGCCATCTCAAAATAGACGATGCCTTCCTGCCTGCACATCTGGACAAAGTCGCGCAGTTTTGAGAATTTGAAGCTGTAATCGGCGGAGGTTTTGAACACATCCACCAATTGCATGGTCAGGCGTTCCCCGTTGACCAGGGTATCAAGCGGGGGGGTATGGATGGGGGTTAAAATCATGTTGATCCCGCGCTTGGCGGCGAGGGAAATGAAGTTGCGCAGGATGCGGTTATGCTCCACCGACTGCATGGGCACCTGATAATGGGAGGCCAGGCTGTCCGCGTGGATCCAGCGGGTATGTATCAGCTTTTGTTTGGGCAGATTGCTTCCAATCAAGGTGATGTCGATCTGATCTTCGGCCAAAAATTGCCCTTCCAGATCGGTCATGGTCACCTTCAGCGGATAAACGCCGGGTTTTGTTCCGGGTTCCGCTTCCACATCCAGCCAAAAGGCGTCCCACTGCCTGGGATAAAGCCTGACCTGGCCGCTGGTCTGAATGTTTCTTAATACGTCCGGAAACACGTTGGCCGTCTTGTCCAGATAATTGTCATCGCTTTTCCCAAAGCAGGGGAAGCGCACCGGCACATTGAAAACCTGGCGGATGGTCACCTTCAATTCGCAGGCGACCTTTACGCTCACATTGGGCAGATTCCCCGGAAGATCCTCATTGAGGCAGTAGGCGGCTTGAAGGGAGAACACCTCGTTTAAAAGCAGGCTGGCCTCACATCCTTCCGGATACTTTGGCGGCTCCTGCTGACGCATGACCTTGCTTAAAGCGCTGACCAGTTTCAGGGTAATCCTCATGTGAAGTCCTCCTTTCCAAATCAACAGGCAGATGAATCAGAGCGTTGTTCAGTTCAGGTCCAAAAATGGCAGCATGTTGATGATGCGCCGCCTGGTGGCGCCCAGCGAGCGGAGCATGCCCGCCTGCGCCTGGTTGAGCGCGAAGGCCTGGGTCACAGCGCTGCTGACGCCCCTTTGTCTTAACAAATCAGAAGCCGCTGTCAGCAGGGACCTGCCCACGCCCCGCCTGCGCATGTCCTTTTGCACATACAGCATCACCAGCGCCGCCTTGTCCGAACTCGCGCCCGTCATCATGATTTCCGCGATCGGGTGCCCGCCCCTGTAAAATCCAAGGGCCATGAAATAAGGCTGCTGCATCTGCAAGGTCAGAAAGTCGTGGGAAATGGGGGAGAGGCGGTAGCGGTTCAGCCTGGCGATGAACGCCGTCTGGTCTTGCGCGCTTTGAAGCGGGACAGAGGCAAACTCACAGCCCATGGGCGCCTGGGAACTGCCCTGGGGCAGGGGAAACTGGTGCTCTTCCCTGGCGTCCGCGCCTGAGAAGCCATTTTGCTGATAAAAGGTCACAAGGTCAAACTGGGTGGGGGCGATTTCTGTGTAAATTCGCCCCTTCAGATGGGGGTACATCGCGCGCATCTGCTCAGCCCGCCCTAAAACCGCGCCCAGCAAAAGGTTCCTCGCGGTCACCTGCGCCTGGATGTCGATATAAAGCTGGAGGGGGCGCTCCGGATAGAGCTCCTCCTGAATGGTTAAAATAATATAACCTGTTCCCAGCTGCACAAACTGGTCGTTGGCAGCAAAAAAAACATCCTCTGCCGGGATTCCCTGAAATGGGGCGCTGGGGTGAGAAAGGCGCATAAAAACTCCTGTGCGTTTAGTTGATTCTGGCGTTTACTGCCATTCGCATTCCTGTACGATGACGCCCGGCGTCAGGTCATAGCTGACGCTGCACACCTGGGGCTCCGTTTCCATGATCGTCTGGGTGTAGCGCTCCAGAAGGTCATAGGGAAGCCTTGCCGGGATCGCGCGCAGATCCTTTCCTGTGTGGCTCATGCTGACCGCGCGGAGGCTGAGGATAAACCTTCGCTCATCCTGCCTGTGGCTGCTCTCATCCAGCAGGACGAAATACTTCCACATGCGTTTTTGAAGCCCGGCGTCTTTGATAGACTGCTGGAAAAGATGATCCGCCCTGCGCAGCAGGCCGATCTTTTCCCTTGTGCATTCAAGCCCGATGCGCAGCGCGAGCCCGCTCCAGGGGAAGGGCTGCATCATGGTCATCTCAGGCGGCATCCCAAGCGCCAGGCCGACCTGGCGAATCTCTTCCTTGAACAGGTCGCGCAGCGGCGCCACCCAGTTGACCGGGTTTTCGAGGATGGAAAACGCGTCCGGCTTCTTTTTGCCCGAAAACAAATAGTCGGATGAGCCGGACTCGATCAGCAGCTGGAAATCGATCTTGTCCGCTGCTTCGTTGATGACCTTTTTGATCACTTTTTGAAGCGTCGCGCGCTTTTCAGAAGGAACTGTCAGGCCCTTGAGGGCTTCCATCACCTCGTCTGCGGCGTCCACGATCACCAGATTCAGCCCGACGCTTTTGTAATAGGAGGAAAACTCAACCACGTCGTTTTCCCTCAGAAGGCCGTTGTCGATAAACAGACAGGTCAGCCTGCTGCCCAAAGCCCGGTGCGCCAGCAAGGCGGTGACGCCGCTGTCAAGCCCGCCGGACATCACGCACAGCGCTTTTCCCTCGCCAGCCGCTTCCTGGATCTCGCCTTTGGCGATGCTGATGAAGGTGTCGTCATTCCACCAGCGCGTACAGCCGCAGATGTCGGTGGCAAACTGCATAAGCAGGCTCATCATGTCCGGGTCATTGGGCTCAAGCTGGCTGGAAACCGCGTAAATCGCCAGGGACTTGTGGAAGAAGCCGATGCTTTTTCCCTGATAAGTGGCCAGCTCCTGGATATCGTTTCCCAGGGAAAAGGTTACGATGCTGCCAAACTGCCGCTCCGACTCCGTAAGCCCGTTGGTGATCTTGGATGGATGGAAAACAATGGTATCCACGCCCTCAATCACTTCGACATCGCTGTTATGCCCGCCAAGCAGGGCATTGACAACGCCTGCGGCGCTTCCAAGCGCCAGAACCGGGATTCCGCAGCGCAGCAGCTGGGCGTCCAGGTTGCTGAGCGCTTCGTTGTGAATGCCGCCGGAGAGGATCACGCCAAGCACTTCCTGGTTCATGATGCTTTCCGCGCTGGTCTCCCCCGGAATAATGCGCGCAGAAATCCGCTCTGCCCGCAGCTTGGAAGCGATGTAGGCGGAGTAGGATGGCTCAAAATCCAAAATAAGAATCTGATCGCGCATAAGGATCTCCTGAAAGCTTAATAAGAACCGTCCACCGTCCAAAACTCGGTGCGGTTCATCATGTAGTAAGCGGCGTAATCACTCAGCGCCAGCTGGGTCTGCTGGTTGGCGATCCCGTTTTGGGTCAGTTTCATTTGGGACTGAAAGGAGCGCACCGCCTCCTGGGTGGCATGGTTGTAGGTGCCGTGGATCTCGGACGCGGGCAGGAGCCCGATGATGTTCAGCTTTTCCTGAAGCTGCTTCACCTTTTCGCCCTGTATACCGCCTCTGAGGGAAACGTCCGCAAGGTCGCGCACCGTGCCGTAGCCCTGGATGCGCCAGTCGTCCAGTTTATAGTGGGTTCGCTGCACGCGGTCAGGCATGTTCCCCTCGATCACCTGGATGTAAATCTGCCCGCTGGCGGCTTTGACCGCCTGCTCAACAAGCGCGACATGGGTGGTGTCCCCGCTTGGCGTATAGGAAAAAAACACCCAGTCGCCGGGTTCGGGGATGTAGCTGTTTTTTTCCATCTGGTCTTTTTGGCCCTTGTACCACTGGCTGCCAAGGCCTGCGATAAAGCCTGTCCGCGCGATGTAACGCCCCTGCGTGATGAACCAGTCCCTGCCGATGTTGGTCGCCCCATACAGCGGAAACTGCACCTGAAGCAGCTTCTCCCCAAGCTGTTCCTCAACCTGGGCGACAGACCAGCACAGCAGTTCCGCGCACCATTCCGCGGTCGGATCCCCATACCATTCCCCATACTTGGTGGAGCCGTCACGCCCCTCCACATAGCCGATTTCCTTGTTAGCGACATCCAGCAGAGTTTTTACGCTGAGGGGGACGTCATATTTCGGCGGTATGACCGTCCCTGTTTCTTCCGAGGCCGCGCAAGGAAGGATAAAAAGAAGAGCAATGACAAGACCCAGGCAAATCAGTCTGTTCATGGCTCCTCCTTCAACAAAATCAAGATTTGCTTATTATACGCAAATGTCAAGTCGTGCGCAAGTTTGCGGGGTTTTTCCCGTCCTGCGCGGCGCTTAACACACGCTTCATTTCGTTGAGTTCATCATATTCTAAAATATAAACGCTTCCCGGGGCCAGACCCAGGGTGACCTCTGTCTGTTTGCGCAGGGAGCGAAGCAGGGACAGTCTGCCGTTTACGCTCCCCTGGGCATCGTCCCCTGTTTCAAAAATCAGCAGGGCGCTTCCGGACAAAAATGCAGCAAAAGCCAGTTTCAGGGTGCAGTCGCTCAGGAAAACGGCCTTGTCGGCCTTTCTGAGGTTGTTCAGCAGCAAGGCAAAAGACGGATAAAAAACTTCGGTCACCGCTTCCTGCATGACGGACAAAAGCGCCGCGCCGTCAAATTCGGCTTTGAGCGCGATCAGGTCTTCAAGCAGCGGCAGATCCTCCCGCGTGAGGTAGGCGGCGTGGCGCAGCAGGCTGTTGAAGGCCTGCATCGCTTCAACGGGAAGCATGCTTTGATAGGTTAAAAGCGCCTGGTTCGCGCGTTCCCTCGCGATGTCTGCCAGCACTTCAAACTTGGTTTTGAAATGGTGATAAAAACTGCCCTTGCTGCAGCCCAAAAGGTCCAAAATATCCTGTATGGAGGTGTTGACGTAGCCTTTTTGCGAAAACAGGACGCGGGCGGTGTCCAGGATTTCCTGTTTTCTTTTTTCACCTTTTCTCACTCGGCGCTCCTTTCTGTTCTCAGTTGAACTCAATCACCTGCTGAACCTCCTTGTATTTGGAGGTAAACAGCTTCTCACGCCTGACCTCGCTGCCGCCTCTCAGATAGACCCGGTAGGTGTCCACCACATAGCCGTCCCTGGCCTGTTTTAACACGTTCTGAGTGTTAAAGGGCAGGTCGGGATTTTGCTGGTAAAGCGGTTCATTGGGCGGCCTGGTGGTGGAGATCAGCTCCGTTTCAAGCCGGATGCTTTCCCCCGGCGCGTTGAGCATACCATAGAATTCTATGGTCAGTTCCCTGTTCCTGTAAAAGGCGATGATAAATACCGGCGTGTCCTTGTTGTTCTTGAATTTGAGGTCCAGGTTGGGCCAGTTGACGGTCGCGTCCAGCCCCTTGTCGATGTAGCTGACCGGCCAGGCATGCGGTGAGCGCTCCACAATTGCCATGTCCGCCTCTGCCGCCGCGTGGAACAGGGTGGAAGACACCTGACAAACCCCGCCGCCCACATCGTCGATCAAGACGCCGCCCTTGATGGCAGGCGCGCCGGAATAACCTTTCTCCATGGTTCTTTGTCCCGTTGTTTCATTAAAGGAAAAGGTTTCTCCAGGCATCAGGGTCTTGTTGCTGATCGCCATGGCGGCCAGCGCGATGTTGCTGTTCCTGGCCTCGTCTGTCCCGGTTTTGGTCGAAAAAATGGATAGACGGGTAAAGTTGTTGTTCAGGTCCACGCTGGAAACCTTGGGCAAGAGCGCCTTGGCAGTCAGGCTCAGGCTTGTTTGAAATTCGCCCGCGTCCAGGGCTTTGATGATCGCGTCCCTGATGTCGCCGGCTTCAATGTGCCGCCCCTTCACATCTTGTGTCACCGTAAACTGCTTGGTTGAAAAATCAAAGGAAGCGATGACCGCGTTCACCGGGTCGCGGTTAAAGGCAAGCGCAAGGTCGTTGGCCAGCGATTCAACCGTGTTTTTTGAGTAAGTCGTTTTTGTGTGGAAGGAGGCGCCGTTTTTTTCCGTATACTGCCTTTGCCGCCAGCGGGCTTCAAAGGGCGTCCACCTTGAGTTGATGATGGAGATGGATCCCTGCCGCCCGATGGACCAGGCTTCTTCCATCACCGCCTCCAGGTTGCGCTCAAAGCGGATGTGGTCGTTGGTCAGGCGATAGCTTTCATGATCAATCTGGATGTCAATGCTCAATGCCTGCGTGTTTCCCTGGTTTGCCGCGGCCTGCGCGCGCAGCTGAACCGGGGTCAGGCCGGAAACATCCTGGCCGTCAATGGTGATGCCTTTGAAAAAATGCTGTCCCTGCATCTGGGCCAATTTCTGGTCAAACGTATCCTGCGCCTTGGATGCGTTCAGCACAAACACAAGGCAGGCGGCGATGATCGCCAGCGAAAAAACGGACATCAGAAGGTGCAGGGGGGATGCTTTTCTTTTTGTTTTTTTGGTTGGCTGAGGTTCTGCCGGGTAGTCGTGATATGAATTGCGCTCATGCGGCGCTGTGTTTGGCTCATAGCTGTCATAAACCAGCCAGTCATCGGAAGCCGGCACAAATTCGCTTTGCCAGGAGTCGTCCTCAGACAGGGGGCTGCCATGGGCAGTCTGTCCATTCTTCAGGTCATACCCGCCCCTGCCGCCGGAAGCGCCAGACTCATATAGAAGGTTTTCAGAATCGCTGTCAGGGTCAAAACCGGCTCCATCCTGGGCGCCGGGCTGATCCAGGAGGCTTGCCCGCGCGTTCAAAGACGCCTGTCTGCCGCGGCGATGGAAGGTCTCTGTTCTGCGCATGATCTGCCTCCTTTCTGCTCTGACTTCCATGTTGTGATGATATTGTAATGATTTTGTTACATTACTGTCAATAAACAGGGCTTGACACGCAGGTTATTTTGCTCAATTTGTGTGCTTGACATCGGGATTGTTCATCCTCTATGATGTGGGCATAACCAAAGGAGGAGAACTGATGAAATTCTACGTTTGCAAACATTGCGGAAACATTATCGCTTATGCCTATGACGCGGGCGTCAAGGTCGTATGCTGCGGTGAAAAGATGCAGGAAATGGTTCCGGGGACGGTCGACGCCGCCAAGGAAAAGCATGTGCCTGAGATCACCGTGAACGGCAACACCGTCACCGTCAAGGTCGGCTCGGTCACCCACCCCATGGAGGAAAAGCACTACATCACCTTCATCGCTCTGGAGAGCGAAAACGCCTATCAGTACAAGGCGCTCAAGCCCAACGAGGAGCCGGTGGCGGTCTTTGCCCTGGCCGACGGCGACAAGGCGGTTGCCGCCTACGAACACTGCAACCTGCATGGCCTCTGGAAGGCTGATGCCTGATTAACCTGATTAAATAGGAGAGAATTATGAAAAAATACGTATGCGATCTTTGCGGCTGGGTTTATGACGAAGCGGAAGGCTACGCCGAAGGCGGCATCGCGCCCGGCACCAAGTGGGAAGCCCTCCCCGATGACTTTGAGTGCCCGCTCTGCGGCGCTGACAAGGATCAGTTCTCAGTCGAGGAATAATCTGTAATCACACGCAAAACCACCGGTTCGCCGGCGGTTTTGTGTTATAAACAGGCTTCGGCGCACGCCGAAGCCTGTTTATGTAATCGTCAAACTTGTTTATTCGGAGAGCGCTTTCTGCGCCAAACGCTGCTCTTCCAGTTCTTCCAGCGGCTTCTTTGCGAACAGCAGGATCAGGAAGCCAATCAAAAACAGCAGCATCAAAACCAGCGTCCCGTAGGAGGAGCGTTTTGTGATTCCGCCCACCAGCGAATACAGCAGCGGGCCGACAACGGTGGCGAACTTGCCGAAGATGTCGAAGAAGCCAAAGTATTCGTTGGAGCGTTTCTTGGGCACCAGTTTGCCAAAGTAACTGCGGCTCACCGCCTGGATCCCGCCCTGCACGGTGCCCACAAGCACAGCCATGGCCCAGAACAAGATGGTTGAGAAGGCGATGGCGCCCTGGAAGTTGTCGATGATCTCCTTGTTGTTTTCCTTAAACGCCAGCAGTTCCGGCTTGAGCATGGATTGGATCAGCGCCAGCTGGTTTTGTTCGGTTTGGCTTCCTTCCGGATAGTGGATTTCCAGTTTCTCAAAGGCCTGGGGATCCTTGGCCCTTAGCGCGACCTGGGCGGAATTCAGGTAATTGCTCAGCGCGTTTTCGGCTCCTTCTCTGTTTTCGAACGTGTAGTTATCCAGTTTCGCTTCCCAGGCGCCTTTGCTGTCATTGAAAACCTGACGGTATTTTTCCTGATGGGGCTCCAGGCTGAAGCCCATGTAGAATCCGACCAGGCAGATGAACATGTACACCGTGATGGCGATCAGCAGCGCTTTTCTGGCGGAGATCTTTTTGGTCAGCTTCCCAAACAGGATGGAGCAGGGCATGGCCACAATCTGCGTGACCAAAAGCGCCAGGATCATGCCGGTCGCGCCCAGGCCCAGCGCTGTGCCATAGGCGGTCGAAATGCTGATGACCGTGCCGACGCCATCGATATAGAAGAAATAGGCGATGATAAACAGCAGCATCCCGCGGGATTTTGCGATGTCCTTCGCGGTGTTGAGGACGCTCACCAGGGCGTTTTTAAAAGAGATCTTGTCCGGTTTTTCAATGTAATGCACCTGTTCCACATTCTTTAAAAACGGGATGGTAAACAGGAACCACCAGACGGAAGTGATCAGAATAGAAAACTTCTGCGCGATGGGGTTGGAATAGCCCATCATCATCAAGACCGCGATGGAGATCACAAAGGGGATGGTGCTGCCGCCGATGTAGCCCATGGCGTAGCCCCAGGTGGACACCTTGTCCATGCGCTCATCGGTGGTCACGTCGGTCAGGAAGCTGTCATAAAACAGGTTGGAGCCGGAAAAACCGATCTTGGACAGCACATAGGCCACCAGCATAAAGCGCCAGTTGTTGGTCATCGCGATAAGGGCGGTTGCGATCACGCCCAGCAGCATGAAGCCGGTGAACAGTTTCTTCTTCATGCCCTTGTAATCGGCGATGGATCCCAGGAAAGGGGCCATAAGGGCGATGATGAAGGTGGCGATGCTTGTCCCGTAGCCCCACCAGATATCGCCCAGGTCGCCTGCGATCGAAACAAAGATGGTGGGGAAGATCGCGGCCATGATGTTGGTCGCGTAAACGGAATTGGCCCAGTCATACAGGATCCAGCTTTTTTCCTTCTTGGTGAACCGCTTCTGAGATACAGCGCTCATGTGTTTCCTCCTGAATCATTCAATCAATCGCTATGTAGTATAACTGTTTTGAAATCCCCTGCAAAGTTTAATTTCAATTCCCCCTATTATCCTACAAATTTGTAAAATCAAATTAAAATCCCGAAACAGCAAATTAATATTTGTATCCAAAAAGAAATACTATTAAATATTATGCGCATATTTTTCACTCTTTATGCACGCGGGTTCTATTTATGGTGGAGGGGGAAGAACCCGACCACAAGTTATGGGGTTAGAACTTATCAACAGGTTGACTTTTTTTCATAAAATCGCCTCATTTCACCGTTTGATGTTTGTACTTTTCCGTGTTAGAATAGGGCGGTGGTCAACCGAATGTTTTAATTATCCACATAGGTTATCCACAATTCAATGATCTCAGCGATGAGATAAATTGTCAGGGCTTGTTTTTTTTACCCCTTCTGTTGTATGCGGCATGCATAAAAATTCTCCCGGGAGACGAAAGACTTGGATTATCAGACAATCTGGCAAAGGGCCTGTCAGCTGATGCAAGCGGAAATGGCCGATGTGACCTACTCAACCTGGATCAAGAATGCCCTTAAGCCCCTGGACTTAAGCGGGCAGAATTTTTATGTCAAGGCTGAGACCGATTTTTACCATCAGTTTATCGTTCCCCGGTACTCCCTGCTCATCAACAACGCTGTCAACCAGGCCAGCGGCCAGACGCTCCAGTTGTCCATCCTCAATCCCAAGCAGGCGGCCGACTACCAGGCGGGCGCCGTTGAAGTCAAGAAACCCAACGTTCAATTAAACGAGCGGTACACCTTTGAATCTTTTGTGGTTGGCTCCGGCAACCGGTTTGCGCACGCGGCCTCCCTGGCCGTGGCCGAGGCGCCGGCGGACGCCTACAACCCGCTTTTCATCTATGGCGGGGTGGGCCTTGGGAAAACCCACCTCATGCACGCCATCGGGCACTACATCTTAAAGCAGCGCCCGGAAGCCAGGCTTGAATATGTCACCAGCGAAACCTTCACCATCGAGCTGGTCACAGCCATCCAGACCAACCGCAATGTCCAGTTCCGGGAGAAGTACCGCAATGTGGACGTTCTTTTGATCGACGACATCCAGTTTATTGCCGGGCGGGACTCCACCCAGGAGGAGTTTTTCCACACCTTCAACACCTTGTTCAACGCGGGCAAGCAGATCGTCATCTCCTCCGACCGCCCGCCCAAGGAGATCGCCCGCCTTGAAGAGCGGCTGCGCAGCCGCTTCCTGTCCGGGCTGATCGCAGACATCCAGCGGCCGGACATGGACACCCGCTGCGCCATCCTGCGCTCAAAAGCGAAAGAAGAAGCAATCGACATACCTGAGGATGTTATCCAGATGATCGCGCAGAATGTGGACAGCAACATCCGCGAACTGGAGGGCAGCCTGACCCGCCTCTCCGCTTATTCCAACCTGGTCAAACGGCCCATCTCGCTTGAACTGGCGCAGGAAGCGCTCCGCGAGATCATCAAGGAGCACCAGCCCAGAAGCGTTTCGCCCCAGGATGTTTTAAACGCGGTCTCTGCTTACTACAGCATCGAGGTGGAGGATCTGATCGGCCCCCGCCGCAGCCGCAACATCACCATCCCCAGGCAGATGATCATGTACCTGTCCAGGCGGTTGACGGATGTCAGCCTGCCGCGCATCGGGGACATGCTGGGCGGGCGGGATCATTCCACCATCCTGCACGGCTGCGCCAAGATCGAAAGCCTCATCCAGACAGCCGAGCCCATCAAGGCCGCGGTGAATGACATCACCAAGCAGCTTCTGCGCAAGTAGGACGGGGGAGCGGGGGGACGGGGAGAACGGGGACGCTCACCTTTTTTGAAAAAAAAGGTGAGACCAAAAAACTTTAATTGGGATTTTTTATAAGGTTTTATGTCAGGTGTTGCGCATGCCTGGCGTTTTTTAATTGCTGTTTACTTTGGAGAAAATCATTAGACTTGAAAGTGATACTGATCATTCTTTTATACTTTTATTAAAGTTTTTTGCACCGCTTTTTTTCAAAAAAGCGGTCGTTCTCCTCGTTCCCTTCGTCCCTTTCGCCCCCCGTTCACCCCACAAAAAAACCGCTGCGTCCGCAACGGCTTTTCAAAAAGTTTACGATCCTCAGTCCGCCTGGTAGGGCATCAGCGCGATGGCACGTGCGCGTTTGATGGCCTCAGACAGCTGACGCTGATGCTTGGCACAGGTGCCCATCATGCGCCGGGGGGAGATCTTGCCGCGCTCGCTCACATAGCGGCGAAGGCGGTTGGTATCCTTGTAATCAATGTACACAACCTTGTTGGCACAAAAATCACAGACTTTGCGCCGCGGACGCCTGCCGCGCGGACGCTGTCTTCTTTCGGTTCTATCCTCTGACATTTTTTCGTCTCCTCAAATTTCGTTTGCTTAGAACGGAAGGTCGTCATCATCGACCCTGACAAAGCCGCTGCTGCTTTCCTGGGACGCGGGCTGGGCGTTCATGGGGCGGTTCTCGCCGCCTTCTCCCCTGGGGGTAAGGAACTCCACCTCATCCGCCGTCACTTCCAGGCTGTAGCGCTGGGTCCCGTCATTGCCGGTGTAGCTCTGCAGCGTCAGGGTTCCGACCACGCCGACCTTGCGGCCTTTGGCCAGGTAACGGTTGCAGTTCTCCGCCTGCTGGCGCCAGGTCGTCACACGGAAAAAATCCGCGTCCGGCTGTCCTGCTTCAGCGCCCTGGCGGCTGCGGCGGTTCACCGCGACAGTAAAGGTGCAAACAGGGATACCGCTTTGCGTGCTGCGCATCTCAGGATCCCGGGTCAGGTTTCCGATGAGAAAAATCTTGTTCATAATTCGCCCCTTATTCCTCAGCCTGTTTAGCCGGTTCTTCCAGCTCAGGCTCGGGAACGTCTGCGCTCTGGGCCTGCTGCGCCGCGCGCTGCAGGGGTTTGACATTGGAACCCTTATGTTCGACGCGGGTGATCAAAAAGCGCATCACCTTGTCGTCAATTTTCATAACGCGTTCCAGTTCCCTGGGGAACTCGGGCTTGGAAGAAAAGTTGACCAGGACGTAGTAGCCTTCGGGCTTGTCATTCACCAGATAAGCCAGGCGGCGTTTGCCCCATTCCTCAACCTTTTCCACTTTGCCTTCATTGGACTCAATCAGCGCGTTAAAGCGCTCGATGAGTTCCTTGCGAGCTTCTTCCTCCAGGCTTGTGTCAATGATGTAGAGCAGTTCGTAATCCATACCTTTCACCTCCTCATGGACATATGGCGCCACGACTTGCATGGCGCAAGGATGTGCCAATTACAAATTATATCCCCAATCAAGCATAAATGCAAACGAAATTTTCAAGGTTTTTCGCAATTTTACAGAAAAATCTCTGATTCAGGCTGAGGGGGCAAGGTTCCAGCAAGGCGGCGGCGGTTTTACAGCTGAAGCACTTTGAAGCCATAAAAGTGAAAAAGACCAAAAGCGCCCGATCTCACCTGTTGTTCTTTAAATAGTTTGTTTTCGATTCTTCTCTGTACTTGTCCATCTTTATACGGAACAAATCTCCGTTGGAGGGCGGGGTATAGGATATGGCGTTTGCCCCTGCGTTGATCGTTTCCAAAATGCTTTCACTGGTCGGCCCGCCTGTTGCGATGATGGGGATATCCGGATTGCTCTTTCTTACTTGTCTTACGATATTCGCTGTGTCAATCCCGCCGCTGATATTGAGGATTGACGCTCCCGCTTTTATCCTTTCCTGAAAGTCCGAATATTTTGAAACCACAGTTGCGACAACCGGGCATATGACACTTTCAGAGATGAACCTGAAGGTCTCAAGCGGCGCCGGCGCATTCAAAACCACAGCAATGCAGCCGTGTGCTTCAGCAAGCAGCGCCATGTCGCGGGATCGGATGCCTTTTGTCGTTCCTCCGCCTACTCCTGCAAATACAGGCATTTGCGCTACGCTCATGATTGCCGAGAAGATTGCGGGGTGCGGAGTAAAGGGGTAGACCGCCAGCACCGCGTCTGCGTTGTTGTTCATGATGATGGCGATGTCAGTTGTAAAAATTAATGACTTTATTCTTTTTCCATTGATGATAATCCCTGAACAGTGTGATATTTCAGCGGGAACCGCAATGATATCGCTGCCGGCCCCGCCGCTGACAACAGGAATGTGTTTTTTCTCTTTGATGATCTTCTCAGACATATGATCATTTCCTCCAAATCTGTCTTATTTGTCGCTTCATTGCTGTTAAATGGTGTTCCTTGCTCAGATTTCGTCCTGATCATAAGGTGAAACTGCATTCAGTATACCAAATCCTTGCTGATTGAAAAGAAATTGTAAATCTATGACTAATATAAAGAAAAGACCCTGTAAAAAATGGGGCGATCTTATAAAAGAAAGCCGATAATAACAATAAAACGGGTACAATAAGGATGTAACTGTTGTACGCTTGGCACCTTGAAAGGAGAACATCATGGGCATTGTTTCCTGGATCATCTTTGGCGGACTGGCAGGCTGGGTCGCCAGCAAGCTGACCGGCCACGACGCTTCCATGGGCATTTTGGCCAACGTCGTCGTCGGCATCATCGGCGCCCTGGTCGGCGGCTTTGTGATGAGCCTGATCGGCAAATCCGGCGTTGACGGCTTTAATATTTACTCCTTCCTTGTGGCGGTCGGCGGTTCTGTGTTGTTTCTGCGCGTTTTCAAAGGCCGTTGCAAAAAGGACTAATAAACAGGCTTGACGAAGGGGCTGTTGTAAAAACAATGGCTCCTTTTTAATACCTCCCCGCGCAATTGTGACCGTTCCCTGCTTTATGTTAGAATAAATAAAATATCTTCGGAGGGCAGCATGAGCCTTGATTTCGTCCTTGGAAAACTGAAAAAGAAAGCGATGTGGCGCATTGCCCTGTACGGATTGTTCGCGCTGATCTTCCTGGATGATCGTGTCCGCCTTTTTGGTTTGATCTGCGTCATCATGGCCTTTCGTTGGGGCATGAAGCTGTCCGATATTCAAAAGTACCCCGATTTTCTGCGGGCTTTGAACGGCCGGGAAGCTCTTTATACCAAGGACCTCGCCAACAAGCTTGGGCTTACAAGGGATGCCCTGGAGCGCAAGATCAAGCGCTTAAAGAGTATGGATCTGATCCCCAAAGAGGCTGTTTTTGAGAAAAACGGAAGCTTTGTCCTCCTGGGTCTGCAGTCCCATCCCCTGAGCTTCTGGATGTCCAACGGCCAGGCCGCTGAAAGAAAAACAGCGCCGGTAACAAAAGAGAACAGGAAGCATCCTGATGGGGAATACCTGGACGGCCACCCTGTCAAATGCCCTTCCTGCGGGGCGGAGAGCATTGTGAAAAAAGGCCGCACCGTCAAGTGCCCTTATTGCGGCAGGGGCCTCAGGGTTCAGGATATATAAGCCCCTTTTGTTAGGATATTGTAAGAAATCATCCTTTTCCTGTTCTTTTTTCATTCTGATTTCATATAAATAAGGTATCAAGTAAGGAAGGTGCGATCATGGCGGTCATCTGGACAGTGGAAGATGAGGAAACCATCTCCATCCTGCTGGTCAAAATCATCAAGTCCATGGGGCATGAGAGCGTGCATTGTGTGGACGCGGATGAATTAAACCGGCAGATGAAAACCTCCCTGCCGGATCTGATGCTGCTGGACTTAATGCTGCGCGGCAAGGATGGCTATCAGATTCTTGTTGACTGGAAAAAGGATCCCAGGACCAGGAACATCCCGGTCATCATCCTCTCCGCCCGCTCAACGGAGCGGGACAAGGTCAAGGGGCTTGATCTGGGCGCTGAGGACTATGTGACCAAGCCGTTTTCGGTGTCGGAACTCAAGGCGAGAATCAACACCGCGCTTCGGCGCATTGTCCCGGCTTCCCAGAAGCTGGAAGCAGGCGCGCTTGTGCTGGAGCCGGATGAGCGCCAGGCCTTTGTGGACGGGGAAGCGGTGTCGCTGACCACCCAGGAGTTCCAACTGCTGCACTATCTGGCGCGGCACCCTGGCCAGCTGGTTACCCGCGCCCAGCTTCTAACCGATGTCTGGGGCTACCAGTCGGAAACCGACACCTCGCGCACGGTGGACTACCACATCCGCTCCCTGCGCAAAAAACTGGGCGATGAAGCCAGCAATCCCCGTTTTATTGAAACCGTGCACGGCAGCGGCTATCGGCTTTTGACCGGTGAGTAAGGCATGAGAAAACAGCTTCTGAGGGCTTTCTGGCTGGGCAACGCCTTCACCATCCTGGTGATGGTCTTGTTTACAGCGGTCATGGCGTCAAATGACATCCGGTCTGATTTTGGTTCCCTCAGGGCCATCCTCAACACGGCTTCCGAATGGACCAGTGAAGCCAGCAGCAACCTGCAGGAGGTGGCGGACAAGATCGCCGATTCCGCGCCGCCCCTTCGCGTTACTTTTTTGATGCCAAACGGCATCGTCCTGGCGGACAGCGGGGCAGACGACCTGGACAGCGCCGACCTTGTTGCCCGCAAAGAGGTGGCGGATGCCATCGCTTCCGGCTTTGGCGAGCACCTCTCCTTCCGCGACAGCCTGATCCACCCCTGCGTCAACGCGGCCATGCTGTTAAACGGCCGAATCGTCATCAGGCTGAGCAACCCGATCAAGACCATCGGCCTTTTGCTCACGGTCTACCTGCCCCTGATCCTTCTTGTCTTTTTGGTGATGGTCCTGGTTTCAAGGCGCTTGCTTTCGCCCATCACCCGAAAGATCATCCGCCAGCTTGACCAGATCGGCGCCCTCCTGTCCGGCAGCATCACCATTGAAAGCGTCGATCAGGACAGCTATTTTCCGGAGCTCAAGCCCACCATGGAGCGCATCACCTACCTGATTGAGCGCATGAAATATGACCTGGAGCAGATCAGCAAAAACCAGGACATGCAGCGCGACTTTGTGGACAACAGCTCCCATGAGCTCAAAAGCCCGCTGACCTCCATTGCCGGCTTTGCGGAGATCCTGCACGACGAGCCGGACATGAGCGTGGAAGAGCGGACCGAGTACCTGGGCTACATCCTGCAGGAATGCAGGCGGATGACCGGCATCATCAACGACATCCTGATGCTGGAGAAGCAGGACAGGATGCATCCTTCGCAGTTGGCTGAGGTTGACCTCAACAAGGTGGCCTCCCAGGTGAAGACCGCGCTGGCTCCCCAGGCGGCCCAGAAAAACATCAAAATCACAGTCGCCGGGCAATTGACAGTTAACGCGGCGGAGCAGGACATGTGGGAGCTGCTCAGAAACCTCATGGGGAACGCCGTGCGCTACGGCAGGGAAGGCGGTTTTGTCCGGGTTCGCCTGCGCCCAGGCGTCCTGTCTGTGGAGGACAACGGCCTTGGCATCCCCGAAGAGCACCAGGAGCGCATCTTTGAAAAGTTCTACCGCGTGGACACCGCCAGGGACAGGGCGGCAGGCGGGACTGGGCTGGGTCTTGCCATCGTTGCCGGCATCTGCAACCGTTACAAGGCCGGAATCCATGTGGAGAGCGAGCCGGGGAAAGGCAGCGTTTTTACAGTCAGTTTCACCAGAAACGATCAAAAAAACACGGAACCCGTCAATGAACGGACAAGGCACAACGACCATTTACAGGAATATCCGGAATGATTAAAAAGCTTTTCACCATTTTTTTAGCCGGCATCCTGCTGCTATCAGCCGTTTCTGGCTTGGCTGAGCAGGTGGCCTCGGGCTGGCGCAAGGCAGCCCTGTTTGTGCCGGGTTCCGCCATGCCGGAAGGGATGGAGGATCAGTCGGGGGAGATGGTGTTCCGTTTTGTTGACGAGCGAAAGGGGATCAGCTATGAGGTCCGCGTTGATCAAAGCGGGAAGGTTTTCCATCAGCGCCTGATGACAGCCTATACCCTCACCGGTTCAGACCGGATCGGGCTTCCTGTTTTGACTGTCAGGGCGAACATCCGGGACAAGCACCCTGACGCGAAGATCGAAGGCATCTACACAAGCAAAATTGATGATGCGCACTACTTTATCGGCGTTTTCGCGGATCCGGGACAGGGCTGCTTCTTCCGTGACCAATTTAACGCGGCCACCGGGGAAACCGTTGTCAGCCTGATGAAGCCCTTTGATGAGGACTATGTCAAAGCCCGCGACATCGCGATGGAATATCTCCTGGGCGGGCTGATGCTGGACTTTGCCAGGGCAGACATCGGCGGAAGCACCCTCTGGTTTGTCAGCGTCTTCCTAAACGATGTGGAGCACCGGCTCACCATAGACGCCGATACCGGGATTATCATCGGCGACAGCCCGATTGCAAGTGAACTCACCCTGGTGTATGACCCCCATTTTGAAGGGGACGAGCAGGACCGCGAAGGTTTTGACATCGCAGATGAAGGCGATGAGGAAAAAACGCCGCCACCTGAAGTCAGCGCAAGGCCCGCAACCACGCCAAAGCCCACCAAAAAACCTGCGCCGCGCCAGACCAGAAGGCCGACCAACCGCCCCAGCGATGATGACGACGATGACGATGACGACGATGATTGAGCAGATTTTTGCTGCCGGATCAATTTGACACGATCACATAAAAAGTCCGCCGCGCAAGGCGGGCTCTTGCTTTTTTGATGCTTTCAGCAAAAAGAAAAAATGTTGATTGTGAGGGATTTGTTAGGAAACGGCCAAAAGCCTTACATTCATCGTTTGCCGCAGGTACGATGTCATCAGAGTTTGAAACTCAAACAAGAACAAGGAGGAACCCAAGATGAAAAAACTTTTAACCTTTTTGGTGGCTGCGGCAGTGATGATGTCCGGCCTGACTGCCTTCGCTGTCTCCCCCCAGGAAGCGGCAGCCCTGGCCGCGACTGTTGTCCCCCAGGGAGCCAAGCTCTCCTCTACCGGCGAAGACTCCAAGACCATGAAACTGACCTTTAAGGACGCAGACGGCAACGAGTACAAGGTCACCCTGAACAAAGACCCCCTCTTCGTGCTCCGCGTCAACATGAAGGCCCCCAACGAGGCCGGCGGGAAACAAGTTGCCGTTGATGAAAACGCGGTTCGCCAGGCGGTGATGAACAAATTCCCCGGCGCCAGCATTCAAAAGGTCTTCTTGGAGAAAAAGGGTGAAAACGAGATGTACTACCTGGCCATCTTTGAAGTAAACGGGCAGTTCTACAAGGCTCGTTACAACACCCAGACTGGCAGCCTGACCCACTACGCGATGCGCGGCGCCCCCACTTCCCAGCAGCTCCCCAAGGCAGCCATGACCGCGGAGAAGGCCATTCAAATGGCCCTGGCTCAATCCGGCGGCGGTGTTGTCACCGATGTTCAGTTCGCTTCGACCACCAGGGGCAATCTCTACATGATCGAGATTGAAAACCAGGGCGTCACCTACCGCGTCATGATCAACGCCGATAACGGCAGCCTCATCCAGGTCCGTTCACGCCAGTCAAAGCTGAATAACACGGATGATTTCCCGGTTGGATATTCTTCTGAAAACCCCTTGCAGGTTGGCGGGAATGATTGGGATGACGATTGGGACGATGATGATTGGGACGATGACTGGGATGACGACTGGGATGACGATGATGATTGGGACGACGACTGGGACGATGATGATGACGACGACGACGATGACGATGACGACGATGATCGTGATGATGATGATGACGATGACGACGATGATGACGATGACGATGATGATGATGATGATGATGACGACGACCGTCCGGCACGCCGCAAGACGAAGCCCCGCCGTTCAAACGATGATGACGACGATGATGACGATGACGATGACGACGACGATGATGACTAATTAAAACTGACTCAAATCAAAAGGAGCGCCCGGCACATGTCAGGCGCTCCTCCATTTATTGATGTTTCCAGCTTTTCTTAAGCGTGTTTTTTCCCAAATTTGCGCTGGAAAAACTTGACCGTTTCCACAATCGGGATCACGCTGAAGGCAAGCGCAATGGAGATCATAAACTCCTCAAAGCTGATGTGCTCAAACTTGAAGGCGTCGCGCAGGAAGGGCACATAGATGACGGCCACGGTCAAAAGGAAGGAGGTGATCATCGCCAGGTACAGGTGCTTGTTGTGTGTTTTCAGGCTGAAGATTGAATGACGCATGGAGCGCATGTTGAGCGAGTGGAACACCTCCGCCATGCTCATGGTCAAAAAGGCCATGGTCACCCCGTCATGTGAGAGGCCCTGGCTCAGCGGCACATGGGTCCAGACCCCTGCTTCCATGTAGTGCCCGATGAAGTAGGCGGCAAGCGTCAGGATGGACACCATGACGCCCTGGTACATCGCGTCCATGCCAAGGCCGCCCGCGAAGATGCCTTCGTTCTTGTCCCTGGGCTGGCGGCTCATGATGTCGCCGTCAGGCTGCTCAAAACCCAGTGCGAGGGCCGGGAAGGTGTCGGTGATCACGTTGATCCACAGGAGGTGGATGGGCTCTAAGATCACAAAGCCGACCATGGTCGCCACAAAGATGGACAGCACCTCAGACAGGTTGGAGGACAGGAGGAACTGGATGGCCTTCCTGATGTTGTCATAGATCCGGCGCCCTTCCTCAACCGCGTGCACGATGGTGGCAAAATTGTCATCCGCCAGCACCATGTCGGCTACATTCTTGGTGACGTCCGTGCCGGTGATGCCCATGCCAACGCCGATGTCCGCCTTCTTGATGGATGGCGCGTCGTTTACGCCGTCGCCCGTCATCGCGGTCACCTTGCCGTTGTCTTCCCAAGCGGTCACGATGCGCACCTTGTGCTCCGGCTGCACGCGGGCATAGGCGGAGTACTTGCCGATGGTTTCCTTTAATTCCTCATCGCTGATCTGATCCAGTTGGGCGCCGGTGATGGCTTCTTCCTCAGAGGACACGATCTTCAGCTGTTTGGCGATCGCCACCGCGGTGTCCTTGTGATCGCCTGTGATCATGATGGGCCTTATCCCCGCCTTGCGGCATTCCGCGATTGCGGGCAGGACTTCAGGCCGCACGGGATCCAGCATGCCCACCAGGCCAATGAAAACCAGCTCCTTCTCCAGGGTTTCAGGCTTCTGATCCTGCGGCATCCTGTCCCATTCGCGATAGGAGCCGGCCAAAACGCGCAGCGCCTGGGCAGCCATGCTGGAATTGGCAGCCAGGATTTCCTTGCGTTTTTCGTCTGTGAGCGGCACAGCTTTTTTGCCGTCCCAAAAGGCGACGCAGCGGCGCAGCAGCTCATCCGGCGCGCCTTTTGTATACTGGGTCAGTTTGCCGTTTTCATCCTTGACGATGGTGGACATCAGTTTGCGCATGGAGTCAAAGGGCGCCTCGCCAACCCGGGGGAACTGCTTCTTCAGGTCGTTCTTGGGCATTTCCATGCTGGCGGCATAGGCCACCAGGGCGTTTTCTGTCGGTTCGCCCACGGCCTCGCCATTTTCCCACTCAGAGTCGGAGCACAGCGCCATGGCCTTTGTCAGGAGGGTTTTGTCGCTTGTAAATTCGTCCACCACCGTCATCTTGTTCTGAGTCAGGGTGCCAGTCTTGTCTGAACAAATGATCTGGGTGGAGCCCAGGGTCTCAACAGCCGTCAGGCGGCGGATAATGGCGTTGCGTTTGCTCATGTTGGTTACGCCCACGCTCAGCACGATGGTCACCACCGTTGCCAGGCCTTCCGGGATCGCGGCCACGGCCAGGGACACCGCGATCATGAAGGTCTTTAAAATCACGTCTAAGTGGAAGTCTCCGGTCCTGATCAGGCTGAACACGAAGATGAACGCGCAAATGCCCAGCACCAGGTAGGACAGGACCTTGGACAGCTGGCCCAGCTTGATCTGAAGCGGGGTCTCGCCTTCCACGGTCTTGGTGATGGCGTCCGCGATCTTGCCCATCTCCGTGTCCATGCCGGTGGCGACCACCACAGCCTTGCCCCGGCCATAGACCACGGTGGAAGCCATGTAGCACATGTTCTTGCGGTCGCCCAGGGTTACGTCCTGATGCCCTTTTTCCAGGGACAGCGCGTCAGTTGTCTTATATACGGGAACGGATTCCCCTGTTAACGCTGCCTCCTCAATTTGAAGGCTGGCGTTTTCAATGATGCGGCAGTCAGCGGGCACGGCGGTGCCGGCGTCCAAAAGGACCACGTCGCCCACCACCAGGTCCTCGGAGGGGACCTGCACCACATGCCCGTCCCTCTGGACGCTGGAGACCGCGGCGGACATGGATTGCAGCGCTTCGATCGCTTTTTCGGCCTTGCTCTCCTGATACACGCCCAAAATGGCGTTGAGCAGCACCACGACCATGATGATGATGACGTCGGTCATCCCTTCCCCTGCCAAGGCGCTCGTGATGCCGGATACAAGCGCCGCCGCCATCAGGATCACCAGCATGGGATCCTTCAACTGCTCCAAAAACCTTTGGAGCAGCGATGCCTTTTCCTCTTCCTTCAGTTTGTTCTTGCCGTTTTCATTAAGACGCTTCTGCGCCTCCTGGGCGCTCAAACCTTCCTTGCTGCTGCCGATGTTTTCAAGCACCGCATGGACATCTTCCAGATAAAACTTCATGCTCCCTGCCTCTCTGTCCGTTTGATGGGCGATCGCGTTTTGTTGGCTTCGCTAACAAAATGAAATGATAAAAGTGAGGCCGCCGTCTGTCAAGACAGCGCTGAGGATGATTGATAGTAAAGGCTGAAGCAGGCGAGCCATGGACGTTTTAGAATTGAGAACAATTGTTCTCAAAATCGCTCCCGGAGCCTTGAACCCGTTCCCCGGCTTTGGTATACTCCTTTCAATTCGGAGGGCAACACATGAACGTAGAGCAGATGATTGACAGTCTAAGGGCTGACCCTGGTTTCATGTCCTGTGTCAGCAACTGGGAGGTGCTCCCTGAAAGGGAGGCGCAGTACGGCGCCTGGCCGGAGGGGGTCCCTGAGAAGGTGACCGCTGTTCTTCAACAGCGCGGCATCCGGAAGCCTTATATTCATCAGGCGGAGGCCATCAAAAAGGCCCTGGATCGGGAGGACGTCTGCGTGGTCACGCCCACGGCGTCCGGCAAGACGCTGTGCTACAACGTGCCCATCTTAACTGAGATTCTTAAAAACGACGACGCCCGCGCCCTCTACCTCTTCCCGACCAAGGCGCTCTCGCAGGACCAGGTGGCGGAGCTGTATGAATTGATTACCCTCATGGATGTGGACATCAAAACCTACACCTATGACGGGGACACCCCCGCGGCCGCGCGCAAGGCCATCCGCCAGGCCGGCCATGTGGTGGTGACCAACCCGGACATGCTGCATTCCAACATCCTGCCCCACCACACCAAGTGGGTCAAGCTGTTTGAAAACCTGCGCTTCATTGTCATTGACGAGATCCACATGTACAGGGGCATCTTCGGCGCCAACCTGGCCAATGTGCTCAGGCGGCTGATGCGCCTGTGCGATTTTTACGGCAGCAGGCCGCAGTTTATCCTGTGCAGCGCCACCATCAAAAACCCCGGCGAACTGGCCGCCCAGCTGATCGGCCGGCCGGTCAGCCTGGTGGACCGCTCCGGCGCGCCCATGGGCGAAAAGCACATCGTTTTTTATAATCCCCCCGTGGTCAACAAACAGCTGAGTATCCGGAAAAGCGCTTTAAGCCAGACCCGGCTCATCGCGCAAAACCTGCTGAGGAATCAGGTGCCCACCATCGTTTTTGCCAAAAGCAGGGTCCAGGTGGAGGTTTTGACCAAGGCTTTAAAGGAAGAGCGCAGCGATTCCCTGGGCCGGTCCAACACCGTCAGGGGCTACCGCGGCGGCTACCTGCCGCAGGAGCGGCGGGAGATCGAGCGCGGCCTTCGCTCCGGCAGCGTCAACATGGTCATCACCACCAACGCCCTGGAACTGGGTATTGACATCGGCTCCCTGGATGCCTGCGTCCTGTGCGGGTACCCGGGCACCATCGCCTCCACCTGGCAGCAGGCCGGCCGCGCCGGGCGCAGGATGGGGCACAGCCTCACCATCCTGGTGGCGTCCAGCGCGCCGCTGGACCAGTACATCATCACCCACCCCGAGTATTTCTTCAAACAGTCTCCCGAAAACGCGCTCACCAACCCGGACAACCTGTATGTGCTCTTAAACCACTTCAAGTGCGCGGCCTATGAATTGCCGTTTAAGGAGGATGAGGGTTTCGGCAACGCGCCGGGCAGTGACGGTCTCAAGCAATACCTGGAGGAAGCCGGCATCCTCCGCCATGTGGGGGACAGCTATTTCTGGTCGGCGGAGGACTTCCCGGCGTCCGAGATCAGCCTGCGCACCGCGATGACGGAAAACTTCCTCATCATGGACATCACCGACCCTAAGAATGTCAGGGTCGTGGGGGAGATGGACCGTTTCACGGTGCCCATGCTGCTGCATGAAAACGCGATTTACCTGCACGAGGGCGTGCAGTACCAGGTGGAAAAGCTGGATTATGAGGCCTGCAAGGCCTTCATCCGCCATGTGAATGTGGATTATTACACCGATGCCGACCTCAATGTCAGTTTGAGCCTTTTGGACATCACCCAGCAGGCGGAGCACGCCGCTTCAGGCGAGATCAAGGTCACTTCCCTGGTCAAAATCTTTAAGAAGATGAAGTTTGACACCGGGGAATCCCTGGGCCACGGGCCTGTGATGCTTCCTGAAACAGACATGCACACCACCGCCATGTGGCTGACCCTGCCCCCCGAATTGACCGCGGAATACAGCAACGACGCGCTGCAAAACGCCATGCTTGGCGTGTGCAACCTGCTGCGCATCGTGTCCCCGCTGTACCTGATGTGCTCCCCGCGCGATTTGGCCATCACGTATCAGGTCAAAAGCCCCTTTACCGACTTGCCCACCGTCATCCTGTATGACAACTGCCCGGGCGGCATCGGCCTTTCAGAAAAAGCCTTTCTGATGCGCAAAATGCTGGTGTCCCACGCCTATGAGGTGGCGCGTTACTGCGGCTGCGAATCCGGCTGCCCCTCCTGCTCGGGCCCCGTCAACGAGATCGGCATGGGCGGCAAACAAACCGCCATGAAACTGCTTAAGTCGCTGGAAGGCCTGCTCGCTTCCGCGCCGGAGGTGTAGGATGCCGCCGCTTGAACCTTATTCCAGGGGGCTTTCCTATTCCTACGCGCTGGGGCTCTATCCCGCCATGCAGGCGCTGGTCAACATCCCGGAAAGGGTCAGCCGTGTCCTCATCTCAAGCAAACTGGGGGCGGGGGAGGGGGCGCAGGCCTTGCTCGAAACCTGCCGGAACTTCAATATCCGGGTGGAGGAGGCGGACAGGGTGCTTCGCCGCGTCTCAGGCAAGGACAATGTTTTTGCCGCCGCCGTCTACCGCAAGGAAAGCGCGGCTTTAGACCGGGAGAAAAATCACTTGGTCCTGGTCAACCCCATGGACGCGGGCAACCTGGGCACCATCCTGCGCGCGGCCTTGGGCTTTTCCTACACCCAGGTCGCTTTGATCCTCCCCTGCGCGGACAAGGATGAGCCGCAGACCGTCAGGGCAGGCATGGGCGCGCTGTTTTCCCTGAATGTCGCGGAGTTCCCGGATTTTGAAACTTATCAGCGTTTCTGCGGGGAGCGCGCCTTCTATCCTTTCCTGCTCTCAGACCGCGCGCTGCCCCTTTTGGAAGCGGTCAAATTGAAGAAAAGCCCCCACAGCCTGATCTTTGGCAATGAGGGCAGCGGCCTGCCCGATTCGTTTATGGACCTGGGCCAGCAGGTCATGATCGAGCAGTCGGACAAGATCGATTCCTTGAACCTGGCAATCGCCGCGGCGGTCGGGATGCACGCGTTTAAAAATATTCAATAATTCGAACTTTGAGCAGATATTGATAAAAGAGAAAGAGAAGCTGTTCTGAAAGATGAAACAGGTTTGCACGATATTGCCTTGATAAACTGGGAGTCATCTATTTAATAATGATTATATAAATACCAACAAAAGCTAAAACAATACCAATTATCAATTCGATGATACCAACTCTTTTAGCATACGATTCTGTTTTTCTGCCTGCTTTATAGTCCGCTTCAAAACCGTTAATAAGATTGTACTGTTTCTTAAAGTAAATTAAATATCCAAATATAGAAAAAGCTACACTGACCATTATTATAATAATTTTTAATATTATCATAAATTATAGCTCCAACTTCTAGTGAATTAAGCATGCACGATCATTCAATGCAAAACATTCTGCACAAGTTCGGCATCAGCTAAACACTTAGGTACCCAAGGGCTTTGACGCCGGCGTGCCCGCCTTTCGCGGGTACTTTTTTGGCGTTTCGGAGAACTTCTTAATAATTTGCACATAGGAGCTTCGCCCTGGCAAGCCCAGATCCACCAGGTTGCCCAGTTTCCCGCCCAGCAGTTTGGCCGCCTTCTGCCCGATTTGAAGCTCCTCCTTTACCGCCGGCCCCTTCCAGCACAGGGCTTTTCCGCCCACGCGCACATAGGGCAAAAGGTATTCGGCCAAGGTGCTCAGGGAAGCCACTGCCCGCGCGGCCGCGATGTCATACATCTCCCGGTTCGCGCCTGCCGCCAAATCTTCCGCGCGCCCGCAGATGACCCGGGCGTTTTTCAGCTCCAGCGCGTCAATCACTTCCTGCAAAAAGGCGCAGCGTTTCTGCTTGCTTTCAAGCAGGGTCACCTTGATGTCTTCCCTCGCGATCGCAAGCGGCAGCCCCGGGAAGCCGGCGCCCGTGCCCACGTCGATCAGGTGGGCGTTTTCCGGGATCAGCCCCGCGTTTAACACCATGAGGCTGTCCGCGTAATGGCGCAGGGTCATCTCTTCTTCGGGCACATTGGTCAGGTCCATGCGCTCGTTGTTTTTGATCAGAAGGGCATGGTAGGCGCTCAGCCTTTCCCGCGCTTTTTCGTTTAACTCGATCTTCAGTTCGCTCAGCAGTTCAAAATCAGGCACGCGCTTTCCCCTTGCCCTTTCTGCTGATGTCAATCAGCGCATAGACCAATTGCTCAAGCGAGCCATCCTCCTGGATCTGCCCGCTTTTTACCAGAAATTCCTGCTCAATGCACTTGAGATAGGCAGTTTTCAGCTGATTGCTGGTGTAGTTGGCGGCGGAATTCATCAGCCTTCTTGCGACAAAATTCGGCAGGCCCAGTTCACCTGCGATCGCGCTTTGATACTGCCCCTCATCCATCATGATGCGCGTAAACAGCAGCTGGCGGTAGTGCCGCTGCAGCAGCGCAAGCAGCATCAGCCTTTGTTCGCCGCTTCTCAACATTTCCTCCATCAGCGGCAGCGCCTTGTCCGCCAGCCCGTCCGCCACCTTGTCGGACAGGTCAAACACCTTGTAGTCCACGCTCAGGGTCGCGATCTTGTCAATGTCCTTAGCGGTCACGGCGGTCTGCCCCTGCGCGTAGGACGCGATCTTCGCGATCTCGCCCTTCAAAACCATCAGGTCCTTTCCGCAGGCAAAGGTCAGGTGCTCAACCGTTTGCCGGTCAATCAGCAGCCCGTAGCCTTTGAATTCCCTAGCCACCCATTTGACCAGGCTTTCCCCCTCCAACTGGTCAAAGCTGACGATGCCGCCCAGTTCCTTGATCTTTTTATACAGTCTGCTGGTGCCCCTGGCCTTGCCGCGGGCAAAGAACACCAGGCACACGGTATCCGGCAGCTTTGAAAGATAAGAACTCAGGGCGTCGCTTTTTTTTCTGGCAGGCTTGTCCTCTTCTTCCTCCGCCCCCTCATCTTCCTCGTTTTTGGCGCTGCCGCGGCCTGAAAGCTGCGTCATCTCCTTCACGATCACCAGCCTTCTGTCCTCCATGATGGGCAGGGTCTCGCACACCGCGATCAGGTCGCTGTCCTGCGGGTTGAGGAGCACGCTCTCGTTCATCATGGCCATGGGCCCCAAAAGCAGCGCTTTTTTAAGGTCTGACAGCGCACTTTCCTTGATGAACTCCTCCTCGCCCTCAAACAGGTAGACTTTCTGCAGGGTTTTCTTCTTCAGTTGTTGATAGAATGCCAGGTAATCCATTTCATTCCCTCCGGGGCAAGTGGGTCAGTATCTCAACCGCGCCAAGTTCTGATTTGATGGTGATAGCGCCAAGCGGGCCTGTCACCAGCTCCCTTGCGCCCATATCGCTTAAGATCTCGCTGGTTTTCTTGTAGCGTCCGGCCTGATGATCATCCGCCGTGATCAGGGCGATCTGCGGCGAAACCATTTCAAACAGCTCGCGGTTGTTGTCATTTTTTGAACCGTGGTGCGCGACCTTGAGCAGGTCCGCCTGTTCAAGCGCGTATCCCGCGTAGCGGCCGCTCAGGTCGCTGGCGCTCAGCAGGCTCACTCCGTTCAGGTCCCACAGGGTCAAAAGCGCGCTGTCATTTGCGCCAAGACCGGGGTAGACCGCGCCCCCGTAAGGCCACAGCACCCGGCAGGCAACCCGCCTGGAACGCAGCACATCGCCTCTTTTTAACATTGACACAGGGATCCCGGCCATCTCGCACAGCTCAAAGATGTCCTGATCCACATCAATGTCTGACGCTGTCTGCGCGCCTTCGGGCAGATAGACGCGCCTGATCTCAACGCCGCTTTTGATCAGCTGTGCCAGCCCGCCCGCATGATCGCGGTGCAGGTGGGTGATGATCAGGTGGTCTGCTCGCCTGCCCAGGCTTTGAATCAGGCTGGCCAGGTCGCTGCCGTTTTCCCCGGTGTCCAGGACAAAGGTGGTGTCCCCGTCCATGATGACCGCGCTGTCCGCGAAGCCGCTGCTCAACTGCGTGTAGGTCACCCGCTCATCCCTTCCCGTGAGCGTTAATAGAAGCGCGAGGATGATAAGCCCGCCCGCGATAATGAACCGCGCCTTCCTTCCTATCTTCGCATATCTGCTCGTCAGCCACAAGATGAGATAATAGGCGGACGCGACAGGCCAATGGATAAAGGGCAGGCTGATGGAGGCATACGGAGCCCTCGCGAAAACGCCGACCATCCCCTCATAAAAGGCCGCGAACCCTCTGACCGGGACGGCGAAAAACAGCGCCAGGGGAAGGGAGAGGAAGGACAGGATCAGGCAGACAGCGAAACCGCCCATCAGGAAGCCCACCAGCGTGGCAGCAAGGGGGCTGATCAGAAGGCCGATGAGGGAGACCCTGTGAAAGCTGTTCACAATCGGCGCCAGGATCATCAGGCTTGCTGTCAGCGTGACGGCATACGCCTGCGAAAGGTTTTGCACAAAGCGGGGCAGGCTTTGAAAACCTTTGATCTTCTTCAGGCTGTGGTTGATCTTGTCCCCGATGACGAAGATGCCGAACACCGCCAGGAAGGACAGCTGAAAACCCAGGTTGAACAGGTCATATGGCCGCACGATCAGGATCAAAAGGAAGGCCGCGGCCAGGCTGGTTAATGGATCTGAGCGTTTTTTCAAAGCCTTTCCAGACAGCAGCAAAACGGCCAGGATCATGGCCCGCGTCACGGAGGGCCTGAAATCCAGCAGCACGCAGTAGGCCAAAAGAAGGATCAACAGGATTAAAAGCCGAAAACCGGGGGACAGGTGAAAAGGCTTCAGCAAAAGCAGAATGGCGGCAACCAGGAAGCCCACATGCAGCCCGGACACCGCCAGCACATGGGCGACCCCGGCCAATTTGAAATCCTGGTTGACCTCTTCGTCAAGGCCATCCTGCACGCCGATCAACAGCGCCTTGGCAAGCCCGCTCCGCTCTGAAAACAGGGCGTCCAGCCGGGCTTCCAGGCTTTGCCTCAGCCGCAAAACCGGGTTTTGAGGCGCTGTCATATCCTTAGGGCTCAAGTTCAGCCCTTTATTTCCTGAAATGCCGATCAGGATCCCGCGCTGCCTTAAGTAGTCCTGAAAGTCAAAGCCGTATGGGTTCACCTGCCCCTGAGGCAGGTAGACCCGGCCTGTGAATTCTGCTGTCTGCCCGTCAAGCGGCAGGGGCGTTTCCTCTGAAACAGAATAAGTCCAATATGCCCGGCCGGACCAGGGGATCTGCGCGTTGTCCTTTTTAAGACGCACATCCTCAAGCACCGCCTTGACCCGCCTGCCGTCCTCGCTTATTTGGCTTTCTCCTGTCACGCGGCCAACGACCTGATACGTTCCTTCTTCCGGAAGATGAGGGTTCATCAAATGCCCGCCGCGCAGCGCGCCCAGCATCAAAAAAGCAAAACACAGGGCGACAAGCCGCCTGTCCCTGTTCCGGAAAGACAGCGCCAAGGCGATCAGGCTCAACGCCAGCCCCAATATGGGCCAGGCAACATGCAGTTCCCTGGTGAAGCGCGCGGCCAGGATGCCCAGGGCGTACAGCGCCGCCCAGCAGACGAGCGGCCTTTGGCGCAGAAAGTTTTTTTCGTTCACAGGCTCAGGCTCAACCCGTTTTCAGCCTGTATGGTGTTCTCAAACTGCTCCTTCGCCTCTTTCAGCAGCAGCGCCTTGTCACGGCCCGGCTGGGCGTGGGTGATCACCAGTTTTTTGACCTGCGCAGCCGTGGCCAGTTGCCCTGCCTGGGAGGCGGAAAAATGCGGCAGGTGATGGTTCCACTCCGCCTTGGTGAAAGCGCCGTCGCACAGCAGCAGGTCAGCGCCCCGGCAAAAGAGGGTCAGCCCCTCCCCGCCCACCAGATCGCCTGTGTATATCAGTGTCTTTCCGCCCGCTGTAATCTTCATCGCGTAGGCCGGTATCGGATGCCAGACCCGCAGCGCCTCGATCACAAACCCGTCGATTTCAGTTTTTTGATCGTATTCCAGGTATTCAAACTCATCGCCGGCCAAAAAGTCCTGGAGCTCATGCCCTTCTTTTGGGATCATCACGCGCAGCCGCTTTTTTTGGATCTGGCAGTAGTATTTCATCGCCAGCATGTCCGCCACATGGTCGTTGTGCCAGTGGGTCAGGCAGATGGCGCTCAAGTCCTCAGGCTTCAATTTGGCCAACAGCCTGCTCATCACGCCGCTTCCGCAGTCCAAAAGCAGGTGCCGCCCCCCGTGGCTAACCAAATACCCGCTTGTCGCGCCCTCAGGCCCGGGATAGGTGCCGTCACAACCCAATATGTGTAAGTTCATGCTTCCTCCCTCAACAAAAACTTTGTCGCGATCACAAAGACCGCGATGGACAAAAGGGCCGCTGAAAAGCCGGGCTCCGCCTTGGTGTAGTTGAACAGCAGCACGGAGAAATTATACATCCCGTGAAAAATAAACAGCAGGATCAGGTTTTTATGACGGTCAAACACCCTGTGCATCAAAAGACTCATCACCATCAGCATTGGAACCGCGACCAGGCTTAAGTGAAGGGCTGAAAAGATGAGTGAGGACAAGAGGACGCTGTGCCTGCGGCTCAATTTCCTTTCAAACAGCATCGGCAGGGCGTAGCGGAAAAAGGTCTCCTCGCAGATGGCGGGGATCAGTGCGCTCATCACCAGCGCGACCAGCAATTCAGGCAGGGCCTCAGGCGTAAAAGGCTCAGGGATGACCGGCTTGATGCCCAATCCTTCCAGCATCACATAGGTCACGCTGGCGATGATGACCGCGCTTAACACATAGGCCACAGAAGAAAGCAGGCTCAGCCCCGCTGTATAGGGATCGGGCGCTCTGACGATGCTTTTAACGGACTCCTTGCTTTCACCAAGGCCTTTGAGAAGTAAAAGCGCAGGCACGCCGAACATCAGGATTTCCTGCGCCCCGGCCAGAAGGCAGGTCGCAATGAACCCCCTGTCCGGATTGAAAAGATTCGGCACAAAGTAACCCAGCGCCATCACCAGAAAGGCGCTTAAAATAAGCAATTTCTGATTCTTATTCAAGGGTGTAGTACCCGCTGAGGCGGTCGCGCCAGGTCATGTCCAGCAGGATGTTTTTTCCGGGCGTCAGTCCCTGCTTTTGCAGGGCCTCGCTCACCGTCGCCAGCGCCAGTTCGGGCGTGTTGTTGTCATGGCTCAAATGTCCCAAAAGCGCGTGCTTCACGCCGGTTTCATACAGATCCATCAGCGTCTCCGCGCAGGCCTGGTTGCTCAAATGCCCGTGCGAACCCAGGATGCGCTGTTTTAAATAGCTGGGATACCGGGCGTTGTGCAGCACCATGTCCGGGTCGTGGTTGCTTTCCAAAAGCACCAGGTCGCTCCCGGCCAGGGCCCGCAAGACGGACTTTGGCACCCGGCCCATGTCGGTCGCCACGCTCACCGAGCGCTTCCCCGCGAACACCCTGAAGGCGACCGGCTCCACCGTGTCATGGGGGATGGGGATGGTTCTGATGCCCAGGTCCCCGATAAAAAATTCGTTGTCGCTTTCAAACACGCGCCGAAGCCCCGGCCCGACCTCGCCCACCTGCCTTTTCATGCCCTTTGTCTGCCAGGTGGCTTCGTTGGCGTAGATTGGGATTCGGTATTTTCTGGACAAGACCCCTGCACCTGCGATATGGTCGGAGTGCTCATGGGTGATGATGATCGCGCTGATGGTCTCCGGCAGCACATTGATCTGCGCCAATTTATTTGTGATGGCGCTTCCGTTTAAGCCTGCGTCCACCAGAATTCTGGTGTCGCCTGAGGCGATGTAGGTCACGTTTCCGTTTGAACCGCTGTTAAGCGAGCAAAATTCCAATTTCATTCCCTTGTCCGTTCTTCTTTCAGGGACTTTTTTCCCTTCAAGGTATTATAAGTGCCGCTCTCCCTGTTTTCAAGCAAGGCGTGTTTTACATGCGTTTGACAGAAACGGAAAAAGAATACTTGATTTGTGCAATGATTTATTTTATAATCATCCTACTTAAATTAAGTGCATACGCACTGGAATGGAGGGAATGTTCATGGCATATAAGATTTCCGATGCATGCATCAGCTGCGGTGCTTGCGAAGCAGAGTGCCCGGCCAACGCGATTTTTGAGGGGGATTCCCAGTACGAAATCAATGCGGATGCCTGCATTGATTGCGGCGCTTGCGCCGATGTCTGCCCTGTGGACGCTCCTGCTCCGCAGTAAGCAATCAAACGGTTGCGCCGCTGACAGCGGCGCTTTTTTGTTGTCATAGCGTAAAGGAACTTCCATGATTTTAGTTATTGCAGAAAAACCTTCCGTCGCGCGGGACATCGCGCGCGTTATGAAGTGCAAAAAAACAGAGGGCTGGTATCAGTCCGATACCCACCGCGTCACCTGGGCGCTGGGCCACCTGGTCACGCTCAGGGAGCCGGATGAGATCGATGAGAGATATAAAAAGTGGCGGAAAGAGGACCTGCCCATTTTGCCTGAAAAAATTGGCACAAAGGTCATCTCAAAAACCAGAAGCCAGTTCTCCCTGGTCAAAAAACTGATGCTGGACAAGGACACAGAGGGCCTCATCTGCGCGACGGACGCGGGGCGGGAGGGGGAGCTCATCTTCCGGTTGATCTATGACCAGGCCGGCTGCAAAAAGCCTGTTCAAAGGCTTTGGATCTCATCCTTAACGGACGCGGCCATCCGGGAGGGCTTTGACGCGCTGAAACCGGCAGAGGCTTATAACGGGCTTTATCAAAGCGCCATCTGCCGCGCGGAGGCCGACTGGCTGGTCGGCATGAACGCCAGCCGCGCCTACACCCTGCAGTATAACGCGCTCCTGTCCGTTGGCCGGGTGCAGACGCCCACCCTCGCCATCCTGGTTCAAAGGGAAAAGGAGATCAGGGACTTTGTGCCCCAGGAGTTCTTCACCCTCACCGCGGATTTCTCCGATTACAAAGGCCAGTGGGTGGATGAGGGCGCGAAGGACGGGAAGACCGCCCACCGCATCCCGGACAAAAAGAAGGCGCAGGAGATCCGGGATCTGGTCAAAGGCAAAAAAGGCTGTGTCACAAAGGCGGACACCCTACCCAAAAAAGAGCTGCCGCCCCAGCTGTTTGACCTGACCTCCCTTCAGCGGGAAGCCAACCGCGTCCTGGGCTTCACCGCGGACAAGACCCTGAAGACTGCCCAGGCCCTGTATGAAAAGCACAAGGCGCTCACCTATCCCAGGACGGACAGCCGGTATTTGCCCAATGACATGATTCCGCGCGTCAACAAGGCGCTTGAGACCCTGCCGGAAGCCTATCAGGAGCATGTACGCGCCCTTCCCCGCAAGGATGGCAAGCTGCCTTATTCAAAGCGCGTGTTTGACGACGCCAAGGTCACAGACCACCACGCCATCATCCCCACCCCGCAAAAGGCGGATCCTGACAAGTTTACTGCGGATGAGCGCGCTCTTTTTGACCTGGTGGCCCGCCGTTTTATCGCCGCCTTTTACCCGGCCCATGAATACGACCAGACCACCGTGATCACCACGGTGGAGGGGCAGGCCTTCAATTCCCAGGGCCGTGTCGTCACCTCTTTGGGCTGGAAGGCTGTTGTAAAAGAGGCGGCCAAGACCGCTAAAAAAGATTCGGAACAGGAGGAACAGCCCCTGCCCGGCCTCAAAATCGGGGACGAGCGGACGGTGAAATCAGTCGCCCTCAAACAGGACGCCACCAAGCCGCCTGCGCCGCACACCGATGCCAGCCTGCTGATGCGCATGGAACGGCCGGAGATGCAGGTGGATGATGAGGAACTGGCCGAAACCATGAAAAAAGCCGGCCTTGGCACGCCCGCCACCCGCGCCGCCATCATTGAGCGGCTGATCCAGGTGGGCTACGCGGCAAGGCGGGGCAAGGTCATCTCCGCGACAGAGAAAGGTGAAAAACTCATCGCCCTGGTGCCGGATGAGATCGCTTCCCCCGTCACCACCGGCAAATGGGAGCAGGCCCTGGAGCAGATCGTTCAGGGCGGGATGGAGCCCAGGCGCTTCATGGACGGCATCCGGAAGCTCACCGCCTTTTTGGTCAATTCCGCGCTGGCGGAGAAAAAGCCTGTGGAGTTTGAAAAGGAGACCCGCTTAAGGTCCGGCCGTGTCCGCGCCATCAGCGCAGCCAAGGTTTTGGACGGCCTGTCCTGCCCGCTGTGCCAAAGCCCCGTTCAGGAAACGGACAAGGCCTTTGGCTGCTCCGCCTGGAAAACCGGCTGCGGCTTCACCCTCTGGAAGAACGCCTTCCTTCGCGTCAAAGGCCCCCTCCTCAATGAAGCCATCATCCGCCTGCTCCTGACACAGGGCGAGGCCCGGGGCTCAAGCGGAACCTTTCTGTTCAAGGACGGCCAGGTCAGTTTTATCTTAAAAGACCGGCAAGTCCCCGTCCTGTCCGTCCCCATCGTCTACAAAAAGGCGGAAACTCAGCCTGCTGAGAAAAAACCGGCTCCAAAAAAGACCAGCCCTAAAAAACCCAAGGATTAGTTGTCCTGATTGATTACAACCACCATCCGTGGTAGAATAGCGCAAAGCCCGCCAGGTTGCGGGACAATCATAATGACTTAAAAAACGCTTCAGGCGTCATTCAGGAGGAAACATGGCAAAAGGTAAATTCGGCGGAATGGGCGGCATGGGCGGCGGCAACATGCAGCAATTGATGCGCCAGGCGCAGAAAATGCAGGAGCAGCTGGCCAAGACCCAGGAAGAACTGGATGTGAAAGAATACGAGGCCTCCTCAGGCGGCGGCATGGTGTCCTGCACGGTCAACGGCAAGCGCGAGCTGGTGAAGCTCACCATCAAACCCGAAGCAGTGGACCCTGATGATGTGGAGATGCTGGAAGACCTGATCACCGCAGCAGTGAACGAGGCGTTGCGCCTGGGCGAGGAGACCCGCGAAAAGGCGATGGCTTCCATCACCGGCGGGATGGGCGGCTTGCTGTAAATGAATCAGCAGGTCGAACCCATCCAGCGCATGGCGGACGAGCTGAGCAAACTGCCCGGCATCGGGCGCAAGTCCGCCCAGCGCCTGGCTTATTATCTGGCGTCCCAGCCTGTTGAAAGCGTGCGCGCCCTGGCGCGCGCTTTGCAGGAAGGGCGGGAGCAGATTCGTCTGTGTACCCGCTGCTTCAACTACACCAGTGAGGACCTGTGCGCTGTCTGCAAGGATGTGAAGCGCAGGGAGGATCTTTTGTGCGTGGTGCGCGACCCGCGCGACGTCGCGGCCATGGAGCGCATGAACGACTACCATGGCCTTTACCATGTCCTGCACGGCATCCTTTCGCCCATGGACGGCATCGGCCCCAATGACATCAGGATCAGGGAACTGATGGACAGGCTTCAAACCGGCCAGGTGAAGGAATTGATTCTGGCCACCAACCCGGACATCGAGGGCGAGGCCACAGCCGCCTACATCGCCCGCCTGGCAAAACCCCTGGGCGTCCGGGTCACGCGCATCGCGCACGGCGTGCCGGTGGGCAGCGATCTGGAATACACGGACGAGGTCACCTTGAGCAAAGCCATGGAAGGCAGACGGGAACTGTAATGCTTCATTTTTATTACGGGGTCATGGGCTCCAGCAAGACCGCCCAGCTTCTGATGCAGCGTTATAATTATCAGCAGCTGGGTTTGCGCGTGGCCCTGGTCAAGCCTGCGGTGGACACCAGGGCTGGGGAGCAATTGGTGTATTCCCGCGTCGGCCTTCAGGCGGAGGCGGAACTGGTGCTGGAAAGCGAACACTCCGCGCGCGAGCAGCTCCTGTGGCTGGCCGCGCGCAACGCCTGCAGCGGGTTTGAGTATGTTTTTATTGATGAAGCCCAGTTTTTAACGCCGGAACAGGTGCAGGAGCTTGCGGACATGGCGGATGAGCTGGACATCTTCTGCTATGGGCTGAGGACGGACTTTCAGGGCAATTTTTTTCCCGGCTCCGCGGCGCTTTTGCGTTTGGCGGAGGAGATACACGAGGTCCCGGGCGGCCTTTGCTGGTGCGGCGCCAAGGCCACCATGAACACCAGGATCGACCCGCAAGGCCGTGTCATCAAAACGGGGGAGCAGGTCCTGATCGACAAAGATCAGCAGATCCGCTACATCGGCCTGTGTTACCGCCACTGGCGGCTTGGGATCAGCCATGGCTGAGTTTTTCGCGTCCCTGACAGCCGGGGACCTCATTTTTATCCTTCTGTTCCTGACGATGATCGTGCTAATCATCGTGCTTTTTTTGCGCCTTTTGAATCTTCAAAAGCGCTCGGACGCGCGCAGCATCCAGGGCGAGGAGGCCCTGGCTGATTATATGGCTCGTCTTACACAGGACAGCGAACATCGTTTGGCTGCCCGCTTTGACGCGCAGCAGTCCGCGCTGTATTCCCAAATGCAATTGCAGCAAAACATGGTCACCGCCTTTAACGAGCGCCTGGAGCAGCGCCTGGACGCGTCACTAATGAACCAGGACAGCAGGCTTAAGCACCTGGATGAGGTCTTGAACACCCGCCTTGGCCAAAACGACCAGAAGGTGGGGGAGATGCGGGAAACGCTTTTCCAGTCCCTCAACCAGATGCGCCAGGACAACGCGGGCAAACTGGAAGAGATGCGAAAGACCGTGGATGAGCACCTCCACCAGACCCTCACCAAGCGCCTGGGCGAGAGCTTTTCCCTGGTCAATGAGCGTTTGGAGGCTGTTTACAAGGGCCTGGGCGAGATGCGCACCCTGGCCGGCGGCGTGGGCGACCTGAAGAAGGTGCTCACCAACATCAAAACCCGCGGTACCTGGGGCGAGACCCAATTGGCCATGCTGCTGGGCGAGGTTCTGTCCCCCGCGCAGTACGAGACCAACTGCGCCGTGCTGCCCGGCAGCCCTGAGCGGGTGGAGTTCGCGGTGCGCCTGCCCGGGCAGGAGGAGGGCAGGCCCGTGTACCTGCCCATTGACGCCAAGTTCCCCCTGGAGGATTATGAGCGCTTGCAGGCAGCGCAGGAGGCTGCGGACAAGGTGCAGCTGGATCTGGCGCTCTCTTCTTTGGAGCGCGCGATTCTCAGGGAGGGGGAGCGGATCGCAGGCAAATACATCAAGCCGCCCTACACCACGGATTTTGCCATTCTCTACCTGCCGGTGGAAGGGCTTTACGCGGAGGCTCTCCGTCTGCCCGGACTTGCGGAGAAACTGCAGCGCGTCCACCGCGTTTCCCTGGCAGGGCCGACCACCCTTTTGGCGCTGCTCAACAGCCTGCAGATGGGTTTTCGGACTCTGGCCATCCAGCAGCGCAGCGCGGAGGTCTGGCGCCTTTTAAGCCAGGTCAAGGCGGATTTCATGGCCTTTGGCGACATTTTGGAAAAAACGCAGAACCGCCTGCGCCAGGCCAGCGAGTCCATCGACCTGGCCAGCCGCCGCACCCGTTCCATCACCAGGCGGCTGGGCGCGGTGGAGTCTTTGGGTGATGGACCTGTCCTCCTTTCAGACGCTAAAACCGAAGAAACAAACGAAAACATGGACATTCAGGAAGGATAAGCATTTCACAGGACCTGAAGTTCACTTTGAATTTCTGCGACGGGAACAGGCAGAAATTCCTGTTTCTTTTAACTCAAAGCAACTGCCCGGCAAATGCCTGAGTGGCCGTGCTTTGCTTGTCGTGTTTGGGTTTTGCATGTTCAGGAAGGCTTGCATGGCAACCTGACCTGTGATAAAATTATAAGACGAACACAGGAATCTATGTTTCCAAAAAAATGTTAGGAGGTTATCACACAAGATGAAAAAACTTCTCTCCCTTCTCATGGCCGCCTTGCTCGTTCTGGGCTTGGTTGCCAGCGTGTCCGCTGAGGGCGATGCTGAAGTCAGCTACACCTATCGCGTTTCTCAAGGCGCGTCACCCATCAACTGGAACCCCCACGCCTGGCAGATGAGCAACGAGAACGACCTGATGGGCTACATCGAGGCTCCTCTGGTCGACCTGACCATCGCTGAAGATGGCGTGAACTTTGCCTGGACCTATGAGATGGCCGATGCCGTCACCGACATCACCGCCACCTTTGCGGACAAGGCCGCCTGGGGCATCCCCGAGGACGCCACCGAGCGCCGCGTCTATCAGATCGACCTGAACCCCCATGGCAAATGGGCCAATGGCGAAGCCATTACCGCGGATGACTACATCTACTCCATGCAGCAGCTGTTGAATCCCGAGATGAAAAACTATCGCTCCAACACCTACACCGCCGGCGAGTCCGAGCTGCAGGGTGCCATGGGCTACTTCAACAACGACAAAGTCGGCGAGAACATCTACACACCCGTTGCGACCGATGCCGGCTATGCCGAGGTTGCCGATGCGGACATGCTCATCAATGTGGATGAGGCTGTCTACTTCTTTGGCGGCCTGATGGGCGACTATTATAACCATGATTCTTATAAGGCCATGTTCATGAGCGAGGATGGCACCGACCTGTATGCGAAAATCAAGGGCGAGGGCGGCTATGTGCCCATGACCGATGAGTTCAAGGCCGACCTGCTCACCATCGCAGCCGCCTTTGGCGATACCAACCCCGAAGCCTACAAAGAATTCGTTTTCTATGTTTCCGGCCAGTATGAGCAGACCCCCTGGGAGAAAGTCGGTCTTCTGAAGACTGGCGACCTGCAGCTGGTTTACATCACCGCAAAACCGGTCAGCATGTTCTATTTCCTCACGCACTGCACTGGCAACTGGATCGTTTACAAGGATCTGTATGAAGCCGGCAAGGAGCAGACCGAGAAACTGATCACCACCAACTACGGCACCAGCGTTGAGACCTACATGTCCACCGGTCCCTACAAGCTGGTCAGCTTCGAAAAAGACAAGCAGATGGTGCTTGAGAGGAACGAGAACTGGCTGGGCAATTTTGACGGCCGCCACGAGGGCCAGTACAAGGCCACCAAGGTCGTTATCGACGTCATCGCCGAGCCGGCCACCGCGCTGCTCCTGTTCAACCAGGGCAAATTGGACAGCGTTGATCTGCAGAGCGACGACCTGACCACCTACCGCATGTCCGACCGCCTGCAGCAGACAGACGAGACCTACACCGCGCGCTGGATCTTCGCCACCTCTCTGGACACCTTAAAGGCCCTGGAAGAGGAAGCCAACGACGGCGCCAACAAGAAGGTCCTGCATTACAGGGATTTCCGCAAGGCCATCTCCCTGGCCATGGACCGCACCACCTTTGTCAGCCAGGCGACTGCCGGCTTCAAGCCCGCGTATTACCTGTTTAACTACCTCTACTACACCGACATTGAGAACGACCCCAACTCCCAGTACCGCAACAGCGTGGAAGCCAAGGAAGCCGTCCTGAAGCTGTACGGCATTGAGTACGGCGAGGGCAAGGAATATGCCGATGTGGATTCCGCCTACGCGGCTGTTACCGGCTATGACGTTGAGGAAGCCCGCGCCCTCTTCCAGAGCGTGTATGAAAAGGCGCTTGCCGACGGCAACTACACCGAAGGCCAGGCCATCAACATCAACGCCCGCGTCAGCGCCGCTGAGACCATGAGCCCGGACGACACCAAGCAGCAGGATCTGCTCAACCAGATGGTTGCTGAAGCCACCAAGGGCACCGGCTTTGAAGGCAAGATTACCTTTACCTTTGCCGCCGGCGCCAAGACCCGCTATGACGACGTTGCCACCGGCAAGATCGAGATGATTCGCGGCGCCTGGGGCGGCGCAGCCTTCTTCCCCTTCCGCACCATCCAGGTCTACACCGATCCGGACGAAATGGGCGGCCTGGAGAAGATCCACGAGTCCAACGGCTGGAACCCGACCGTTGAGACCCTCACCATCAAGTATGACTTCAATGGCGACGGCGTTGAGGAAGAAGTCACCAAGACCTTCCAGGAGTGGACCAAGAGCATGAACGGCGCCGGCGAGTTCGCGGGCGACGGCGAAGGCATGATCGACATCCGCAAGGTCATCCTCTCCAATGAGGAAGCCGGCGTCCTGGCTGCCTACCAGTGCATCCCCTGGGGCACCTACACCGTGTGCTCCCTGAACTCCTACAAGATCGAGCCCGCCACCGAGGACTACAACATCATGTACGGCTACGGCGGACTGCGCCTGATGGACTTCAAATATGACGATGCAGCCTGGGATGCCTATGTGGCCGAACAGGGCGGCACCCTCAACTACGAGTAAACAGCCCCTGTCTGACACGCTGTCAGACATACCCCTGTCCTGCCCTTTTCGGGCAGGACAGGGGCGTTTCATCCAAAGGACGCGCCAAAGCAGTTAGCTTTTGCGCGAATACATCAGGAAGAGGTTCCTCATGAACCATTTTAAATACATCCTCAAGCGCATTGTGCTGATGCTGTTCACCTTGTTCATCATCATGACCATCAGTTTTGTGCTGATCAAGATGCTGCAGCCTGAAACGCCCATGATGGGTCTCCAAGCCGAACTGGAGCGCGCAAGGCGCGAAGCGCTGGGTTATTACAAGCCGGTGATGACTCAATATTGGATCTATCTGAAAAACATCATCACCAGCTGGGACTGGGGAACCAGTTGGCAGATTGACTACCGCGTGCCTGTGACCGAGGTGCTGATGCGGCGTTTGCCGCCGACGATCATCGTCAATGTTCTGTCTTTGATCGTCTCCGTGCCGCTGGGCATCGCGCTGGGCATTTTCGCGGCGCTGAAGAAAAACAAATGGCAGGATCACTTCATTTCCACCACCATCATGGTGTTTGTGTCCGTCCCCAGCTTTGTATACGCGTTCATCGTTCAATACTTTCTGGGCTTCCGCCTGGGCTGGTTCCCCCTGATCGCCTCTTCCCTGCATGAGGCCGGGGGCAGCTGGTTGTCGCCTGTCATGCTCCATTCCCTGGTCATGCCGGTGATGGCCTTGTCCTTTTCACCTGTTGCTTCCCTGGCGCGAAGCACCCGCGCGGAGCTGACCGAGTCGCTCACCAGCGAATACATGCTCCTGGCACGGACAAAGGGACTTACACGCTCTCAGGCAACCGTGCGCCACGCGCTCAAAAACGCCATGGTGCCCATTTTACCGCGCATCATTTCCCTGTTCGCCGGCGTCATCGGCGGCTCACTGATCATCGAAAAAATCTTCGCCATCAATGGGATAGGCGGGTTATTTATACAGTCCATCTATCAACTGGACTATGACGTCTTCATCGGAACAGACATGTTTTACACAGCGGTTTCCTTAGTAACAGTTCTGGTCATGGACTTAAGCTATGGCTTCCTGGATCCGCGCGTCAGAATGGGGGAACGCTAAATGCATCAGGATATGAAGATACCAAAAGAAAAATTCACCTTTGTGCAAACGGACGTTGACCTGCACGATGAGAAATTTGAGGTGCGCCCCATCAGCTACCTGATGGATGCCTGGCTGCGTTTCCGCAAGAACAAGGCGTCCATCGTCGCGGCCATCATCATTGTGCTCATCGTTCTGTATGGGCTTGTCGTGCCGTTTGTCACCCGGTACAAGATCTCGGACGCGGACGGCGTATACGCCAAAATGCGCCCCAAAAATGAGGTGCTGGCAAAAATCGGCATTGCCAAAGGGCAGTATCAAAAAACGCTCAATGAGCGCTTCCTCATCTACATGAACGGCATTGGCATGGCGGTGGAGGATACCCATGGCCAGGGCGCAACCTGGGAACAGGGCAAAAACAGCCCCATGGCCCCCATCCGCGAGGTTAAAAGCGAGTACCAGCGCGGCGGGCGCGATTATATGGATGTCATGGTGGACTCCTATTATGAAGTGGGCTTTAAATACCTGATGATCACCCGCAGCGAGTTTGCCAGGATCCAGGCCTGGGAGAAGGAGAACAACCTGCAGGTTCTCTACCCCATGGTGGACATCAACAACAAGTGGACCGAGCAAAACAACCGCACCGACGCCAACTTCTGGTTCCGCCACAACGCCAAGAGCAACCCGGTGGATGAAAACGGCAAGTCGCTAAAACTGGACCAGATCAAGGAAAAAGGCCTTGTGGACAACTACCGCCGCGACGCAGACGGCAAGGTGGAGTATTTTATCCCCAAGGACAAAAGCATGATCCAGGTGCGCGTTCTTTACTACAACTATTTTATCTACAGAAATGGCTATGAGCCGCTGCACCTTTTGGGCACAGACGGTCAGGGATTTGACATTCTGGTGCGCATGGCGCACGGCATCCGCCTGTCCCTGGTCTTAGCGGTTTCGGTTTCCATCATCAACCTGACCATCGGCGCGCTGTACGGCGCCATTGAGGGTTACTACGGCGGCGTAATCGACATGATCATGGAGCGCATATCCGACATCCTCTCGGGCGTTCCCTTTATCGTGGTGGCCACCCTGTTTCAGCTTCACCTGGTCATCCCGGGCAAGGTCTCGGTCTTAGGCGGATTGCTCTTCGCCTTTGTGCTGACCGGGTGGATTGGGACTGCCTACCTGGTGCGCACCCAGTTTTACCGCTTTAAAAATCAGGAATATGTGCTGTCCGCCCGCACCCTGGGCGCCAGCGACCGCAGGCTGATGTTCAAGCACATCTTCCCCAACACCCTGGGTACCATCATCACCTCCTCTGTGCTGGTCATTCCGGGCGTCATTTTTACAGAAACCTCGCTGAGCTACCTTGGCATTGCCAACTTCAACTCCTCCACCATGACTTCCCTGGGCACCATGCTGGCCAACGGTCAGCGCTATTTGCAGACCGACCCGCACATCATCTTCTTCCCGTCGATCATCATTTCCCTTTTGATGATCTCCTTCAACCTTTTTGGCAACGGCCTGCGCGATGCTTTCAACCCCTCGCTGCGCGGAGCGGAGGAATAAGATGAACAAAAAACTTGAAGTCAACAATCTCCAGATTTCTTTCCGCACCAACAACGGCAATGTCCGCGCGGTCAGGAATATTTCTTTTGACCTGTATGAGGGCGAGACCCTGGCCATCGTGGGCGAGTCCGGCTCCGGGAAAAGCGTTACCGCGCGGGCCATCATGGGCATCCTGGCACCCAACGCCATTGTGGAAGGCGGCCAGATCCTTTATGACGGCAGGGACCTTCTGGCCATCTCCGAGGATGAGTTTCACACCTTAAGGGGAAACAAACTGGCCATGATCTTCCAGGATCCGCTTTCCAGCCTCAACCCCATCGTGCAGGTGGGCAAACAGCTGACGGAAGCGATGATCCTCAACAACAAGGAACGCCGCCGCAGCGCCAAGCGGAACCTGAAGCGGATGCTGAAAAGTATTGAGGATGTCATCGCGCAGACGGAGGGAAGCGCCCAGGTCACCTCCGCGAAGGAACTTGTTTCAAAGTTCCGCAGTTATATGAAAGTCGGCATCGCGCTGGAATCCGCCTATGACGCCGCCATGGCGGCAGCCAGCCAGTTCGTTCAAAACGAGGAGACCCTGCGTCCCTTGCTGCAAAAGGGCGGCTTCTCCGCTGAAAACCGCCTTACCATTGCCGACTTGAACCAGACCGCAAAAGAAGTGTTCAACCCCTACATCATCCCCAAGTCAGATCAGGACTACCAGCAGCTTTTGGCCCGTCTGAACGCCTTTGTCAAAAAGGTGGACAGCAGCGCCGCCACCCTGGAGGATGCGGCTGTTCTTGGTGAAATAGCGAACCGCCTGAAACCTGCCGTTTCATCTCCGGCGCCTGATTTCTTCGCGCTGGGCTGCCTGAGTGCCGCGGGCGAGAAAATGACGGCTGCCGCTTATGACCGCGAGGCGGTCGCGGCCCGGTTTGAGCAGGTCTTTTTAAAGGATTTTTCAGCGCTTTTGGACAGGGCTTTGTCTGCCTCAAATCAAATCACGGCGAAAAAGCGCCCTGAAGCCATCCGCCAGCTGGATGCTGCGATTGAGACCTTCTTAAACGGGATGCCTTCTCAAAAGGAAACAAAATCCCTGATCGCAAGCCTGTCAAAAACAGTCAAACAGGCTTTAAACCCGCTGGACATCAACCGTGTCAGCCCGGCTTACACCATGGGTGACGCGCTCAGCATGGCCGCGGAGCGCTACTATGAGGGGCAAAAAAACAACCCGCTGGAAGAAAAACGCTACGCCCGTGACCAGGCCATCTATGAGAAAAACATCCAGCGCGGCAAGATCGCGCTGAAGGTCAAGCCCACCGCGCTCATTGATACCCAGGCAGCGCATCAATCCATTGTGGACATGCTCAAGCGCGTGCGCGCGGATTTCGCCGCGGCTGATGCCCAGCAAGGCCGGCAAAGCAGCGAACAAATGCTCAACTACCTGCGTGTTCAGTCCTCTGAGCGCGCCCGGCGCGTCAGCAAGGCGACAGCCCGGTTTAACGCCATCAAGCTGATGGAGGAAGTGGGCATTCCCGAGCCGCGCAAGCGCTACCGGCAATACCCCTTCCAGTTTTCCGGCGGCATGCGCCAGCGTGTTGTGATCGCGATCGCCCTGTCCGCCAACCCGGACATCCTGATCTGCGACGAGCCGACCACCGCCCTGGACGTCACCATCCAGGCGCAGATTTTGGAGCTCATCAACGATTTGAAGATCAAACGCCGCCTGTCCATCATCTTCATCACCCATGACCTGGGCGTGGTGGCCAACATGGCGGACCGCATCGGCGTGATGTACGCGGGCAAATTTGTTGAGTACGGCACGGTGGACGACCTGTTTTATGAACCCAAGCACCCCTATACCTGGGCGCTGCTGGCTTCCATGCCGGATCTGGACACCAAGGAGAAACTGGCCGCCATCCCGGGCACGCCGCCCAACATGATCCTGCCGCCTCCGGGCGATGCCTTTGCCGTGCGCAACCGCTATGCCATGCAGATCGATTTTGAGCAGCAGCCGCCCTTCTTCAAGGTCAGCGACACCCACTATGCCGCAACCTGGCTGCTGCATGAGGACGCGCCCAAGGTAGAACCGCCCGCCATTGTGACAGACCGCATCAGGCGAATGAAGATGTTAAAGGGGAACTGACCGTGGAAGAGCGCAAAGATATTATCCTGAAAGTAGAAAACTTAAAACAATATTTCAAGGTGCGGCGCAATGTTATCAAGGCTGTGGATGGCGTCTCCTTTGAGATCAAGCGCGGCGAGGTCTTCGGCCTGGTCGGCGAGTCCGGCTGCGGAAAGACCACCACCGGGCGCACCATCATCAAGCTTTATGAGCCCACCGCCGGCAATATCTGGTTTAACGGCTATCGCATCGGGCAGGCAGGCAAGGATGTGGGGCTTGCGGTTTCCCAGGCCAAGGCGGAAAGCCAGAAGGCCCTCAAGGAGATCGAGCGCCAAAAGCGCGAGGCGCTTCAGACCGATCCCAATAAGGAAGCCGCGATCACGGCAAAATATACCGCGATGAAGGATCGCGTTGAAGCGGATTTGAAAGCGGAATTGGACGCGCTTGACCGTCAGCTGGAAGAAAACAAGGCGGACAAGACCGATTATGTCGCCCGCTTCCGGGAGACCGAAAAAAAGGCCATCCAGGACAGGTTTGACAGCAAAAAGGCGGAGCTTGAGCAGGCGATGCTGTCCGCTTCTCAGGAAGAGCGGGCAAAGCTGGAAGAGCAGCTGAAAGACGCTGAAAACACCTTCAAGATCGAGCAAGGCTTCTTAAACAAATCCTCTGTCATGAACAAGATGCAGATGATTTTCCAGGACCCCATCGCGTCCATCAACCCGCGCATGACCGTGCGCGAGATCATTGCCGAGGGCCTCATCATCCGCGGCATCAAGGACAAAAAGTACATCGACCGCAAGGTCTATGAGGTGCTGGACAAGGTGGGCTTGCTGCCCGAGCACGCGGTGCGCTACCCGCATGAGTTTTCAGGCGGCCAGCGCCAGCGCATCGGCATTGCCCGCGCCATCATTTTGGAGCCCGAACTGATCATCGCGGACGAACCGATCTCCGCGCTGGACGTGTCCATCCAGGCCCAGGTCATCAACCTGCTCAACGACCTGCGCGACACCCTGGGGCTCACCATCCTCTTCATCGCGCACAACCTGTCCGTGGTCAAGTATTTCTCCGACCGCATCGCGGTCATGTACTACGGCAAGATCGTGGAAATGGCTTCCTCAGACGAGCTTTTTGCCCATCCCTTGCATCCCTATACCAAATCGCTTTTGTCAGCCATTCCCTATCCGGACCCCTATTATGAGAAACAGCGCAAGCGCGTCAGCTATAACCCGGCCCTGGCGCACAACTACGCGGAGGACAAGCCCCGGATGCAGGAAGTAAGCAAGGAACACTATGTGTACTGCAACCAGGAGGAGTTCCAGGCTTACCAGGCCGAATTAGCCGGCAAAAAAGGATGAGCGCCTTCAAAAAGCACCTCATCACCCTGCTGGCAGGCCTGCTGATCGCCTTACCTGTGTTTATCAAGGATGGTCTTTTCCGCGCTGATACGGCGCAGCGTTTTTACAAGGCGCTCAGCAACGGCTGCTTTTTGGCGGCCGTTCTTTTACTGGGCGTCGGCTTTCTGACCCTGGTTTCCAACACCGGCTTCTTCAACGCTTTCCGCTACAACCTCTATTCCATTTTCCGCGGCATGACAAAAAAAGGCCGCAGCGCGCCCAAGGTGGCGTTTTATGAGTTCAACCAGGAAAAGCGCCGGCGCAAGGGCAGGTTTTCCCACCTGATGGTGATCGGGTCGCTTTTTTTCCTGGTCGCTTTGGGCGCTACGCTTTTATTTGAGACCGTCTGATCGGGTATACTAATAGCAGAGTCAATCTTTTGTTTTATTTTCAAGGAGGATCAACATCTATGGAACTCAAGCACCAAATCTATTCTGTCGGCGTCCAGAACCCCGAGCTGGAAGTTTTCGACATCATCATGAAAACCCCCAGGGGCACCAGTTATAACTCCTACCTGATCAAGGGCAGCGAAAAGACCGCGCTGGTTGAGACGGCCAAGGAAGGCTTTCTGGAGCAGTACCTGAAAAATATCGAGGCCATCGTTCCCTTTGAGACGGTGGATTACCTCATCATCAACCACACCGAGCCGGACCACGTCGGCATCATCCCGGAGCTGTTAAAGCGCAACAGCAAACTGCAGATCATCGGCACCTCCAGCGCCATCACCTTCATCGCTCAGGTCATCAACCAGCCCTTCAACAGCCGCGTTGTCAAAAAAGGGGACACCCTGGACCTGGGCGGGCGGGAACTGAGCTTCTATCCTGCGCCCAATCTGCATTGGCCTGACACCATGTTCACCTTTGATTCCCTGTCAAAGGCGCTGTTCACCTGCGATTTCCTGGGCGCCCATCATTCTTTTGAACCATTGCTCTTCAGCAAAATGGAAGACAAGGCCGACTATTTTAAGAGCGCCGAAAAATACTACATGGACATCATGAGCCCCTTTGCCCAGCCCTTTGTTGTAAACGGGATCAAACAGGTTCGGGAACTCAACCCTTCCGTGGTTTATCCCGGCCATGGCGCCGCGCTGGACACCGGCCTTGAGGACATGCTGAAGCTTTATGAGCGCCTGAGCGCCAAACCCGAAAAACAGGGCAAATCTGTCGCCATCGTCTATGTCAGCGCCTATGGCTTTACCAGAAAACTGGCAAAGACGCTGGAAGAAGAAATCAAAAAGTCCTTCCCGGTCGCCCTGATCGAGCTGGATGAACACAACAAAGCGCAGGCTTATGAAGCGATTGCGGAAGCGGACGGCGTGCTCTTTGGCTCGCCCACCTTCCTGGGCGACACCCTGCAGCCCATTGGCGAACTGATGGCGGGCCTGCATCCCTTCTCTTTGAAAGGCAAGGTCTGCGCGGCCTTCGGCTCCTACGGCTGGTCCGGCGAAGCGGTCGGCAACATGACAGAGCGGCTTCAGCAACTCAAGACCAAGACCCTTGAAGGTGTCCGCGCCAGGATGCGCCCCAGCGAAGAGGAACTGGCTTTAACCCGCGAATTGGCGGCCGAGATGGTTGACGCCCTGAAATAATGCTGTTTCCTGTAACCCTTGCCCATATCTTAAAGGAGGATTGCCATGTCACCTGAGCGCTATTCTTGTTACAATGTGACGCTGGACAGTGTCCCCGGGGCGGAAGACGCCTGCTGGGATCAAGCGCCTTCAGCGGAACTGAAGCACGTGGTTACCGGCAAACGCCCCTTTTTAAGCACGGAGTTCCGCGTGATCCGCGACGACGCTGCGCAGGCGCTGTATGTCAGGATCCTGGCGGAGGACGACGCGGTCAATTCGACCTACCGCCTCCATGACGAGCCGATCTACACCCAGGACGTGTTTGAGATGTTTGTTTCTGACGCGGAAAGCCTGGATTTTTACCGGGAGATCGAAGTCAGCCCCTACGACGTCACCTTCTGCGGCAACATCACTTTCCGCTCGGTCAGCGATTTTACCCTGGACATGGATTGGGACACCCCCGGTTTTGTGACCAAGACCCGCTACAACAAGCAGGCGCACCGGACGGTCAGCCTATGGGTGCTGCCTTACGCCATTTTTAAAAATCCGCCCAAAGCGGGCAGCGCCTGGCCTGTCAACTTCTTCCGCATCGACCACAGCGTCAGGGGAGAGGAACTCCAGGCTTGGCAACCCACCGGGGAACCCCGCTTTCACAGGCCGCAGTTCTTTGGCCTTCTGGATTTCAAATAAGTGAGGGTTTTTGAGGCGGATCAAAGGCTGATCTCCTCCATGGGCATGCTTTCGCAGCAAATGGGCATGCTCTGTGGGATGACGGTCTGCTATGGCAACCAAAATGAAGCAGTTTACCATTCCTTGGGCAAGCGCCGCGAGGTCCTTTTAAAGGACGGCGTTTTTCACCCGGCTCCCGAACCCATCACCGATACGACCGTTTATGACCTTGCTTCCCTGACAAAATTATACACCCTGGTCAGCGTTTTGCAGCTGATCCAAAAGGGGATCATTTGTTTTGAGGACAGCATTTTTGATCTGGATCGGCGCTTTGCCCGCCTGAAGGATTGCTCCCTCTATGACTGCCTCACCTACCTGGCCCTGTTAAAGACAGAGGAGCGGGTGGACGCGCAGAAGGACGCGGATACAGCGCGTGAGGCGTTGTATTCCGTGCGCCGCGTCCCGCTTCATGACGAGTCCCGCCTGTATTCGGACATGAACGCCCTGGTGCTTCAGTTCGTGGTGGAGGCGGTCACCGGCCTGCCGTTTTATGAATACCTGAAGCGCCATGTCCTGATCCCGGCCGGACTTGATGAAACCTGGGCCGCGGTGCCGGACGAAAGACTTTCTGACCTGATGGACTACAACTACGAGCACAAATGGTTAAACGGCGCCTGGCAGGTCACGACAGATGCCATCCCCGGCCTCCCGCATGACCCCAAAGCCCGGCTTCTGCAGACTGAAACCCTGAACCTTTCCGGTCACGCGGGCCTGTTCGCGACGGCGAAGGATGTGTGCCGGTTTGTTCAGGCGCTGCTAAACGGCACGCTGATCAGTGAAGAAATGCTTTTGTCCATTGGCGTCAACCGTACGGGCTACCTCACCCACCTTGGCGATTACCGCCAGTTTTTAGGACTTTTATGCTTCTGCCGTTCGCCAATCCAGCAAAAAAGCGAGGTACCCGGATGGATGGGCCTTCGCTCCTTTGGCCTTGCGGGATATACCGGCAATCACCTGGCGATCGACCCTGAAAAAAAGGTGTTTGACCTCCTTCTGGGCAACCGCTGCCACAACCGCCTCTCCCAGGTCATTCCGGAGGAAGCTGCTGAGGATCTGGGGCTTAAACCGGATGGCTCTGGGCAGGTTAAGGGCCCTGAGGGGCGGGAACTCCAGTCCAGTTTCCGGTTTATCCATCAAAAGGACAGGCTGGTGCATGAACCGGTCTATCAATGCCTTGTGTCACGCGGCTGGCTGTGACTGTTTTTTGCCTGAACATGGACTCCCGGATCAATTTGAAGTAAGATACCAATATCAAGCCTTTGCTTTTCATAACTTGGCGATCAGCTAAAAGGAGGATTTTTCATGCAGTATGTACCTTTTGGAAAAACAGGGCATCAGGTCAGCCGCCTGGGTTTTGGCATGATGCGTTTGCCGACCAAGGTTGTAGAAGGCGATAAAAAAGTCATTGACCGCGATGAAGCCATCCGCATGCTCCGCTACGGCATCGACCATGGCATCAACTATGTGGACACCGCCTATGGCTACCACGACGGGGAAAGCGAGATCGTTACCGGCCTTGGCTTAAAGGACGGCTACCGGGAGCGCGTGCTGCTCACCAGCAAACTGCCCCAGTGGTTCGTTAACAAAGAAGAGGACATGGACAGGCTACTGGATGAGCAGCTCAAGAAACTGGATGTGTCCTATCTGGATTTCTACCTCCTGCACGCCCTTCACGATGAGGCCTTTTCCAAGCTGCAGCGTTTAAACTATCAGAAGTTCCTGCAAAAAGCGCAGGCGGACGGGCGCATCCGCCATGTCGGCTTCTCCTTTCACGACAGCCGCGAGGTCTTTTTGCGCATCATTGACGATTATGACTGGGACATGGCACAGATCCAGCTCAACTACCTGGACGACCAGTTCCAGGCAGGGGTGGACGGGCTTTATTATGCCGGCGAAAAAGGGATCAGCGTTGTCGTGATGGAGCCGCTGCGCGGCGGCGCCCTGGCCAATCCGCCGGAGTCCATCAAAAAGAGCATGGAGGCCAACAGCAATGGTTTTAGCCCGGTCGAGTGGGCCTTCCGCTATGTCGGGAATTTCCCGCAGGTGGTCACCATCCTCTCCGGCATGTCCACCATGGAGCAGGTGCAGGACAACCTGCGCATCTTTGAAAATGTCAAACCCAATTCCCTGACGGATGAGCAGAAGCGCTTCATCGGGGATCTGAAAAACCAGTACCTTGCCCGGGTCAAAGTCGGCTGCACGGCCTGCGATTATTGCCAGCCCTGCCCGCAGGGAGTCAAGATCCCCAGGATTTTCAGGATTTATAACGAAAGCCACATGCTGGGCAACCCGGACGCGCTCAAATGGAACTACGGCGCCCTCATTAAGGAGAAGGCTGACGGCTCCCAGTGCGTGGCCTGCGGCGCATGTGAAGCGGCCTGCCCCCAGCAGCTTCCCATCATTGATACCCTGAAACTCATCGATTCTGAAGCCCGCTAAAGCTGTCCTGATGCATTTCAATCTTTATGGCCTCTTGATCGCCTTGGGCGTTCTCGCCGCGGTCTTCTATATTTCCCGTGAGACCAGGCGGCTGGGTCTTGGTGAAGAACTGCCCGTTGACCTTGCGCTCTGGGTGGTTCCTCCCGCTATTTTGTTTTCCAGAATTTACTACGTGGTTTTTAACTGCAGCCAGTATGAAGGGGATCTGCTCAGCATTTTCCGCGTCTGGGAAGGCGGGCTGGCCATCTATGGCGGCGTCATCGGCGGCCTGCTGGGCGGTTTTCTGCTCTCAAAAAGAAAAAAACTGTCCTTTGCGCTTCTGGCGGACCTGGTGGCGCCCGGCCTGCTCCTGGGCCAGGCGATCGGCCGCTGGGGCAATTTCTTTAACATGGAAGCCTTTGGCTATGAGGTTATGAACCCCGCCCTTCAGTTTTTTCCCTTTGCCGTGAAGGTCGGGGAGGTTTGGCACCTGGCCACCTTCTTTTACGAGTCGCTGTGGAACTTGCTGGGCTTTGTTCTTTTGCTCAATTTGCGCGGTCTTTGCTACAAAAAGGGCAAGGGCTGGGTTTTCGCCTGGTACCTAATCTGGTACGGCCTGGGCCGCATGATGATCGAGGGGCTGCGCACAGACAGCCTGATGCTGGGGGACCTGCGCGTGTCCCAGGGGCTGAGCGTGGTGCTGCTGGCTGCGGCAGGAATAATCATGATTCTGCGCCTGGGGCTTCGGAAGTCCTGGCTGCTTCTTTTGGGGATGGGGCTTCTCGCCGTTGTCCTGAGCGCCTTGTCTGTTGCCGACACCCTGCTGCCTGGGTACTGCCTGCTCTTTTCCTTTGTGTTTGGCCTGATGTGGGACTTTGTCACAACCGGGAAAGAAGCTGAAAAAGCATGAGGTATCTGAAGCTTTACCGCGGCCTGGTCCGCCTGCTGCCGCACAAATGGGACAGGTTTTCGATTCTTGAAAACCGGTCGCTCTCAGAAAAAAGCATTTCTCATTTTGAAGCCGTTTTAAAACGCCACCGGGCTTCCGGCGGCGCGCTGGCCTTTTTTGACGCGGAGGGGCTGACAGACCACCTGGCCTATGGCGAAATGCGCCCCGGCGTCAAGGTCGCGAAGGACACCGCCTTTCGCCTGGCTTCCCTGTCAAAGACCGTGACCGCTTCAGGCGCGCTGGCGCTTGCCCAAATGGGCCTTTTGGACCTGAACCGGGACGCGGACCTGGGCCTGCCCTACTCGCTGCGCCACCCCAGAGCCAAGGACAGGCCGGTGACCCTCATTCACCTGCTCTCCCATGCTTCAGGCATCAGGGACGGAAAAGTGTATGAGGCCGGGCTGCTGTCCGGTGCGCCGGCTTCCCGGATCCTCTCTGGCGACAGCCACACAGCCCACCTGCCCGGGGAGGGCTGCGCCTACTCCAATTTTGCCTTCGGCCTGATCGCGCCGGTCGTGGAAGCCCAGACCGGGCTCAGTTTCCAGACGGCCATGGACAAGGCGCTGTTTTCGCCCCTTCAAATGCGCGCCGCCTTTTATCCAGGGCTCATCAAAAGCCCGCTGGCGGATGGCAGGCGCATCCTTCCGCCAAGCAGAACGCCCAATTTTGACGGGCTTAAAAGGCAATCCTCCTTGCCGGAGGATTGGGATCAGGTCGATCTGGAGCGGCATTACGCCCTGGCTCAGGGCGCCTGCTGCAGCGATGTGGAGGGCCTTGTCCGTTTGGGGCAGGCCTTGCTCACTCCCGGCTTCTTCAATCATGACAGCCTTGAAATGATGCGAAGCCCGCACGCCAGCCTCAGGAACCGCGATCCTTTTCTCACCCAGGGGCTGGGGCTTTTCATCCTCAATGACGACAGCATCGCGCCTTACCCCCTCCATGGGCATCAGGGCATGGCTTACGGGGCTGTGCAAATGCTGTACCTGGATCTTGAAAAACAGCGCGGCATCATCAGCCTCACCACAGGCGCTTCGGAGGCCAGGCAGTACATCCTGACCGATCTGAACCGCGCCCTGCTGAAAGAATGGATAAAAAATGACTGATGCTGTCCTGGAGATCAAGAAAAGGCCGGGCTGCAAACTGGTCAGCCTGAAAGGCGGGGAGCAGATCAAGGTCCCAAACGCGCTTTTTCGCCTGTATACCCTCAAGGTGAACGACCCCATCGACCCTGACAACTACCGCTTGCTGCTGAAGAAAAGCGAGGCGCGCTACGCCCTTGAAACGGCGGTGCGCATCCTGGAATTGCGGGACAAAAGCAGGGATGAAATCATGAACAAACTGCTGGACGCGGGCTACTCTGAGCAAGCTGCGCAGGCAGCCTGCGACAAGCTGGAATCCGCCGGCTACCTGAACGACAGGCGCTACGCCGCAAACACCCTGGAGCGCCTGAACAAAAAATACGGCGCCATCCGCTTAAAGCAGGAGCTGCGCCAAAGGGGCATCGGGGAAGACCTGATCGAAGAGCTGTTGCTGGATACCGACAAGGATGCCCAGGCGGAAGCCGCCGTCCGCCTGGCGCAAAAAACCCTCAGGGGAAAAACAGGCGAAAAAAGGGATTTGTACCGCCGGGCTTATGCCGCGCTGGCCCGGCGCGGCTACACGCCGGATGTGGTCAAGTCGGCTCTTCAGCAGGTGTTTTCAGACGCTCCTGACGATCTTTGATCAACTGTCGCACCGCTTCCCCGGCCATCATCATCCCGGCCACCGGCGGCATAAAGGCGACGGATCCGGGCGCGTGCCGCCCGGCGGCGTCATCGCTCACCACTTTCAGCGGCTCCTCCTTTGAATACAAGGTCAAAAAGCCTTCAAGGCCCGCCTCCCGGCAGGCTTTTCTCATTCTTTTAGCCAGGGGGCAGACGCTGGTCTTGTAAATGTCCGCGAAAACCAGCTGCCCCGGGTCCAGGCGGTTGCCCATGCCCATGCAGCTGATGATTTTTACCCCGGCCTCCTGCGCCTTTTTTGCCAGAAGCACCTTGCTGCTGATGGTATCAATGCAGTCCAGGATAATGTCAAATTGATTTAGGTCGATCTGCCCCTGGGTGTTCTCATCGTAAAAGAAGGGGTATTCAATGACCTCCGTGTCCGGCGCAATGTCCTTCAGCCGTTCCTTCAGGACGGCTGTTTTTTCTTTTCCAAGGGTGGAATGCAGGGCGATCAGCTGGCGGTTCAGGTTGGTGACGCTCACATGGTCAAAATCGATGATCGCGATGCTGCCCACCCCGCTTCTGACGAGCGCCTCAGCGCAGGCGGAACCCACCCCGCCAAGACCGAATACTGCTATCCTGGCCTTTCTCAGGCGCAAAAAGGCGTCCATCCCGATGACGTCGATGCCCCTTTGAAACTGTTCATATCTGCTTTCAAGGCTCATGTTTTTCTCCATGCCCTGCTACCGTCGCGCTCAGCAGGCAGACGGACTTGGCGCCCTTAATTCTCAACTGCTTCGCGCATTCCCTGGCTGTGCTGCCCGTTGTGCGCACATCGTCTATCAAAAGCAGCTCCATCCCGGACACATTCAGCGCGCATTCAAACGCGCCCTTCACATTCTCCTTGCGGTCTTTGGCGCCCAGGCTGGACTGCCTTTTTGTCCTTCTGATCTTTTTGACGGCCTCAAGAACCGGGATGCCGGTCAGTTCGCTGATCTGATTGGCCAGCACCCTTGACTGGTTCATGCCCCGCTCCCGCTCATTGATTTGATACAGCGGCACGGGAACCAGGGCGTCAAACCTTACTCCTGAGATCTGCAGCGCCATCTCCCGGCTTAAGGGTTCCGCGGCCTTTTCAATTGGGCCAAACTTCAGCGCTATAACCAGCTTTTGCGCGAGACCATGGTAAAGGAAGGCCGCGTACGCGCGGTCCAGCCCCTCCATCCCGCCGTTTAAACAGTAGGCGCAGGGGTGGCCTTTTTTAATGGGGCTTTGGCAGTTGGGACAGACCTTGTCAAGCGTCCTCAAACTTTCCAATTCTTCCCTGCATTCTGCGCACAGGCAGGCGCCTTCCTCCAGGTCCCTGGGCTCATCGCAGCCCAGGCAGCGCGCCGAAGGGAAGATCAGATCCGCGATTTTCGCGATAAGGGCGTTCAGGCTCATCGGATGGCCTCGCTTAAGGTATCCAGCCAGTGCCCCAGCAGGGAGTAGCGGCGGCGCTCCATGTTGTTGTTCACCATCATGCGCAGCACATCCTGCCGCCCAACCAGCACCACAAGCCTCCTGGCCCTGGTGACCCCGGTGTAGAGCAGGTTGCGCGTCAAGAGCATCCTGGGGCCTCCGACCATCGGCATCACCACGGCCGGGAACTCGCTGCCCTGGCTTTTATGCACGGACAGGCAGTAGGCCAGGTCCAGTTCCTCTAAGTCCCCGTATTCGTACTGCACGGTCTTCTCCTCGTCATACAGCACGTCGATCAATTTTTCTTCCTCGTCGATCTTCGTGATAAAGCCGATGTCCCCGTTGAACACCCCCTGGCCTGTCAGACCATTCCGGGTCTCCCATTCCAGGGTGTAGTTGTTCCTGATGTGCATCACCTTGTCGCCCGCGCGGAAGATCGTTTCTCCAAATTGGACCTCCGCTTTTTTGGGGCAGGGCGGGTTGAAGGCGGCCTGCAGGCAGGTGTTGAGCATGTTGACCCCGCACACGCCCTTCTTGGTGGGGGAGAGCACCTGAATGTGCCTGACGCTGTCCTTTACCTTTAAATATTTGGGAAGCCGGTGCAAACACAGGGCCACGATGCTGTCGCGGGCCTGCGTCGCGTCCTGCTTGTTCTCAAAAAAGAAATCGCTGCCCGCGCCATTCATGATGGGTTCCTCGCCCTGGTTGATGCGGTGGGCGTTCACCACGATCATGCTGTCCTCGCCCTGGCGAAAGATCTCTGTCAGGCGCACCTTTGGGATCAGGTCATTTTGCAGGATATCGGAGAGCACATTTCCGGGCCCGACGCTGGGCAGCTGGTCCGCGTCCCCGACCAGCACCAGCCTGGTTCCCGGCTTCAAGGCGGACAGGAGATGCCGCATCAAAAAAACATCCATCATGGACACCTCGTCCACGATCAGGCACTCGCAGTCAAGCGGATTCTCCTGGTTGATCTGGAAACTGCCCTCTTCGCCCCCGTATTGCAAAAGCCGGTGGATGGTGCTGGCCTCCCTCTGGCAGGCCTCGCTCATGCGCTTGGCTGCGCGCCCCGTGGGCGCTGCCAGCAGGATGCCATCCTTCAGGTTCAACACATTGATCAGGCAGTTGATCAGCGTGGTCTTGCCCGTGCCCGGGCCGCCTGTGATCACGATCAGCCCGTTTTCACAGGCTTTTTCGATCGCGGCCCTCTGAAGGCCGCTGAAAGCGATGCCCTCCTTCTTTTCAAAAGCCTCGATCCTTTGCGCGATGTGCTGGGGCATCAGCATCTGGCTGGTGCCGCAAAGCGCCAGCAAACGGCCCGCGATGTCGATCTCCGATTTCCTCATGCGGGGTAAAGAAATAAGCGAAATCCCGTCCACCTTGTCCAGAAACAGGTGTTTGTTCAGGGTCAACTGCGTCACCAGCCGGCTGATCTCGCTTTCAGGGGCTTTGAGCAGCTGGCTTGCAAAGGCCACCAATTCTTCTTCCGGCAGGCAGGTGTGCCCGCCCGCGTTCGCGGCCTCCGACAGCGCGTACTTGATGCCGGCTTCCAGGCGGAACTGGCTGTTTTCCGCAATGCCCATGGACAGCGCGATGCGGTCCGCCGTGATAAAGCCAACGCCCTGGATGTCGTCGATCAGCCGGTAGGGGTTGTCCCGGATCATGGCTTCCGCGTTTTCCCGGTAAGCCTTGTGGATCTTGGCGGACAGGGCGGAAGAGATGTTGTACTGCTGCAAAAACAAAAAGGTGCTGCGGCTTGCCTGCTGCTCCAGAAATCCGCGGCTGATCTGCTTCATGCGCACCTTGCCGATTTTTGGAACCTCAAGCAGCCGCTCCGGGTTCATGGACAGGATCTCCAGCGTGTCCTTCCCAAAGGCGGACACGATCAGGCGCGCTGTTGTGGGGCCGACGCCCTTGATCAGCCCGCTGCCCAGGTATTTTTCGATGGCGCTTAGGGACTGGGGTTTTTGAATGCGCAGGGAGGACAGTTTAAACTGCCGCCCGTACTGGGGGTGCTCCGTCCAGTCGCCTTCCACCTCAACGGTTTCCCCGTCCATCAGTTCCGGCATCGTGCCCGTGACGGTTACCAGCCCCTCGTTTGTGCGCACCGAAACAACGCTGTATCCGTTTTCCTCGTTGCGAAACAGCGTTCCCTCCGTGGTTCCAACAAAACTGTCCATCCGTCCTCGCTTTCCCTGACATTATATCAGCCAACAACCCCCAAGTACAATCGCGTCGGTTGTGGTACAATATAGGGTAACAAGCAAACGGAGGACTTGGATGGACCTATCACAGATCCGGGGGCCGGAAGACCTCAGGGGATTGACAGAAAAAGAAATGGACGCGCTCGCTGGTAAACTGCGCGCGCGCATCATTGAGGTGGTCAGCAAAAACGGCGGCCACCTGGCCAGCAACCTAGGGGTAGTGGAATTGACCCTGGCGCTGCACCGCGTGTTTGACAGCCCCAAAGACAAGATCGTGTTTGATGTCGGGCACCAGTGCTATGTGCACAAGATGCTGACCGGACGAAATGAGCTGATGGACAGCCTGAGGCAATATGGCGGCGTCTCTGGCTTCCCTAAAATATCTGAAAGCGAGCATGACGCCTACGGGACCGGGCACGCTTCCACCGCGCTCTCAGCGGCGCTTGGCATGGCCCGGGCGCGGGACTTGAACAAGGGACAGGAGCACATCATCGCTGTTGTGGGCGACGGCGCATTGACCGGCGGCCTGTGCTTTGAGGCCCTCAACAACCTGGGTCAGAACAAGACCCGCTTGATCGTCATCCTCAACGACAATCAGATGAGCATCGCGCCCAATGTCGGCGCGCTGAGCAACTACCTGACCCGCATGCGCACCAGCAAAGCCTGGCTTAAACTCAAGCACAGGCTGTCTGATTTCTTTCTCAAGGTGCCGCTCATCGGCAAAGGGCTTTATAACTTTTTGCAGCGCGTAAAAGACTCCGTCAGAAATTTTTTTATCAAGGACCATTACTTTGATTCCCTGGGCCTCAGGTATTTAGGGCCCATTGACGGGCACAACGAGCGTTACCTTGAAAAGATCCTGGAGCGCGCCAAGCGTTTTGAGGAGCCGGTGCTCATCCATGTGGTGACCCAAAAAGGCCGCGGCTATAAGCATGCGGAGAACGACCCCTCCACCACCCATGGCGTCAACCCCTTTGACCCGGAGAACGGCGAGCCAACAGGCAGGTCAAAGGAACGTTCCTTCGGCAAGGCCGCAGGGGAGATGCTGGTTGAATTGGGCCGGGAGGACAAGCGCATTGTTGCCATCTCCGCCGCCATGGTGGACGCGACTGGCCTTTCCGGCTTCGGGAAAGCCTATCCGGACAGGCTGTTTGATGTCGGCATCGCGGAAGCCCACGCCGTCACCCTGGCTGCAGGGCTCGCGGCCTACGGCATGCGCCCGGTGGTCGCGCTGTACGACACCTTCCTTCAGCGGGCTTATGATCAGGTGGTGGCGGATGTCTGCGTTCAGAATTTGCCCGTCACCTTCCTGATTGACCGCGCGGGGATGGGCGGCGCGGACGGCCCCACCCACCACGGCGTCTTTGGCGCGGCCTTCCTGCGCCATGTGCCCGGGCTGATGGTGTTTAACCCCAGAAGCCTTGAGGAAATGCAGGCCATGCTCCGCTTCGCGCTTTCGCATGAGGGCCCTGTCTTCATCCGCTACCCCAGAAGCGAGCACCCCCTGATGCAGACCCTTCCTTATCAGGACTTCGTTCTGGGGCGCTGGGAGCGCATGAACGAGCCGGGCGAAATCGCTCTTCTGGCGACTGGAACCATGGTTCCCGAGGCGCTGATCGCGCGTGATATTTTAAAAGAAAAGGGCATCTTGGCCCAGGTCGTCAACGCGGCCACCATCAAGCCGATGGATACGGGCATTTTGCGCGAACTCAGCTTGGCCGGAACACCTTATTATGTCCTGGAGGAACAGGCGCTGGCAGGCGGCCTTGGCAGCGCAATCAGCGAATACTGCGTGCAGGAAGGTTTGAAACTGCCTGAGCGCATTTTCGCTGTTCCGGACCGCTTCATTCCCCACGGTAGCCATCAGGAACTGTTAAAGGACTGTGGCCTTGACGGAGAAAGCATCGCCGCTGCCCTGATGAAAGAGCGGGAAAAAACCACATGAAAAACCGCGCCGATGTGGAGCTGGTCGCGCGCGGCCTTGCCCCAAGCCGTGAAAAGGCCCAGGCCTATATCATCGCGGGCCGGGTTTATATCGGGGAAAAGCGCGTGGACAAGGCGTCTTGTCCGGTTTCACCGGAGGATGATCTGTCCCTGCGCGGGGAAGACCTTGCCTGGGCTTCCCGCGGTGCGCACAAACTGGAAAAGGCGATCACTGCGTTTCATGCCGACGTCGCGGGCCTTGTCGCCATGGACATCGGCGCCGCCTCAGGCGGTTTCACGGACGTTCTTTTGCGCCATGGCGCCAGGCACGTCTATGCCATCGACGTGGGCTACGGCCAGTTGGAATGGCGTTTAAGGCAGGATGAGCGGGTCACGGTCATGGAGCGCACCAACGCGCGCGCGCTGACGCCCGATATGTTCAACATCAAGCCGACCCTCACCGTTATGGATGTGTCCTTTATCTCCATCAAGCTCATTTTACCGGCGGCCATCAGCGTCATGGGGGAGGAGGGGCGCTTCCTGACTCTGATCAAGCCGCAGTTTGAGGCCGGGCGCGGCCAGGTGGGTAAAAACGGCGTGGTTCGCGACGCGAAAATCCACATCAGCGTCCTTCAGGACATCCGTGATTTCGCCGCTTCCCTTAACTGGCAGGTCAGGCAACTGACCTATTCGCCCATCAAAGGCCCCAAGGGCAACATAGAGTTCCTGGCGGACATCGTGAAGGGCGATCAGACTTTCATCACCGATGGGCAAATCGTAGATCTTGTGGCAAAAGCGCATCAGGAGCTGGCGGAATAAGGGAATATAAGACGCTGGGGAGCGCTTTGAAAAGCGCTCCCCAGACCCCTCTGAAACTTTTAATATTATTGTTCTTTTGCTTCTTTTCTTTCAAAGAAAAGAAGCGTTCCTTTCCGTCCTTCTTGTTTCCTCACTCCTCTGCCCGGTAGATGGCGATGGTGAGCGCGCCGTCCTGGGCGGTCCCGTCAATGCGGATGGGGAAGGGATACTGGTTTCTGATGATCAGGTTCTGGGTGGTGTTGCCGACGGCCGCGTCCGCGCCATGCGGCAGGTAGGAAGCGGCGGAAGGCCCGTGCGCGCGGCGGCGGATGATCTCAACCCCTGTCAATTGCAAAATGGTGTTGTACAGGGTGCTGGATACCTGGCAGGTGCCCCCGCCGTAGCTCTGCACCGTTTCCCCGTCCACCAGCGCGTTGGCGGGCAGGTAGCCCACCTTCCTGGAATAGGGGCCGATGTGCTTGTTGAAGTCCAGTTTGTCGCCCAGTTCCAGCGTGTACAGGCCGAAGCGGTCGCAGGCGACCTGCAGGTTCTGCATCCGGTTGAGGTTGCTCTCATCGGTGGTGATTTTGTAAAAGGAGGTGTAAGCCGCGATGGGCGCCTCATAGTCCGCAGCCTCGCCCCTGTTCACCGGCATGATCTCGCTCAAAAGGTTGCTGTTGATGTAGGCATACTGGCGGTGGTAGATCAGCCGACCCCAGCCGTCGTCAAAATCAATGATCGCGAGCCGCGCGCCCTCATGCATGGTGATGAGGGTTTTGGCGTTCTCATCCGGGGCGGCCAGGATGGGCGCGTCCGTTTTCACCCAGGCCAGCCAGCCACACTCAACGGTGCTGTAGGGCGGGGTGGTGCTGGGGTCCACGATTTTCACGCTGTAATCCACCATCAAATGCCGCTTCATGTAACCGACTTTTTCGTTGAAGCGCACCTTCAGCCAGGCCGGCTCAACCTCCAGGATCTCGACATATTTCCCCTTGGGCACATAGGTCACCTTGGGACTGGTGTCGTCCATCTGCTCAAAAAGGTTCACAAGCGTGACCACCTGGCCGGTGTACAGCGCGGGTTCCCTTGCCTGTTCAGCCAGACCTGAAAACGGCAGCAGAACCAGGATAAGAAAAAGGATCGACAAGCGTTTTTTAATCATTACAGCACCTTATAAATGGAGATGAACAGGGACCCGTCCTGCACGTGGGATTTTAGCTGGATGGGGAAATCATAATCATTTCTGAACACAAAGTTAAGCCCGCCGGAGGAGGCGTCAACGCCGTGGGGCAGGTATTTGGCCCCGTTTGCGCCATGGGGCGCCCGGCGCAGGACGGTCAGGCCGGTCAACTGCAGCACCACGTTGTACAACGTGCTGGACACCTGGCAGGAGCCGCCGCCGTACACGTCAAAAACCAAATCCCCGTCAACCAGGCCGCCGGCAGGCAAATATCCGTTGCCCGCGCTGAAGGGACCGACCTCCTTGTTAAAGTCCATGGTTTGGCCGGGCTCCATGCGGATGGACAGGCGCTGCCCGCCCACGACCAGGTTGTTGATGCGGTTGCTGTTGTTCTCGCTGTCTGAGATGTCGTAGAAACTGTTGTAAACGGCGATGGGGATCTCCTCTGTCCCGCCGTCCTCGCTGGAGGCAACCATCTCCAGCTCAGGCAGCGTGCGGGTGTCCACATAGCCGTACTGACGCTTGAAAATGGTGCGCGCCCAGCCGTTGTCCACGTCCAGAAAGCCGACCATGGCCCCTTCATGCAGCGTGATCAGGGTCTCGCTGTTCATGTCCGGGGCCGCTTTGATAACGATGTCCGCCTGAGCGGTTGTAAAATAATGATTGACCGCGGTGCCAAACTTGGGGGTGTTGACAAAGTCCAGCGCAACCGGGTCCATGATGCGGTGGCGCAGCACCCAGGCTACTTTGTTGCCAAGGAGAATGCCCACAAAGTTGGGCTGAACGTCCACGATCTGGATGGGTGTTCCCGGCTTAAAGTTGGCCAGCACCTTGCCCGAAAGATCGGGGATGTCATAGGCATTGGTCGTGCTTTTTGGGAAATAGGTGCTGATCTTGGCAGAGTAAAGGACCTTCTTGGACGCAGCGGCGGCCGGTGCTGGCGCAAACGCGTTCACCATGGCCAGGGCAATAACAACAATTAAAATTATCTTAAGTCTTTTTTTGCAGCTTCTCATAGACTCCGTCCTCGTTCTCGATCCAGATCTGATCCATGGTGGCTTCCAGGCTCGCCCGGAACTCCGCCAGGTATTGCGCGCGCAGATCCGCTTGTTCCTTCAATTCCAGGCTGCTCAAGCCTTCAGCTTTCTTTTTTCTTGCCAGCTCGTTGATCCGCTCAATCAATCCCTTGTCCAAGTCGCACCTCCATATTCAGCATCAGCATACCCAGAACAGCCGGAACGGCAAGGGCAAGCAGGTAAAGGGCGTAGCTGAACAGCTTGCCCATCTCTGACCTGTCGATTAAAAACTCAACGCCCACAATGGCCAGCAGGATCACAGGCACCATGATCAGGCTGATGAGGGGCAAGGTCTTGTTTGTTTTTGGGTTTTTAAGCAGTTTCACAGCCATAAAGACCAGCGTCAGCGAAAAAAGCGCCGCGGACAACACCTGCTGCACGCCGACAAAGCTGTATCTGAGGTGTCCGTCATAGCGCAGGCTCTCCATCAGCGTCTGCGTAATGCCATAAAGCAGGCAAAATTTAATGAAGACCAGCCCGGGTTTTTGGACCTTCTTTGCAAAACGCCAAAGAAGGACGAACAGGAGGAGCGCGACGGCTGCCTCCAGCAGGTAGGTGCGCAGGTAGGCGTCATACTCGTCCTTGATCGCCAGGAAGGACTGGGACAGCCACTGCGTGGTCAGCGGCCGGCTGATGCCAAGCGCGGTAAAGCCTTCGCCAAGGCGCGCTGGAACCAAAAATGCCGGGATCGCGACAGCCAGGTGGTCCAGCATCTCTGCCTTATTCACACCGGCCAGTTTCGCGCCCAAAAGCGCGGCCAGCACCGCGCCGATCAGCGCGCCATACATCGCGAACCCGCCGGAAAACACGTCCAGCGCGTTTTTCAGGTTCAAAAACGGCGCGTAATCCGGCTGCAGCAGCACATACATCAGCCTTGCCAGAATAAAACCGAGAATCAGGGAAAAGAGGCCGGTATGGCCTGCGGCCAGCGCCTGTTTTTCATTTTTTCTGGTCCTGAAACAAAGAACCAGCATGAAAAGCAGGCAGCCCAGCATCACGGACAAGCCATACAGATAGACCGTAGTTCCCAGGAAATTGACAGAAAGCGCTTCAGACATCTTGATTAATTGCCTTGAACGGCGCTCGCAAAATAGATCATGTCGCTCTGGGCGCGCTCATTGGAAACAGACTTGCTCTGGTAATAGCCGCCGTTGAACACCAGGGTGGCGGAGTTGCCGCCGTCCAGGTTGAAAGCCTGCATGCAGCCCAGGTCAAACATGAGGTCGGCCAGTTCCTGATGGGTCACCCCGTCGCTGTCTTTTGTACGCCCTTCCACCAGCACGACCAGGTAGTTAAGCGGGCCCAGCTGCCCGATGGCCATGCGCGGTTCCCGGCCCTTGGGATTGTAGCCATATTCCTTGTCCATGGTCAGCAGCTCCCCGTCCTTGACCAGGGCAGGGCCAAAGGTGAAGGCATTGATAATTTTGCGCCCGCTCTCCTCAAAAGCCGCGATCTCGTCCTTGCTGGACTTGATGAACAGGTTGAAGTCGCCGTTCTCGTCAATGATCAGAAGGTCCTTGGTTCTGTTGGGCTTGTTTCTGATCTTGACGCCCATGCGGTACTCAAAACTGGTCTTGACCGGGTCATTGGAGATGTAGTTGGCGTTGAGCGCGATGACCGCGTTGTTTTTCTGCGCCATGGAGGAGATCAGCGCCACGCGGCTGGAGGTTGGTTTTCCGGCGGTGGCGGTGCGCAGCTGGCTGGGGTCCGCAATCGTGATGGTCGCGATGCGCACCGTGTTGTCGCCGATCTCCCTGGTCTCAAGGCTTAACTGAATGCTGGCGTCCGTGTACCCGGACTCCGTAAAACCATTGGGATCAGGCGTCATGCCGGGGGTGAAGTCAATGGGCAGGGGCTGGATAATGGGCGCGGTTTCGGCGCTCGCGCGGGGGAAAAGCAGGTTCAGCAGCCCGCTCTCCTCTTCCTCCTCCATTTCCCACAGCTCGTTGAGCATCCTGTCTTTGGCGTCGGTCAAAAGCGCGCCCGAAGGCAGGACAAAAGGCAAAGCAAGGCTTATAAGCAGGGCAAGAACCAAAAGGATGGCGGTTTTTCTTTTCATAAAGTTATTTCTCCAATTTATGGGCAAACACCCAGGATTTTGATACGCGGTAGTTGATAAAGAACAGGACGCTGTCCACGATGACCTTGGCGAGGGTCTTGTGCATGCCAAAAAGAACGTTCAGGGCATTTACCAAAGTGGCGGACAGGAACATGACCGCGATGACCAGCAGGATGTAGCGCAGCATGGAGCGTTTGCTCCGCCTTGCCCTGAAAACATACTGCTGGTTCACCTTGTAATTAAACAGCGCGCTTGCGATCCTGGCGATCACCGTAGCCGCCAGGACCGGCCCATAGTTGCGGTTCTCTGCGAACCCTGGAAACAAGGCCGGGATCAGAACGGAATCCAGCAGCGTAAACAGCAGGATGTCAATCAGCGTGGACAAGCCGCTTGAGGCTATGAACTTCGCGAAATTGCCAAACAGGTTTTTATAGATGCGCCAGGAATCGCGGATGGGATGGAAATGCGTTCCCTCGTTTTCATTGAGGTAAATGGTGTCGATGGGCACGATCACAAAACCGATGTTATGGATTGCCGCGTGGATGAGCATGTTCATCTCATACTCAAAGCGGTTGCCCGACACGTCGATGAACTCCATCATCAGCTCCCTGCTGATGCCCCGAAGGCCGGTTTGCGTGTCCGGCAGCCAGTGCCCGTAGAGGAGCTTGAAGAAAAAACTGGTCAGCCGGTTGCCGGCCTTGCTCTTGGGCGGGACATTTTCTTTTAAGAGATCACGGCTGCCCAGGATCAACTGATCGGGTGAACTGAGCATGGCTTCAGCCACCGACAGGCAGTCGTGCGCGGTGTGCTGTCCGTCAGAGTCCGCCGTAATTACGCCGGGGGCTTGGGACAGGTTTTGCATGATGTAGTGCATGCCGTGCTTTAAAGCAAAGCCCTTGCCCTTGTTTTCGGGGTAACCCAGGACGACGCAGCCCTTTTTCGCTTTGAGATTATCAAAATAATGGGCATAATCGGGTCCGGACCCATCATCCACCACCACGATGTGACTAAATCCGTTTAAAATCAAGTCATCCACATACCTGCCCAGCTTCTCATCCGGGTGCAGGGACGGAATCAGGATGACGGCTTCTTCCTTGCGCAGCGCCTTGGCCCTCCTCACCTTTACTCAGTTCTATAGTATACCTATTTATCGGCCTGTTTGCAAAAATATTACAAGGCGCGTCATGACAGATGCGAGGCGCGGTACGCGGCCAAACATCTGTCTTTTATCAAACGGAACAATGTGCTATTCTCATGCGGAGGTGAGTAAAATGATCGAATTTGGCTGGGCACGATCCGAGGAAGAAAAGGGGCTTCTTGATTTTGGCAACCTGGTCTTTTCCTTATCAAGCGTGCCGACAGATTTTCGGGCGCTTTTGCCCAAGGTGTACGGCCGCCCCGGATTTTCGAAGATCACGGCTGTGGCAAGGGACGACGGCAGGGTCGTCGGCATGGTGGCCGCCCTCCCCGGCAAACTTCAGGTGCTGGACCAGACGCTGAACTATGGCTACATCGGAACGGTATCGACCCACCCTTACCACCGGGAAAAGGGGATTATGAAGCGGCTGATGCCTTTGGTGATGGAGCGCTTAAAGGAGCAGGGATGTGATTTTATCGCGCTGAACGGACAGCGGCAGCGCTATATGCATCATGGCTTTGAAAACGCGGGGGAGAGGCTGGTGCTGGAGTTTACCAGGGACAGCCTCAGGCATGTTTACGGCAAGATGGGGGAAGGGGCTTATACCTTTTTCCCCTTGGGCGAAGCTTCAAAAGAGGCGCTGGACTTTTGTCATGATCTGTATTTGCAAAACGACTGGTATTCGCACCGTGCCCGGGAGGATTTCGCGCTGATTCTCTCTTCCTGGCAGGGAAAAGCCTTCCTGGTCAAAAGCGGGGAAGAGAACTTGGGATACCTGTATGCGACAGGCTCAGGGATCCTGGAATACCGCTTTGCTGACAAGGCTGTTTTGCCGCTCATTTTGCAAAAATATCTGGCGGAAAACGATCTGAAAGCAGTTTCCCTTGTTGCCGAACCCTCCCTTTTAAAGGAGCAGCCAAGGCTGTTTGAGGCGGCGGCCAGCTGGCAATCCTCTCCCGTCTTTCAGGTCCGCGTGTTGAACTGGGAGAAGGTGCTCTCGGCTTTTCTGAGCCTGAAAGCCAAGCACGCGCCCTTGATGCCCGGCAGCGCAGTGCTTGAGATCAAGGGTGAAGGAAACTTTGAAATACAGGTGCTTGATGGGCAAGCTTCTGTCACAGCAAGCGGCAAAAAACCGGACCTTTCCCTCAACAGTTTTGACGCGATCCGCCTTGTTTTTCTCAGGGAGTCAGCGCTTCTTTTTCCGGCTGTTCCTTTTTTCAACTGGTTTCCGCTTCCCTTTCCTTTCTCCTATCCGGACGCTTTCTGACAGCGTTGTTGTCGTTAAATTTCCAGCCGCCGGGTTTTTTCCGGCGGCTTTTCAGTCAGCTTTTCACAATGATGGATAAATTGTAAATTTTATTTTAAGCACATACAAAAGGTATACACAGTGTATGAATTAAGACAGATGTACTGTTTTAGGTTTTGTCCGTTTTCATGTTTTTCGCTATAATATCAGCACGCTTATGAATGAATGATAGTTTGGGGAGGCTTATGAAACGACTGAGCGAAGCGGTCATCCGCCACAGGAAGAGCGTTATCATCCTGACATTGATACTATGTGCCCTGAGTGCGTTTGCGATGACGACAGTCAAGGTCAATTATAATCTCAGCGACTATCTGTCCGCGTCTTCTCCCAGCAGGCAGGCGCTTGATCAGGTCAAGGTGGAATTGCCCAGTTTGCAGCTTTATTTGCCGGGACTAAGCGTGCAGGAAGCGCTGGAAGAAAAACAAAACCTGCTGGCTTTATCCGGGGTCAATGACGTTCTATGGCTGGACAATGTGATGGACCTGCGCAACATCCCGGCCCAAACCATTCTTCCTGAGCTTTTTGGCCAGTATTACAACGAAGGGCCCCTGTACCAACTGACCATTCCGGAAGCTGAGCAAGCGCGTGTGGTCGCCAATCTCCGCGAGACCTACCCGGATGCCTTATTAAAGGGGACAGCCGCTGATAACGCGGAGCAGATCAACGTCACCATGGGCCAGGTCTCTTCCATCATGGTTTTCCTGGTTCCACTGACCCTGCTCATCCTCTTCCTGGCCACCAGGCACTGGTTTGAGCCGGTCCTTTTCCTTCTGGCGATCGGGACAGCCATCCTGCTCAACGAAGGCAGCAACATCATTTTTGGCGAGGTTTCCTACATCACCCAGGCCTGCTCCGCCATTTTGCAGCTGGCGGTCTCCATTGATTACGCTGTTTTCCTCCTGCACCGTTTCGCGGACTTCAGGGAGGAAGGGCTGGACGCGGTTTCAGCCATCAAAAAGGCCATGCAGGTTGCCTCCGGCACCATCGCTTCCAGCGCGCTGACAACGGTCTTTGGCTTTTTGGCGCTGCTGCTCATGCAGTTTAAGCTGGGCATGGACATGGGCCTGGTGCTGGCCAAGGGCGTGCTGCTGTCCTACCTGAGCGTGATGATTTTCCTGCCCGCGGTCGCGGTCAGCTCAGTTAAACTGATCGACAAAACCGCGCACCGCAGCTTTATCCCCTCGTTTAAGTGGCTTGGCCGCGGCGTCATGCGCTTTGGCGCGCCGCTTGCGGCCATCGTGTTGCTGAGCCTGCCCTTTGCCTATTTAATGCAGGGGGAGAACACCTTTATCTATGGCTCGGGCGGCATGCACAGCCCCCAGTCGCCCATCCGCCAGGAATCCAGGGCGCTTGAGGAGCGCTTCAGCGCTGAGCGCATGATGCTGCTGACAGTCAGGGAGGATGGACGATTGAAGGAGCTTGAGCTGTCCGCGGCGCTTAAAAAAGTGCCCGGCATCACCTCAGTTATCTCCTATGTGGACACCGTGTCAGCCCAGATCCCGCCTCAAATGCTGCCTTCTTCCGTCACCTCCCAGTTTTATCAGGACGGCTATTCCCGCTTTATCCTTCAGACCGACAGGCCGGATGAAAGCCCGGAGGCCTTTGAAATGGTGGAGGAATTAAGGAAGACCATACAACCCTTTTATAAGGAGAGCTATCTTCTGGGCGAGGCGCCTGTGAACTACGACCTCAAAACCTCCATCTCGGCTGACAACCTGACCGTGTTTTTAGCGGGCGTATTGTCCATTGGCCTTGTGCTGCTGTTTAACTTTAAAAACCTGACCATCCCCCTGATCCTGCTTTTGGTCATTGAGGGCTCCATCTGGCTGAACATGGCCGCGCCTTTCATCACGGGTAATCCTCTGAATTACATCGGATACCAGATCGTTTCCTCCGTTCAATTGGGCGCCACGGTGGACTACGGCATTCTCATGTCGCAAAGGTATCTGGAAGGCAGGCAGACCATGCCCGCGAAACAGGCGGGGGCCTGGGCGCTTGAGGTCTCGACCGGCTCCATCCTGCCCCCTGCCATGATTCTGGCAATCGCCGGTTTTATCCTGGGCTACATGGTGCAGGGCAACCAGGTCATCTCCGAAATGGGCATCATCATTGGCCGCGGCGCGGTGTTCTCCTGCCTGATGGTGATTTTGGTGCTGCCCAAGCTGCTTGTATGGCTGGACAAACTGATTTTCAAAACCAATTTACATAAAAGAAAGGCAAGCTCATGAGCCGAAAAGTTTTCGTTTTGCTGCTGGCAATCTTCGTTATCTTGTCCTCCGCTGCTGCCGCCCTTGCTCAGGTCTCAAAGGATGAAGTGGTTTACGCGGCCCTTCAAGCCGATGGCGGCGTGAAGGAAATCTATGTGGTCAACATCTATGAGTCGGATGAAACCTCTCAGGTGACGGACTACGCGGCCTACGCCCGCGCGCTGCCCCTTGGCCGGGCGGATGATTTTTCCTATGAGGACGGCAAAGCTGCGTTTACCTTAAATCCGGGCCGCTTTTCCTACCAGGGCGACCTGGAAAGCAAAGCCCTGCCCTGGCAGATCTCCATATCCTACACTTTGGATGGGCAGGAAGCAGAACCCCTGTCCCTGTCCGGCGCAAGCGGCAAGATGGAGGGGAAGATCAAGATCGCGGTCAATCCGGAATTCAGCGCCCTTGCGGAAGCCCTTGCCCTTCAGGTCAGCGTGACCCTGGACGGTGACAAGTGCCTGAACATTGTGTCGGACAAAGCCACCTTCGCTTACGCTGCCGGAAACCTGGCGCTGAGCTATGTGGTCTTGCCCGGCCAGGAGGCTGAATATACCTTTTCCTTTGACGCCCGGGATTTCTCCATGTCCGCCATTCAAATTGCCGGGGTCAGGATGGCGATGGATCAGGACATGTACAAGGAGATGGCGGCCAAGGCCATGGCGGGAACGCCCTTTGAATCCTCAGTCGGCAACCTCATGAGCGGTTTTTTGAATGCGATGCAGGGCCGGCCGGTTGCCTCTTTCACAGACAGCCGCAATCAGGTCCGCGCTGTTCAATTTGTTATGATGACGGAAGAAATACCGGAAAAGCCGGCGGAAAAGCCGCAGCCCGAGGCTGAAACCGGCAAGGACGCCAACTTTTTGATGCGCCTGGGCAAACTGCTGGGACTGTAAAACTTTATTGATCTGCATGAAAACCGCCTTCCTTCGCGTATGATGAGTATCTGGCCGGAAAAGGGGAGGTGGTTTTTTTGAGCCTGTTTAAACGGGCCGACCCCGAAAAATTTGAACAATTGATCCTACCGCTGGAAAAAAAGGTCTATTTCACCTGCCTTCAGCTCATGGGCAACCGCGAGGACGCGGAGGACTGCGCCCAGGAGGCGCTGCTCAAAGCGTACCGCAATTTTTCCAGCTTTAAGGGCCAGTCAAAATTTTCGACCTGGCTTTATACTGTGGTCACCCGGGTGTGCCTGGACGCGCTCCGGCGCCGGAAAGAGGTCTTCTCCCTGGACGGGATGCTGGAGGAGGGCTATGAGCCTTCTTCCGGCGAAGCGGAAGCCTACCTGAAGTTGGAAGAGAGTGAACGGAAAGAACTGCTTCAGGAGGCGCTGCGCGAAATTTCGACGGATTTCCGCCTGGCCCTTGTCATGATCGATCTGCAGGGCTTATCTTACCAGGAAACAGCCGGCATTCTGTCCCTGCCGGAGGGCACGGTTAAAAGCAGGCTTTACCGCGCCCGGAAGATGCTTCAGGGTCTTTTGATGAAAAACCGGGAACTTTTTCTGTCTGAGCCCCGTCTCAATGATGAAAGGAGGGAACGCCATGGCATGCAATGAGTTTGAAAACCTCCTTGAGCGCTCACTGGAAGGAGGACTTGATTCACAGGAACAGAAGCTTTTGGACAAACATCTGGAGACCTGCGCGGCCTGCCGTTTTCGCCTGACCTCCATCAAGGATCTTCGATCCCTGAATGAAGGGGAGGAGGTGCCGGAAGCTTTTTCTGCCGCATGGAGAAATAAGATCAAGATGGAGCAGCCCGCGCCCATCAGGCGGCTGCCGCAGGCCACCCGCTGGGTTGCGATGGCAGCGACGCTTGTTCTCCTGCTGCTTGGCGCTTACAAGGCGGGCGACCTGGACCTTCTGGGCATCAGAAACGCCGCCCCCGATAAAAGCGCCGGCGCCCGCACCGCCATGATGGAACGGGAAGCCCCGCCCATGGACATGTCCCCGCCCGGACTCACAGCGGACACCGTGATGGAATCTGAAAAAATGGCAGACTTTAGCCTGGACATGTCAGAAGAGGCGGACGCCGCCATTGTGTTCAGCCCCCTTCCCACACCCGCTGCTGAGACAAGGGAGAGCCTTCCGGCAGATCAAACGGCTGACAATGAAAGCAGGTTGCTGTCTTTCCTGCATGACAACCTGATCTACCTGATGTCCTTTGCTGCCCTGGTTCTGCTCATTCTACTCATTCATGAAAAGAGGAAACACAAATGAAGAAAATCATTACCGCCCTGCTGGTTTTTACGCTGATCTTCTCCCTGACCCTGACTGCTTTTGCGGAGGATGAGGGGAAACTGACCGTGCCCGGTTCATACACCGTCCTTCTTCAGGCTGACACCGCCACCATTGAGATTGGCGCACGCACCCAGGCAAAGACAGTCGCCAAGGCTCAGGAAGAGAACAACGCCATCATGGATGCGCTCATCAAAAAGCTCACTGAGATGGGATACACCAGCGATGACATCCGCACCACCCAGTTCTACATCGGTTTTGAACAGGACTATTCCTACTCAAGCCTTTCCCAGCAAAACGAAAACGACAATTTTGTGGTCACCAACATGATTGCCGTTACCGTCAGGGACCTGAGCAAACTGTCCCAGGTCATCGACGCCGCGGCGGCTGCGGGCGCCAACAATGCCTACAACCTGACCTTCTCTTCCAGCAAAACAAAAGAAGCCTATTATGAGGCTCTGAAATTGGCGGTGGAGGACGCGGCCGAAAAGGCGAAGGTCCTGGCCCAGGCCGGCGGACGCGAACTGGGGGAGATCCTCACCATGGAAGCCAGCGACGGATTCCGGGATTACGGCTTTGAAAACCGCATGGTTTTCGCGGAGGACAGCGCGAAAGCGACCCCCATCCTGCCGGGAAATCTCTCCCTCACCGCCAACGTGTCCATCACTTTTGAATTGAAATAAATTCTGTTCTCAATTATTCCCAACAGGCAGCGAAAACAAGCCTGTTGGGATTTTTATTTAATCAGTTGAGGAAAGTATTATTTGTTCTGCTCCATCCAAAACCGGGCGGTGTCCTCCAGCGTCTCCTCAATGGGCCTTGACTCAAAACCCAGCATGGTTCTGGCCTTTTCAGCGTCAAAATTGCTGTTGGCGTTGATGGTATAAAGCGAATATTCAGAAAAAATGGGTTTGATTTTTCGGATCTTGTAAGTCAGGGTCATGACCGGCAAAAACAGCCTGGCCAGCCAGAGCGGCGCCTGAAACCTGACTTTTTTAGCACCTGTGATCCTGTGAAAGTTGTCCAGGATGTCCATGATCGTGATGTAGCTGCCTGAAAGCAGGAAATCCTCTCCCCAAAGGTTCCCAGTCGCCAGGGTGGCAATGGCCTTTGCCACATCCCTTACGTCGGCAAAATTGTAGCCGCCCGCTACCCCCATGGGGATTTTGCCGTCCATATAGTCCAGGAACATCTGGGAGAGGTTGCCCCGGCCATGATCGCCCGGCCCGCAAAGCCCCGCCGGGTATACGATGCTGGCGTTCAGCCCCTGTTCTTCCCGCGCTTTCATCACCTTTGAAACGGCCATGGCCTTGGTCTTGGCATAATAACCGACAACGGCGTCCGGATCCACGGCCTCCGGCTCCGCCATAAGGGCCTTGCCCGGCTTTTCTGTGATGGCGTGGACGCTGGCAACATGCAGCATGGCCTTGACCCCGGTTTTGAGGCAAAAATCGATCAGTTTTTCTGTCCCGGCCACATTGACCTGATAAACCAGGTCCACAGGCGTCATGCTCATGGTGATGATGCTGGCGCAGTGGATCAGAATGTGCGGCTCAGGTCCGGACTCAAAAAAACGGGTCAGATCAGCGTCGTCCAGCAGATCGCCATACACGATTTCGACGTCTTCAGGAAGCCCTGAAGCCAAGGGATCCCCCGGCAGAACCAGGGCGCGGACCTTCTCCCCTTTCGCGAGCAGGCTGGAAACGACCTGCCGCCCTAAAAAACCGGCAGCCCCTGTGACTAAAAACATACTGGTCTCCTTTCGGCGCAGCCCCATTTTGATTGACAATCATCCAAAACCATTGTAAAATGCGACATCGTATTGTTCAATCGACAGAATATTTAAACTCAGTTTTGAACACGACATTATTTACGAAATATCAGGAAAAGAAGGCAATTTAAATGAAAACTGTTCAAAAAAAAGAAAACCGCAGGGTCCGCTACACGCGGATGGCTTTGAGGGAAAGCCTGCTGGCGCAGCTGGCCACCACCCCCCTGGGCAAGATCTCCGTCACCAAGGTCTGTGAGCAGGCAGACGTGAACCGCAGCACCTTCTATATGTATTATAAAGATGTTTACGATCTGATGGAACAGATCGAGAACGATTTTTATGAGGAATTAAAAACGCTCAGCAGCAAGCCTGTCACCCTGCCCAACGCCTATAACCTTTTGACCAGGATCTATGAGATCATTTACAAAAACCGCGACCTGGCCTCCGTCGTCTTTGGGGAATACGGCAACAAGCAGTTCATCAGCAAGGTCAGCGGCCTCTTTCATGAAACGATCCTTGAGGAATGGCGCAAGGCGCTGGATATTCCGGATGAGACCAGCCTGGGATACATTCATACTTTTTCCATTTACACCAACCTGGGCATGATCGAACACTGGATCTCCCGGAATTTTCATGAAACGCCGGAGCAGCTGGCTCAGATGACCAGTGATTTGACCGCAAAAGGCCTGGCCGCCTTCCTTCCGCAGGAGAAGCCGAGAGGATAAATCTCAAAAGAATCTTTTATACAATTTCCATCTTGATCAGGCTGCCGATTACCGGCAGTTTTTTGCTCTTGCGCGGGAAAAGGGAAACTGATATACTTAAAATAAGAACAAATGTTCCCGTTTCAGGAGGTGGTTCCTTTGCGCAGCATCCTGCACAGCGACTGCAACAGTTTTTATGCCTCCGTAGAGGCGGCGGAGAACCCCGCGTTTCAAAACCAGCCGGTGGCGGTCTGCGGGGATCCCGCCCTGCGCCACGGCATCATCCTGGCCAAGTCCGCCCTGGCCAAAAAATGCGGCATCATCACGGGGGAGGCCATCTGGCAGGCCAAACAGAAATGCCCCACCCTCATCCTGATCCCGGCCGACCATCGCAAATACCTGCTCTACTCGCGCAAGATGCGCGCCATTTATAAACGCTACACCAACCTGGTGGAGCCCTTCGGGCTGGACGAAAGCTGGCTGGATGTGACGGGCCATCATTTAAGCGGGGAGGAGATCGCGGCCCAAATCCGCAACAGCGCCAGGGAAGAACTGGGCATCACGGTGTCCATCGGGGTGAGCTACAACAAGGTGTTCGCCAAACTGGGCTCGGACATGCGCAAGCCCGACGCCACCACCGTGATTACGCCGGAGAACTACAGGGAGAGGGTCTGGCCGCTGCCCGTGGATGACCTCTTGTATGTGGGGCGCGCCACCAAACGCCGCCTGGCCTCCCTGGGCCTTTATACGATCGGCGATCTGGCAAAGGCGGAGGACGCCCTGATCCGCGGGATTTTAGGAAAGAATGGGGCGATGCTGCAGGCCTTCGCGCGGGGGCAGGACGACAGCCCGGTTTTGTGCGCGGAGGAGGCGGATGTGATCAAATCCATCGGCAACTCCACCACCACCCCGCACGACCTGCGCGATGAGGAGGCTGCCAAGGCGGTCATTTACCTGTTAAGCGACAGCGTGGCCGCAAGGCTCCGCGCGCACCATCTGGCCTGCCGCACGGTGTCCCTGTGGATGCGCGACAGCGAGCTTGTCAGCATTTCAAGACAGTCCCGCCTGCCCCGGGTATGCGACACCGGGGCTGACATCGCCAGAACCGCCCTGCACCTCTTAAAAACACATTATTCCTGGGAAAGGCCGCTGCGCTCCCTGGGCGTTTGCGGGAGCGAGCTTGAAAGCACGGAAGACCGGGTGCAGCTGCCCCTGTGGACGCCGCCCAAAACCCGGCAGGAGCGCAGGCTGGAAGACGCGCTGGACGGCATCCGCTCCCGCTGGGGGCACAATGCTGTCAGGCGCGGGCTGATGCTCCTGGATGAGAGTACAAGGGACTTAAACCCGGTGGATGACCACGAGCTGCAGCCCCTTGGCGCGATGCGGGGGAGGGGGTAAAATACGGTGAGCAACAGGATCTATGTAAAGGTGCGCGCCAGAACCGATGAGGAGGGGAGGATCACCCCGCTGTCCTTCACCATAGACGGGCAGACGCTGCCCGTCAGCCGGGTGCTGGAACGCCGCGAGGCGCGGGAGACCCGCGCGGGCGGGCAGGGCATCCGCTACCTGGTGCGCACGGGCAATCAGCAGACCTATCTGTATTTGGCCGAAGACCGACGGTGGTATGTGGAGGAAAATGAGCATGTGCGGGAAATACCATATCTCAACGGAAGATGAGAATCTCATCTTCAGGGAAGCCATCCGGCAAATGATGCTGGAACACCCGGGGATTGCCATCAAAACGGGCGATGTCCTGCCCAGCCAGGCGGCGCCCGTGTATCACAAAACAGGCCTGTCCCCGATGCGCTTTGGCCACAAGGCGAATTTCGCGAAAAGCCTGATCATCAACGCCAGGAGCGAAACAGCGCATGAAAGCCCCCTGTTCGCCCCTGCGCTGCGCACCTTCCGCGTGCTGGTGCCGGCGACCGCGTTTTATGAATGGTCTCCGCAGAAAAAGCCCCACCTGTTTGGCAGGGCGGACAAAAAAACCTTGTACATGGCGGGGCTGGCCTTCCCGGGACAGGATATTGCGGACTTTGTCATTTTAACCCGGGACGCCGCCGGGAAGCCGGCGCAGGTGCATCCCCGCATGCCGGTGATTTTCCCCAGCCTGGAACTGCAGAAGGCTTGGCTGGAGCAGGACAGCCTTGCGATTGATCTGCTAAGGCTGCCGGATGAAGGGGAGTATGCGGAAATGAAAGCAACAGGATGAAACAATATATTTGAAATCAAATCATAATTTTCAGCAAATACCTTGGTTAGCATGGCTGATTTTTCCATTTGTTTTATCAACCATAGAAGGTAATATGTATTTTAGAATGGACAGGAGCAGAAAATGAGTATATTGTTGTCTTGTACAGAATTTTTAAATTATGAGGTGTCTTATGATTAAAAAGCAAACAAATGTTAAAGCTAAATACATGGCTCTGTTTTTAGCATTCATTATTCTTTTGGGGCTTGCGGGATTTACCAAGGCAGAAGAGCCAATTAGTGGTAGCAATGTGAATTTACTGACAGATGTTCAGCGTAATTCTATTTCGATGTTAAACTATTTAACAGCCTTAACCCAGGAAATCAATTCATCAAAAAACAGCCGCCTATATTTGGAAGAAGCCTATTCAGAATTAATTAACAATATTTCCCCAAACGCAGTTGATTCCCGAACCCTTGAACAACTTATAAATTTGCTTGATATTCTTGAGGGTTATCGTATGATTTCTGTAAAAAGAGATCGTATAAAATATTTTCATGAGCAAGAAAGTGCTCAAACTATCAGGTCAGTTATTCCTAACCCTCTTAATATTTTGAGTATTATAGAATCACAATCCCTTGCAGACATCGCATTATCAGTTGTTAATGCAACTATCGATTCCGCTATTAGTTATTATACAAAGATTAATGAGAAAAATGTGGAACATATCATGCAAGGTTGGGAATTGGATGATGAAGCCTCCGAACTTCTGCACAACAGCCGGAAAACTGCCTTTAATTACATGATAAGCATGGTCAATGAGCAGGACCTTCCCGGTGAACTGGCATTAAATGAAGCAAATATAGATAGTTTCATAGCCAACAAGAAAAACAAAAACATTATCCAAAGGATTCAATTTTTGGAGTCAAATCAAAAAACGTACAATGCTTTTGGAGATTATTGGTTAGTTTTAATAGAAAGTTATTATTCACAAGGTAACTATGAGAAATGCTTGGACGCAGCAAAAGCGTATGAGTCTCTTGATGTGCGGATTTTTAGAAAAGACTATAATTATGCGCGGGTATTACCTTTGGTTGTTTCTGCTGCTAATAAAATTTTAGAGGAAAATGAATATGTAAATCGTGCACAAGAATATTGCAATTATATTTATAACAATACTGACATTGATGACTGGTCACTCAGGTATTTTATCGCCCATACTTATATTGATTTATTTCACAAAACCCAAGACTCAAACTTTCTTCAAAGAGCATATAATCTTGTGCTGGACAATGTAAATTATTTAGTTAACAGGCAGAAGGAATTAAATACAGAATACCTTGCAGATGTTCTGTTGGTAAAAGTTCCAAAAGACGCATCAAAAGATAACAAGCAAGAAATTGATAAGTATAATGAGTTTTTAAAGGAAGAAAGAAAGAGCGAAACACCACCGATTTATGAACCCTTGCTATTAAATTGTGATCTCCTCTTTATGCTGGCCAGTGACTTAGATGTTGGAGATAAAGAAAAAGCAAAAGTTGATGGAATCTTGCATGGAAATGGTGAAGAGCTTTTTTTAATCCCTGCTGTTGATGATAGATATTGGTTTGTTCATCCTGTTGAGACGGAAGAACCACGAGATGTCGAAGTGGAATTTAGAGGTGACGAACTCTCCATACCCACAGAGTATGCTTCAACGGAATCAGTCATCAAAGTGACTGTCAGCAATACAGAATCAGACGTCCCATCAGTATATGAGGACTGGATACTACAGCGTGTTGACAGAAAGATAAAGGGGGACATTTCCACCTTTACCACCACTTATCAAAGTCCATCAGCAAAAAATCATGAGTTTGCTGATGGAACAACTGTTGAAGTTGAAATAATGCCAAAGGATGGGATTTCTACAAATTCTTACAAGTTTAGCTTTGTTGCAGAAAGAAAAAAGACAGATTGGTGGGAGGTTGTTAAAGTTTGGAAAAAGGATTTAGTTTTTAACAGAGTTCAATAGACACGCTAACAATAAGTCCGCTTCAGAATTATAAGAGGACATGTAAGATACAGTGGAGAACTAACACTTTTTTGCCAGAAGCCCTGATAGGCTTCACAGGTATGGTGACGACATTATGTGATGCTTGTTTCTGCCTGCATTTCTGACCGTACAACAAGTAACAGCATCTTCAGCCAGTGTCTTAATGTCTGCCTGCCCGCTCAGTCAGCGGCATAGGGCAGGATCATGTGAATGCGATCCCCGATGATGACAAAGCGGTATAGGCGCTTTCCGCCGATGTCAGCGGAAAACTTAAAGAAATTAAAGTTGCTGTCTTCCCGAACGGGTTTCAGCATGGTGCCGCTGTAGCAGATGCAGTTGGGGGTGGTCTTGTAGGTGTCCAGGCTCTTGTCCTTGTTGGAGAACTTGCTGATGGCTGTGCCTTCGACAAAGGACACGGTCACCAGATCCAGTTTCAGCGTCCATACATCGCCCGCGGGATTGGGCTTGGCTTCCTTGATGTAGCCGGCGGAGACGCGGTCATTGCCGGGCCTTCGCTGGATAAAAACGGTGTATGTGGTGGACTCCATCCCGGACACCACACGGATATAAACGGTCTGCGGCTCGTTGTTTAACCGGATGATTTGGGATGGCTGGCCTGTGGCAACCGGCTGGTCATTCACATAGATGGCAGCCAGGGGATCCACCGGTACGCAGGTAAAGGTGATGCGGCTGACCCAGCTGGCGACGGTCAGCAGGTAGGTGTGCTGGTAAGGGTTGAAGGCTCCCGGCAGCATGATGCCGGTGTTGGGTGCGTTGTGCTCCAGGCTGGCCAGATAGCTGGCCGGGAGTATCCCGGAGCCTGCCACCGCCGGCAGGAATTGCGCAGTGATGAGCAGCAGGATGAGTAGAAACAGAATGCTCTTTTTCATAAGTGATCCTCCTTTTGCCTGTTGTGATACTGAACTCAATCATAAACGCTTTGATGGGCCGGATCTTATGCCGCCCTGCTGTGTCAGTCAACCTCAACGTAGCTCAGGCTACGCCTTCGGCTTCCTTCCTTGCATGACGTCATAACCTCTCGCCGCTTTGGATGCAATAACACTTTATATCAGTATAAAATCAGTTGCGGAAACTCAGGTCAGTTGGTTCACTTTGTTCTTTATGTGTATTGTACAATTGAAATAAAAGACCGTCAAGAAAATAGATCAGCTGGAAACAAAAAGCCCTGAACAGGCGGGAATGGCCTCGTTCAGGGTTGAAAAAGATAAGACAGGTGCGTAATTTACAGCTTCACCTTGCTGATGGTGGTCTCCGCCAGGCAGCTTAATTGCTCAGGGGAGCCGGAGCAGTAGCTGACCAGCATGCAGCCATCCTTTGTAAAGAAGACAGCCGGATAGCAGTAGCCGCGCACCGGGTCATCCGCGATGATTTGTTCCTCACCCCAGGTTTTTCCGTTGTCCTCGCTGATGCTGAACACGATCGGGGTGCGCCCGCCGCTGGTTTTGGGGGCGTTGCGGCCCAGGTATTCCGGAATGGGGTTGAAAACAGCATACAGCCAGCCGTTGTCCGGCCTGCGGACCACCAGCATGGGCGAGCAGGGGGAGGTGAAGCGCGAGGGCTGGGGCTGGGTCCAGGTATCGCCCTGGTCAAAGGAGAAGCTTTCATACTGGAACATCATGTCTGTGCGCATGTATGCCCAGAGCAGATTTTCATTCAGCTCAATCACGCCCGGTTCCTGCAGGCCGGATTGGCTGCGGGAAAGGGGGATTGCCAGGGTGTGGCTGCTTTCGGTAAACGTTAATCCGTCATCGTCAGAATAAAGGAAAAAGGTGACCGCCCGGTAATCATAGTAGCGCTTATTTTCACCATCCAGGCGCAGTATCCTGTGAATGGCCAGGGGAATAATAATGCGCCCGCTGGAGAGCCGCCTGACCCGGTCGTTGTTGACCACATAGATCCCGTCTCCGCGGTGGCGGCTGCATTGCCGGTGTTCATAAAAGGTTTCGCCTTCGTCCCGGCTGCGGGACAGCCACAGCTGATAGGTCCAGGTGTTGGCTTTGACCAGATAAAACAGCCCCAAATCCCCGTTTTCCATGCGGAGCAGGGTGCAGCTCATCACGTTTTCAGTGTTAAACTGCTTGGCCGCGATATAGACCCGGGGTTCGCTCCAGGTTTCGCCTTCATCATAGCTGGTTATTCCTACAATGTCTGAAGGAGCGTCATCCAGCCAGTCGCTGTGAAACCGGCTGTATACAAACAGAATGCCGCCATCTTTCAGCCGTAAGAAAGCGCCTTCGCTGTGGCGGGGATAATCGCCCTCCGGCTTGAGCACCAAAACAGTGCGTCTGTCGCTTTGAAGCAAGATAAATACCTCCTAAAACAGATGGCGGGGGAGGTTTGCTCCCCGGCCATCAAATTAAACTAACTGTGTCCGTTTACGATGGTTTACTTGTCATATTTGGCCAGCAATTCGAATACTGTGGGCGCCTTTTCGATCTCTTCCAGGTAACGGCCGTATTCCACAGCCTCGAGGTCTTTAAGGTAGTCGTCCCAGTCGCCTTCCAGGTTCTTCGCGCCTGTAATCACTTCCATAAAGTAGGCTTTGTACACAGACTCCCAGTCCTTGCGGTATTCGTTGGAGATTTCTTTGGCTTTGGTGCTGGAGCTGATGTCGTTCTTGTAGGGGTAGATCAGATCCTGGTTCCAGATACCGCCTTCGCTTTCAACGTAGTATCTTACGCCTTTTTCAAACAGGGGCTCGTAGGTGATCCACTCGGCTGCCAGACCATCCTGGATGTTCAGGCAGAACACCTGGGTGCCTTTTTCGCCGGGCTGGATGGAGCCCAATTTGACAGGCTTGTCATCTTCCCATTTCCAGTCCACATTTTCTTCGCCATACCACAGCTGCGCCTGGATCTGTTTGTCAGAGAAGTTGCAGAAGTTGAAGAACTTCAGAATATCCACCAATTTTTCGTCAGACACATCGTAGTTGACAAAGAAGCTTTGGGAGGTCGCCGGGGTCAGCATCCTGGCGCGGTAGGTATGGCCGTCATCATCGGTGATGCCGGGCAGCATCAGGAGCTTGGCTTCCGGGTTGGCTGCGAACAGGGAGAGCGGAGGCCGTGTGGCCGCCCAGGAGTTCAGCCAAATGGGGGAAACAGCGGCGCCGCCCAGGACGCCGGAACGCCCGGAGTTGATCAGCTCCCAGTCACCGCCCCAGGCGATGGTGAAGATCTCCGGATAAATCAGGCCGTCATTATAGGCGTTCTGAATATACCTGAGCATGTTCTTGGTCCTGGGATGGGTGAACCACTCAGTGGCCTTGCCGTCCGCTTCATTGATGCCGTCTATAACAGCCTGGGAGGGCATCATCCACTCATGCCAGTCTTTCAAAATGCCGAAGGTATCCTTCTGGCCGTTGCCATCGGGGTCGTCGTTGACAAAGGCGCGCAGCACCTTGTCAAAGGTTTCAAGGCTGATTCCCTTGTTGGAGATGTACAGCTGATCGGACAACTGCTCAACCTGGATATCGCCCAGGTCCAGGCCCAGCTTATCAACCCAGTCATAGCGAAGGAAGATGCATTTCATGTAGATGTTGGCATCCAGAACCTTCATGCCCGGGAGGAAACGGAACTGGGTGGGATCCTCAGGATCCAGGGCCATGTCGTACACCAGGGGATAGCGGTCCACCAATTCCATGTAGGCAGGCACATGCTCACGCACCATGTCCACGGGGATGCGGCGGATCATTTCCTGATCCTCCATGAACTCGAAGGACTGGCCAAACCAGCCGCAATCGGGCATATCAGTGGCGATCATCAACTGGGTAGCCTGCGCGTTGGTGGCGTCCACCTTGCGCACCTCGATGTTGTAGCCGGTGCCTTCTTCAACGAGTTTCTCAGCAAAGCTGTCCGGATCCAGGTTGGCTGTCCAGGGAGCAAAGTAAGAGATGGTCGTTTGGGCTTGCCCAAGGGCAGGCATGAGCGCAAGCAGCATTACCAGCGCCATGAGCAGGGGAAAAACACGTTTTTTCACAATAATTCCTCCTTTGATAATAAAATACAGGATATTTCCAGCCCCAACAGGGGAATGGTTTCAAATCATCCTTTGACAGCGCCCACCATGATGCCTTGCACAAAATAGCGCTGCAGGAAGGGGTACACGATCACCACCGGCACCATGATGATCACCGTGGTGGCCGCAATGATGGTCTGGGGGGTGGGGAGGCCAGTGGCCATCTGGTCGGTGATGGACATCATGGCTGCCTGATCCTGAAGCGCCTGGGCGCTGTCAGACATGCGCCGCAGGAGGTATTGCAGGGTGATCAGGCTTTCAGGCTTGGCGTAGATCATGTTGTCAAACCAGCTGTTCCAGTGGGCAACGATCTGCCACAGGCCCACAGTCGCCAGAACAGGCTTGGACAAGGGAAGCAGGATCTTGTACATGAACTGCAGCATGCTGCACCCGTCAATGGTGGCCGACTCCTCCATGGATTTGTCGATGGAGTTAAAGTAGTTGCGGATGACGATGGTGTTGTACATGCTGAACCCGGTGGGCAGGATGTACACCCAGAAAGTGTCCAGCAGACCCAATGAGCGGATGTTCAGGTAGGCGGGGATCATGCCGCCGGAGAAGTACATGGTGATCAGAAAGATGATGGTAAAGAATTTGATAAAGGGCATATCCTTGCGGGTGAGCGAGAAAGCTGCCAGGGAACAAATCGTAAGGTGATACAGCGTTCCCAAAATTGTTCTCGAAATGGAATTGAGGAAAGCCCGGCCCAGAAGCGGATCCTGGAAGCAATACTTGTATGCGTCCGTGATCCACACGGTAGGCCACATGTTGGTGCGCAGCACCGAAATATCCTGGGGCCTTGAGAAAGAAATGACAATCAAGTCCCAGATGGGGAAGAAAATGGTAAAGCAGAAAAACAGAATAAACAGGTAGTTGAACACATTGAAGATTTTCCCGCCCAGGGATTGCTGGATGTGGCTTTTGTTTTCTTTAATCGCTTTGGTGGTCATACGCTTGCCTCCTTTCTTACAGGATCCGGAAATCGGGATCCAGACGCTTGGACACCCAGTTGCCGGTCAGCACCAGCAGGATGCTGGCCACGTTCTGGAACAGGCCGATGGCGGTGGTGTAGTCATACTTGGCGTCGATCATGCCTCGCCTGTACACATAGGTGGAGATAACGTCCGCCACCTCATAGGTGCCCTCGTTGTACAGGTTGAAGATGGCGTCAAAGCCAACGTTCAGGAGGGAACCCAGGCTTAAAATCAGCATGGTGGCAATGGTGGGCATGATGGACGGCAAGGTAATGCTGAGCACTTGGCGCAAGCGCCCCGCGCCGTCGATGGAGGCGGCCTCGTACAAGCTCGTGTCAATGCCGGCGATGGCGGCCAGATAAATGACAATGGACCACCCCAGGCCCTTCCATACTGACACGATCAAATAAATGGGCACAAAGTATTCTTTTTTGATCATGAAGTAGATGGGATTGTCGATCAGGCCGAATTTGACCAGCAGCGCGTTGATGATGCCGCTGGAGGGTGACAAAATCTGGTAAACAAAGGAGCCCACCACGACCCAGCTTAAGAAGTGGGGTAGGTAGGTGATGGTCTGGGTCACGCGCTTGAAGCGGGCGTGCTTGACCTCATTCATCATCAGCGCGAAGATGATGGTGAGCGGGAAGTTGACGATCAAGGACAGGAAGCTGATCTTCAGGGTGTTGAACAGCACCCGGTAAAACGTCTTGTCATTGAACATCCGCTCAAAGTGCTCAAATCCCACCCATGAGCTGCCCATGATGCCGCGGCGCATTTTAAAATCCTTAAATGCGATCTGAATCCCGTACATCGGCAAGTAATTGAAGATAATTACCTGAATCAATGGCAGCAGCAAAAACAGATAAAATGGCAGGTGCTTTTTTATCTGAGTCCACATGCTGGGCTGTTGCAGGCTTCTTTTTACATCCTGCGGTACAGTAGTCATACCATCCCTCCCCTCGTATTGTGAAGCCGATACCAGTTACAAAACAAATGCTTGACCGAGCATTGAGGCCAATCACCATGCATGCCGACCCTGGCAGGAATCAATCGAGCAAGAACAACAAAACCAATCTTTCCCGGGCAATCGATGGAACACCTTTATTTGTTAGATGGATTATAATATTGCACTGTCCCGGTGTCAAGTGCTTCTGTTTATTTTGAACAAAGCATGAATTATCCGCTGAATAGAATAAGAATTGATAATGGTATCAGGGTTCTTAACAGGGAATAACGCATAATCATGCAGGTTTTAAAGCGTTTTTCATTTTATCTCTTGCATTAACTGCTTTAGGGGGATATAATTCATGCAAACGATTTGTGTTGTTCAATTGCAAAAACCCGTCAAAAGGAGGTAGCTATCATGAAGCGCATCACAGCATTGTTCCTTGTATTGGTTCTGTTCCTGGGTGTTTCTGCTTTGGCAGAGCAAAAACCGGAGGATGATGTTCTCTACCTCGGTGTGCTGGAGCCTCTGAGCGGCCAGCATGCCACCGGCGGGCAGACAGAACTGGACGGCATCCAGTTTGCCCATTCACAGCGCCCCACCGTGACTGTGGACGGGAAGGAAATGAAGGTAGAGCTTCTGATTGAAGACAACCATTCCTCCAAAAAGGACAGCGCCCAGGCGGTTTACCGCTTGATTGAAGGCGGCGCTGCCGTGGTGCTGGGCTCTTTCAGCTCGGCTTTAAGCCTCACAGCCATGCCCGCGTTTGACAGCCAGCAGATCCCCGCTGTGGCAATCACCGCCACCAACCCCAACATCACGGATTCCAGCGAGTATTACTTCCGCATGTGCTATGTGGACAGCCTCCAGGGCTCTCTTCTGGCCAAGTACGCGCTGGAACAAAAGTACGACACCCTGGCCATCGTGGCAGAGCTGGATGACGATTTTGCGCAGGGCGTGGCAAACATCTTCAAGACCACCTTTGAGGAAGGCGGTGGCCAGATGGTGCTGTGGAAGGACTATGAGTTAAGCCTTCCGGAGGATCTGGACCTGACAAACCTGAGCATCAAGGATACCGCCAACGCGATGACGGTCGATTTTACGGATATCATTGCCTCCCTGAAGGAGGCTGCGCCCAAAGCGGTGTTTGTTCCTTCCTCTGCCAAGGCAGGCGCCATCTTCTTAAAACAGGCCAAGGAAGCCGGCCTGCAGGCAGCCATCCTTTCCGCGGATACCTGGGATGACCCGCTGATCGTCGAGCAGGCAGGGGAGGCTGCCAACGGCGCTGTGATCTCAACCTTCATGAACCTTTCCGGCGAATGGGGCAAGGATACCCTGCTTTTCAAGGAGAACTTCATGGCTTACCTGACCAGCCAGGGCAAATCCGAAAACCTGCTGGCCGCCAGCGCAGCCCTGGGCTATGACGCGTACAATGTTGTTCTCAACGCCATTGAGAAGGCGGGCACAACGGAGGGGCCTGCTGTCAGGGACGCCTTGTATCAGGTCGAATATGAGGGCGTTTCAGGAACGGTAAAATTTGACGAAAACGGCAACAACGCGGTGGACCGGGTCGCTCTGATGACTTTTGATCAAGGCGCCATCCAGTTTATCAAACAATTGCCTTAATCCAAGACAATCGCAGGGCAGACGCGCTGAATGCTGCGCCTGCCCTGTTTTATGCTTCTGCCAGTTACGCTGGCGGTGAAAAAACAATCAATATTACAAAAGCGAGCGGAAGGGGATGTTCTGCGGCGCTTCAAAGCAATCCTCAAAGCCGCGCGGATGGTGGTAGGCCTTCTTGTCCTTGTCCCGCGGGTAGACGTACTTGCCGCCCACCTCCCAGAAGAAGGGGTGGAACTGGTAGTCCAGGCGGTCCTTCTTCATTTCGTAAAGCACCTTGATCTCGTTGACGTCTGCCATGAAGTTGGTCCAGACGTCGTAATGGATGGGGATGACCACCTTGCAGCGCAGGGCTTCGGCCATGCGCAGGATGTCCACGCTGGTCATCTTGTCCTGCATGCCGATTGGGTTTTCGCCGTAGGAACCAAAGGCCACGTCGATGTCATGATCCTTGCCGTGTTTGGCGTAATAGATGGAATAATGGGAGTCCCCGGAGTGGTAGATGTTGCCGCCTGAGGTCTTGATCAGGAAGTTGACCGCCTTTTCATCCATGTCCGTCGGGCAAACACCGGTCAACTCCTCCCGGTCAGGGCCGGTGGAATCGGTGGTGACCAGGCAGGTGCGGTCAAAGGAATCCAGCGCTACGACCTCAATGTCCTTCACTTTAATGACGTCCCCCGGACGGACCACCACGCAGCGCTCCTTCGGCACGCCCCACTTGACCCAGAGGTCCACGCTTTTCTGCGGACCGATGAAGGGCACGGGGATCTCTTTCCCGTTTTCATCCACAGTTTTCATATCGCTTTGAATGACGTGCGCCGCCCATTCCGCGCTCATGTGATCCTGATGGTAGTGGGTGGCGAGCACCGCGTCCACGGTTTTAAAGGCAAAAGGATCAAACACATAGGGCACCGCGCGCAGGTTGGGCTGCATCTTGCGGGCGCCGCACATGTTGGCCATCTGGTGGCCGACCGCCATCTTGCCGTTGCCGTGGGTGCGCTTGCCGTTGCCGGTCCACAGGTCAATGGAGATCTGGGTGTTCTTTTCTGTTTTCAGCCAGATGCCCGTGCAGCCCAGCCACCACATGGCGACGGAATTGGGCGCGACGACCTCCTCCTCGATCTCCTCATTCAGCCAGGTCCCCCACTCCGGAAAGGTGTTCATGATCCATTTTTCCCTTGTGGTTTCAGAAATTCTGCTCATTTTTTCCTCCTTATCGTTTCTTTGTCAGGGTGTACATTGCCACCTCATTGGTTTCGCGATTCGCAGCGATGACGATATCTTTGCCTTCGCTGTTGATAAAGTGCATGGCGTTGGCGGGTCCGACATCGTGATCAATGAGGGTGGCGGCAAAAACGCCGCCCTCACAGGTGATCATGAACAGATCCCTCTCTCCCTTTCGGGCCCCGACCAGCCAGGCCGGTTTGCCAAGAATATGGCAGGCAAAGCTCGCGTGCCACATCTTGTGATCTCCGCCCATTTCCCATACTTTTTGATAAGCGCCCTCTTTGTCCTTTTTTAAGATAAACAGGTCGTTGCCATGGAAGGGCGCCAGACAGCCCAGTTCGGGAACACCGTCCCCGTCAAAGTCCAGAAGCACGGCGTCGCTGACAGGCTGATCAAAAAGCTGTTCTATCTGCCAGTCTCCCCCTGCCTGTTTGGGCGGATAAAAGCGGAAAACCCCGTTTTCAGCGGAAACAACCGCGGACTGACCAGAATCATCCTCATAGACTGAAAAACCATGGTTTTTGGTCAGGCCGTCCATAATAAGGGTCAGGGGCAATTGATGATCGCTGTTATAGGCAGACAAATCACCGGGCAGCAGCGCCGCAAAAACCTGGCCGGGAGAGGTCCAGTCATCCTTGTACTCATGGCCGCTTTTCAGGCAGCAGACGATCAGATAATTTTCGCCATGGCTTTCCAGGATCCCAAAGCGATGCACAAAAGGGGCGTTAACAAGCGTTTTGATGTCCCAGACACCCTCATCTGTGCGGGTCGCAATCACGATGCGCGCGTTTTTTGAGTCGTTGGGGGAGTAGAATTCATGCGTTGCCAGAAAGCTGTTGTCGCTTCCGGGCACCTGAAGCATGGTCATCACGCCGCCTGGTTCTGTCCAGACTGTTTCAACTTTGTTGCCCGCTTCATCAAAGAGATAGCAGGGATCCTTTTTTTCCGCCGCAACCAGAAAATGCTTGCCCGCGGGCAAAACCATGGGCGCGATGGAATAACACAGGTTCAAATTCGAAATGACCTTTTTTTCAATCCGCATGCACATTCTCCTCTTAAAAACTCCCCATTGCTTAAGCCGGCCCCTGAAAGCGGAAGGCCAGCGGATCATCATTCTCACGGGCTGAAATGGCGAGCCTTAAACCGCCGTTTTCAAACGACGCTTCAACCTTTACCCGGCTGTCCAGCGCTTCGGGCATTTTTATAAGGCCGGGGATAAAGGCGGTGAAGGCCTCCTTTGGCGCCTCCGTCAGCATCAGATAATGGCTGTCCTCTTTTCCGGTAAAATGCGCCACAGCGTTTTCCAGTTTAAGGGACTCCCTGCCTGTGATGCGGGTATCGTAAATGGCTTCGCCGTTGATCTTAAGCCAATCGCCCAGGGCAAGCAGCAGCTCTTCCTGCCAGTCCGGGATGGTGCCGTCCGCCTTGGGGCCGACATTGATCAGCAGGTTTCCGTTGTTGGCAACGGTTGAAACCAGCAGCGCGATGAGGTCGCGGCTTGAGATCGCGTTTGTGCGGTTCTCCATCTGATTATAACCAAAAGACAGGCCAAGGCCGCGGCACATCTCCCATTTTTGTTCCCGGGAGGCGATGCCAGATTTGTATTCCTTGGTTAAAAATCCATGGTAGAACCCGGAAAAACGGTCGTTGACCACAGCGTCCCTGTTGGTGTTGTAATAATGCGAAAGCAGGTGCTTTAAATGCTCCTCACCCTGCTTGGGCCAGCCGACATCGTTCCAGAACAGGGACGGCTTGTAGGTGTCGATCAGCTCCATGCACTGCTTATAGACAAAGTCAGCATACTCATAGGTGGGGCTGCAGTAGGTTTCGATGTTTTTTTTGCTGAAAACAGGTTCATCATCAAAGGTCCAGTTGAGGTAGCCGGAATAGTACAGACCCATTTTCATATCCGTCTTTTTGACCGCGTCACTGAGTTCGCCCGTAATGTCGCGCATGGGGCCGCGCTGAACGGAGGTAAAATCCGTGTGCCGGCTTGGAAAAAGGCAGAATCCGTCATGGTGCTTGGTGACCAGCACCACATACTTGGCTCCAGCTTTCTGGAACAGTTCTGCCCATTTTTCAGGCTCCCATTTTTCCGCCTTCCACATGTCCGCAAAGCGCTCGTATGGAAAATCAAGCCCATAGGTTTTCTTGTGGTGTTCATAGGTAGGGCCTTCGCCTACGCGGACAGAATTTGCGTACCATTCAGCGTAAGGGTTGTTGATATACCAGTCCTTCTCAATGGGGATTTCGCCCAACTGCCAGGAGGGGTTTGCAAAAGCAGGGACGGAGTAGATGCCCCAGTGGATAAAGATGCCCAGTTTGCAATCCTCGTACCATTTGGGGATGGGGTGAGCCTTCAGGGATTCCCAGTTGGCGAAGTACCGTTGACTCATGTGTCGCTCCTTTTAAAAATTAACCTTTGACAGCCCCGGACATGCCGTAGACAAAGTACCTTTGGAAGAGGAGGTAGGTGACCAATACCGGAACAATGGACAGAAGAACACCGGCGTTCAGCAGCCCGTAGTCCACGCTGAACTCGCCAAAGAAACTGAGCAGGCCGTTAGGCACTGTTTTCATGCTGTCTCTGGTAATCAGCACGCTTTGGACCATGAACTCATTCCAGGTGTGCAGAAAGTCGATAATAAAAACCGTCGCGATGGCAGGCTTAGCCAGGGGGAGGATGATCGTGCTGTACAGCCGCCAGCTGTTGCACCCGTCAATTAGCGCGGCCTGATCCAGTTCCTTGGGGATACCGTTGAAAAACCCTCTGAAGATGAGCGTGCCAAGCGGGATGCCAAAGCCAATGTAAGCATAAATGAGGCTTATATAGGTGTTGGTCAGGCCCAGGCGGGAATAGGCGATGTTCACCGGGATGAGCACCACCTGCAGGGGCAGCATCATGCCGATCAGGACATAGATGAAAATGGCCCGATTGCGCTTGACATTCAGCCTTGTGAGCGCGAAAGCCAGCATGGAGGAAAAGAAAATGCCCAGCGGGACCTTGCACAGGCAGACGATAAGGCCGTTGCGCATATACATGCTCATGCGCCCGCCTATCCAAGCGTTCTTAAAATTGCCCCACTGGGGAATATCCGGCCACTCAAACAAACCTACGCCGCTGTAAAAATCAGTGGTGCTTTTGATGGAGGTCAAAAACACAGTGAAGATCGGCACCAGCCAGACGAGGGCCAGAAGGGTGATGCTGACATAAAAAACCAGGCGCTTCCAATTAAATTTATATTGAACTTGCTGCATATTTCCCTCCTAATCCTGTTTGGTCGTAAAGAGGACGTAGGGAATGATGACTACCATCATCACAACCATCATCACAGTGGCGATGGCGCTGCCGATCCCCAGGTTTGAGAAAGCAAAGGTCTGGGAATACATGTAGGACGCCAGCGTCTGTGTGGAGTTGGCAGGCCCGCCTTCTGTCATAACATAGACCACGTCATACACCTTCATGGCCGAGATGACCAGGGTGGCAAACACGATGACAAAGGTTTCCCTCAGCTGCGGAATGGTGATGTGTACAAAACTTGACCAGGTTCCTGCGCCGTCCACCTCGGCTGCTTCGTACAGCTCATGCGGGATGGCTTGAAGGCCCGCCATAAAGTAGAGCATGGGCTGCCCTGTGCTTTGCCAGAGCGCCGCCATAAAAACGCAGTACAAGGCGATGTTGGGGTCTGACAGCCAGGTAATGTTCAGGTGACCCAAGCCAATGAGCTTGAGCATTTCATCCAGGAAACCGATGTTGGGGTTATAGATCCATTTCCAGATGATTCCGATGACCACCCAGGAGAGCATATAGGGGAAGTAGAAAATAGCGCGGTAAGCTGTTCTCCCTTTAAACGAGCGGTTGAGCATCAGGGCCAGGCCCAAAGCCATGCTGGTGGTAAAGACCAGGGTCAGCACGATCCAGACCAGGTTGTTCTTCAGCGCGATTTGAAAAACCGTGTCCCTGGTGAACAGGTTGACATAATTCCGAAAACCGACCGCGGTGATTTTTCCAATGCCATTCCACTTGAAAAAGCTCAGCACGACGGAGTAAATGGCCGGAACGACAACCATTGAGCTGTAGATCAGCAGGCCGGGGGCCATAAAGCCGAGTTTGGCGTATGATTTTTTCAATATTCTCTACCCCTTTCAAAAAGCAGAGCCATTCAAAGGCATTGGAAGCGGATTTTTTTTGTTTCCCCCTGTCCCGGAAACGCCCGGGACAGGGGGAAAGAGGATTAATTGTTGAGTTTGTAGTTTTCCACGTCGATCTGGATTTCAGCGCCGGCGTTTTCAGGCGCGATCGTGCCCAGGAGCACCTGATCAAAGACGGAGAAATACTTGGCCATGACTTCAGCCGGAACCTTCAGGTCCATGGTGAAGTAGGAGCCGTTTTCATCAATGAGTTCCAAAAGCCCCTGCGCCAGGACATAGTTTTCAGGCAGCTCAGCGCCGATTCGGGCTGTGGGCTGCTCAATGGCAGGATGGGCTTCCAGGCTCTCGTCGCTGTAATAATAATCCCAGAACTTCATGGCCGCGGCCAGTTTTTCATCCGAGATATTCTTGTTGAACTGGACCATTTTCGCGTATGCGGACACGCGGCCCTTGCCCTCAGGGCTTGAGGGGAAGGCGAACCAGCCGTACTGGGCCAGGTCGTAGTTGTTGGCGACGATTTCAGAAGCCATGCCGGGGTTCTCCATGATCATGGCAGAGGCGCCGGAATAGACATACATTTTAGCGGTGGAAGTGTCGGAAGCCAGGATATCGGCGGGGAAATAGCCCTTGTCATACCATTCCTTCAACTTTTTAAAGCTTTTTGTCATGGCTTCGGACTTGCCCCAGTCGGCCTTGAGCAGCAGGAGGTCGTCATGCTCTTCCTTGGTGCTGTAGTACTCAAGCAGCGCCTCATGGTAGCGCATCATGTGCTTATTATAGGAAGAAAACGGGGTGATGCCGTTCTTGAGCAGAACATCGGCTGCGGCTTCCAGTTCCTCCATGGTGGTGGGAACGGCAATGCCGAACTGATCAAACAGGTCCACACGATAATACATCACAAGGCCGGCCAGGTTCTGGGGAAGGCCGATGAGCTGGCCGTCATAGGTGCACTGTTCCATGGCGCCTGCCAGGTATTTCTCCGACCAGTTGTTGTCCTTGGCATACTGGGCCAGGTCCAGGATCAAGCCGTTCTCGGCATAAAAGTCAGCCAGGACGCCGCCCCAGTTGTACCACATGTCGGGCAGGGTGCCGGAGGACGCGGCGATCTTGGTCTTTGACTTCATGTCCTCAGAGGTATAGAAGGTGGCTTCAATCTTGATGTCGGGGTTTTGAGCCATGAAATCAGCGATGATCGGCTCTTCCGCCGCCTGGCGCCAGGTGGGGGTCCAGAAGGTCAGGATCACCGATTCCTGAGCCAGGGCGGCGCCCGACAAGCCAAGAAGCAGCGCTAGGGTGAGAAGCAGGGAGAGAACTTTCTTTTTCATGTCATACATCCTTTCATTTGTCGTTCCAGTCGCGGGAAAAGAACACATGGTGGCAGCTGCCTGTTTTGCAGGCATAAAGAATTTGGTTCACCTCCTTAAGCGATTTGAATTTTGTTTGCTAATCATCTTCCGGAAAAACTGGCTTTGTTGTTTTCACCGGAAGATTTTGTTGGAACCGGACTCTTCATGTTCGATGATCTGGCTGGCGGTATCGGCATCCGTTATCAATACCTGCATATGATGGCCCCTGAGCGCGCCCAGGATGGACAGCACCTTTTTGGGCCCTGCCGCGGCGCCGATGGTAAGCGGCGTTCTGTGCATGTCCGGGAAGGGGATGGCCACGCACTTGCGGTTCCACTCGCAATCAATCAGATTGCCCCTGATATCAAAATATTGCGCGCAGATGCTTCCGACAGCGCCCAGGGATTGAAGCTCCTCCCGGTGGGCCTGGGTCATGTAGCCAAACCAGTTGGGCGCGTCTTCGCCCAGGGAAAAACTGCCGATGCCGGTCAGCAGGATGTCCAGGCGCTTCATATAGTCCAGCACTTTGCCCACATTGGGGTCGCGCATCAGGATCTCCTTGGCGTAAAGGTCTTCAATGTACAAAGGGGTGTTCAGGTAATGGCCGGAAGCTGAAAGCAGGGTTGAAATATGGTTCACCAGTTCCCGGGCTTCCCCTGCGATGTACTGGTTGGCGGAAGCGCCGATGACCTGGACCGCGTTCATGCCGCTGACCTCGACCTTGGGCAGCTTTTTGATGATGCGGTACACTGTCCCTCCGCCCGTGATGCCAAAGTTGATGTTGTCTTTGAGAAGCTGGCTGACATACAGCGCCGCAAAATTGGTCAGGCCTTCGTCCGCCTCATCCGGGTTTTCTTCGCCCTTGGACAGGACGATGACGTCTTTTAGCGTAAACAGATCCTTCATCTTCTGCTCAATGCTGGTCATCCTGTCCTGATACCGGTTGACATGGATCTCTACCACGCCAATCTCCCGGGCCTTTTTAAGCATTCGTGACACTTTGGGGCGGGAGAAGTACAGCCGTTTGGCGATCTCAGGCTGCTGCATGTCCAGGTTGTAGTACATGTGGGCGACCTGGGAGATGATGCCCAAATCGCTCATTTTAACTTTATTGCCTTTTATCTTCGTCATCGCTTCCAGCCCTTTCAAATGTGGTTTATTTTTTCAAACAAGCGGTCGCTGGTGTCAAGATGGGCGCGGTATGCCGCGGCCAGGTCCGCTGACGGGGTATATCTTGCAGCTTCATCCCCGGCACGGACAGCTTTTAATGCCTCGTCATAGCCAGGGTAAAGCCGCAAAGCGACAGCCGCTGAAACAAACGCGCCAAGGGCTGTGGCCTCTTTGTTTTGATAGCGCATCAGAGGGACGCCCAGCATGTCGCAAAGGATCTGATTGAATGCCTCGCTTTGAGATAAGCCGCCTGCCACGCTGATTTCCCTGACGGATGCTTTTTCAAAAGGCATGAATTCAATGCTCTTCACGATCTCGGCGCTGATGCCTTCATAAAGGGATCTGGCGATGTCCGCCCTGGTCGTTGACAGGCTCATGCCATAGAGGGACGCGCGGATCTCCGGGTCCCAGTGGCGCGTGCCGCAGCCCTGGAACAGGGGCAGGCAGCAAAGGCCGTTGGCGCCTGGAGGGGAGGACTGGGCCAGGCGGTCAAAGGCTTCAAAATCAGGCTTGCCGTCCTTCCTTAAGTCCGCAAAGAAGGTGTCCATTGCCCAGTTGATGGCGGAGGCGGAGGTCATCACATTGCTTTCCAGGGTGTATTTCCCGGGAACAGCCGCCACATTGCAGATGACGGACTGGACGCTCAGAACCGGCTCATCCGTCAGGGAGAGGATAAAGGAGCCGGTGCCGTTGTTGATGGACAGCCTGCTTGTGTCCGTGACGCCAAGGCCCAAAGCGCCGCACTGCTGGTCCCCGCCTGCTGAAATGACCGGGATGCCTTCACGCACGCCGGAAACGCGGCTGAAGGACGCGGAGGTATACCCGACAACGGAGCCCTGCGGAACCAGCTCGCACAGCTTGTCCATGTCCACGTCAAACAGTTCGCACAGCCCTTTGTCCCAGGCCAGTTTTTTGATGTCCATCAGCAGGGTGCGGCTGCCATAGGTATGGTCGGTCACAAACTTGCCGGTCATAAAATGGATCAGGTAATCAGGCACCACGACCGCTTTGTACGCTTTTGAATAGACGTCCGGCATGTGCTTTTTGAACCAGGCGATCTTGCCCGCGGTGAAGACGGTGTTGACCCCGGCGCCTGAAACCGCATGGACATCTTCGCTGTAAGCGGAGAGCGCGTCGCAGATCGCTTTGTTGCGCTTGTCCTGCCACATGATAAAGTTGGAAAGCGCCTTGCCTTCTTTGTCCACCAGCGCTGGCGCGGAGCGGAAAGCGGTCAGGCTGATGGCGTCTATCTCAAAGTTTTTTTGAACATGGCGGATGATTTCAAGGAGGGCGTCGGTAAACACAGAAGGGATCTGTTCAATCAATCCGTTCAAAAACTGCAGGGGGGTGTTTACCGCATGGGACGCAAGAAAGCCTCCGCCCTGTGAAAACAGCGCGCCCCTGATACTGGTTGTACCAACGTCAACAGAAAGAATGTTCAAAAAATCCCTCTCATCTTGTCATTAGTTTGAAACGGCTTTGCTGGGCACAGTATAGCAAGTGAAGAACGGAGGGGTCAATGAACCGGGGTATTATTGCACATAATTTCAGTTAAAGCCCAAATAAATCAATCTAATTTGGCCGATTAATCTATTTATTTGTCGTTCTTGTGTTATTATGTTCGATTCAGCTTAACAGGCAGGCAGGTTTATTATCATCAAGGCATAGCAGGTGAAGGCAAAGCCCCTTGAGGTCAATTCATCGCGCATGTGTCATCCTGATCTTTGGATTCTCTTTTACTTTTGGCTTAAACCTTTGCCAGCATACCATGCTAAATTGCCCGATAACAAAATTCAAGAGGCATTGAGGTTGAGAAAGACCTGCCCCGCGTGCTATAATCAAAACAAAAAGGGGGTTTTTCCATATGAAAGTCAAGGTTGCCGTTATCGGCTGCGGAACCATCGCGCACGCAGCGCACATTCCCAGCTACATGAACAACAAAGAGGTTGAAATTGCCTACTTCTGCGACATTATCAAAGAGCGCGCTGAGGAAGCGGTCAAAAAATACGGCACCGGCAAAGCGGTGACCGATTACCATGACATTTTAAAGGATGAGTCTGTCCAGGCTGTCAGCGTGTGCACGCCCAACAACGTCCACGCGCAGATCTCCATTGACTGCATGAAGGCTAAAAAGCACGTCCTGTGCGAGAAGCCCGCGGCAAGAACCTATGCTGAGGTGCTTGAGATGCAAAAGGCCCAGCACGAGACCGGGATGACCCTGAACATCGGCGTGGTCAACCGCTTCAACGACGCGGTCCGCCGCATCAAGAACCACATCGACAAGGGCGATCTGGGGGAGATCTTCCATGTGTACGTCTCCTTCCGCGCTCACCGCTCCATCCCCGGCCTGGGCGGCGCCTTCACCACCAAAGCCATCGCGGGCGGCGGCGCTTTGATCGACTGGGGCGTGCACTACCTGGACATCGTGATGTTCTGCTGCGGCGACCCGATCCCCAAGACCGTTTCAGGCGAAGCTTTCTGCAAGCTGGGCAAGGACATTGACAACTACACCTATGTGGACATGTGGGCAGGCCCGCACATCCCCGGCGGCACCTATGACGTGGACGACTCTGTGACCGCCCTGATCCGCACCAGCGGCCCTGTGATCACCATGAACGGCGCCTGGGCGCAGAACATCGGCGAAAGAGAAACTTTCATCGACTTCATGGGCGACAAGGCCGGCATCCGGCTGCAGTACGGCGGGGACTACACCCTGTATACAACGGAAGACGGGATGCTCAAAACCGTCGCGTACCAGTTCCAGAAAAAAGACATGTTCCAGCGCGAGATTGATGAGTTTATCGACTGCGTGAAGACCGGCAAAAAGCTGCCCAGCCATATCGACATTGTGATCCACACCGCCAAGATCATGCAGGCGATCTATGACTCCTCCGAGCAGCACAGGGAAGTCTCGTTTGACTAAAGGAGAAAAACATGCTGCTGATTAAAGGCGGCCTCCTGCATGATGCCGTCAACAGGGAACCCTATGTAGCCGATATCCTGGTGCAGGACGGCAAAATCATTGAAATCGGCAAGAATCTAAACGCTGAAGGCGCGAAAACGGTGGACGCCTCAGGGCTTTATGTCTACCCCGGCTTTGTGGACGCGCACAGCCACCTGGGCCTTGACGGCTACGGCATTGGATATGAAGGTTCCGACTATAACGAGATGAACGATATCATCAGCCCCCATCTGCGCGCTATCGATGGCTTCAAACCCATGCAGCCCCACCTCAAGCACGCGGCGCTGGCCGGCGTGACCACGGTTAACACCGGGCCCGGCAGCGCCAATGTGCTGGGCGGCACCTTCATCGCGGTCAAAACCGTGGGCCGAAGGGCGGATGACATGATCGTCAAAATGGAAACTGCCATGAAGTGCGCGTTTGGCGAAAACCCCAAGCGCTGCTACCGGGAGAAGGGCGATTCAAGCCGCATGACCACCGCGGCCAAATTGCGTGAAGCGCTGTTTAAAGCCAGGGAGTACCTGGCAAAGAAGGAAGCAGCAGAAAAAGACCCCTCCAAAGCGCCCGCCTTTGACATGAAGATGGAAGCTCTGATCCCGGTACTGCGCGGGGAAATGCCCCTGAAAGCCCATGCCCACGCGACGGAAGACATCTTTACCGCGCTTCGCATCGCGAAGGAATTTGATGTCAAGATCACGCTGGAGCATGTGACGGATGGCCACCTGATCAAAGAAGAATTGGCTATGGAAAATGTTCCGCTGGCCATCGGCCCCTCCCTGGCCACCGCCAGCAAATTTGAGTTGACCAACCGCACCTTTGACACCCCCGGCATTCTGGCCAAAGCCGGCTGCCGGGTGTCCATCATCACGGACGCGCCAGTCATTCCCCAGGAGTACCTGCCCCTGTGCGCGGCGCTCGCGGTAAAATCCGGCATGGATCCCTTTGAGGCGCTGAAAGCCATCACCATCAACCCCGCCATCCACAGCGGCATCGCGGACAAAGTGGGTTCGCTTGAAGTTGGTAAAGACGCCGACATCGTGCTGATGGACGGGGATTGCTTTGATGTAAAAAGTGTTGCGAAGCAAGTGTACATTCTGGGCAAGCTGGTCGAATAAAGGTTGACTACCACACAAACAACTTGCAATACCTCCAATATTATGTTATCTTTGTTTTGGCAAAATAATATAAATTTGGAGGTATTTTTATGAAGAAACTAACCGCTTTCCTGATCGCCCTTTTGATGCTGGCCACCATGCTCCCCATGATTGGACAGGCTGAAGGCGTCAAATTGACCATGGGCTCCTGGCGCTCGGATGACGCTGAGAAGGTCCAAGCCCTGCTTGACAAGTACAAGGAATTAACGGGCGTTGAGATTACCTTCCAGCCCACCGTTTCCGACCAGTACAACGCGACCCTGCGCCTGCAATTGGACAACGGCACCGGCCCCGACCTGTACTATTCCCGTTCCTACGCGGTGGGCCAGGAACTGTTTGACGCCGGCTTTTCGATGGACTGCACCGATATCCCCGGTGTGAAAGAGAACTTCAGCGCTTCCGCTCTCAATGCCTGGCAGACCCCGGACGGAAAGGCTTTCGCGGTTCCTTTCGCTGCTGTGAGCCAGGTAATCTACTACAACAAGACCCTGTTTGCCGAGAACGGCCTGGAAGTGCCCAAGACCTTTGAAGAGCTGCTGGCTGTCAGCAAGGCGTTCAAGGAAAAGGGGATTGAGCCTTTCGCCAATGGCATCGCTTCCAACTGGGACATCCTGGAGTGCGTATACCTGGGCATGCTGCCCAACTATGTCGGCGGCGCGGATCAGCGTGCGCTGTATGAGAGCGGCGAAAAGAAAATGAACGACGAAGCCTTCCTCAAATCCCTGAAGGATTACGCGGAACTGGCGAAATACTTCCCCGAAGGCTTTGAGTCCATCACCAACTCCGACGGTCCCGCCATGCTGGGCCTTGGCCGCGCCGCGATGTTCATCGACGGCTCCTGGACCTGCGGCACCTTTGCTGATTACGGTGTGGAATGGGGCGCCATTGCCTTCCCGGCTCCTGAAGGAGCAACCGCCGGCATGTGCTTCCATCCCGATATGGGCATCACCGGCAACAACGCCACCAAACATCCCGAAGAAGTAAAGGCCTTCCTGGCCTGGCTGGCCACGCCCGAAGGCGCGCAGACCACGGCCAGCTACCTGCCCCAGGGCTTCTTCCCCATGATCGACGCCCCTATCACCTTTGATGATCCTGCCGTGACCGAGATCCTGGCGCTGAACGAAGGCAAGGTGCTGGACGCGCGCTTTGTCTGGGCGAAACTGCTGAACATGTACACCCCGATGGTGGAACAGCTCAACGCCCTGGCCAAGGGTGAGACCACGCCTGAAGCCGTTGCTGAAGTGTTTGCCGCTGAGCAGGCCAAGATCGTCGGTCAATAATCCAGGTTACCAACCCGACTTGCCGGGGGCCGTGCGCCGGCTCCCGGCTTTTTAATCATTAGCCACCAACCTGTCTGAAGAACGCACACAGGAGGAAACATGCAAACCACAGCGCAGCATAAACTAAAAAGGCAAAGCCGCCTGGATCCGGGCGGACGGTATTGGATCTGGTATGTCCTGCCGGCACTGATCATGTATTGCCTGTTCATGGCCTATCCGATGCTGGACTCAGTCCGCTTGAGCCTGTATGAGGGCACCACAGGCGCCAGGACCTTCGTGGGATTCAGCAACTATGTTCGCCTGTTCACGGATCCGGAGGTGTCCGCCAGGTTCTGGGGAGCGTTCAAAAACACCTGGGTGTTTTTCGCCTACCACATGATGGTGCAAAACGTGCTGGGCATGCTGTTCGCGGTGATCCTCACCAACCGCACCATGGTGGGGCGCCAATTCTATCAGAGCGTCATCTTCATCCCCTGCACCATCGCGGTCATGGTGACAGGCTATCTGTTTAAGCTGGTTTTAAACCCCCAGTTCGCAGGGCCGACCCTGCGCAGCATGGGGCTGGGCGCCCTGGTGCGCCCCTGGCTGGGGCAGGAGCAAACAGCCCTGCATGTGATCAGCCTGGTGTCTGTCTGGCAATGGGTGGGCATCCCCACGATGATGTTTGTAGCGGGGCTTCAGGGCATCTCAGAGGACCTTTTGGAAGCTGCGGATATCGCCGGCGCCAACTCCTGGCAGACCTTCTGGTACATCAAATATCCCCTGCTTCTGCCAGTCGTCGGCATGATCGCCATTTTAACCTTTGTCAGCAACTTCAATGCGTTTGACATCATCTACGCCATGGCGACACCGGATGGCGCGCCCAATTACTCCACAGACCTGATCGGTTCCTTGTTTTACCGCTACGGTGTTGCGGGAAAACACCCCATCGGCATTCCGGAGCCGGGGGTGGGCGCCTCCATTTCAACGGCGGTCTTTTTCATGCTGCTGCTGGGCGTGGTGCCCACGCTGAGAGCGACGCAGGGAAAGGAGTAATCAATGAGCACACAGAAAAAAGAACGCAAGGCTACAAGCCTGAAGGTGATGAACATGCACATCCCCTCCCATGTGCTGATGGTCATTTGGGTGTTTGTGGCGCTGTTCCCGGTGTACCTGCTGATCATCAACTCCTTCAAGGGCCGCATGGCCATTTACTCCAACCCCTTCGGCTTGCCTACGGAATGGACCCTTGACAACTACATCAGCGTAATTCAGGGCGGCAACTTCTTCCAGTATTTTTTCAACAGCATCACCGTGGTGGTGGTGTCCCTTTTCGTCATTCTGCTTTTGGGCTCCCTGGCCGGTTATGGCCTGGCGCACTGGCGGGGAAAACTGTCCAAGGGCATCTATTTCTTCTTCATTCTGGGCATGATGCTGCCGATTAAGATCGCCACCATCAGGCTGCTGGAACTGATGAAGATCTTTGACCTGTTCAATACGCTTTGGAGCCTGTTCTTCGTGTACATCGCGATGGGGCTGCCGACCGCAGTCTTCATCCTGACAGAATTCATCCACGGGCTGCCGCGCGATCTGTATGAGGCCGCCTACATCGACGGCGCGCCACGCAGCAAGATCTATTACAGCATTGTTTTGCCGCTTATCAAGCCTGCGCTGGCCACGGTGGGCATCTATAACCTGGTGCCCATCTGGAACGACCTGTGGTTCCCGCTGATTTTCATCACCCGGGAAGACAAAAAAACGGTCCTGCTTGCTGTGACCAGGCTGCAGGGGCAGTATTCAACGGACTGGCCGCGCGTGTTCGCGCTGCTGACCCTGTCCGCCCTGCCGGTCATCCTGCTGTACCTGAGCATGTCCAAACAGTTTGTGGCCGGCTTAACTGCGGGAGCTGTTAAAGGATAAACAATAGTATGCGTGGTCAACAAAAAACGTCTGGCTCATCAACCGCCAGGCGTTTTTTAATGAATCAGGCTGTCTTTATCGGTCTCTGATTTTTCGCAAACCCAGGAGCAGACGGGAAAGCACCAGCTGCAGCGCCACCAGCAGCAGAATCCACCAGAACACGCCCAGTTTGCCGTCCCCGATCGCGAAAATGCTGTTTTTCTCATAGTCCATGAAAAAATAAGGCGCCGCGCCTGTGCGGAATCGGAAGGAAAAAACTGTCAGCGCCAGGAAAAACAGGAGATAGAGGGCCGGAAGGACAAGCCCCTGTGCGGCCTTCAATTTGCCTTTTTCGCTCTGATCAAAAAGCACAAAGTCCGCGCAGGCCATGAGCGGCACCAGGTTGTGGACCAGCAGGTTGTTCAGGGATAAGAGGTAACTTTTGGGCAAACTGGGCAGCAAAAGCAGGTTGAAAACTGTAAAGGTCAGCAGGATGCCTGAAGCGAGGATAAAGCGCAGGGTATGAAGAAGGGGCGGATGCTGAGCCTCCCTGCCGTCCCGAATGGCCCTTGCTTCCCTTGCCAGCAGCACGAAGGCCAGCAAAATGACCAGGATGTTGGAGATGTTGGTGTAATAGAACAGGTTTTCCGCAGACCTAAAACCGGAGCGCCCGAAGGTCAGGATCTGACCCAGGACGCCCAGGATAACGATCAGGGTTTTTAAGATAATGGACCTGAAACGGGGTTCAGCGAAGCGCCTGAGCATGGGTTTTATTACACGGCCCCTTGCGCCATCATGGCCTCCGCCACCTTCAGGAAGCCCGCGATGTTGGCGCCGGTAACATAGTCCAGGGGATCGGCGTACTTGGCCGCGGTCTTTGAAATGTTTTCAAAGATGGCGTTCATGATGCCGTGCAGTTTCTGATCGACCTCTTCAGCGCTCCAGGACAGGCGCATGGAGTTCTGGCTCATTTCAAGCGCGCTGACCGCGACGCCGCCGGCGTTGGCCGCTTTGCCGGAAACAAAGAGCACGCCGCTTTTCTGCAGGTGATGGGTCGCGTCGATGGTGGTGGGCATGTTGGCGCCCTCGGCGACCGCCTTGACGCCGTTTTTAACCAGCGCCTGAGCGCTTAAAAGGGGCAGCTCGTTCTGCGTGGCGCAGGGGAGCGCCAGGTCGCAGGGCGTCTGCCAGATGTCCCCGCCCTCAACATAGCGTCCCTTGCCGGCGCGAGCGGGGTATTCGCTGATGCGTCCGCGCTCCTTCAGCTTGATCTCCTTGACCACATCCAGGGCAATGCCCGATTCATCCACGACATAGCCGTTTGAGTCGCTCATCGCGATCACGGTCGCGCCCAGTTGGGCCGCTTTCTCAGCTGCGAAAATGGCCACGTTGCCGGAGCCTGAAATCACGGTCTTCATGCCCGAAACAGACAGCTTGTTGGCTTTCAGCATGGCGTCCACCATGTACAAAAGACCATAGCCCGTCGCCTGGGTACGGCCCGCAGAGCCGCCAAAGGTCAGCCCTTTACCGGTGTAAACGCCAGTGTACTGGCCGGTGATCCGCTTGTACTGGCCGTACATATAGCCCACCTCGCGCGCGCCCACCCCGATGTCCCCGGCAGGGACGTCCATGTCCGCGCCGATGTGGCGGTACAATTCGGTAATCAGGCTCTGGCAAAACCGCATGACCTCGCCGTCGGACTTTCCCTTGGGGTCAAAATCGCTGCCGCCTTTGCCGCCGCCGATGGGCAGGCCGGTCAGGCTGTTTTTAAGCGTCTGCTCCAGCCCCAAAAACTTTAACACGCTTAAATTAACAGATGGATGAAAGCGCATCCCGCCCTTGTAGGGGCCGATGGCGGAATTGAACTGGACCCGGTAGGCGCGGTTGACCTGCACCCCGCCCTTGTCGTCCAGCCAGGGAACGCGGAAGATGATGACGCGCTCCGGCTCCACAAAACGCTCCAGCAGGTTGGCTTTTTCATACTCCGGGTGGGCGTCAAACACCGGGGACAGCGCGGGCAGCATCTCCTCCGCTGCCTGAAGAAATTCCTTTTCATGGGCGTTGCGCGCCTTTAAGTCATCCAAAACCTTCTGCACATAAGCGTTCATACCGTTTGCCTCCCTTAAGCTTTGCTGCCCTTTGCGCCTGATTGCTCATTGGAAAGGGCCATTGAAATGATCTCCGACTGGAAGGACGAAGTGCCGCGGTCTTTCTGCCGGTGGGCTTCAAAGGCCAGATCCACCAGGCGGTCGATCAATTTGCGGTAGGGCAGCCCTTCACCTGTCTTATCCCACAGGTAGAAGGCCAGGGAGCCGGGAATGGTGTTGATCTCCGTGATGTACAAGCCCCCTGTGGCTTCGTCCATCATAAAATCTACACGAACGACGCCTTTGCAATCAAGGGCTTTGAAGATGGAAACGGCGATTCTCTGCACTTTTTGTGTGTCTTCTTCGCTGATGGGCGCCGGGATGATCCGGCTCAGCGCGGCCATGCCGGAGGCGTTTCCACCCTGAAGATATTTTCCCTCATAGGTTAACAATTTGTCATCTGTATGTCTGACCGGCTGTTCCACAACGGAGGGATAGACCTCCTCATCAAAACCAAGCACGGAGCAGTTGACCTCCCGGGGGTTGGTCAGCCCTTCCTCGATCAGCACCCTGCGGTCCAGGGTAAAAGCGACCCGCAGCGCTTTTTTCAGCTGCTCCCGGTTCTCCGCCCGGTCCACGCCGATGGAGGAGCCCAGGTTGGCGGGCTTTACATAGACCGGATAAGGCAGTTCCTTTTCAACCGCTTCGCAGGCCGCCTCCTCATCTTTTTCAAAGGCGGTGCGGGTTAAGGAGGTATCCTTCAAAACAGGGAAGTCAAAGCCGCGGAATATGCGCTTCATCATGACCTTGTCCATGCCCACCGCGCTTCCTGCAACGCCAGTCGAGGCGTAGGGGAGGTCCATCATTTCAAGCACGCCCTGCATGCTGCCGTCCTCTCCGTTCATGCCATGGAAAACCGGGATGACGCAGTCCAGCTTGGCCGCCGCGTAGCGGGTCTCGCCCATGAAGGGCTTGCCGCGCTTGACAGCGACGAGGGCATGGGAACGCGCGGTCAGGTCGGGGTAGACGCGGGTCAATTTGCTTTTTCTGGGGTCAAAATTCAGATAGGTCTCCATCTTCCACAAGGCGCCGCCGGTAAACCATTCGCCTTTTTTGCTGATGTACACCGGGATCACCTCATAGCGGAAGGGATCGGCCATGCTCATCAGCTGCAGGGCTGAAACGATGGATACGTCATGTTCCGTGCTGCGGCTGCCAAAGAGGACGCCCAGTTTGATCTTTTCTTTCATGTTCATCCTCCTTTACGCGTAATGGTCGGGCAGGTCGTTCTCATACAGGATCACGTCCCCCAAACCAAAGGTTTCAGAGATATACTCGTTGGCCAGGGCGAGGCTTGGGAACACGTGGATGCTGTCCTCCGGCATCCCGCTTTCAAGCAGGCCTTCTTTGATCGGCCTGGTGTGCTTTTCACCGATCAGAATGGCGATCTGGGCCACTGCCGCGATGTCGTTGCCAAGGCGGCGGTTGGCGGAAGCCTCATGCCTGCCCAACTCAATAAACCCGGGCGTGACCACGATCAGCCGGCCGGGATGGGCGGCAAGCACCTCCAGGGCCTTTTTGCTGGAGTCGGGGTTGGAGTTGAAACCATTGTTGATGGCCGTATAGCCCTTTTGATGGATGTAAGTTTGAAGCCTGGACGCGATGGGCGCGACCTCCGTCAAAGCCTGCGCGATCTTGTCCGGGCTGATACCCAGATGAAGCGCCATGGCTGCGGCCAAAAGAATGTTTGTGATGTTGTGTTCGCCGCTTAAGCGGGTCGTGACAGGCCAGCGCTCGCTCGTGTTCCTGCAGATCGTGAAGGTAGCGCCCTTGGTAGTCAATATGACATCCTCCGCCCACAGGTCATCCCCGGGGTTTCCAACGATCGCCTTGCCGATCTCCGCCTTGCCCCAAGCCTCGCTCACCCGCTTTCCGTCATTGTGGAAGACGGCGAAGCCATCCCCGGGCAGGGCGCGGATCAGGTCGGTCTTGGTGGAGGCGATCCGCTCAATGCTCTTCATGGTCTCCAGGTGCTGGGGGCCGATGGAGGTCAGGATGCCGTATTTGGGTCTGACAAAGCGGCACAATACCCGGATGTCCTGGGGATGGCGCGCGCCCATCTCCGCGATAAAAAAGCGGTGCTCCGGCCCCAGTTCCTCCCTGATGCAGCGGGAGAGGCCCATGGGCGTATTGACGCTGGCAGGGCTTGCAAGGGTGGGCTGCGACTGGGACAGCATTGCGTAGAGCAGGTTTTTAACCGTGGTTTTTCCATAGGAGCCCGTGATGCCGATGACCTCAAGCCCTGATTTGCGGTAGACGCTCAGCACGCGCCTGGCGTCCAGGCGGTAGAGCATTTGGATGCCCTTTTCAAGCGGCCAGACCAGTAGCATGGCGATCAGCACCCACAACGGGGTCAAAAGCGGGATGAAGCCCGAAAGCACAAAAGAAAGCCTGTTGCAATAAAGCAAGCAGACAAGCGCTACCCCCACAAGAAAGAGGGTAACATACAGCCTTTTGATCCGCGCGGTCATGACCAGCGGCACCTTGACCGCCTTTTCCCGGTAGGTAACAAGGGAGAGCAGGTAGGCCAAAAACTGCAGGAGGATAAAGACAAAAAGGGAGAGGACAAAGGCCAAAGCCGGCGACGCCTGCACGATCAAAAGGCCGATCAGCAGGAGAATAATCGAGGCCAGGCTGAAAGCCGCCCCCGGCCAGAAGCTGTGAAGCGCCCTTCTGCGCACGGTGCGGAGGAAGCCGCCAAACTGGTAGCTGCTTAATTGCACAAACTGCATGATCTGGCGTGCCAGGATCAGCATGCCCGTTACCGGGGCCAGCCACAGCAAGACATAAGCCAGGGCTAAAAAGAAGTTCACGCTTCCTCCACCTCCTCTAAAAACACCTCAACCGCGGTGACAAAGCGGCTCAACTGGTTCTTGTAGGCAAAGTGGTCATCCGCCTCATAGACCAAAAGCCGCGCGTTTTGCAGCTCTTTTTCCATCACCCTGCCCATCCACAAGGGGGTCGCGGTGTCGTTCTCCCCCCAGATCAAAAGGGTCTGCTGCTTGATCTTGGGCAGCAGCGGGCGCAGGTCTTTTTTGACCACGCGGCTGAAGCTGCCGCGCAGGCTTTCAGGCGTGGCCAGATAGTCGTTTGAGGAAAACTCTTTGCGAAGCGCTGTGAGCCACTTGTCTTTCTGCGGCCGAAGCTTCGGAAAAAGCCCCATGACGTCAAGGCCCAGCCGCCCCAGCTTGAAGGTGGTTTTTCTCAGCCAGGACTTAAAATTGGGCTTGGGCCTTAAACCCGCGCAGCCGGTCAGCACCAGGGGGCCGACCCTTTGAGGCTCATTGGCGGCCAGCCAGAGCGCGACGCGCCCGCCAAAGGAGTGGGCGATGACAACGGGCTGTTCAATGTTCAACTGATCCATGATGGACAGGACGTACAGCGCGTAGTCAGACACCTCGTAATTCTCATCCGGCAGGCCGGAAGTCCCGTGTCCCGGAAACTCCACCATGGTGACCTGATGGTTTTTCTTTAATCGGTTCGCAAGCGGCCTCAGGTGTTTTTCCAGGGTCACGCTGCTTGGGCCCCAGCCGTGCAGCAGGAGGATCGGGCTGCCTTCGCCCGTTTGCTCCACATGGGCGGGGATGCCCCTTGAGGTCAGAATCATTTGTTTATCCTTTCCGCGTCAAACTCATCCGCGATCAGAATATAGCGGCATTTCGCGGGCGAGTTCATACACAATGGGCGGTACTTGTAAGGGACAGGGACAATGTTTTCAAGCACGCATCCCAATTGTTCGCAGGTTTTCCGGGAGGGCAGGTTGTCCTTGTCCGTCGTAATGGTCAGCGTTTGGAAACCAAAGGAGCGGATGACTGGAAGCATAGCGCGGACCGCCTGACCTGCGTAGCCGTGCCCCCTGAAGGGCTCCTCCACGCGGTAGCCGATGTGGCCCAGGTAATAGATCTCCGGGCTTTCGCCCACGCGCAGACTGACATAGCCCATGTAGGTGTCATCCGTCAGCGGGAAGATGTCGTAGGTCAGGTTCTCCCTGATCCCCAGGCTCCTGTCCCGCAGCGTCCTTTCCCTGAGCACCAGCCTGATCTCATCCCCATAAAGGACATTGTAGGGGAAGAACAAGCGTCTGAACAAATCCGCCTCCAGAAAAGTAATGCGCTTGCTATTATATCACAGCCGCAAACCCCCGGCTCAATAAAGTTGCGTGAAGGGTTTGCAATTTAAAGAACGCGGAACAAGCAATACTTCTTTGAAAATCAAACACCAGACCGCGCCGGGATGTTTTCCCGCAGCGCGGCCTGAATTTTTCTTTGGTGTCTTGTTTATTTGCCCCTGCGCCGGCCTTCGCCTTGCCTGTCCGCGTTGCGCTGGAATGCGCGCAGGTGGTTCTCCGAAGCCCGCTTCAGCCTTTCAAACAGATCCCTCACATCATCCGGCAGGTCATCCTGTTTGAGGAAGGTGTCATACATCCCGATGTTGTTTATTTCGGCAGTTATACCGATTTGATAGATCTCATCTAGCGTACCCGGCAGCGCCACATGCTGGCTTGAGGTGTCTTCCGGCAAAGCGACGCCGTATTTGGTCAGAAGCGGCATAATCAGTTCCGCATGGGTCACTTCCGCCTGCATAATGTTGGAAAAGGGCCTGTCCATGCCGAATTTCTGAATGATTGCCTCATATTCCGCCCGGGCCAGGTATTCGTCCTGGATCGCGTAGGTCAGCATCTCTTCCACCGTGTAGGTTTTGCCTTCCACAAGGTTGCCCGCTCCAAAGCTTTCAGCGGCCAAGCCCGCGACGGGCAGCGCCAGCGCCAACACCAACGCGGTTAAAACAATCCATTTCTTGTTTTTCATCTTGTTTTCTTTCCTTTCTTCTTGGCATTCCCTTGCCGTGATTTCATCCTACCCCTTATTTGTGTCAAAATTGTGTTTTCTTTTGGGAGAAAATGGAACTTTTCAGCAGGTTAAAATGCTGGGACTTTTTGTGATGCGACATTTTTCCCCTTCCCTTCGTCTATACTGGTGAAAGGAGGTGGCAGCGGATGGAAGTTGTTCAGGGCCCGGACAACACCCTTGAAAAAAACCTGTTGTTTGAAAAACTGGTGGCTGACCACCAGACCAGCCTTTTGCGCACCTGCTATCTTTTCCTGCGCGACCGCGGTCTGGCGGAGGACGCGGTTTCAGAAACCTTCCTGAAAGCCTATAAAAATTTTGAAGGTTTCCGCGGCGACAGCAGCGAAAAGACCTGGCTCATGCGCATCGCGGTCAATGTCTGCCGGGATATGCAAAGAACTTCCTGGTTCCTCTATGTCAACCGCAGGATCACCCCGGACATGCTGCCGGAGACGGCGGACGAACCGGAGCCTAACGAAGACAGCCTGCTGCTTGAGATCTTAAATCTCCCAAAGAAGTTGCGCGAGGTTGTCATCCTCTACTACTATCAAAACTACGATACAAGCGAAATCGCTGACTTGCTGGGGATCGCCCGCTCCTCTGTATCCTCAAGGCTGCAAAGGGCGCGCACAAAACTCCGCGAAGTCTTGGAAAGGACGGTCAGGTATGAACAATAACGATCAAAAACGGATTCAAAAAGCTTTGGACCACCGCCTGTCCGGTTTAAAGGGCGATCCTTTTCTGGCGCAGCAGGTCATTGCGGCCGCACAAGGAAAGGAAATCAAAATGAAAAAGAAAATATCTGTGACCCTGGTGTTCGCGCTGATCGCGACCCTGCTGGCGGCCACGGCGCTGGCGACCGGGCTGCTGTTCTCAAACCGCTATGACGCCGTGAAGCTGGCCGATCAGGCGCTTCATGACAAATACGGCATCACCGACAAAATGATGACGGTCTTCTGCCGCGAGTCCGAACAAAGCGAAAACGGCGTCATGACCTTTACCTATGAATCTATTGAGCACATCGCGAGGATGGGCGTTTACACCGTCACCGTCAAAGACGGCAAGGCCGAGGCCGTGTGGAGCCTGGATGGGGTGGACACCGCAGGCGGGCTGGAAGCAAAGGCCTGGGGCGCGGAGCAAGTGGAGATGATGCTAAAAGATTACCCCGCCGTCATGACCTACCTGGGCAACCAGCCGGACGCCTATGCCCAAAAACCCATCCCGGCGCCCCCGCCCGCGACCGAGGAGGAGCAGGCCATTATCAATGCAAAAATCAAGATTCAGGTCTTAGAAGCGGCCAAAATCACCATGGATGAGGCCAGGGAATCCGCCAGGCTGGCCATCGTGAAGGAACATGGCCTGACATCCCTTCAGGAAGAATGCCTTCTGCCATATGACGGCGAGGAATACTTCCAGATGGAGGACGGCCAGCCCATGTTCATCAAATTCTTCACCATCGACCAGGGTGAAGCGTGGGTGGAAAAGGACGGCATCTATGTCGTGACCGTCAACCTCACGACCGGTGAAATCGAGGAGATCATCTACGACTCCACCCTGGCCGGAAACGGCTGACAGAATCTGACAAAATCTTTCCTATGACCGCGCCGCCCTTCGGGGCGGCGATTGCGTGTCAAAGAATTGTCTGCGGACACTTCCTTGAATTTTCCCAGCAGTCTCATCATCCAACGCTTGCTTTATCGTCCAAAAACGATTAAAATTGGACGATAAAGATCAGGCTGGACGAAAGGGCGCATCATGCGGACATTTGATTATCTCTCCTTGAGCCAGAAAAGCTGGGACATGGATATTTTGAATCTGGTGGCCAAAATCCGGGAACACAAGGGCCGCCAGGATTTGTACATCAAGCAAAAACCCGCGGAATTAAGCCGGATGACGGCAATCGCCAGAATTCAGAGCACAGAAGCGTCCAATGAAATAGAGGGCATCATCACAACGGGCGCCCGCTTAAAGCAGCTGATGGAGGAAAAAACAAAACCCCGCAATCGAGATGAGCGGGAAATCCTCGGGTATCGCGATGTATTAAACACGATCCATGAGAACTACAGCCATATCCCCATCAAACCATCTTATATTCTTCAACTGCACAGGGATTTGCTGAAAAGATCAGGTCTTGCCATGGCGGGAAAATATAAAGCGGTCCAAAACTATATCATTGAAACCAGAGCGGACGGAACTTCCTTCACCAGGTTCACCCCGGCCGCCCCGCATGAAACTGAATCTGCGGTCAATTTGATTTGCGCGGCTTATGAAAAGGCGCTCGCTTCTGAATTGATCGATCCATTGATTCTGATTCCTGTCTTTATCGCTGATTTTCTATGCATTCATCCTTTCAGCGATGGAAACGGAAGGCTGAGCCGCTTAATGACCTTGCTCTTGTTGTATCAGAGTGGTCACCATGTTGGGAAGTACATCAGCATAGAAAAAGAGATCGAGTTGACAAAAGACCGGTATTACGAGGCGCTTGAACGCTCCAACGACGGATGGCATGAGGGGAAAAACGCCCCCGTGCCCTTCATACGGTACATGCTGCAGATCATCCTTTCCGCGTACATCAAGTTTGAGGAAAGGATCGGGGATGTTAAAGGGATCGGGGTTCAAAGCACTGCCTATGAAATCGCTCAGCATTATGTGAAAAACACCATTGGCGCTTTCACCGGTGCGGATGCGGTGGTGAACTGCCCCAGCCTCAGCCGTTCCTCCGTTTTAGCTGCCTTGAGCAGGATGGTTTCAGAAGGGTACCTCGTCCGGCTTGGCGCTGGCAGAAGCACCCGCTATGTCAGGGCAGATAAGACCGAACAATAATATCGTCCAGCCGGACGGATAATCGTCTAAATAAATGCAATTCTGGACGAAAAACTTTTGATCATTTACACAAAAGGAAAGCTTGAGATTCCTGGGTTTGATCGGATGAAAATTCGGCTCAAGTCCGTTATTATCATTGTATCAGTACCCATCAAAAAAGGAGATTTCCAAAATGAAACGCTTGTTTGCAGTCATCCTGCTATCCTGCCTGCTGCCTGCCGCCTGTTTGGCGGCGCCCGAGGGCATCTATCTTTCTGACACGCCGCATTTGCAGCTGTCCTTTGAATTGGTGGACAGCCCCTATCCCAAAGGGGAAGAGATGGGGCCTGTCATCATGCGCATGACCGCGCCCAATGGGCAGCCCCTGCATTTTCTCACCTGGATGACCTCCGACTTGGTTGTTCACAGCGCGGATGTCAATTTTGACGGCGCGGATGACCTGGCGGTGATGGTGTCCTCCGGCGCCACCAATTCAGTCTACCGTTTGTTCGTCAAACAGGGGGAGCGCTACATCGCTGTGGATGACGGGCAGGAGGAGGGCTTGTTCAATCCTGTTCTTTACCCGGAGTTTGGCCTGGTGGAATCCCAGGGCACCAGCGGCCTGGCAGGAGCCCTGCATGAAAACATCCTGTTTAAGTGGGAGGGAACCCGGCTTGTGCCTGTGCGCCGCGCGGTGTGCGAGAATGAGCAAACCACCAGCTTCCAAAACGACGCCTACACCGTCACCGACTGGTTCAATGTTCTGCGCAGCAGGGTGTGGGACTACACGGTGGCGCAGCATGGGGATCCCCTTGTTTTGTTTGATGAAATTTATGATATGAATGCCCTTGGCATGGAGGAGGGCTACCTGGATTTTTACCAGCGGGAGCAGGATGCCCTGTGGCAGGGCATGAGGGAGGCCATGGAACCTCAAGGGCGGATAGACCTCCCTGCCTTCTAGTATTCTGACAGAGCGCCCAAGGCCTTTTGGGAAGCCATGGACAGGCTGCTGGAGGGGAAGCAAAAGGAGTATCTCCTGGAGCAGTTCTGTCATCAGTATGGTGCCAATTCGGATTTTTGGCCGCTGGAAGCCCAGGCTTTGGAAAACCTGGCGCGGCTCTGGGACGAGCCGGACGCCGCCAATTGGAACGCCTTTCCAGGCCTGCCCTTGGAAGGCGATATCACCCGGGAGCAGGCTTTGAACATTGCCCATCAGGCGATGAAAGATCAGGGGATAAGCGGCGGCTGTTCATCTTTGAGGAAAAGATCAGGGATATATCTGCGTTTTTGAAAGCGGCGTCCTGCCGGAGTTTCGGGGCATCAAGCCCGGTATTATCAGCGGCTATCATTCGGTGTCGCTGCAGTATGGAGAAAGCCCGATTTTTACCTTCAATCGCTTTGGGGAGGAGTGGCTGCTGAGCCTGGTGCAGGGCGATGACACCTTCAGCATTGGGCCTTATGCCCTCAAAGCCCATATGTTGGGCAAGGTGTTTACTGATGAACTGCCGCCGGATTACGGCGCCTATTCCCTGCGGCGCAGCCTGATGAGCGTCACGGAGGCGGATTTGCCCGCCACCTACGCCCAGGCGCAGCAGGCGCTGTTGCGCGAAGGCCTGGTCGTGGTGAACAACCCCAACCCCAAAGACCGCTTGCACCTGAGGGTTAAGCCGGATAGAAACGCTGACTCTCTGGGCAAGTTCTACAACGGCACACCGGCCCTGGTAGTGGAAGAGCAGGGAGCCTGGACGCGCGTGCGCATCGGGGAACTTGATGGCTGGATGATGTCACGCTACCTGGCCGGGGAGAACGAGTTGGGCAGTGTGCGCCCGGCTTTCCCCCCGGATCTTTCCCTCCGGGAGGGCTTTGAGGACAAGCCCCGCTGCAGCCAGCCCAGCATCACAAGCCCCGCCATCTCCCAGGCGGTTTGGGGCTATGAATTGGGCGACATCATCGGCGTGATTGGCGAGGAATGGTACATCCTGATGAACGGCGCTGGGCAAGTTTGCTTCATGCGCCAGGTATGGTTTTGGAAAGGGAATGGCTGACGGCACTGTCTTCTAATAGCGGACACTGTATGTCCTGGCAGTTAATGCTTGTGTATTAAAGATAACATGCGGGCGTTCTTCATTTGCCGCAGTTCCATTCTTTAAACGGAGTTTTTAAGTTCATGCTGCTTATAATTAATCACCGCGAAGACCACGGACACGGCAAATAGCAGGGCGGTGATCACAAAGGGCAGCCGGGAGGAGATGGTATAGGCAAAGCCCGCGGCCAGGGAACCGCAGACCATGCCAACGGACCGCATGGCGTTAAACATGCCGACAAAAATGCCATGAGTTCCTTTGTTTGTCAGCTTGGCTAGCGTTGATTGAAGCAGGGGCAGATATACGGAGTTGAACCCGAAAAACACCACGTTAATCACAATAAACGGTGTGATCGCTTTGATTAAAACGATTCCAACGCTCATGACCGCGCAGATGGCCAGCACGCCGACGGTGGATTTGGGCACATTTGTCTTGCGGAGCAGGTAGGTGCTGACGGTGAGATTTGATACCAGCGCCACAATGCCCACTAGGGCTTTCAGATACCCGTTGTAGGATGGCGGAAAGCCGTATTCCGCTTTGATCAGGTAGTTGAAGCTCTGTTCATAACAGGTGCTGGAAAAATGAGTTAAAAAAGCGATAACAAAGAAAACCGCTGCAAGCGCGTTCATATAAGGGCGGATCTCGCCAAAGCTTTTCAGCGGATTTACTTCTGAAAGCAGCTCCCTGCCGCTGACGGCCGGCGCCTGTTCCGTTTTTTCATCATCCAGAAACAGCAGGAACAAAACGCCAAGCAAAGTGAGCCCCGCCACCTGGGCCATCATGCTTGCTTTGATGGAATAATCGCCCAACACCCCGCCGATGAGGTAGCCTGCCGGGGAAATCACCGCGATGGTGGTGGCCATGTACATGAGATTTCTGGGCGCTTTTTCACTGGGGCTGTACCGCATGACGTACAGCATCTGGCTGACAATAATGGCGCTGATAAACACGCCCGCCAACAGCCTGGCCAGCGCGATGCCAAGCTCAGTTGTGACCGACGCGAAAATAAACTGGGCAAAGGCATAGCCAAAAAGGCAAAAGCCGGTGATTCTGGCGCAGCCGTACCTGTCCATCATTTTTCCCCAGAACGGCGCGAACAGAAAGTTGGTCAATGACATTGCCGCCATCGCGACGCCAAAAATATAATCATGGCATCCCAGCTGCGTGTAATAGGCGGGAGAAACTGGGTGGACCAAATTCGCGAAAACAGCATACAGCCCCATCAAGAAGATCATCCGGGAAACAGATACTTTTTTCATTCGTTCAACACCCTGCATTCTTTTTACATCCGGTAACGGCATCGTATTTATTATAGCCTTGACTTATTTGCTGTCAAACCACAAAGGAAGAAACTGCCGGAAAAACCTGTGGAAAAACAAGGGGGAATAGAAGGCGGACGCTTGTATTCCAATCACTTTTGTGCCATAGTATAACCCGTGTCGTCTGCTGACGATATTTTAAAGGAGGTTTTTTGCATGCCTTTAGACGCTTCAAAGGTGATGGCTGAACTGTTCTCAGGCGTGGCGTTTTTGTTTACTGCCACCGGGCTGAAGACGCTGGTGATGTTCATTATCGCCGGTACGCTGATTTACCTGGCTATTAAAAAGGACTACGAACCGGCGCTGCTCCTGCCCATCGGTTTTGGCGCTATTTTGGCAAACCTGCCCCCGGTATTGGGCACCATGATGCCCGCGGTTATCGGAACGGTTGAAGAACCGGGCTTTCTGCAGGTGCTCTTTAACGCCGGCATCTCCAATGAGTTGTTTCCGGTTTTGATCTTTATTGCCGTAGGCGCGATGATCGATTTTTCACCGATGCTCAAGGATCCGTCCATGATTTTCTTTGGCGCGGCGGCGCAGTTTGGCATTTTCGCCACCTTCCTGCTGTCCATCGTGCTTCTGCCCATGGTGTTGACTCCAGAGCAGCTGGCCGAACCCAACATCGTGCTGCGCCTGGCCTCCGCGATTGGCATCATCGGCGCGGCGGACGGCCCCACCACGCTGTATGTGGCCAACCACTTCAACCTTAAGGATTATATGGCGCCGATTTCAGTCGCCGCCTACAGCTACATGTCCCTGGTGCCCATCATTCAGCCCCCTGTCATCAGGGCGCTGACCACCAAGGAAGAGCGCAGGATCCGCATGACCTACCAGGGCCAGCGGGCGTCCAAACTGACGCTGATCCTCTTCCCCATCATCACCACCGTGGTAGCCGGCATCATCGTTCCTATGTCCGTTCCCCTGGTCGGCAGCCTGATGTTTGGCAACCTTGTGCGTGAGTGCGGGGTGCTTGAGCGCCTGTCCAAGACCGCGCAGAACGAGCTTGCCAACCTGGTCACCATCCTCCTGGGGCTGTCCATCGGCTCCACCATGCTGGCGGAAAACTTCCTGCGCTGGGATACCGCGCTCATCATGGCGCTGGGGCTGGCAGCCTTTATCTTTGATACCGCGGGCGGCGTGCTGTTCGCCAAGTTCCTCAACCTCTTCCGCAAGAACAAAATCAACCCGATGATCGGCGCTGCCGGTATTTCCGCTTTCCCGATGAGCGCCCGGGTCATTCAAAAAATGGCCAAGGAGGAGGATCCCTACAACTTCGTTCTCATGCAGGCGACCAGCGCCAATGTGTCCGGCCAATTGGGATCCATCATCGCCGGCGGTCTGGTCATCACCCTGGTCACCCTGTTTATTCGCTAAGGAGGTATAAAATGAGCGATTTTACCATCGGCCTGATCGTGACCGCCTTGGGCCTGGCCGGCGTCTTCCTGGTGCTGGGCCTGTTCTTCGCGGCGATTAAGATCCTGCAGCACGTGGAACCCAAAGAGAGCAAGTAAAACAAAAGCGAAGCCGGAATGTTATGAAGTCCGCGCCCGCAAGCAGAAACTCATGATTTGTAAAAATACAGTGGCGCAGCCAAAAGCTGCAGGGGAGGGGTTCGGCATTCAACCGGGCCCCTTTCCTTATTGTTCTTTTGTTTCTCTTCTTTCAAAGAAAAGAAAACGCTTCCCCTTTCTTTCAAAAAACATTTGATTACTCGTAATTCACTGGTATAATCGGTGCATGACTAGCAAGCAGCAAACACTGGTTGGCGGCATTTCGGTTTTGGGGATTGCGGGCCTGATCTGCAAGGTGGTGGGCGTCCTCTACCTGATTCCCCTGGCCAACCTGGTCGGTTCCCATGGCCTGGGGGTCTACAACCAGGTCTTTCCCTCATACAACCTCATGCTCACCATTTCCTCAGCCGGAATTCCGGTCGCGATTTCCAGGATGGTCGCGGCCCGGGTGATGCGCGGTCAGGCCAAAAACCCAAACCGCGTGTTCAGGGCCGCTCTTTTGATCCTGACAGTTTTGGGGCTGCTGAGCACCCTGGTGATGATGCTGTTTTCCCGCCGGTTCGCTGAGGCCACAGGAACGCCAGAGTCCGTCCATGGCTTTTTAATGATCGCGCCCAGCCTGCTGCTCGTCTGCATGATGAGCGCCTTCCGCGGCTTTATGCAGGGCAGGAGGCGGATGTGGCCCACAGCCATCAGCCAATTGATCGAGCAGGTGGGCAAGGTGGGCGTGGCGCTGCCGCTGGCCTACTCTTTTATGCAAAACGGCGGCTACGCGATGGGCGTTGCAGGCGCGCTGCTGGGCACCAGCATTGCGGAAGCGGTGGCGCTTTTGTACATGGCGGTTGATTATTTCTTTCTCAGGCCCAAACTGCTTCCTGCGATCGCGGCGGATCAACACCCTGTTGAGCCCTACAAGTCCATCGTCAAAGAGCTTGTTTACACGGCCATACCGATCACCATCGGTGCCTGCATCGTGCCCCTGGCCGGCGCGATCGATAGCTTCATGCTGGTCAAACTGATGAAGGTCTACCTGCCGGAGGATGTGGCGCTGTCCAACTACGGCATCTACGCAGGCCTTGTGATTTCGCTCATCAACGTGCCGACGGCCCTGGCCATGGCCATGTCCAGCAACCTGGTTCCTGCGATCTCCGGGAAACGCGCCGCGGGCGACACGGAGGGGATCAAGCGGGACGCCGCGGCGGGCCTGCGCCTGGCGATGGTGGTCGGTCTGCCGTCCAGCGTGGGCATGAGCCTGCTCTCCTACCCGATTTTGAGGCTGCTGTTCCACAGCAAATACACCCTGGATCAATTGCGCCTGGGTTCGGAGCTGTTGAATATTTCCGCCCTGACCATCGTGGTCTTCACCCTTGTTCAGGCCACCAGCGGCATCCTCCAGGGCTTGTATAAGCAGCGCATACCGATGTACACGCTGTTTCTCGGCGTTTTGGTCAAGGTGGGCATCAACTATACCGCGGTGCAGATCCCGCAGATCAATATCTATGGCGCTCCCTGGGCGTCACTGACCTGCTATGTGATTTCCGCGGGGCTTAATCTGTATTATGTCGCCAAGTACACCAAAATGAAACTGAGCCTGTCCGAACTGTTGCTAAGGCCCGGGCTTGCCACCATCGCGATGGCGCTGCCGGTGTATCTGATCTCTGTCTGGCAGGGGGAACGCCTGGGCACCAGCTGGCTGTTCATGGGGCTTGTCATTCTGCTGGCGGTGGCCGTTTATTTTGTCGCAGGGCTGAAGACAAAGGCGATCAAAGCGGAGGATCTGCCGGCGAGACTGAGGAGAAAGTAAGTATGCATACCATCACTGTCGTCCCCTTGGGCCCGGGTTCTCCGGATCTGCTCACCTTGGGCGCCTTCAATCACTTAAAAAAAGCCGCCCAAATCATTTTAAGGACGCAGAAGCACAGGGCCGTTAAATTCCTGTCTGAAGAAGGCCTCGTTTTTGAGAGCCTGGACAGCCTGTATGAATCCAGTGAGGACTTTGATACCTTCGCCCTGGCAGCGGTTGAACGGCTCCTCAATGCTGCTGAAAAGGGCGCTGTGGCCTACGCTGTAACGGATCCCGCGCAGGACGCCACGGTGCGCCTGCTAAGGGACCGCGTACCCGATCATGTCCGCGTTCTGCCCGGCGTCAGCCTTTCCGCCTCCTTTGTTCAAGCCGCGATGCCTGCCATGCCCGTCCTGGTATCAAGCGCGGTCGATCTGCCGGCGGTAAACGCGCAGCAGGCGCTGTGCGTGGTGGAGCTTGACAGCCGCGTGCTGGCTGGGGAGGTCAAGTTGAAGCTGTTGGATCGCTTTGGAGATCAGGCGGAACTGGATTTTTTCCCGCCGGGGGAGACCGCAGCCAGGAAATCTGTCAGGATCCCTTTATCCGAACTGGATCGCCAAAAGAAATATGACCACACCACCGGCTTTGTGCTGTATCCGCAGGCTTTGAGGGGAAAAAAACTGTTTGACTTTGAGGACCTTCAAAAGATCATGCGCATCCTCCGTTCTCCTGAGGGCTGTCCATGGGACAGGGAACAGACGCACGAAACGCTTGCCAAATACCTGGTGGAAGAGGCCCATGAGGCCCTCTGCGCCATCATGGAGGAGGACTGGGAGGGCACGGCGGAAGAACTGGGCGATGTGCTGCTCCAGGTCGTTTTTCACGCTGTTGTCGGGGAGGAGTACGGAACCTTTAACATGGCGGATGTTTTGGCATCCATCTGCTCCAAACTGATCAGGCGGCATCCGCACATCTTCGGGGAAGAAAAGGCGGAAAACAGCGCCGAGGTCGTACAGATCTGGGATCAGGTCAAGAAAACCGAAAAGGAAAAGCAAAGCCCCGGAGAAAGAATGCTGGATGTTCCAAAGGGTCTGGCTCCTTTCCTTCGCGCTGAAAAGGTGCAAAAGTTGGCAGCCAAGGTTGGCTTTGATTGGGAAAAGCCGGAAGACGCCCTTTTAAAGGTGCATGAGGAGGCAGATGAGCTGCTCTCCGCCTTAAAAAACGATCAGGAACCGGAGGCTGAATTGGGGGATCTGCTGTTCTCCTGCGTCAATGTCGCGCGCTTGATGGGGTTATCGGTGGACCAATCTATACACAAAACCACCGAAAAATTCATCCGTCGCTTTAACTGGATGGAAAATGCAATCAAAATTGATAAAAAAGCGTTGGAATCATTGACAATTCAGGAATTAGAGGTATACTGGGAAAGCAGTAAAGCAGAAATGAATGATGCTTTATAAAGACAAAAGGGAGGAGTTTATTACATGAATAAAACTGAACTGATTGCTGCCGTCGCGAAGGCAACCGACCTGAAAAAGGTTGACGCCGAAAAGGCCGTCAACGCTGTTATCGGCGCCATCCAGGACAGCCTCAAAAAGGGCGAGAAAGTCCAGCTGATTGGCTTTGGCACTTTCGAGTCCCGCGAGCGTCCCGCGCGCGTGGCCCGCAACCCCCGCACCGGCGAAGAGATCAAGGTGGAAGCCAGCAAGGCTCCTGTATTCAAGGCGAGCAAGGCTTTCAAAGATCAGCTGAACTAATTCAATCCTTGAATTCGAACCACCGCGAGCGCGGTGGTTTTTTGTATACAGAAATGCTACAATAGCGATGTTCTCAGGCTTATACTGAACGAATGAGTAAACGCACCGATGGGCTGAGAGATTTTGATGGCTCCGCTAAGCCGAATGAACGAGGCGTAGTCGCAGCCTACGCTGAGTGAAGGAGGCAACGCGGAGGCGCAAAAGAGTCGGCCCATCAAAGCGTTTATGATTGAGTTCAGTATCAACTGGAAAGAAATATCGATCAACTCAAAACGGGGGAAGCATGCGTTTAGATAAGTTTTTAAAGGTATCCCGCATCATCAAGCGGCGAACAGTCGCCAAGGAGGCCTGCGACGGCGGAAGGGTCACGCTGAATGGCCGCGTGGCCAAAGCCGGCAGCGAGGTCAAAGAGGGCGACGTCTTGGAGATCCGCTTTGGCGCCAGATTGGGGCGGTATGAGATCACCCTGGTCAAAGAAACAGTGCGCAAGGAGGAAGCGGCGGAAATGTACCGCGTCCTGTCAGAAGACGCGGCTGTGCTGGCAGAGAGGAATCTTTAAACAACGCTGAACATTTAAAATAAAGAAAAAACACAACGCCTTTGAACGCGCTGTGTTTCTAATAATATGAACTTTACGCCTCAGTATCGGTCTTGCGGCGGCGTGTTCTTCTGCTGCGTGTTTCAGTTCCAGCGGCCTTTTCATCCGCTGCCGGTTCAACCGCATCTTCCTGCACGCTGTCCTCCCGCTTCAGGCTGAAGGCGCCGTCTTCATTGGCTGGCTGCGGACCTGAGGGTTCGCTCTCAGCGGCAGCCTTCGCTTCTTCTTCAGTCTTGCGGAGGTATTTTTCATGAGGAAGTTCTTCAGCAACGGTATGAACGACGGGTTCATCCCTTTCTTCAACCACTTGGGCGGCCTGGATCTCCTGCTTGGTTTCATCAGGCGGCGCGGTGTAATCGCGCGCCCCAGCCAGTTCAAAGGTGTCATAGGCCGCGTTGCTTTTTGCCCGTGCTCTGGCACGTGCTATGAGGCTCACCACCACCAGCAGCAAGGCCAAAACAAACAGGCCGCCGAACACCAAGGTCAGGGTAAAGAGGATGTCTTTGATCGGCCCATTGCTGGAAGAATAATCTGCCGGCACAGGGGAGTGGGTCACTGGCGGGGTGATTGTTGCGACGATTTCGCGCGTGGGGGCGGCTGTCGGCACCACATAAGCGATTTCAAGCGGGTTTGACAAAAATTCAACCGGGTTGTTCTGAATGTCTATCGCAGTTGCGCTGAACTGATATTTTCCGGCCTGCGACAGGCTGAAATCCCGGCTTACGATTGTGGTTTGCCCGGGAGCGAGCTCGTTGATGGTATAGATGTCTTTTTGCGCGTGGCGGATGCGGATGTTTTTCGCCGTTGTGTTGCTGTCATTGGTCACGGTCAGGTCAAAGCGAATGTCGCCCGGCATGCTGTGGATCGTTTCGCTGGAAGCGGTCAGCGTCAGGTTCAGGCGCAGCATCTGCCCTTCGGCATACGCGGAGACCTTCAGGTCGGGCACTTTTTCTTCCATGGTCGTGCCGGTATTGTCTTCCAGCTTGAGTGTGAATTTATAGGTCGTGGTCTCATTGACCGCCACTTCCTTGGTCAATTCACGGGTCTGCCCGGCAGCGATCTGCACATTGGAAAACACTTCCCCAAGCACCGGATCCGTGACAGTGACATTTGAATAGGTGATGTTGCCGGCGTTTTTCACCTGAAGGGTCAAAACGGCGGTTTCACCGATGTTGTACTGCGTTTTATCGCTGGTCAGCGTGTACTGAAGGCCCGGTTTGGCCAAAGGAATGTCAAAGGAAGGCACGGTCAGCTGCTGGGTCTTGCGATCCCCTTCCTTGGTATAGGTGACCGTCGCGGAACTGCTCAAGTCGCCGGTCACATTGGGCTTGGTGAAGGTGATTTGCGCGCTCTCTCCTGGTTTCAGGCTTGCGACCTTTTGCACTTTGGCGGAGATCAGCCTGTTCTCGCGGATGGTGATGTTGTTCAGTTTCACATTGCCCTGGTTGATCAGTTCGTAGATCACGGTGGCTGTTTTGCCGCGGCGGACGACTTCAGGGGTGATGGTCCTGTTGACTTTTAAATCAACCTTTTCACCCGTGTAATTGATTTCCGCCGTGGCGGGGATGTTTTTCTCGATCAAGGCGCCTGCCGTGTCCTGGCTGTTGTAGCGCAGGGTGTAGACCAGTTTTCCTTCATCCAGATGGTTCTGTTTGACACTGTATTGCCCCTGCCAGAGGAAGTTCTCGCCCGAGGGCAGTTTCATCAGGCTGCCGCCGTCAGAAAAAGAGGTGACCAGTTTCCCGTCCGGGTCATAAAGGGACAAAGGGGTGGTGATGTCTTCATTCCCGGCGTTTGAAACGCGGGCGGATACGGTCACGGTGCCAGGTGATGTCATGGAAGCGGGCTCTACGCTCAATGTGAAACTGAGAGCCTCCTCAGGATCCTGCTGCATGGAGGCGGAACCCCCGCTGAAGACCATGAAAAAAACCGTCAGGATGATCAGAACTGCGTACTTTCGCGGGCTGTTTGAGGCAAGGTTCATGCCCGTCCCTCCTTCTGGTGCTGTAAATGTGTTTTAACAAATTACATTGGTGTCTGTCATTGTAATTCACAGGCTCAACAATGTCAAGCGGCGCAAGGAATTCGCGCATCTTTGCCTCATTTTTATCCATGATATTTGGATCAATGTTTGATTTGTTCGCGACGGATTGTTACAATTAATGACGAATTTGTTTCCTGATTTGAGCGAAAGATGACTTTGAAAGAAAGAGAAAGTCAAGGCATGGAAATTAAACCCTATGGCGTTTACCAGGAAGAGGAAGTCCTGGAACTGTACGGGAGCGTTGGCTGGCTCAATTACACCGCGCGTCCTGAAATGCTGAAGGCAGCGTTCACTTCGTCCCTGATGGTTCTTGGGGCGCGTGTTAATGGCAAGCTGGCCGGCCTGATCCGGGCTGTGGGGGACGGGGCGTCCATCCTCTATATCCAGGACATCCTTGTGCATCCTGATTATCAGCGTCAGGGCATTGGCAGGAAACTGCTGCTTGAGATGATTGACCGGTACCCAAGGGTTTATCAGACTGTGCTGATGACGGATGACACCCCCAAAACCGCCGCGTTCTACCGCTCCTGCGGTTTTTCGCCTGAGAAGGATCTGGGCCTGTGCGCTTACCTGAGGATCAAGGGTTTATCTGCTGATTAGCAGGCAAGAGACATCCTTGCCTGTGCCCCTGGCTGTGATATAATTAACCTACCGACCTTAAAGGAGGAAGCCCCATCACCAGATTGTTTCGTCATCCGCCTGCGCCGGAAGGCCCCGGACAGGAGGACAGGGTTCAAAATAAAAAGCGCTTTTCCCTGTTCAAGCGCCGCACGCGCAAGCCCAGCTTTGTACTGGCCGTGATCATCAACTGCTTCAGGATGCTGGTGCTGCTTGTTCTGATCGCGGGCTTGTCCGGCATTGGCCTTATCGCCGGCATTGCCAAGACCTATGTGGATACAGCACCGGTTCTGGACCTCGCCAAGATCGATGACCAGGCGCAGACCTCTTTCTTTTATGACAGGGATTCCAACCTCATCACCGATTATAAGGGGACAGAGAACCGCATCATGGTGTCCATCGACACCATGCCGCACATGCTCAGGGACGCTTTTGTCGCTGCGGAGGACATCCGTTTTTACAGCCACAACGGGATAGATGTCAAGCGCATCATCGGCGCCTTTGTTGCCAACTTTGTTTCTGGCTCCCAGCAGGGCGGATCTACCATCACCCAGCAACTCATCAAAAACACTGTTCTCACCAATGAACTCAGCTACAAACGAAAGATCCAGGAAGCTTACCTGGCCATGCAGCTGGAGGCCAGCTACAGCAAGGACGAGATTTTGGAGTCCTACCTCAACACCATTTACCTGGGCGAGAATTATTATGGCGTCAAGGTGGCGGCGATGGGATACTTTGGCAAGGAGCTTCATCAGCTCACTTTGCGCGAGTGCGCCATGCTGGCCGGGATGACCACCAACCCTTATTACTACAACATCAGGCGCAATCTTTACACGCGCTCCTCGCCTGAGATCGATTATGTCAACCGCACCAACATCAGGACGAACTATGTCCTGCGCACCATGTATGAAAGCCAGTTGATCACCCAGAAGGATTTCGCTGAGGCGCTGAACCCGGCCTCTGCCGCGGTGTTGAGGGAGGATCCGGAATCAAAAACGCTTTATCCCTATACGCACTATGTTGAATATGCCGTGCGCGACACCGTCCAGGTGCTGCTGAACATCAACAAATTGGAGAACACTGCCGCAAACAGGGCGAAAATGGAACAGGAGCTGCGCACCGGCGGCTACAAGGTCTACCTGGCCCTGGATACCAAGATGCAGACCACCCTGGAGGATGTTCTCTACAATTACAAGGATTACCCGGGCCTGCGCGATCCCGGCACGGATGTTTTCCGCTCCCGCAATCCGGACGGCACCTTCACCGACATCATCCAGCCCCAGGCCGGCGCCGCGATTGTGGATTACAGGACGGGGGAGCTCAAGGCCATCGTCGGCAGCCGCACCCGGCCCACCACCCGGAAAACCTTAAACCGCGCCGTTGACATGAACATGCCGGTCGGCTCCTCCATCAAGCCCATCTCGGTTTACGCCCCCGCCTTTGACATGGGCGCGGGCGCGGGCTCCATCGCTTACAACATGCCGCTCCCCATCACCGGCTGGCGCGGCAGTGACGGGCGCGATTCCTGGCCCCAGAACTATGGCGGCAGCAGCTACCGGGGCCCTGAGACCTTCAGGACCGCGCTGGTTCAGTCAGACAACACCGCGGCTGCCTATGTGCTGACCAACTACGTGGGCGTGGACCGGTCTGTGGACTACCTGCGCCGCCTGGGCGTTTCTGACGCGCACATCAACGCGACGCCCTTTGGCGTGGCTTTGGGTTCCTCAGGCATCAGCCCGCTTGAAATGGCGGTGGCCTTTGGCGTGCTTGCCAACGGCGGCGTTTACCAGCAGCCCATCAGCATCCTGGGCATCCTGGACAGCAATGACAAGGTCATCTACGACGCCCATCAGAGCCAGCAGCGCCGCCAGGTCTTTAAACCCTCCACCGCCTGGCTCACGGTGGATATTTTAAAGGACGTGGTCTCCAAGGGGACCGGGCGCGCCGCCCGCATCAAGGGGCAGACCGTCGCCGGCAAAACCGGAACCAACTCCGATCAAAAAGGCGTTTTCTTCGCCGGCATGACCGGCTGGTATTCCGCCGCCGTCTGGATCGGCCATGACAACTACAAGGCGCTGTCCAGCAAGACGACCGGCGGCAATTCAGCGGCCAAGCTCTGGCAAACGTTCATGCAGCGGATCCATCAGGAGCAGGGGCTGGCAGATCGGGACATCCTTCAGGGCGGTCCGGAGAGCTATGGCCTGGTCAAGGCCACGACCTGCCTGGTCTCCGGCCAGCTTGCGACCGAGGCCTGCCGCCATGACGCGATGGGCTATGGCACTTCAACGGATTATTACGCCGCGGAATCCGTGCCCAAGGTGCAGTGCCAGATGCACCACCAGATGAACGTGTGCACCCTCAGCGGCCAGATCGCGGGGCCCTACTGCCCGCCTGAAACTGTAACCGCAAAAGGCGTCCTGGTCCTGCCTTTGGGGCACCCGCTTGAGAAATTCGCGGGCACGCAGTATTCCAATGTCTTGTCCGAATACCTGGGAAGTTACTCCACCATCCGCTTCACAGACAACCTGAACGCAAACCAGGCGCTGCTTTCCGCGGCCACCTGTTCTCTCCATCAGCACCCAAGCGACTTAACCGGCGGCATCATCGGCAACACCCTGCTTCCGGACGCGCAGAACCTGATTGTTCAAGCTTCCCAGCAGCTGTCTGCCCTTGAACAGGGCACTCCCCAGTACGACATACTCCTTTCAGCCATCAACAACTTAAACATGGTACTGAATTCCAACCCCGGCATTGAGGAGCTGGCCAACGCCATGGGCCAGTTGACCCAGGCCATGGCAGCGACGCTTTACTAAACACCGAGGCAATCAAAAGCAGCGTCCGGAAAAACACATCGTTCTTGAGAGCAAAGCTTTACCAGTACCTGACTGACCCGTGAAAAACAAGGGTATGTTTCCCTTGAAGAATTAAAAAATTAAATGAAGGAGGACGAAATGCTAAACTTTGATCTGTATATGCCCGCGCGCATCGTTTTTGGCCGCGGCACACAAAGCCGGATCGGCGAATTGCTCAAACCGCACGCGAAAAAGGTGCTCCTGCACTATGGCGGGGGCAGCATCAAGCGCACCGGCCTGTATGATACCGTCGTCAAGTCCTTAAATGACGCCGGCATCCCTTTTGTTGAACTGGGCGGCGTCGTTCCCAACCCCAGGCTGTCCCTGGTGCATGAGGGCATTGAACTGTGCCGCAGGGAAAATGTGGATCTGATCCTGGCTGTCGGCGGCGGCAGCGCGATCGACTCCTCCAAGGCCATCGCCATGGGCGTATATTACGACGGCGATGTCTGGGACATCTATGACACCGGAAAACCGATTGAAAAGGCGCTTCCGGTCGCTGTCGTCCTGACCATCCCGGCGGCAGGCAGCGAATCCAGCGGCGACACCGTCATCTCTAATGAGGAAACAGGCCGCAAATACGGCTACGGCAGCCCCAAACTCCGCCCCCTCATCAGCGTCATGAACCCGGAGTTGTTCTTCACCCTGCCCAAGAACCAGATCGCCAACGGCGTGGCCGACATGATGAGCCACATCTTTGAGCGTTACTTCACCAACACCACCCATGTGGACTTGACGGACGCGCTGTGCGAGGCCACCCTGCGCACCATCCTTTCAAACGCCCCAAGGCTGATGGAGGATCCCCAGGATTATGACGCCTGGGCGGAGATCGGCTTTGCCGGCACAGTCGCGCACAACGGCCTGCTCGGCATGGGTCGCGAGCAGGATTGGGCCTGCCACGCGATGGAGCATGAGTTGTCCGCGGCCTATGACGTCGCCCATGGCGCGGGCCTCGCGGTCTTGACCCCGGCATGGATGAAATACGTTCACAAGGACAACCTGGACATGTTTGTCCAGTTTGCCGTCAACGTGATGGGCGTATCCAAAGGCTTCAGGGACAAGGAAGACGTTATTCGTGAAGGCATTGACAGGCTTCAAAACTTCTACCGTGTCATGAGCCTGCCCCAAACCTTGACCGAACTGGGCATTGATGAGAGCCGCCATGAGGAAATGGCGAAAAAATGCACGGAGATCTACTTTGGCGAGGAATACAAGGTCGGCGGCTTGAAGAAGCTTGGCTGGCAGGATGTCCTCAACATCTACACCATCGCGAAATAATTAAAGGAAAACAAAAAGGGGCATTTCAGCAGGGATGCCTCTTTTTGGTTGCGCTTTACAGTCTAAAATGGCATACTTAATTAAGAAAAAAGAAAGCGAGTGATTTAAATGAAGCAGTTTAAGGACATGAGTTTGCAAGAACTGATCGATCCAAAAGGGCATCCATGCTCCTGCGGGCGGGTGCATAAGGTTGATCTGAAGCTTCTCAAAATAGAAGACGGGGCGATTGACGCCCTGCCCGAGGCGCTTGTTGCCGTTGGGGTCAAAAAGCCCTTTGTCATCATGGACAAAAACACTGAGAAAGCCGCCTGGCACCTGGTTGAGTCAGCCCTGAAAGCCGCCGGCGCGCCCTTTGTTTCCTATGTATACCACAGGGAACACATCGAGCCGGATGAAGAGGCTTTGGGCAGCCTGGTCATGGCCTACGACAGCACCTGTGACGGCATCCTGGCGGTCGGATCCGGGGTCATAAATGATGTCGCCAAGGTGTTCGCCCATGCGGTCAATGTGCCAAGCCTGGTTGTCGCCACCGCGCCCTCCATGGACGGCTATGCCTCCGACAGCGCTTCCATGATCAGGGACCGGGTCAAGGTCTCCCTGTACAACGCCTGCCCCAAGGCCATCCTGGCCGATACCAGGGTCTTAAAGGACGCGCCCCTTCGCCTGCTGCAAGCGGGGCTGGGGGACATGCTGGCCAAGTATGTTTCCATTTGCGAGTGGCGGGTTTCAAACCTAGTCACCGGCGAATACTACTGCGAGAATGTCGCGGGCCTTGTGCGCAAGTCCCTCAAAAGAATCGTGGAGAACGTGGAAGGCTTAAAAAACAGGGAAGGCGCCGCGGTTGAAGCGGTGGCGGAAGGCCTGGTGCTCTCCGGCATCGCCATGGCTTTTGCCGGGATCTCCCGCCCGGCTTCCGGGCTTGAGCATTATTTCTCCCACCTCTGGGAAATGATGTCCCTGGAGCGCGGCCTGCCTGTGGAGCTGCACGGCATCCAGGTGGGCGTGGGCACCCTGCTCACCTTGCGCATCTGGGAGCGTCTAAAGACGATCAAGCCGGACAGAGCGGTTGCGAAGAACTTTATTACAAACTTTGATGAAGCGGAGTGGGAGACGATGGTGCGCCGCATCTTCGGCAGCGCTTCTGAAGCGGTCTTGACCGCCGCCAAAAAAGAAGGCCGCAATGATAAGCAGGCCCATGCGGAGCGCCTTGCCAAAACCCTTGACAATTGGGACACCATCCTGAACATCGCGAACGAGGAATTGCCCTCCTGGCAGGAGATTCATGACCTGATGAGTTTCATGGACATGCCCATGACACCTGAGGACATCGGCTTTGCCGATGAGGACACCCGCGACGCCCTCCTTGGCGCACGCGAGATCCGCACAAAATACCTGACCAGCTCGCTCCTGTGGGACTTGGGCTTGCTGTACACCGAACGCCTTTTGTAATGACCATGAGAATCAAAGAACTCATGTACTGAACAGAGCTTGACCGCGCTGGTTTTGATTTTTGACCTCCGTTCAGCATAAAGAAAAAACCGGTAGTTGGATCTGCCGGCTTTTTCCTGTCAGGCTTTTGAATCTTGTCCTTCCCCAATGCTTTGTCAGCTTCTGATGGCTTGGGTTTTTGCGGTTTGCGCAGAAGGGCCATTTCCTGAATTTATATTGCTCAAGAAGCACAGCAACAGCGCGTTGATTCAGCTCTTGACTGCTGAAATCCCCCATGATAGTCTAAAAAAGATAAGGGTAATTCCTTATCCGGGAAGGGTGGAGCCTGCCAAAGCGATTGTCGCCGGGAAGCGTTGCCCCCAAAGCGCTTAAGGAAACGAATAAACATTAAGAGATATAGTGATATCGCCAGATGCTGGTGCGGTTTTGTCTGCAGAGAAAAAGAGGCATAAACTAAAAAACCGGCACGCTGAATCGCGGTCACTGAGCCGGTTTCAAGGGATAGCCAAACTGGAAGTGTTTATTCAGATTGTGTGGTCATCATTGGTTTTATGGTGAGTCCGCGGGGTGAGACGGCAGGAGTTATTTACAAAAGTACTTGAAGGTAGAAAATGAGCATCAGCGTCAGTGTAGTGGTTCCTGTGTTTAATTGCGAGAATACCATTGTTGATCTGTTTCATGATCTTGAGGCACAAAGTTTTACCGATTTTGAAGTGGTGTTTGTTGATGATGGCTCCAGGGACAATACGCTGAATTTGTTAAAGGAGCTGTCCTCGCGGCATACGGTGAAAACAAAGGTTATCTCTCAAACAAACGCCGGGGTAAGCGCTGCCAGAAACGCGGGAATAAGGGCTGCTGCTGGTGATTGCCTTGTGTTTGTTGACGCTGATGACCGGATCTCGCCGGCATTTCTCTCAACGCTTTACGATTGCATGACAAAAAATGACGCGGATCTGGCGATTGCGAGATTCTCCATGAAAGGGATTGATTCTTCTCAGAATAGCCATGTCTACACCATGGAAGAAAACGATGTTTTGCTGCGGCGTTATTTATATGAGCCTAAGAAACGGATTTCGATTTTTACACTCATGGTAAAGAGAGAATTGTTGTTGCAAAATAAGATGCTGTTCAATTCAGGACATGATTATGGCGAAGACAGGCATTTTGTCTGGCGTTTGTTGGTTGAGGCGAAGAGGATCGCATGCACTGACGCGAATCTTTACTATTATCAGTTCAATCCTTCTTCCGCGATGCAAAAGTTCAGCGGAAAAAGGTTCCACACCTACAAGTTGGCCAAAAGGCTCATACCTTTCTTTAAGAAGAAGGCTCCGGAGTTTGCCCTGGAGTTTGAAAAATACGGGCCTGCGCGCACAATGTGGTCGGTCGTCTGGCAGGCTGCGATCATGCTTGATTGGGAGAATTTTCAGCGAATTCTGAAAGATCAGCCAGTAAGACAGGAGATGCGGAATTTGAAGGGCTTTCCTGATCTGCGGGTGCGCCTTACAAAAGCCTTGTATTTGCTCTCACCGCGCCTCTATTTTTTTGTCATTCATTCATTGCGCAAAAGGATCGCTTCAAGCGCGCGCGGGGAAGCTGTCTGATGAAGTTCTCTGTTATTATTCCGGTCTATAACGTGGAAGCGTATCTTGCCGCCTGTTTGGAAAGCGTGCTCATGCAAACAGAAAAAAACATAGAAATTATCCTGATCAATGACGGATCGACTGACAGCGGCGGTGAAATCTGCCGGGAATTCGCGGTGAAACACCCGGAAATCATTTATCTGAGTCAGAATAACCGGGGTCTGTCAGCAACTCGAAACCGCGGGCTTGACTTGGCGAGGGGGGAGTATGTTCTGTTTTTGGACAGCGATGACACCATCAGCCGTGACGCGATTGCGATCTTCGCAAAGGCTGTTTCTGAGAGCCCTGCTGATATCGTGATCCCGGACCATGTTTTTGCTGTCAATTCCGCGGGCAAGAGCAAGGTTTATCGTGACATCAGGCTGAATCCGCCGGTTGAATTAACAGGTCTGGAGTATCTGAGCTGCTGCATGCGCGGCAATGCTTACAATGCCGCCTCCCAGTTTTGCCTGTATAACAGGCGTTTCCTGGAGCAAAACAAGATCCGGTTTGTTGAAGGTATCTATCATGAAGATGAACTCTTTACGCCTGCTGTTATGATCAGCGCGGCAAAAGTCAGGGTTATCAGAAACCCGTTCTATTTCTACCGCTTGCGCTCCGGATCGATCACCGGTTCGCCAATCAATCAAAAACGAGTCAATGACCTTGTTTTTGTGCTCAATGAACTGGCGTCAATGTATGACAGGCAGATTGAGGCAAAGGATCAAAAAATATTATTTGACTATTGGTCACGGCAGAAAATGGGGATTGCCATGCATCAGTTTCTGCTTGGAAGTATTACGGAAACCGAGCGAAAAGAGATTGCGCTGAAAACAGTAAAACCAAGAATCAGCAGGCCCGCTACCTGGGTCAAGTTTCTATTGTTTACATATCTTCCCGGATTGTACCTTTTTCTCAACCCCTCACTCAAAGCCAGGCATGCGCTGCGCCTGAAAGAGCCTTCCAGATAAAAGGACGGAAGCGAACAAATGAAAGCAAGCGCGAAAACCATTCGGAACAATTTTATTTCGCTGTACGGGATTATGCTAGTGCAAATGTTTTTCCCCTTTTTGCTGCTTCCGTACTTAACAAGGGTGCTGAGCGGAAATGCCTATGGCGTTGTTGTCTATGTCGGCACCTGTATGCAATATGTTGCGGTAATCATGGAATACGGCTTTATTCTATCTGGAACCCGGGATATCGTAAGGCTTAAAAAACACTCGGATCATGACGCGATCTCGCTTTACACTGGTTCTGTGTTCCAGGCAAAGGGCATCCTGGCACTTGTATCAGCAGCCGCAGCGCTTGGCCTATACTTCATGTCGCCTATTCTAAAAGAATACAAGGTGTATTTCATCGTTTCATACCTATCGGCGGTGCTTTACTCCCTGCTTCCGGATTTTCTTTTCCGCGGATTGGAGATCATGCACATTCTCGCGTACCGTTTTGTTCTTTTTAAGGGCTTGTCCACCCTGCTCAAGTTCATCCTGGTAAAGGGCGACGCAACCATGGTGTATATTCCCTACATTGATTTTTTCGCCGCTTTGGTCGCATTTGGCGTTACAATCATGGCGATGAGAAAGCGAAATTTAGGGGTTCGCTGGGCGGATTTTTCAACCGTTCTCAAACGCCTTAAAGAAAGCTCTTCTTATTTTTTGACGAATGTTGCCACCAGCCAGTACAACTCCGTCTGTGTTTTGATCCTGGGGCTGAGCCTTGGCACAAACGCCGTTGCGCAATGGGGCGTGGTCATGCAAGTCGTTATTGCAGTCAACAGCCTGTACACGCCCATCATAAACGGCATATATCCTTATATGATTCGTGAAAAAAACATTGGGCTGATTAAAAAAATACTGGTAATTGCGGTGCCTGTCCTTCTGTTTGGCGGAATAAGCATGTATTTTCTCGCGGAAAACGTGATTATGATTTTAGCGGGCGAACTTTATTCTTCAGCAGCGTATCTGCTGAAGATCTCCATTCCATTAATGATCATCGCTTTTCCAACCACGCTCTTTGGGTGGCCTTTGCTTGGCGCTTTTGGAATGGAGAACAAGGTGGCAAAGGCAACTGTCGGCGCTTTATTATTTCAGGTAATGCTGCTTGCTGTTCTTTATCTGACCAAGAGTGTTTCACTGGCGCTTGTTCTTATGGTGCGAACGGGTACAGATGTATACCTGCTCATCTCAAGGATCGTTGCGTTCAGAAAAGGCTTGATCTCTAAAAAAGTGTAAAAGCTTGCTTCAGAATCTATCAGCAAAACATTAAATTGCTCAGCAGATTTATTCAAGTTTGCATATCCTGGTCTGTCAAAAACCACCCTTAAACAGATCGTCCCAAACACCTGCAAAAGAAAAAGCCGGCAGTTTTCAACCTGCTGGCATTTTTTTGGTGCACCCGGCGGGATTCGAACCCACGGCCTTCAGAGTCGGAGTCTGACACTCTATCCAGCTGAGCTACGGGAGCGCGTGATGCTCAAACAACATCCGCTTGCCGCATCAAACCATGAGACGGCAAACCGAACTGATCAGAGCGTTAGAAGTTTATCACCAGGCAAATCTTTTGTCAATTTTATTGGTCTCAGGTTTCGCTTATCGTATGGTCAGAAGAAATTCCTGATGGATAATTTGAATCGGCGGATGCAACGGCGTATCACCCGGTTATTTATAGCGTTGCGGGAGTCCGATTATTCTGGTATCGTCTGTGCCGGATTACCAACAGGCTGTGAACGCATCAACCGCTTTGAATCTGCGAGGATTGCTCGGTCATACTTAAGGCATGCGTTCGGATTGTGAGCAAGAAAGCATGGATGTAAACTGGTCATTATATCTTTATACCTTCCTGGCCAGCATCGGCGGCGGGATCGTTCAGGCAACGACAGGGTTTGGCTTTGGCATCTTTGTCATGGTCTTTTTTTCTTTGTATCTGCCGCTTCTGAGTGCTTCGGCGCTTTCAAGCGCGATCTCCCTTTTTGTGTCGTCCACCCTGGTCTTTAAATACCGCAAGCATGCGCAGATCAAGCAGGTGATCCTTCCTGTGATATGCTACCTGCTCATCAGCACATCGGTAATCTTGCTGGCCCCATCGCTGGATCTTCACTGGCTGTCCATCGCCTTTTCGGTCATGATGATTCTTTTAGCGGTTTACATGCTTTTTTTCTCCGGAAAGGTCAAGGTTCGCGCTTCTGCTGTGACCGCCTTATCCTGCTCAAGTTTGTCGGGCGTTGCGAGCGGCCTGTTTGGAATCGGCGGTCCGCCGATGACGCTGTACTACATGACGCTGTTTCATGATGATAAATTGGCGTATATGGGCACCCTTCAACTTTTTTTTCTGGATTACAGCCATAGCAAACAATGTGACACGGCTGTCTAACGGGATCCTTAATATTGCAACGCTTCTGCTTGTGGTCCCCGGAATTTTTGGGCAAGCGCTGGGCGTCGTGATCGGATCAAGAATCCTTGACAAGATTCCTGTAAAGCATTTCAGCACGGTCGTATATGGCTTTTTGGTGGTGTCCGGCATCATTACGCTTGTTTCAAATCTGTAGTGTGATACTGAACTCAGCCATAAATGCTTTGATGAGCCGGTTCTTTTGCGCCTCCGCGTTGCCTCCTTCACTCAGCGTAGGCTGCGACTACGCCTCGCTCTTTCGGCTTAGCGGAGCCATCAAAACTCCTCAGCCCATCTGTGCATTTACTCCTTCGTTCAGTATGGGCAATAAGACGGGGGCGACATCATCATGATGATCGGAAACAACCCGCCGCGCGGAATGTCATCCAAGGGCCGGTCAAGATGAGTGATTATTAGATACATTCGCTCGATTTTCAGACAGAACAGGGAAGAATCGACAGGGGTTTCCAGATTGACTGTGTTTTTGAAGGATGTTTCGCTGGAATATACTGCAAGCCGGCTGAAACTCAAAAACGAAGCATAGCCAAGGTTCTGATGATATGATATAATATATTAGCAAATTCTGGTAAGGAGTTTCTTTTGTGAGCAGAGTTGCCCGTTTGCTTGACCGGATGTCCCTGGGGGACAATGCCGGCGTACTCATTCACAAACCATCCAACATCTTTTATTTCAGCGGCTACACCGGGGAAGGGCTTCTGGTTTTGACCCGGTCAACCAAGGCCATCGTGACTGATTTCCGCTATGTGGAGCAGGCTCAGCAGCAGGCGCCGGGGTTTTCTGTGCATTCCATCAGCAACGACTTAAGCCATGCTCAGATCGCCGCGAACCTTCTCAAGGATGACGGCGCTGCCCGGGCTTTTTATGAGGATGATTATCTGACCGTGCGCGACGCCCGGAAATATCAGGAAGCGCTGGGCAAGATCGCCCTGGCATCCCTTGAGAACCATCCGGAATGGCTTCGCAGGACCAAGGACGAGTCAGAATTAAAAAACATGGAGGAAGCCTGCAGGATTTCCTCTGTCGCCTTTGATTATATCTGCGGCGTCATCAAGCCGGGCATGACGGAGATCGAGATCCGCAGGTTGCTGGACAACCGCCTGATGGACTTAGGCGCTTCGGGCTCTTCTTTTTCCACCATTGTCGCTTCCGGCCCTAACGGTTCCCTGCCCCACGCGATCCCGGGGAACCGCAAGGTGCAGGCGGGGGACATGATCACCATGGATTATGGCGCCTTGTTTAACGGCTACTGCGCGGACATGACGCGAACCATCTCTTTGGGCAAACCAAGCGACAAGATGCTTGAGATTTACAACATCGTTCTTGAAGCCCAGATGGCCTGCCAGGATGCTTTGGCGCCCGGCAAAGTTTGCCGCGATGTGGACGCGATCTCAAGGAAGATCATCGGCGACGCCGGATATGGCGAGTACTTTGGCCATGGCCTGGGCCACTCGGTCGGGATCGATATCCATGAGGAACCCCGGTTTAACACCAAGTGCACGGATGTTCTGGAACCCGGTTATGTGATGACCGTGGAGCCGGGAATCTACCTGCCGGGAATTGGCGGCGTCCGGATTGAGAACACCTGCGTCATCACACAAACCGGTGCGCGCTCCCTGGTCACAGTCCCCCGGGAACTGATCGTTATTTAATTTTTTCATATTAATTTGGAGGAAGTATCATGATTACGGCAACCGATTTCAGAAAAGGCATCACCATTGAATGGGAAGACGGCGTGTGGACCATTGTGGATTTCCAGCACGTCAAACCGGGCAAGGGAGCGGCCTTTGTTCGCACCAAGATCAAAAACATCATGACCGGCGCCGTGATCGAGCGCACTTTCAACCCCTCGGACAAAATGCCCCGCGCCATCATCGAGACCAAGGAAATGCAGTACCTGTACAACGACGGCGACCTGTACTATTTCATGGATCCCGAAACCTTTGAGCAGATGCCCCTGAACCACAGCCAGGTTGAGGAAGCCATTCAGTTTGTAAAAGAGAACACCAATGTCAACATCCGTTTCTTTAAGGGTGCTGCTTTTTCAGTTGAAGCCCCCAACTTTGTGGACCTGGAGGTCGCTGAAACCGAACCTGGCTTCAAAGGCGACACCGCTTCCACCACTTACAAGCCCGCGACCCTTGAGACCGGTTTCCAAGTGATGGTGCCCCTGTTCATCAACATCGGGGATGTGATCAAAATCGATACCAGAACCGGCGAATATCTCTCACGCGCCTGACTATCAGAATTATTAAGGAGGACAACATGGGCGATTTATCTAAAAAAGTCGAATATCTTAAAGGTCTGGCAGACGGCATGAACCTGAAGGAAGACAAGCAGGATCAGAAGTTCCTGCTCAAAATCCTGGAGGTGTTGGAGCAGGTTGCCGCTGATGTGGAGGAGCTTCAGGAAGTCACCGACGAGATCAACGAATATCTGGAGAACATTGACGAAGATCTTGCCATGCTGGAAGAAGTCGTCTTTGAAGACGATGAAGAGTTTGATCCGGACGAGATGGACATGGATGACGATGTGGACGGAGACTCTGTTGTGGAGTATGAATGCCCGCACTGCGGGTACAAGACCCGTTTTGACATCACCGATTTTGACTTTGACGAAGATTATCTGTGCCCCGAGTGCCAGCAGCCCTTCTTCCCCGAGCATGAAGATGAGGATGAGGAAGACTCCGAAGGCTAATGTACAAGCTCAAAAGGGATTGCACTGAGGCGCTTGCCCGGCAATCCCTTTTTTGCGTAAGACGATGAAAAAACTGAAGTTATATTTGGCGTCCTTAAGCCCCTCCCAGGTCCTGGCGCTGGGGTTTATGCTGATTATTCTAATGGGCAGCCTGCTTTTGATGCTGCCCATCGCGATGGAGCCTGGCGTATCCATCAATTACCTGCAGGCGCTGTTCACTGCGACCAGCGCGGTCTGTGTCACGGGGCTCACCGTGGTGGATACCGCGACCTCTTTTTCCCTCTTTGGGGAGTTGGTCATCATCGGCCTCATTCAGCTGGGCGGCCTGGGCTTCATGCTGTTTGCCACCTTTGTCCTGGTGCTGACGAAGCGGCGCATCTCCTTAAGGAACCGCATCCTTTTGCATGAGACCATGTCCATGCCCGGCTTCTCAGGAACCGTCCGAACCTCCCTTTGCTTCATGCTCATCGTGTTCGCGATTGAGGCGATCGGCGCGCTCTTCCTGGCTGTTCAGTTTGTTCCCAAAATGGGGTGGTCAAAGGGGATTTATTATGGCGCCTTTCATTCAATCAGCGCGTTTTGCAATGCGGGCTTTGACCTGTTTGGCGCTGCCGGCAGCCTGACACAGTTCTCCAATAGTCCCGGCGTCCTGTACACCATCGCTATTTTGATTGTTTTTGGCGGCTTGGGTTTTGCAGTCATCATTGATGTCCTGAACAATCGGCGCAATTTTAAAGACCTGCACCTGCACTCAAAGGCCGCTGTTGTGATGACCCTGGCGCTTCTGTTTTTTGGCGCCGTTTTTATCGCTGTTATTGAGTGGAACAACCCCATGACTTTGGCAGGAAACGGCTCAAACGCGCTGGACAAGATCAACAACGCTTTTTTCCAGTCGGTCACGACAAGAACAGCAGGTTATTGCTCTTTCCAGCAGAGCAACATGTCTGACGCGGGCAAGATCATCAGCATCATTCTGATGTTTATCGGCGCTTCTCCCGCCTCCACCGGCGGCGGCATCAAGACCACCACCTTCTTTGTGCTGTTGGCTGTCCTGCGCAGCGTTTTTTATGGCAGCATTGATGTCAACGCCTTTCGCAAGCGCCTGCCCCTGGTACTCATCAGAACCGCGCTCGCCATCTTCTTGATCAGCCTTGGGCTTCTGGTTTTTGGCTCTGTTTTAATGTCTGTGGCTGAGCAAGGCAAGGGGTTGAGCCTGCTTGACAACATGTTTGAGCAGGCTTCCGCGCTGGCCACCGTGGGGCTGTCATCCGCAGGCACAGCCAATTATTCTCTCACATCCAAACTCTGGCTGATCCTCCTGATGTATTTCGGGCGGGTCGGCCCCTTAACGATGATGATCAGTTTTCAGCGCCGCAGCGCGAGCCGTACCCATGGCGTCCGCTACGCGGAAGACAACCTTTATATCGGATAACAACAGGAGGATCCATGGCAGACAAGCATAAGAAGCAATATATCGTTTTTGGCGTGGGCCGCTTTGGTTCGGCGCTCGCCCGAAAGCTGTGCGAACTGGGGCACGAGGTGCTGGCGGTCGATTCCAGTGAAGAACGGGTCAATGCCATCAGCCCTTATGTAACTACTGCAGTTCAAGCATCCTCAAGCGACGAGGAAGCCGTCCGCTCCTTGGGTATTCGCAATTTTGACGCTGCCATCGTGGCCATCGGGGATAATTTTCATCATTCCATCCTGACTACCCTGATGTGCCAGCAGGAAGGCGCGCCCTACATCATCGCCAAGGCTTCAGACGCCATGCACGCCAAGGTTTTAATGAAGCTGGGCGTAAACCGTGTTATTTTCCCGGAGCGGGACATGGGCGAACGGGTCGCGCTGTCCCTGGTCAGCCCGCATGTGCTGGATCTGATCAATTTAAAGGGCGATTATCTGATCGCTTACATCACTTGCCCGGACTCCTGGAAAGGTCGCAGCCTCAAGGAACTGGACATCAGAAACCGCTATCATGTATCCATTCTGGCCATTTACAGAGGGGAGGATATTTTGATGAATTTGAATGCAGACGCCAGGTTTGATAAGGGGGACAACCTCCTTATTCTCGGCAGCAAACAAAACATAGAGAAGGTTGAAGGGCTGGGATGATGGCGCATAACATTTTGGTATTCGATACTGAGGCCACCGACCTGTCCCCCGGGCAGATCTGTCAGTTGTCCTATTTAATAGAAGGAGATGATCATGTCACCGGACACAATTATTTCTTTTCAGTGGATGATATGTCGCCGGGCGCTTTTGAGGTGCATGGCTTCAGCATGGAAAAACTGGATGAGCTGTCCGGCAAAACCTACTTTGAGGACATCGCCCATACCTTCCTTCCTGATTTTAACAACGCGCGTCTCTGGGTTGGCCACAATGTGAACGCTGATGTGAACTACCTGCGCGTCGAAATGGAAAGAGCCGGTCTTAAACTGAAAAAGGTTCCTGCGTTCTGCACCATGAACTATGCATCTGGCATCATGAACATGGCGCGCAAGGTTGTTACCGGACGCCCAAAGCCTCCTAAATTATCCGAATTGGCGGAGTATTACGAGGTCAAGCCGGAGTTGGTCACGCAAAAAACAATGGAATGGTTTCAAACGGATGAAGTGGGTCTTCATGACGCGCGATATGACACCGCCATGACTTATCTTTGCTTCAAAGCCGCCATCCAAAAGGGAGATCTCAGGGGAATATAAGCATATTTGGTTTCATTTTCATGAGCATTCATAAAGAATTTTTAGACTTTATGAAGATCTGTGAGGATGAAAAAATATTCCAAAAAAGCGCTTGACTTGGTTATGTGAGGTGTGGTATATTGTTCAGGCACCCCAAACGGGGGTGCGCGGACCTTGAAAACGATACAGAGAAGAGAAGCGCAAAAAACGACAGTTGATTCATTTGAGC
>JASGUQ010000042.1 GCA_030057655.1 Bacillota bacterium
ATACTTATCTTGAGGTGTTTTAAAATTTTTTTTAAATTTTTATGTTCTGTTTTTGGTTTTTTTTTATGTGGGTAACCTTTTGGGGTACCGCGGGGGCGCGTTTTAAAAAACGCGCCCCCCGGACCCCTCTGAAAACTTTGGAATTGTTGTGCTTATACCGAACTCAATCATAAATGCTTTGATGAACTGGTTCTTTTGCGCCTCCGCGTTGCCTCATTCACTCAGCGTAGGCAGAGACTACGCCTCGTTCTTTCGGCTTAGCGGAGCCATCAAAATCCCTCAGCCCATCGGTGCATTTATTCATTCGTTCGGTATTATTCCAATCTTTGCTACATCAGCATTCATGTGTTACATGCATTCAAAATTGAATTGGTAATAAATATTGTTCTTTTGCTCCTTTTCTTTCAAAGAAAAGGAGACGTCCTCCTAAAAGCGCCCTACTTGCCCACCGCTTTCGGAGAAAAGAGCAGGGCGAGCATCGCGGGGTCGGCGACGCCGTCCACAGGCAGGCCGTTGTTCTTTTCAAACTGGCGCACGGTGTCCGCGGTGCTCTTGGTGAAGCTGTCGTTGTACTTGTCCGTGCGGTAATAGCCCAGTTCAAAGAAGCGCCGCTTCATGTCCAGCACCTCCTGCCCCCGGCTGCCTATGGTAAGCTCCGCATAGGGCGCGGGGGTCGGCCTGCCGGCCAGCCAGGCCGGGTCAACGTTCGGGCTTTTAGAAAAGTCAAAATAACTGTAATCCATTTGATATTCCAAAGGTAAAGTAAAATACGCTTCAACAAATTCTTCAGCACTTTTTATATCCTCAAAATAAGGCACTAAACGTTTTAAAAATGGATACTCTAAGAAATATTTTAAAGGATTTTCAGAAACTTTTTTAAATCCAGTAAAAAGCATTTTTTTTGTGTTAAAGCCTTGATTTTTGAAATATTTTTTATTTTCACCGTTTTTATCCCTTATTAATTCGCTTGTAAAAATATCCCTAAATTCATAATTGTTCCCACTTTTACTATAAGTTGCAATTACGAATTTTAGATTGCCGCTTTGATCAGTTAAACTCCCAAAACTTAGATTTCCAAAGTTAGAATCGTACATTTCATACTTTAATTTTGGAAAAGTTGGGTTTATATTTTGAATTAATTTTAAATCTTTGCTCTTTTTATATCTTATGGGCCATTTCTCTTCTGGTACCATCTTCTTATATATATCAAGAATTTCTCCTAAAGGTAAGTCTTCTATTTCATCAAAATTCATATCTATTATATCATCAGGGTTTTCTTGATTAAATTTCTCTATAAGATTCCAAAAATTCATTGGAAGTATATATATATTATTACCTTTAGTATTTCCTTTTTTATACATTTTTTCAAAATATTTTTTATTTACTGTATTTTTATCCCTTATTACACCAGTAATCATTATATCTTCTTTTGAAACTAATTCTAAATACCTTTGAAAACTTGTAATATCACTGCTAATATACTTTGGAACATATTCTATTTCTAATAATTGACTAAATAAAATCATATATCCTAGTTTAATTAAGTTTTTATCAGATTCTGTTTTTGCTTCTAATACAACCATTAAATCTTCCCTCGATGCTGGAACAACAAAAGTTTCGCTGTTAAAATTAATTTCTAAAAAATATAAATTTGCAAGATGTACTTGTCTATCTTTTTCCTGATCTGTTGCTTGAAAAATGGTGTTGATCGGCATAAACTCATATTCTTGATTGGATTCCCCTTTCGCCAAGCTCTGAGCGCACAGCGAAAAAAGCAACGTTAATGCGGTTAGATATGATACCAAATTCCTGCTGTTCATATGGCCTCCCTTTTTGAATCCTTTTCTTGAAGTATACGCTTTTCACTTCCCCTGTCAATGACCCGGCAACAGGATCGCGAGGCCTGGCCTTGCTGTCTGCCCTGTTTCAGGGCAAATCTTCGCTGTTTGGGGTTACCCGCGATCAGTGAGTTATATTGATGTAAACAAGAAACATTGAAAGACGGGGAACGGCGGGGTGCGCATTTGTAAAAACGCACCCCCGACCCCGCTGAAAACTTTAGAATTGTTGTACTTATTTCAATCTATGTTACATCAGCATTCATGTGTTACATGCATTCAAAATTGAATTAGTAATAAATATTGTTCTTTTGCTCCTTTTCTTTCAAAGAAAAGGAGAGGTCCTCCTAAAAGAGAAAAGGAGGCGTCCCCCTAAAAGAGAAAAGGAGGCGTCCCCCTAAAAGAGAAAAGGAGGCGTCCCCATAAAAGAGAAAAGGAGGCGTCCCCCTAAAAGAGAAAAGGAGACGTCCCCCTAAAAGAGAAAAGGAGCTGTATGGCGGCTGTCTGTCCTGTTTCCAGTTAAATCTTTGTTTTTTGTTTGACCTTATCCGTAAATCAAATGGTTTTGAAGAAAGCCTCGTCATCCTCCGTCCTCAACACCTTGTTCTCATCAAAGTGGAGGGGCGTGGGGCGGGTGTCCATGTACTTCATGATCTCGTCCATGCGGACGGACTCCTGGAAGGTCATCATGGTGAAGGAGACGCCGTGCTTGCGCGCGCGGCCGGTGCGGCCAATGCGGTGCAGGTAGTACTCGTTCTCATTGGGCAGGTCGTAGTTGATGACGGCCTCCACATCGTCCACGTCAATGCCGCGGGCGGCCACATCGGTGGACACCAGGATGGGGAACTTGCCCCGCTTAAAATCGTTCATGATGCGGGTGCGCTGGGACTGACGGATGTCGCCGTGGAGGGCCTGGGCCTGATAGCCCTGCTTCGCCAGGCGGTCGGCCACGCGCTGGGTCATGAACTTGGTGTTGACAAAGACCATCACGCGGTCATACTCGTCCGAATCCAGGAGGTACTGCAGCGCGCCCATCTTCATCTCACGGGGCACCACCATGGTGTACTGGCTGATCTTCGGGCGGTTTTCCCTGGTGGCTTCAACCGTGATCTCAACCGGGCTTTGCTGGTATTTCCAGGAGATGGTCAAAACGTCGCGGTTGGTGGTGGCGGAGAACATGACCAGCTGCCGCGCCGGGGGAACCAGCTCGATAATTTTGGTGACATCCTTCACAAAGCCCATCTTGAGCATCTCATCCGCCTCGTCAATGACCATGGTGTGCACCTGGTCCAGCCTGACATGGCCGCGGTTGTGCATGTCCAGCAGCCGGCCCGGGGTGGCCACCACGATCTGCGGCTTGCGCTTTAGCTGGTTGATCTGCCTGGACATGGGCTGGCCGCCATAGAGCGCCGCGATCCTGATCTGGGGGATGAAGCGGGCCAAAGCGGTCAACTCCGCCACGATCTGCATGGCCAGCTCGCGCGTGGGCGCCAGGACCAGCTCCTGCACGCGGGTCTCCGTCAGGCTGATGTATTCCAGCATCGGGATGCCAAAGGCCAGCGTCTTGCCGGTGCCGGTGGGCGCGATGCCGATGATATCATGACCCGCCATCATGGGCGGAATGGTTTCTGACTGGATCTGGGTGGGGGTGTGGATCTCCATTTGATTGAGCGCCCTGAGCACCTCTTTGGATACGTCAAGCGCTTCAAAACCGTTTTCTGGGGGCAAGCTGAACTCCTTTTTTGTACCGTGCCGGTACTTGAAACATTGCTTTATGATTATAACTGTGAGCCGATTGACCTGTCAAATCTGGTTGCCAACTTTTGCTGGTTTCGGGCTATGCTTGCCTGAAAACGCGCGTTCAAGTACAATCAAGGCAAGACAACAGGAAAGGATATACTTATGAAAGCTTTATTGATCGGCGGAACGGGCACCATCAGCCTGCCCATCAGCAGAAAGCTGGTTGCTTTGGGGTGGGACGTGACCCTGATGAACCGGGGGAGCAGAAACGACCTGGTTCCAGGCGCGAAGACCCTGATCTGCGACATCAATGACGCGAAGGCGGCGGAAGAGGCGCTGGAAGGCCGGTTTTTTGACGTGGTGGCGCAGTTTGTGGCCTATACGCCGGATCAGGTGCTGCGGGACATCAGCCTGTTTACCGGGAAAACCAGGCAGTACATCTTTATCTCCTCCGCTTCCGCCTATTCAAAGCCCGCGCGTAACGCCATCATCACCGAGTCCACGCCGCTTTACAACCCCTACTGGCAGTATTCCAGGGACAAGGCCAAGTGCGAGGGCGTGCTGAACTTCGCGCGTGACATGGACAATTTTCCGATGACCATTGTGCGCCCCAGCCACACCTATGGCGTGGGCAGCCTGCCCCTGTCCGTGCATGGCGGCAAGGGCCCCTGGCAGATCATTGAGCGCGTGATGAACAACAAACCGGTTTTGATCCCCGGGGACGGCACCAGCCTGTGGACTGTGACCTGGGCGGAGGATTTCGCAGACGCCTTCATCGGCCTGATGGGCAATGACCACGCGATCGGGGAGGCGGTTCACATCACCTCGGACGAGGCGCTGACCTGGAACCAGATCCACCGCCTGCTGTCGGAAGCGCTTGACCGCCCCTTCATCCCCTGCTATGTGCCTTCCACCCTGCTGGCCCAGGCGCCCCAGTATGACTATGCCGGCAGCCTGCTGGGCGACAAGGCCAACTGCGCGGTGTTTGACAACAGCAAGATCAAACGCCTGGTGCCCGGTTTCGCGGCCAAAACACGCTTTGACCAGGGGCTTCGGCTGTCGCTTGACTATATACTGAAAACACCTGAAAAGCAGACCCCGGACCCGGATTTTGACCGCTTCTGCGACAAGGTGGCGGACATGATGAAAAGGGCGGAGGACGAGCTTTCACAGGCTTGACAGGCGTGATAGGATGAGAACAGAAAGGAAGGAGGGAGCAGGATGAGAAAAAGCCTGATTTGCGCGGCAGTTTGTCTTTTTGTGGCAATCACCCCTCTTTTTGCCCTGGCCAGCTCCGTTTATTTTCCGGATCAGGGGGTCTCCATCGACTTCCCGGCCAATGTGGACGTGCTCTCCCTCAATATGGACGACAACGACCCCGTCCTTGCCCTGTACGGCAAGACTGCGGACGAGGTGACCCGGGAGCTGAAAGCCGCGGGCTTGCACGCGCTGGCGAACGACATCGCGGGGAACTTCACCATCAAGCTGTGCCTGAAAAACAGGAGCGCGCAGGCCTTTGGCGGCATGGATGAAGCTCAATTAAAGGAGTTCGCGGGGCGCTACGGCGGCAGCAAATATGAGCTGTACCAATCAGCCCAGGCCAGCTTCCTGCTAATCTACGGGGATTCCGGGCGCGCGCTGATCGCCCTTGCCAACCAGGGCGGGATGCAGGTGGAGCTGCGCCTGGCCGCGAAAGGCAAGATCAGCCAGGGCATGATCAAAACCATGAAGAACATCGCGGCCAGAACCAGCCTGCCGCAGTCGCAATAGACGAAGCAATCACAAGCAAAAGCGCCCTGGTTTTCCAAGGCGCTTTTGTGTTACTCTTTGATCTCTTCCCCGGGAGCAAGCGGGTGTTTAGCCAAGACTCCCCCCAGGCGCATCGCGGTCTCCTCCCCCACGTCGCAGCGCAGGCTGAAGGCCTTGTCCTCATAGAAGAAGTGCATCCCGACCGTGTCGCCCTCCAGCATCTCGTGGTGGTAGGAGGCGGTCAGGCTGCGGACGGGGTGGCGGCTTAAGTCCGCGGCTTCGTTTAAGAAGCACAGCCCCCAGTCCGCGGGGCGGGTGTTGTTGACATGGCCGTTTCGGTCCAAGTCCGTGTACAGCGGCTGCCAGGTGGCGCTCCGGCTGAACCCGGAGGTCAACTCCTGCACGGCGCCGGGGTTGGGGAAAGGCTGGGCCAGGGCTGAGGTATCCGGCATGTTGTCAGCGATCTCCTTGATGTCCATCATCTGCCGGGTTTTGATATCCGCCAGCACCCAGAAACTGCTGCCGCGCACCAGGGGGCGGCCCTGTTCATCCTCGATGAGATAATAGCGCGGATAGATGCCCCGCCGGGCGCGCCCGGGGTAGGTCTTACCCACAACCGTCTGCCCGATCTTTGGATAGCGGTCCACCTGAAACTCGTTGCGGGTCACCACCCAGACCGCGCCCCTGCTGTAGGTCTCCTCAAAGCTGCAGCCCAGAAGGTTTGAGTGCTCCCCGGCCAATTCCTGCATCAAAACCAGGATGCGGTTCATCTTCCAGAAGCCATAGCGGTCGCAATCCGAGGACAGGACCTTGTAATTGGTGATGAGTTGGTTCATTTTAAGCCCCCTGCTTTAAAAACGGGCCGCTGCGCGGCCCGGTGAAGGTTGATTGTGTTCATGTGTATCAGTCAGGTCGACGAATTCAGAATACATGTTTTGATACGCCCGCGCAAGGCATTCTCCTGCGGAAATATCAGGAAAACAAAATTTACTTCGCGTACTCTACGCTGCGGGTCTCGCGGATGACATTGACGCGGATCTGCCCGGGGAACTCCATCTCGTTCTCGATGCGCTTGGCGATGTCCTTGGCGATGATGCGGATGCCGTCATCATTGACGTCCTCGGGCTTGACCATGATGCGCACCTCGCGGCCTGACTGCAGGGCGTAGCATTTTTCAACCCCGGGAAAGGAGTTGGCGATCTCTTCCAGCTTGGTAAGGCGCTTGATATAGTTCTCCAGCATTTCGCGCCTGGCGCCCGGACGGGCGGCGGAAATCGCGTCGGCAGCCTGAACCAGCACGGCGATGATGCTCTGCGGCTCCACGTCGTTGTGGTGGGAGAGGATGGCATGGATGACCTCCGGATGCTCCTTGTACTTGCGGGCCAGGTCCGCGCCCAATTGGGTGTGGGTGCCCTCCTGCTCGCGGTCCAGGGCCTTTCCCAGGTCATGCAGAAGGCCGGCGCGCTTGGCAACCTGGGGATCCTCCCCCAGCTCGGCGGCCATGAGGCCGGTCAGATGGGCGACCTCGATGGAGTGCTTCAGCACATTCTGGCCGTAGCTGGTGCGGTATTTCATGCGGCCCAGGACCTTCACGATCTCCGGGTGGATGCCGTGCAGGTTGGTCTCAAACACGGCCTGCTCGCCGGCTTCCTTGATCTGATCGTCGATCTCTTTCTTGGCCTTTTCCACCATTTCCTCGATGCGGGCGGGGTGGATGCGGCCATCCTGCAGCAGTCGCTCTATCGCGATGCGGGCGATCTCACGCCGGACAGGGTCAAAGGCGGAGATGGTGACCGCCTCTGGCGTGTCGTCAATGAGCAGGTCAACGCCGGTGGCCTGCTCCAGGGCGCGGATGTTGCGGCCCTCGCGGCCGATGATGCGGCCCTTCATGTCGTCATTGGGCAGGGTGATGACGGAAACGGTGGTCTCCGCTACATGGTCGGAGGCGCATTTCTGGATGGCCAGCGCGATGATGTTGCGCGCCTTTTTCAGGCCCTCGTCCTTGGCGTTTTGCTCGATGTCCCGCACCATGGCGGCGGCATCGTGGTAGGCGTCCCGCTCCACGCGGGCGATGATGGACTGCATCGCTTCATCGGCCGTCATCCCGGCGATGCGCTCCAGCTCAGTGGACTGCTTTTCCTTCAAGGCTTCGGCTTCGTTAAGGCAGCGGGTGATCTCCTCGGACTTCTGGTTGAGGCGTTCCTCGCGCTTTTCCAGGTTGTCCAGCTTTTTGTCCATGGTCTCCTCGCGCTGGGCGACACGGCGCTCCGCGCGCTGCTGCTCGGCGCGGCGGTCGTTGATCTCGCGGTCCAGCTCGCCTTTTAAGCGGAGCACCTCTTCCTTGGCTTCAAGGATGGTTTCTTTTTTCTTTTCTTCTGCTTTGCGGGTCGCGTCATCCAGAAGCTCTTTGGCGTATTTGTCGGCGCGCCCGATCTTTTTTTCCAGGGTGTTTTTGAAGTAGCCAAAGCCCATAAAGGCGCCCAGGGCCATCCCCAGAAGCACCAGCAGGACCCAGACAATGGTCGGCATGGTCCCCTCCTTCTTGCTGTACTCTCATACGTCAATAAAATTTCATGTTTGGCTCAAAGTAAAAGAGCCGCGGGATAAAAACCCCTCGGCTCTGTCGCTGAACGATGACAAGCAGCAAATCATCAGACGCTTTACAATCTGTATGCTCAAAGCGAAAACCAAAATTCGCGAAGACAGCTTCCTGTTTATCTAAACAGCAATCCCCAAGTAAAACTTAGGTCAAGCCGAACATATTGATTTTAACAAAACGCCAGGAATTTTGTCAAGTTTAATTAAACTTCGGTTTATTTGGCCCGGTTTATTTGGCCTCCGTCTTGTCTAAAAGCAAAAGCTTATACAATAAACTCCTCCATCGGCTCGATCTCGTCCAGTTTCAGGCCGGGGTTCTTTTCCAGGGCCAGGCGGATGGACCACTCGTTTTCAAAAAAGAGGACGGGGTTGTTCTGGGCGTCCAGGCCGCGCACGCTGGTGGAGGTCAGGGACAGTTCCTCAACGGGTTTGGGCGTATCCGTGACCCAGCGCACATAGCGCCAGGGCAGGGTGTCCATGACCAGTTCAGCCCCGTACTCGTTCTTAAGCCGGTAGGCCAGAACGTCAAACTGCAGCACGCCGACCACGCCCACGATGCTCTGCTCCAGCCCGATCTCGTCCCTGGTGAAGGTCTGGATGGCGCCCTCGTTGCTCAACTGGGTGATGCCCTTTAAAAACTGCTTGCGCTTCATGCTGTCAAAGGGGCGGACGCGGGCAAAATGCTCCGGCGCGAACACGGGGATGCGCGCGAAGCGCAGGCCAGGCTTCTGGGAGAGGGTGTCGCCAAGCCGGTAGATGCCCGGGTCAAACAGGCCGATGATGTCGCCCGGGTAGGCGGTCTCCACCATCGCGCGCTCATCCGCCATGAACTGCTGGGGCGCTTTCAGCTGGATCATCTTGTTCTGGGAGGAGTGCCAGGCGTTCATGTCACGGCGGAAAACGCCGGACACCACGCGCACAAAGGCCAGGCGGTCGCGGTGGGCGGGGTTCATGTTGGCCTGGATCTTAAAGACAAAGCCGGTAAAATCCGGGTTTTCCGGCTCGATCAGGCCCTGGTCGCTCTCCCTGGGCGTGGGCGGCAGGGTGTAGCGAAGGAAGCGGTTTAAGAAGGGCTCCACGCCAAAGTTGGTGATGGCGGAGCCAAAGAACATGGGCGTCAGCTCACCCCTGCGGATGGCGTCCAGGTCAAAGGGGTCGCCCGCCTCGTCCAGCAGCTCCACCTCTTCCTTTAAACGCTTGATGTAATGAGCTTCCAGCATCCCGGACAAGGCGGGGTCAGCCAGCTCCACCTCGGTCTTGCTGGCCTTGGTCTTGCCGTGGTCGCCGGAGAAATACAGCTCCACCGTTTTGGTATCCCGGTGATAGACGCCCTGAAAATCGCCGTCAACGCCGATGGGCCAGTTGACAGGACAGGAGCGGATGCCCAGGACCTGCTCCAGTTCCTCCATCAGGGCAAAGGGGTCCTTGGCCGCGCGGTCCATTTTGTTGACAAAGGTGAAGATGGGGATGCCGCGCATGCGGCAGACCTTGAACAATTTCCGGGTCTGCTCCTCAACGCCGCGGGAGGCGTCCAGCAGCATGACCGCGCTGTCCGCCGCGACCAGGACGCGGTAGGTGTCCTCCGAGAAATCCTGGTGTCCGGGAGTGTCCAGGATGTTGATGTGATAGCCGTCAAAGGAGAACTGCATGGCGGAGGAGGTGACGGAAATGCCGCGCTGCTTCTCAATCTCCATCCAGTCGGAGGTGGCGTGGGCCGCGGCCTTGCGCGCTTTGACAGAGCCGGCCTGACGGATGGCTCCGCCGTACAGCAGCAGCTTCTCCGTCAGCGTGGTCTTGCCCGCGTCCGGGTGGCTGATGATGGCAAAGGTGCGCCGCCTTGCTATTTCCTTGAGCCTGTCGTCCATTCTTCCCCCTTGTTTATCGGCTTTTCGCCTGCAAAAAAAGATTATAAAACCCATGCGGGGACTTGTCAAACCAAGAAAAAACCCCGCTTTCGCGGGGTGATTAGATTCTGTTTCGGTATCAATAAATCGCCGCGACCACGATGCTGCCCATGTTGTCGGTGGAGGCCAGGTATTCCCTGGCGTTGTTGGGAAGCTGGATGGTGGTGTCGGTGTTGCCGCCGGGGACACGGTAGATCTCATACTTCAAAATGCCGTCCTGATAGACCGCGATGTGGGGATGGGCGATCAGGTACTCGATGTATTCCTCCAGGCAGAAGTTCATGGCGTGCATGACGGCCGCGTGCGGCTTGCCCACATAGCGGTAGGCGTTGATCTTCAGGTCGATGCCGGTCTTGTAAGACTTGTCGATGGTCTGGCTGTCCGGATAGTTCTGGACGGGGAAGCGGAAGACAAAGCCGTACTCCCAGGCGTGCTCATTGAGCCATTTGGCCTGGTCAGACTCCTGGAAAGGCATTTTGTTGAGCACGGAATCGTTGCGGTTGTAGACGTCCATGTTGACGGACAGGGCGGTGTGGTAATCGCTGGTGCCGGGATAAGCCACCTGCTCGCGGGCCTTTTCTGTGAGGGCGTCGCCGGAGTAGCGCGCTGTGTATCTGGCGACCTCTTTTTCCCAGTAACCCAATTGGGTGGCCGCGTCGCGATAACCTTCCCTGGCAATGTAGTATTCAAAGCCCGCGGCCTTGGCAGCCGCGATCATGGCGTCCAGCGGCGTGATGGCCGTGTCCATCAGGAGGACATTGGCGTCCGCCACCGGGACACGGTAGGACGTGGCCGTGCCGACGGACTTGATGTCCGCCTCCACCAGGGTGAAGTCGCTGGGCATGGGATGCCAGCGGTTGACCAGAAGAAGGCCGCCCTTTAACAGCTCCGCGCGGGTGACCGCCTGCTCGCGGCCGGGCTCCAGCGGGAATTCGCTGACATCAAGAACGTCCCAGCCCTCGGCCTTGGCTTCCGGCCAGACCTTGGCTTCGCCGGTCTGCAGCTTGGCCTGCTGCTCGGCCCGGAGCTTCATGTTTTCCTCAATGATGATCTGGTTTTCCTCGTTGATGCGCTGCACAGCCCTGGCGCGCTCGCCCTGCTGATACTTGTCCATCAAAACAAAGCCGGTGGCAAACAAGGCCGCCAGAACCAAAAGCGCGGCTGTCCATATCAGCAGCCTGCGAAACGGATCTTTTTTGGGTGTGTTTGACATCATGACCATCCTTTCGCGCAATGCGCAGGTGGACTCCCCCGGAATCTACCTCATTTATAACAGAATTGTTAAATGAAGTCAACCAAAACCAAGGATTTTCAAGGTTTTTGGCGGATTCAGGCAGGGGCGGACTCGTTTTCCGCCTCAAACTCCGCGGCCAGCGCCTCCACAGCGCGTTCCTCATCCCGCCCTTCCGCCAAAAGGACCAGTTCCCGGCCGGTCAACTTGCCAAGGGAGAGGATGCCTAGCAGGGACTTGCCGTTGAAGGTGCCCCTGCTGTCCTGCAGGATGATGCTGGAAGCAAAGCTGTTGGCCAGGGCCACCAGTTTTTGCGCGCGCCTGGCGGTGAAGGGGAATTGTCCGCCGATAACAATTTTACGACTGATCATTTTCTTTCCTTTCCGGGTCTGCCAGAAACGGCGGTCGCTTTCATCGCAGGGATCTTTGACGGGCATTAGCCACGGTCACATCACACAAGCGTGATTGTTTGAACACTTACTCATACAACGAAGGACTGCAATCAATGCCTGCGCCATGTCTGAATTTCCACAAAAATCAGGCATGATCCGGGTCGTCCAGCTCATCCGCCAAAGCCATCAGCTTCCGCATCTGGTGGGCGACCCCGGATTTGGTGAGCGGAGGATTTAAGCACTCCCCCAGCTCCGCCAGTTTGGCGTCCTGGCGGCTGAGGCGCAGCCTGGCCAGCTGCTCTAAATTCTGCGGCAGAGAACTGAGCCCTTTGAGCCGGGACAGCTTCTCCAGCGCCTCGATCTGGCGGCCTGAAGCCGACAACTGGCGGGAGAGGTTGGCCTGGTCACAGTTGAACGCGCGGTTGGCGCGCTCCCTGAGGCTTTTTTCCGCGCGCAGGTTTTCCATGTTAAACACGCTGACCGAGGCGCCCATCAGCTTTAAAAGCTCGGACACCTGATCCCCGCCTGTCAGGGACAAAAGCGCGCTGCCGCGGCGCTCCGACAGGGAAGCGGACAGCCCGGTCTGGGAAAGGACGCGCTTTAAGCGCAAAGCGCGCGTGGCGTCATGGTACACCCATTCCACCTGATAGCGCCGCTTGGGATCCGCGATATAGCCGCAGGCCAGAAAGGCGCCCCTTAGATACGAGCGGCGGCAGCAGTTGCGCCGCATGACGCGCTGGGGAGCGGCAAAGCGCTCCACCCCGTCCTCATCCGCCCTGAGCATGCCCTGATCGCGCAGCAGCCGGTGAGAATCCGCGTCCTGCAGGACAAGGTGGTACTCCCGCCGTCCGGCCAAACGTTCCTGAAGCGTCAGCCTGGGGCGTGCCGAGGCTGTGCCGGAGGCATTGAACAATTTAAGGGCGCGCTTTAAGACAACCGCGCGCTCCGTGCGAAAGGAGAGGCTGATCTTTCCCGCTCCTTTCAAGGTCATCACTGAAGCGCCCAGGATGAACGCGCCCAATTCCGCGGTGACACAGCAGCGCTTGTCCAGGGGCAGCGCGGCCAGTTCCGCCTTGACCCGCGAGCTAAAGCTCATCTTCCCTCATCCCCGATGATGCGGACCTCCGGCTCCAGGAGCACGCCGAAACGCTCCATGACCCGGCGCTGCACCTCCATTTTGAGATCCAGAAAATCCCGCGTGGTGGCGCCGCCGATGTTGATCAGGAAACCCGCGTGCTTCTCAGACACCTGCGCTCCGCCGATGGTCAGGCCTTTTAAGCCCGCCTGCTCAATGAGGGCGCCCGCAAAATGGCCGGGCGGACGCTTGAAGAAGGAGCCGACGGAAGGATAAGTCAAAGGCTGCTTGTCCCGCCGCATGGTCTGGTAGGCGGCCATCTCCTCATAAAGCTGCGCCTTGTCGCCCGGTTCAAACACCAGGGTCGCGCCCAGAATGAGCAGCTTTTCATCCATCATGCGGCTGTGGCGGTAGGACAATTGCGCCTCCTCCCGGCTGAGGGTCAAATGGCGTCCATTTTGGTCAACACACGCCACCGCTTCCACCACCTGGGACATTTCCCCGCCGTAAGCGCCCGCGTTCATGAGCAGTGCGCCGCCCAGGGAGCCAGGGATGCCGGCAGCGAACGTCAGCCCTTTTAGGCCATGGTCCGCAGCAAAGAAGGAGAGCGCCTTCATGGTGACGCCGCACTGGGCAAAAACGCGGTTCTCTTTTAAAACGATGTCCGCATACCCGCTGCCAAAATGAATGACCAGGCCCGGAAAGCCCTCGTCTGCCAAGAGAAGATTGCTTCCGCTGCCCAGAAACAAAACCGGGATGTTCTTTTCAAGGGCCAGCTGCCAGGCCCTGAGCGCGACAGCGCTGTCCTGAACCTCCAGAAAATAACGGGCAGGCCCGCCTGTCCTGATGGAAAGCAAAGGCGAGAGGGGTTTGTTTTCAATTAAGTACCGCTCACGAAGCGTCTGCCAGGTGAGCTCAGATGCATTCTGCATGAATCCTCCGAAACTCAGAATATTATATCATGTGTTTTCTGTCCGCGCAAGTGCCAAATGGAGCATTCGCGACAAAGGCACAAAAACGTTATCATACTGAACGAACGAATAAATGCACATAGGGGCTGAGAGATTTTGATGGCTCCGCTAAGCCGAAGGAACGAGGCGTAGCCTCGTCGGGAATCCCTTCGCTCCCTTTCCGCCGCGCAAGCTTGGCGGAGGCGTACGCTGCGGGTTCCCTCCTCTCGCTCAAAGGCAGGCCTTTGAGCGGTAAGGAGCCGTACCGGAGCGTTAAGCCCGGGAGGACG
>JASGUQ010000043.1 GCA_030057655.1 Bacillota bacterium
TGAAAACGCTGCAGGCATTTCAGGCTGCGGCGCTGCCGTCTGAACCAAAAAAACCGCCGGCCTGTGACCGGCGGCTGAAGTCGGAACGATCTTACTTGACCCTGACGCTCCTGTACGCGCTGTATTGGCCCCAGTAGGTGGTGGAATAGACCCGTCTGTAGGGGCGAACCTTAAAGAACAGGGCGGAACCGGACCGGACGCCGGAGAAGATGGCGGTGGTGCCGCCGGTGACGATGCGAACCGTCTTGTAATTGCCGGTTGGGCTTGTTGCCATCGCCACCTGGTAGCCGGAGGCCCCCGCCGCCTTGGCCCAGGTCATCCTGATCCGCCTGGCTGAGGGGGAGGTGATGCTGGTGATGCGGGTCTTGGCCATGGGCACGCCGGAGACGACGGGGCTCTCCGGAAAGTTGAAAACTCCATCTCTTTCATAGCTTACCTTGTAGAAATACCTCGTACCGGCCTTCAAATAGGTGTTGGAAAAGGCGGTGCCGGTGGTCGTTTTGATATCTTCCCAGTTTCTCATGTCGGTGCTGCGGAGAAGATAGTACTCTCTCGTGCCGGGCACCTTGTTCCAGGTGATCCTGAGGCTGGTTGGGCCTAATGGCTCCACCTTGGTGATCCTGTTGGGACTTGCTTTAACGGTGATTTCATCGCTGAACTGAGAGTATTCTCTTCCGCCATCGCCCAGGTCTTTAACCCGTGCCTTTACCTTATACTTGCCGGGTGAGGCGAACATATAATACATGGCGTAACTAGAAACCCCTTCAAAAAACTCACCGTTCTTCCAGACTTCTAAATAGCACTCATAAAACCCGCTGCCCCCGGATACGTTACTGATCCACCATTGAATCGTTTCACCGACATAGGCTGGCTCAGCAGGGTCAAAGGAACAATGAACATCGAAAGTAACCCCTGCAGCCCGGGCGGGCGGGGAGGCAAGGGGAAGGAAGGTCATTAGCATCAGGGCGGCCATCAAAGCGGCAAGCGTTCTTTTCATCTCGGTTTCCTCCTGTGTTTTATTTTTTGTTGAAGATTGGTCTTCAGATCACTTGACCCTGATGCTCCTGTAGCCGCTGTACTGGCCCCAGTAGGTGGTGGTATAGATCCGCCTGTAAGGCCTGACCTTAAAGAACAGCGTGGAGCCGGACTTGACGCCTGAGAAGATGGCGGTGGTGCCGCCGGTGACGATGCGAACCGTTTTGTAATTGCCGTTTGCCCTGCTCGCCATAGCCACCTGGTAGCCGGAGGCCCCGGCCGCCTTGGCCCAGGTCATCCTGATCCGCCTGGCTGAGGGGGAGGTGATGCTGGTGATGCGGGTCTTCGCCATGGGCACGCCAGCAACAGTTGGGCTGGGCTCGCATCTGCTAAGACCCGGCCTGTAATAATGTACCTTGTAAAAATATCTTGTGCCGGATTTTAAAGAGGTGTTGGTAAAGGAGGTGCCGGGGGTCGTTTTGATCCATTCCCAGGTTTTCATATCGGTGCTTCGTTGCAGATAGTACTCTTTCGCGCCGGGCACCGTGTTCCAGGTGATCCTGAGGCTGGTTGCGCCCAATGGCTCCACCTTGGTAATCTTGTTGAGACTTGCTTTAACGGTGATTTCCTCGCTGTACTGAGAGTATTCTTTTCCGCCATCGCCAATGTCCTTCACCCGTGCCAAAACTTTATACTTGCCGGGCGAGGTGAACATATAATCCATAAATGGGAATTTCGCTCCTTCACTAAAAGGCTGACCGTCCTTCCAGACTTCTAAAGAGAACTCATAAGGACCGCTGCCCCCGGATACATTATCAATCCGCCATACAATTGTTTCACCGACATAGGCTGGCTCCTCAGTGTCAACGGAACAAAGAACATCGAAAGTGACCCCGGCAGCCCGGGCAGGCAGGGAGGCGAGGGGAAGGAAGGTAAGCAGAATCAGGGCGGTGAGCATTGCGGCAAGCATTCTTTTCATTTCGGTTTCCTCCTGTTCTTTTCGTATCCATCAGAACAGAAAATCCTCCCTCATGCTCTTCAAGCGCGGCTGTCGCTTTGTATCCCCGGCCGGTTTTGTTCCAGGCGGGGGATGTCAGCATCGGATCATGTGCGGGAATATCTGTTCATCCTCAGGATAATCGAAAAATCAACCTGTTGGAATACCCGTTTTTGGGCAAAAAAGTATATAGTTTTCGCGTTTGTATATAAATCAAGTTGAAAACGCCGCAGGCATTTCAGGCTGCGGCGCTGCCGTCCGAGCCAAAAAGAAAGCCGCCCAGTTTATTCCGGGCGGCTTTTGCGGTTGGTGTTCATGGTGAACGAAAGGGTTCAGTATCAGATCACTTGACCCTGATGCTCCTGTACGCGCTGTATTGGCCCCAGCAGGTGGTGGTATAGACCCTTCTGTAAGGCCTGACCTTGAAATACAGGGTGGAGCCGGACCTGACGCCTGAGAAGATGGCCGTGGTGCCGCCGGTCACGATGCGAACTGACTTGTAGCTGCCGTTTGCCCTGCTCGCCATCGCCACCTGATAGCCGGAGGCCCCCGCCGCCCTGGCCCAGGTCATCCTGATCCGCCTGGCTGAGGGCGAGGTGATGCTGGTGATGCGGGTTTTCGCCATGGGCACGCCTGCGGCGGCAGGGCTGTATATATTATCAAAGGTTCCTGGCCTTACATAACCCACACGATAAAAATACCGTGTGCCGGATTTCAGATAAGTGTTGGCAAAGGAGGTGGCGGTGGTTTCTTTGATTAGTTCCCAGTTTTTCATATCGGTGCTGCGGTGCAGATGGTATTTGGTCGCGCCGGGCACCGTGTTCCAGGTGATCCTGAGGCTGGTTGCGCCTACAGGCTCCACCTTGGTGATCTTGTTGACACTTGCCTCAACAGTGATTTCTGAGGTATATTGATCGTACTTTCGATTTTCTCCGCCCTCACCCCTGTCCCAAACCCATGCCCTTACCTTGTACTTGCCGGGTGAAGTGAGCGTATAAGACCTGAATGACGTGAAAAAGAACTCTCCTTCGCTAATAAGCTGATTGTTTTTGTAGATGTCAAAAGAGTACTCAAAAATCCCGCTGCCTCCGGATACGGTGTTCATTCCCCATAAAACCGTTTCATCGACATAAGCATGGTCAACGGAACAAGCGACAGTGAAAGTGACTCCAGCAGCTTGGGCAGGCGGGGAGGCGAGGAGAAGGAGGGTGACCAGCATCAGGGCGGCCAGCATCGCGGCAAACATTCTTTTCATCTCAGCTTCCTCCTGTTTTTTGAAGGTCGGTATAAAAGGCCCGTTAGGAAGGGTTTCGTAACCCAAATGATGCAGGGCTATAGGGATCAGCGAAAAACATTAATAATCAAATCATATTTAACACAAAAAACGCAGAGCGTCAACGGGTTGAATAAGGCCGGATACTGCATGCTTGCGGGCCTTGCTGAACGAATAATCCGGCCCGTCAATGGATTGGTGATGGCGTCCGGTACAGGATTATAGCAGGTCGCTCTCGTACTCGTAGAGTTCCGCCTCCGTGAGATTCTCCACAAAGTCCAGAACCGATTGCTGCACGCTGTCCGCCTGGGCCGGATGAAAGCACAGGGCGGCGACGCTCAGCTCAAGCAGGGTCAGGCTGTCCTGACCCCCGCTTTCTGCCACGGACACATTGAACTGGTTTTTAAGCCTGCTTAGGATTCGGCGCGCCTCGCTCCGTTTGTCCTTGAGCGACCTGGACCAGGGAACGCGGAAGCGCAGCGTAAGGCGTAAAATGAGCATGATCCCTCCAAATATAAAGGATCCGTCCCAAACCTGGGCGGATCCCTGTTGTTTATTGCAGGTTTTCCTGAGCGTGCTCCACGCAGCCCTTGAGCATCATGTGGATGTGGTCGTCCGCGATCGTGTAGAAGATGTTTTTTCCGTCCCTGCGGCTTTTGACCAGCTTGTTCTTCCTGAGCCTGGCCAACTGGTGGCTGACCGCGGACACGCTCATGTCAAGCAGGCTTGCCAGGTCGCAGACGCACAGCTCGTGCTTGTCCAGGGCATAGAGGATGCGGAAGCGGGTCTTGTCGCCCATGACCTTGAAAAAATTGGCCGCTTCCTCAAACAGGCTGTCTGAGAGCATGGTTTCAGATACCTGGCTGACCGCTTCCTCATGCACCAGCATGGTTTCACAGGCGTACTTTTTCTTCATCCTGACCTTCCTGCCTTTGATGGGCTCATCCTATCACGCGGGGCAAATCCGGTCAAGAAAGCGGCAAATCAGGAATGCTTCCTGCCCTTCTTGTCATCCTCAACGATGTGTTTGTCCCAATCCTCATCCACCACGCCCCTTGAGCGGATGCTGTGCATCACGTCGCTGGCCGCGGCGTAATTGGCCCTGACGCCCTTTGGGCTATAGTCGTAGGAGCGGGCCCTGTCCTGGGGGATGCCGTAATCGCGGGCAACCGCTATGGCGTCCATGTTGGCGCCCAGGAAGATAAACTCCCAGCCCATCTCCCGCCGCTGCGTCACCATCTGGCTGATCTGCTCCCGGGTGAAGCGGCGGCTGGCGTTTTCCATGCCGTCGGTGATGATGACAAACAGCACCTTGTCCGGCCTGTACTCCATCGCGCTGCCCTGCATCACGCTGTCCACCTTCAGGATGCTTTTTCCCATCGCGTCCAGCAGCGCGGTGCTGCCCCCCACAAAATAGTCCTTTTCGGTCAATTCATTCACGGCCATCAGATCCAGGCGGTCATGCAGCAATTGATAGTTGTTGTTAAACAGCACGGTGGTCAGCCTGCACTGCCCGGGCAGCTCCTTTTGCTTGTTGAGCATCGCGTTGAAGCCGCCGATGGTGTCGTTTTCCAGCCCCGACATGGAGCCGCTTTTGTCCAGGATAAAGACCATTTCGGTGATGTTGGTTTTCATGAAAAAATCCTCCGTTCATCATTTGATGATTAGAGGATATCAAGGTTTAAAGCCCTTCTGGTCGCCCAAGAGGCGACAATTTGTGTCAAAAAAGTATCTGCGGCAATTGGGGGATTGAGGTCATCAGAATGACACCGCGCCCAGCAGGCCCTGATCGTAATAAAACAGCGTCTGGTTGATCTGGTCGATGTCATACTGCTCCTTTTCAATGTAGTAGGAGATGATGATGTCCGTCTTGGAGCTGGGGGAGAGAGCGTAGCCCGCCTGCGCCAGCAGGTTTTCCGTTTCCTCCACATTCAGCTCCAGCGCGATGGCGAAGGCCAGGACGGTCATTTTGCCGGGGGTGTAGTTCCTGTTGGATTTGATCTTTGAAAAATGCTTCCGGTCGATGTTGGCGCGCTTGTACACCTCTACATCTGTAAACCCTTTCTCGTCGATCAATTCAAACAGCTTTTCAGAAAAACCCCGGTTCTGTTTCCGGAGCCGGTCAATCAGGCTCAGGGAGGGGAAGAAAGAGCTTGCGGCCGGCCTTCCCCTTGCGGGTGCTGGCGCCGCATCAGGCTCCTCCATGCGCTCAAGATATACATCAAGTTCCGGCTCCGGGTATCTTGCCCGCTCGCTTAAAGCCCGAAACTGCTGTTCTTCCAGGAACTCGACCTGACGGCGCAGCCTCGGATCCGGCTCCCATCTTCCCCGGTCAAACAGCACCAGGGAAACCTGAAGCTCATCCCCATGCTGACCGGACAGGAAATTTCTGATGGCGCTCATGGCGACATGCAGGGCCTCCTGATAGGGGTAGCCGTAGATGCCGGAGGAGATCAGGGGGAAGGCGACGCTGTTTAAGCCCTTGTTTTCCGCCAGCTTCAGCGCGCTGGCATAGGATTTTTCCAGGGTTTCCTTTTCGCCCTTGTTTCCGCCCTCATAAATCGGGCCGGCTGTGTGGATGACGTATTTGGCCGGCAGGTCAAACCCGGGCGTGATCACGGCCTCCCCCGGCCTGATGGGGGCCAGGGCATCGCAGGCCTTTTGCATTTTTTCAGCGCCGGCCGCCGTAAACAGCGCGCCGCAAACCCCGCCGCCCATCATCAGCCTGGTGTTGGCGGCGTTGACCACGGCGTCGGCCCTGATTTTTGTCAGGTCTCCCTGAATGATCTGCAGCGGCATATTTTCCCTCCGGCCATGTTTTTATTTGTTCAGTTTTTCGTCCCAGGCCTTTTCAGAGAAGCCCACCAGGACGGTGTCCCCGGCAACCAGGATGGGGCGGCGCACCAGCATGCCGTCTGTCGCCAGAAGGGCAAGCTGCTCGTCTTCGCTCATCTCAGGCAGTTTTTGGGTCAGCCCCAGTTCGCGGTATTTGTTGCCGCTGGTGTTGAAAAAGCGTTTAAGCGGCAGCCCGCTTTTTTTGTGCCAGTCGGTCAGTTCGGCAAGGCTCGGGTTCTCAGTCCGGATGTCCCGCTCCTGATAGGAAAGGCCGTGGTGCTTCATATAGGTTCTGGCCTTCTCGCAGGTGGTGCAGGCGGGGTAGCAGACAAACAGCATGTTTGGGCTCCTTTGCGATGTTTTGTAAAAGAATTATACCCCATTGGCCGTCCCCGAACAAACAAAAGCGCCCCACTTGTATGGAGGCGCATTCGTCAGGGGTTCATTTCAGTCCTTGTAGGCGATCAGTTCAATTTCTACCAGCGCGTTCTTGGGCAGGCCCTTCACCGCTACGGTGGAGCGGGCGGGCTTGCTGACAAAGTGCTCGCCGTACACCGCGTTAAAATCCGCGAAATAGGACATATCCGCCAGGAAGCAGGTGGTCTTGATGACCTTGTCAAAGGAGGAGCCGGCGGCCTCCAGCACCGCGCCCAGGTTTTTGATGACCTGCGCGGTCTGTTCCTTAATGCCGCCTTCCACCAGGTCGCCGGTCCTGGGGTCGATCGGGGTCTGACCGGAGAGGAAGAGCAGCTTGTCCAGGGACATCGCGGCGGAATAGGGGCCAAGGGCGGCGGGCGCTTTCTCCGCGACAACCGGTTTCATCTCATGTTTCATACGAAGAACCTCTTTTCATTTGATTGCATTCATCATACCACCATGACCCCGGCACAGCAAGAATCAGGCTTCACTCCTCAGGCTCCGGGGGCATGACCCCAGTAAAAGCGTCCTCCTCAGCGAAAAGCACCTGCTGTTCGTTCACTTCCACCAGCCATCTGCCGTCCGGCGCCTGGCCGATCAGCCAGACGGCGTTGGAATAATCCTTCAGCGGGACGCTTAACTCGGGCAGGGCCTTGCTCAGGCTTTCTTTTTCGTTCTCCATCTCATCATAGGAAGGGAAACCGCAGGCCACTGACTCGATCTCCTTGCCAAAGGCCAGATCATCCCGGTGAAGCCACGCGGTCATACCATGCACATCATCGCCAATTTCCAGGCAGACCCAATCGCCTTGCGTTTCCTTGATCGGCCCTGCTACCCGCGTAAAGCAGACCGCAAGCTGATTTCCTTCAGGCGCGTCATAAAGCCCGGCCTTGTCCGTTTTTGTGCAGGCATAATTTTCAGCGTCAAGAAGCGCGAGCGTTTTCTCAATGGTGGCCGGGATTTCTGAGAAGTTCATCTCTTCAAGCACCATGGGGAAAAGCGGTTTCCCATAATGCCGCTCAGCGTTGCTTTGGGCGTTCCCCCCATAGGTCATGTCAAAGATGCCATGCTGCCCCACGCGGAAGACCTCATCGCCGTTGTTGATAATCTCAAGCTGCCACACGCCATTTGAATCGCGATTTAAGGAAAATTCGACGGGGTCTGCAAACAGCTCAAGCGCGTCGTTAAAGGAGTGGGTTCCGTTCACCTCAAAAGCCGCCTGCTGAAGCGGCGAAAAAACAGTTTCAGCATACTCAGACCCGTTCCAGCGGGCGATGCGCAGGCTATAAAGTCCCTTGGAATCGGCCGCGACGCCAACCAGGTTGTCAGGATAAGCGGCGAGCCATTGCCACTTCATGTCCTGTTCAAGCAGGAAGGCCGCGCTGCCCGGCAGGATGGACTCGTCAAACACAAAACCGGGGCAGAATTCGGGCAAGTTCGAAGAAGGCAGGCTGGAAACGCGCTGGGCCGCGTCCTCCGTCAGCGGCACCCTGGCCCAGTCGCTTGCTTCCCAGGGGATCTCCCCGCCCTTTTTCAAGGGATTCAGCAAAGCGTGAAGTTCCTTCAGCTCAAGCTGATCGCCTGATACACGGAACAGGCTGATTTTGCAATGGTCGGTCAGTTCGCCATTCCACTCTCTTGAAGGATACCTTGTCGTCCTCCAGATCCGCCAATCCGGATATTGCCGGGCGGCGGAAGCCTGCAGCTCTTCAGTTGTGATCTCATCGGCCAAAGACGCCGCGCAGAACAGAAAGCTGATAAACAACAGAACCGACAGAAAACGCTTCATTATCTTAATGATTTCCTTTCATAAATGGGGTTGCAGCTGAAATCAGGGTGCCGCCCAGGATTATAACATATAAAAGGGCCGGGCGATGTTTGATAAGCGCCTCATTTTTTCAGCATGAACCGCACGGCCGTGCCTTCGCCCTCCGCGCTTTCAACATGCAGTCGGATGCCATGCCGGCTGGCGATCTCCCGCGCGATGGCCAGGCCCAGGCCGCTGCCCTCCCGGTTTTCTTCCGTCCGCGATTTGCGGAAGCGGTCAAACAGGTGCTTTAACTCCTCCTTGCTGATGCCGCTGCCGCGGTCCCTGACCTCGATGCTGTTTTCGTCCATCTTTACTGTGATTTCGCTGCCCGGCTTTGAGAACTTGACCGCGTTGTCCATCACGATCAAAAGCATCTGCCGAAGCCTCGCGTAGTCCCCGGTGAAGGGGAGGGGTCTATCCAGAACTTCCCTCTTGATCCTGATGTCTTTTTTTTCTGCCAACCTGGACGCGCTTCTGAGCGCGTCGGACAGCACGTCGTTCAGGATCAGTTCGCTTTTTTCAATTGGGAAATCCGCGTTTTGCAGCCTGGCCAGCTCCATCAGGTCGTTCACCAGCACTTGAAGCCCCCGGGCGTCCCTGAGCATCTGCTCATGGTATTCCCTGACTTGCTCAGGCTCAGCCACCACCCCGTCTTTCAGCGCCTCCAGGGAGGTTTTGATCACCGTGACCGGCGTTCTAAGCTCATGGGAGATGCTGGCCAAAAAATCATTGCGCCGCTGCTCCTGCCGCTCTTTTTCATCCCGGGCCTCCTTCAGGTCGCAGGCCAGCGCGTCCACAGACTGCGCCAATTGGCCGATCTCGTCCTCCTGCTCAACCCCGGTCCTGGCCTCATAATCCCCCTCGCTCAAGCGCCCTGCCACGGCCTGGATGCGCCTGATGGGCTTTGTGAAGCTGAAGGCCAGCAGCACTGAAGGGACAGCGGCTAGAACCAGCGCCACAGCACCTGAGAGCAGAAGGATGTTTTGCCCCTGTCTTGTCGCTTCCGTGATGCCGGAGACCGCGTCATGCAGCAGCAGCGCGCCGCGCACCCTCCCCTGCGCGTAAATGGGCACCCCCACCGTCAGGGTGGGCGCGCCCAGCAGCTCCGAAAAGCCTTCGGAATAAGGCGTTTCCCCCCTGAAAACCGCTAAAACCAGCTGGTCCGCGTCCGGGGGAAGGTTTTCGTAGCTCAATTTCCGCCCGCGCATAGTGCCGCCTGACAGAAACGCCATCTTCTCATCCAGCACCCAGATATTCTCGTTTGCCTGGCTGATCGCGCGGACAAAAGCGGTGTAGTTCATGCCCTGATTGCCCATCCCGGGCCCGCCGCCCTGCCCGGGAGATTCCAGCATGTCTTGCAGGGTCTTTGAAAGGCTTTGCGCCTTTGTCAGCATTTCCGTCTTCTTGTTGCTCAAAACCGCTTCTGTAAACAGGGAGCGGAACATGATGCCGATGATGAGGGAAAAGGTGAGCAGCGCCGCGGCGAAAAAGGCCAGCAGCTTCAGGGCGATCTTATTCTTCATCGCCTGCGGCCTCCAGTTTGTAGCCCACGCCCCAGATGGTCTTGATCTCAAAACCCAGGGGCTCGTGCGCGTCCAGTTTCGCGCGCAGGCGCTTGATGTGCGTGTCAACCGTGCGGGTGTCCCCCTCATAGTCATAGCCCCAGAGGCTCTGGAGCAGGTTGTCCCTGGAAAAGACCTTGCCGGGATAGGAGGCCAGGGTGTAGAGGATCTCCACCTCTTTTTTGGTCAAAAGGACGCTGTTTCCCCTGACCTTCACCTCATAGCTGTCCATGTCCAGCTGCATTTGCCCGATGCTGAGCAGTTTTTTGCCGCTCAGGCTGTGACTCATCCTCCTCATCACCGCGCGCAGCCTCGCCATCAGCTCGCTGGGGGAAAAGGGCTTGACGATGTAGTCATCCGCGCCGATGTCCAGGCCCATGATGCGCTCAAAATCCTCGCCCCTGGCGGTCACCATGATGACGGGCACGCCGGACACGCTCCTGATCTCCCTGCACACGGCAAAGCCGTCCAGCTTGGGCATCATCACATCCAATAAAACCGCGTCCGGGTTAATGCGCCTGAACATCGCGAGGGCCTCCTGGCCGTCCGCCGCGTAATGGGGGGTGTGCCCCTCTTTTCTGAGGTATTCCATGATGACCGAGGCGATCTGCCGGTTGTCGTCAGCGACCAAAACGTTTGCCATAAAGGCCTCCTTCCCGGGGTTTTCCTTGTGCTTGAATCATATCACAACAATGCGCTTTCAAAACAGAACAAAGGCGCCTTTGAAAGCGCCTTCGCCTAGAATGGCAGGCAGTTAGCTTATACTGAACGAATGAGTTCAGAGTCACTTCCCATGACGGCGGCCGGGCGCTCCGCCCCTGCCGGGGCGCCGGGTGTTGTTTTGGAAGTTATCGCACACGCCGTCTTTGTTCTCATCCACGAAGTTTGGATTGGTGGGCTGGTTGCGGTTCAATCCGCCCTGGCCATTGGTCTGAGCCTGGCTGCCGCGGCCGGGAGCCTGGGCCCGGTTACCGCGTCCGATGGGCTGGGCCTTGTTGCCGCGGCCCTTGGTCTGCCGGTTGCGGCTCGCCATCCTTCCGCCTGACGCCTGGGCGCAGTTGTCGCAGATGCCGTCGTTGTTCAAATCCACAAAGTTTTCTTCGCAATTGTCGCAGATGCCGTCATTGTCCGCGTCGGAAAAGTTCCGGCCAAGGGGGGCGGTTTCGGGGGCAGCCTTCCTGAAGCGGCCGCGGCCATAGGCGGGGGCTTGCTGGGTCTGGCTTGTTTCAGGGGCAGCTTCCTGGGTCTCGGATTCGGCCAAACCAAATACCGGCAGCGCCAGCAGAAGCATCAGGGCCAGGGCTAAGGACAGTTTTTTCATTTTCTTTACTCCTTGAGTTCTTTTGTCGGCATTTCCTGCCGCGTCTTTAGAATAGCGGGCTTCTGTGTCAAAAATGTGTCATTTGCAAGGAGTTTTGATGTTTTTTCGCGACATTTGAAAAACCCTGTTTTTGCTGGCCTTTCTGATGATTGCGCGCCTTTCCCGGGCTGTCATTGCCTGTTTATATACAGAATATGTTTTAAAAGGCTAATTTTTTGCCGCCTCAAGCCGCTCGATAAACACCGCTGCCATTTTCTGAAGGTCGGGCGGGCTGCCATAATCCATCAGTTTGATCGCGGGCTTCATCTTTCCGTGGTAATCGCTGCCGCAGGTGATAAGGAGCTTGTGCCGTTTCGCGGCAGCGGCCCAGGTTTGCGCCGTTTGATCGGTATGATAGCTGCTGTAGGCCTCCAGCCCGTCGATCCCAAGGGACACAAGACTGTCCAGCATCTCCTCCCGGCCGTTTAAGTTGTTGTCCGGATGCGCCAGGACAGCCAGGCCGCCGTTTTGATGGATGATCCTGATCACGTCCTGGACCTGCGGGAAGTTTGTCTGCACATAGCAGGGCTTGCCCTGGGAATACAGATCCCAATAGAAGTTCAAAAGCGGGTTTACCGAGCGCGCGCCGCCCTCCCTGTACGGCAGAAGGATGGGGTGGTCTTTGTATTCCTCTTTGCTCAGCAAAATCTCGGCAAACATGTCCGCAGTCCAGGTCTCGTTCCAGTGGCTGCCTTCCGCCTTTGCCCTCAGCTCGTCCTCATGGATGTCAAAGCCCAGTTCTCTTGTTTTTTGAAGCCTCATCAGCGAGGTTTCCATCTCCTGCGCTTTCAGATCCTGCTCGATCCTGATGAAGTCCGGGCTTTTATGATCAATCCCGTAGCCCAGGATATGAAAATCAACGCCTTCAAAGCTGCAGTCCACCTCAATCCCGGGCACGTAATAAATATTGCGCCTCTCAGCCTCAAGGGCCGCTATCTCATTCGCCTTGGCGCAGTTGTGGTCCGTGATGGCCATGATTTGAACGCCGGCCTGATGGCATTGCTCCACCAGGCTTTCCGGCGTAAACTCCCCGTCATCGCTGAAGCGGGTGTGCATGTGCAGGTCGATCATATCTGCCTCCTTGTTTTTGCTGACCTTGCTTAGCATAGCATGATTTCATCGAACATAGTATAATGAGGGCACTGCTTAATATAAAATCAGAACGAGGTGACCCTGATGATTGATCTGAACGGGAAGAGGGCATTGGTCTGCGGCGGCTCCAAGGGCATTGGCCGGGAGATCTGCCTTGAGTTCGCGCGCTGCGGCGCGGACGTCGCCTTCAGTTACCTGAAAAGCCGTGATAGCGCGGTCAAAACAGCCGAATCCATCACAAAAATGGGCAGAAAGGCTTTGCCGCTTCAGGCCGATCTTTCAGACCCCGGGCAGGCGGAACATCTTGTCGAGAAAGCCGCGGCCTTCCTAAACGGCCTTGACATCCTGGTGCACACCGCGGGTATCTTTGTGTCCCAGGGAGTTGAAAGCATCAGCGACGCGGACTGGCAGCGGGTGATGGCGGTCAACGTGAACAGCGCCTTTTATGCTTGCCGGGCCTCGATCCCTTTTTTGAAGCAAAGCGGCAATTCCGGCCGGATCATCCTGTTCTCCTCCCAGGCCGCGCTCAACGGCACCGCGCATGCCCTGCACTACGGAACCTCCAAGGCCGCGATCCTGGGCATGACCTACTCCCTGGCAAAGGAACTGGGCCCCTCCGGCGTCACTGTCAACGCGGTGGTTCCGGGGCGGCTTGAAACGGATATGCTGGGTTACGCGGATGAAGCGCGGCGGAAGGAATGGTTAAAACAAACACCGCTCGGATACATCGGAGAAGCCGGTGACGCCGCGGGCCTGACAGCCTTTCTGGCCTCCGACCAGGCCAGATACATCACAGGCGCCAAGATCAACGTGAACGGCGGCCTTTTGATGGGATAGCGTCTTTGAAGTTTGGAATGTTTCACGTGAAACATTCCAAGTCCCGGAGCCTACCTGCTGTTTTCTTGAATTCAAACGATCCTTATGATAAAGTAAGACAAGAACAATATACCGGAAACGGTGAAAACAGGAATGTTTCACGTGAAACATTCCGGACAAAAACAATAAAAACCGGAGGCGGCTATGAAAACTCTGAACCTCTTGGCCTTTGACATCGGCGCCAGCAACGGGCGCGGCATCATCGGCGCGTTTGACGGAAAAAAGATCGAGCTGATCCCTGTGGGCAACTTTGAGAACAATTTTGTGTCCCAGGGCGCGATGGGCTACTGGGATTATGAAAACATCCTGAGCAACCTCAAGGCCTGCTTTGTAAACGCCAAGAAGGAAGGCTTGATCCCGGACTGCTTTGGGATCGACACCTGGGGCGTGGATTACGGCCTTCTGGACAAGGATCACAAATTGATCGAAAACCCCCGCGCCTACCGCATCAGCACGGATGAGGAGATGCTGGCCGCCTGGCAGAAGATCTCCAAGCGCGAGCTGTTTGACATCACCGGCCTGGCCGCGCTCAATTTCAACACCGTCTATCAGCTTTACCGCCGCGTGCTGGAAAATGACCCGGCGCTTCAACAGGCGGAGACGCTGCTGTTCACCCCGGACCTGCTGGGCTATGGGCTGTCCGGCGAGATCAAGAGCGAGTACACCATGGCCTCCACCTCCGGGCTTCTGGATGTGAAGACTGGCAACTGGAGCAAAAGAATTCTGAACGCCCTGGACATCCCGGAAAAGATCTTCCTGCCCCTGGACAAACCGGGCACCCTCCGCGGCAGTTTAAAAGCCGACCTGGCAAGCGAGATGGGCCTGCCCCGCGTCGCCTACGCCGCGGTGGGCGGGCATGACACGGCCAGCGCCGTTGCCGCCATCCCGGGGCGCGGGGACTTCGCCTTCTGCTCCTCCGGCACCTGGTCGCTCTTCGGCGTTGAAAGCGATACGCCCGTGCTCAGCGATTTTGTGTATGAAAACAGTTTCTCAAACGAGGGCACCGTTCAGGGCGGCTTCCGCCCGCTTAAAAACATCATGGGCTTGTGGCTGGTGCAGGAATGCCGCCGGGAATGGACAAAAGAAACCGGAAAGAAGCTGGACTGGGAATACATCAAGGCGGAGGCCGTCAAGGCGGAGCCCTTCCGCTCCATCATCGACCCGGACTACCCCGCCTTCTACAAGGCCGGGAACATGCGGGAAAAAATACGCGATTACTGCCAAAAAACAGGCCAGCCGCAGCCTGAAACCATTGGACAATTCGCCCGCGCCTGCTATGAGTCCCTGGCGCTCAAGTACCGCTGGGCGGTGGAGCGCCTGGGCGAGATGAAGGGCAAGCCCCTCTCCGCCCTCAACATCACAGGCGGCGGTATCCAGAACCTGCAGCTCAACCAGATGGCCGCGGACAGCACCGGCCTTGTCACCACCGTCGGGCCCATTGAAGGCGCGGCCATGGGCAACGCGCTCATGCAGGCTGTCGCCCTGGGCGAGATCAGTGACCTGTCCCAGGCGCGCGAGGTCGTCCGCGCGAGCGTTGAGACCCAGGTCTATGAACCCAACCACACCCAGGCCTGGGACGACGCCTATGGGCGGATGATGGACAACGCGGAGAAGATGAAGGAAGACATCGGCTGATTACAGGGGTGAATAAGGGGAATTAATTTACCGGGGACATCTTTTTAGGAAAAAAGACGTCCCCGGAACCCCTTAGAAAAACCATTCTTTTTAAGTTTTCCTAAAATGCGCAAGAAATCACAATTTGGATGGGATGATACAATGTGTACATAGAAACAAAGGCTTTACATAAAAACAAGGAGGGAAACCTGTGATTCTGGATACGACAGATCGCCTGAACAATTACCGCAGCGCGCTGCCGGGGCTGGACAAGGCCATGTTCGCCCACCAGAAAAGGGGCGTGGAACTGGCCGAAGCCCTGAGGGCCCAGGGCTATGAGGTGCGCGATAAAAGCTACGATACCAGGGAAGATAACCAGCGCAAGTTTGAGGAGCACTTCCACACCGTGGATGTGATGATCTGCCTGGAAGGCGAAGAAATCATTCACGTGTGCCCCGCCCAAGACCTGCAGGCAGGAGAAAGCCTGCCCGAAGGCCAGGACGGCCGCAAACTGCTGGGCGGTCCCCGGGGCTTGCCCCTGCGCTTGAAAGCAGGGCATTTCGCGGCGTTTTTCCCCGGCGAAGCCCACATGGTGGCCGGCCATGTGGGGGGACAACAAGGCCCTGTTCACAAGCTGGTTGTCAAGGTAGATTTGAGCCGTGACATCAACCCCGCCTGCCCCTGTGACGCCGACTGCGTCCGCCACGGCAGCTGCTCTGAATGCGTGGTATGGCATCGCCAGCCCAACAACAGCCTGCCTTCCTGCCTGCGCGAAAAGGGCAAGCTGCTTATCGAAAGAGCGCTCAAAAATCAAGGGTAGCTTGATTTTATTATCCGAAATAGTTTTATACGGAAAAGGCTGTCAATAAGATTTGAACTGACCGGGGACATCTTTTTAGGAAAAAAGATGTCCCCGAACACCTTAGAAAAACCTATATTTAAAACATGTTCTCTTTATTGTTTGCCATTCAGCAATTTTTCGCGAATAGATATTCAGAATAAACCCATTCTAAAGTTCTTTTGGTACTTTTCTTTCAAGAAAAGTACGGTCACAAATTCCTGCCCTCTTCTTATATTGATGTAAAGCTTGTTTGTAAGCCTTTGAAGGAGGCTAAAACATCTCCTTCATAAGCTAAAATTGTTACCCTTTCTCATTATAGGTATTCTCATAAAGTAATGCCCTTCATCTTCTCCTACTTTATACGCTCCATTATTTATCATAACCTTTTGAGATGCGATATTATCTTTATTTACGCGTAAATAGACTTCATTCTCCGAAACAATTGCTTTTGCTTTTTCCACTGTAAGCTTTAGCCCCGCAGTGCCGTATCCTTTTCCTCTGAAATCTTTCTTAACACTGTACCCTATATGCCCAGCACCATTTCCCAGAGTTTCCGTAAGATAATGTCGAATACGAAATTCGCCAACTAGCTTATCTCCATCCCACAAATAGTAATATGTTTCTGGAACAAACCATTCAGGCATATCAACAGGATGTTCGTAAGACATTAATTGGGGCAATACAATCTCTCTGTATTCTTCAAATGAAACACCATGATGCGGATTTGTAAGACCATTCTCATCCTCTGGTAGGGCTGTCGTATATTCCCATTGTTCTTTTGCATCCTTTAAATTGATTTTTCGTAATTCCATGATGTGTCCTCCATCAAATTCCAATTTATATTCAGGATTCCCGATTATCCAATAGGAAATAAATCACCTAAGTTTAGTATTATTCATTCTAAAGTTCTTTTGGTACTTTTCTTTCAAGAAAAGTACGGTACCCCGTCCTCTTTTCTCCGTCCCCGTTCCATCCCCATTCCTCTTATATCTCCTGCTGTCCCAGCCACTCGCCAAGCTCCCGCATCTCCTCGCCGCCGTCCAAAAGCCGCGCGCGCAAAGCGCCGGGCGTCAATTCCGCACCGGATAAAGCCTGCTCGACTTTGCCGGCAAACTCCGGGTCATTGGCGTCTGAGAAACAGCGGGCATTCTCGATCTTTCCGGCCTTGAGGGTCAATTGCACCTCCACCATCCCGAAGGCAAAGCGGTTTTCCAGGGTCAGGTCAAAGCGCGGGGTCTTGCCGTAGGTCCACTCCCAGGAGCGGTAGCGCTCCTGAAACTGCCTGACCTGGGCTTCGTCCAGGAGCGCCTGCCAGGCGACGCGCTCGCCCTCGCCGTATTCATTGACAAAGGCCTTGAACAAAGCGTCCTTCAGCGCCTCAATGGTGATCTCTGGGTTGTAGTTCTTCAGGTTGCCCACCCTGGCGCGCACGCTGTCAACGCCCTTCGCCTCCAATTTCAGCTTGGAGGGCTGCAGGTACCTGCCCAGAAGGGTCATGTCCACGTCCATCAAAATGGTACCGTGGTGCAGGCTGGTCTCCTGCGCGTGCCGAAAGGCATTGCCGGAGAACTTGGCCCCGGTATCGGATAAAACAATGTCGTTGCGCCCGGAAGCCAGGGTCTTGATGCCAAATTCAGAAACAGCCTGCCGGATCACATCCAGCTGACGGGTCACGTCGTACACGGCCTTTGGCATCACGAAGGAGAAGTTCAGGTTGCCAAGGTCATGGTAGACCGCGCCGCCGCCTGTGGACCTGCGCACCAGGGTGCCGCCCTCCTGCGTCAATAGCTCGCTCCTGCACTCCTTCCACGCGTTTTGCGCGCGCCCGATCACCACCGTGTGCGCGTTCTGCCACAAGAAGAGCGCGGGGCCGGGCAGGTTCTTTAACAGCAAGCTTTCCTCAATCGCCAGGTTCAGGGTCGGGTCCGTGTTCGCTGTCTCCAGCAGATATACGCTCATAAGCCGTCCTTTTCAAAATATCTATTCGTTAAATCTTCGCGATAGGGCTTCAAAACGCCTTTTTCACATCAAAACAGCGCCGAAACAAATAAACCCGAAGGCCATTTTGAGCCTATACTGAACGAATGAGTAAATGCACAGATGGGCTGAGAGATTTTGATGGCTCCGCTAAGCCGAAAGAACGAGGCGTAGCCGCAGTCCTACGCTGAGTGAAGGAGGCAACGCGGAGGCGCAAAAGAGCCAGTCCATCAAAGCATTTATGATGGAGTTCAGTATAAAAAGTTTATTGCGTCAAAAGCGCCTTGTAAAACTTCACCGCGTCGTGCAGCGCCCTGACAGTCACCCTTTCATTCGCGGCGTGCACGCCTTTTAAGTCCTCCGCATCCACCAAAAGCGGTGAAAAGCGGTAGACCCTGTCGCACAGGAGGCTGTAGTAATACGCGTCCGTCGCGCCCAGGACCAGGGAGGGCGCGGTGATCGCCTCCGGCCAGACGGCGCTGACCGCGTTTTTAATGTTGTCATAGCCCAGGCCCTGGGTCTTGGATACCGGGCTTGGCGCGTTCCCGGCCACAAACTCCACCTTCACCCGCTCGTCATTCACGACCTTGTTGAGCCGCTCCCGGCAGCCCTCCGGGTCATCCCCCGGCAAAAGGCGCAGGTTGTATCCCGCTGTCGCGGTGTCCGGCATCACGTTGGTCGCCGTGCTTCCTGCCATCTGGGTCAAGACGCAGGTGGTCCTGAGCATCGCGCCCTTGTCCCCCGCCTGGCTGGTGAAATGCCGGAAAATCAAGGCGCTGAAAGCGTCGGGGTATTTGTACATCACGCTGTAGGGGAACCCGCAAGCCGGGCTCAGCGCCTTGAAGAAATCCTTCATCATCGGGATCAGGCGCAGCGGGAACGGATTTTTGCGGATCCTGTTCATCGCGCGCACCAGGACGTCGGTCTGCGTTTCACGGGGCGGCGCGGACGCGTGCCCGCCCTTGCCGGATACGCTCAGGCGCATGATGGCCATGCCTTTTTCCGCAACGCCCACCAGCGCAGCCAGACCTTTAAAGCCTGGCAGCGGCGCGGCGCCCAGCTTTCCCCCCTCATCCAGCACGAAGGCCGGGAACCAGCCCTTTTCTTTTAAAAATTTAATGATGTTTTCAGCCGTTGGGCCGTAGGTCTCCTCATCCGCTGAAAAGCAGAAGAAGACGTCCTGCTTTGGTTTTTGACCTGCCGCGGCCATTTCCTCCGCCGCCTGCAGCATGCACGCCAGGGTGCCTTTGGTGTCCAGGGTCCCGCGGCCAAAAACATATCCGTCCTTGATCAATCCTGAAAACGGCGGGTGGATCCAGCCCTCTTCCCTGGCCGGCACCACGTCATAATGCGCCATCAGCACCCAGGGGTTTTCGCTGGTCTCGCCCGGGAAGCGGATCACCAGGCCCCTGCCCTCCACCAGGTGGTTTTCCCCGGCTTTGATCAGATTTGGGTACATGTCCAGGATCGCCCGCCTGCAGCCCGCGAAGGCGGTAACGTCCTCTTTCTCGCCTTCCGGGGAGGCAATGGTCGGAAAGCGGACCAGGGCCGCCAATTTTTCTTCAACGCTCATTTTTGCCACAGACTCACTCATTTGATGTTCCTCCTTGGGGCAATGTTTTGACCATCAGCAGGTCATCCTGATACTTGTCCTTTCCGAGTTTGCAGGCTCTTGGCAGCCGCCCATAAATTTCAAAACCCAGGGATTGATACAATTTCAGCGCGTTTTCATTGTTTGTGTAAACGCCCAGCTCCACCTGCTCAAATCCCAGTTTTTCAGCCGTGTGAAGCGCGGCCTTCATCAGCGCCCGGCCAATGCCAAGCCCCCAGTAATCCTGAATGACCGCGATGCCCATGCTTGCCCAGTGCCTGATCCGTTTGCGGCTGCCGATCTCCGCCAGATAAACATTGCCGACCAGTTTATCCCCGTCAAAGGCGTTGAGCATAAACCGGCGCTCGTCGTTCATCAGCGCTTTCAGAAAGGCCTCCTCTTCAGGAACGGTGATGACGACTTCCTCAGGCGATTTCGTCAGGTTCTCGCTCTCCCCTGCCGTTGTTTTCAGGTAGTCCACCATCGCCCGGGCGTCCTCAGGCCTGGCGCCGCGGATCATGATGATCCGTCCGTTTTTAGCTATAAATTCATGGCTGTCCGGCGTCATTTTTTCTCCATGAAACTTTCAAGGTATTTTTCAATGTCAAAATCCTCAAAAACGCTGTCCTTTCTCAAATACAGCGGGTGGTGGGGATGCCCCTTCTTGCTTCTCTGCCCCGCCGTCACCCATTTTGCGCCCTTATTTTGCGCCAGCTTGGCAAAATCCAGCAAGCAATCCCTCAAATAATCCCGGGTCTCCATCACCGCGCCCCAGGCCGCCCAGACCGTTTTGGTCCTGTCCAGCAGGTAGGAAAAAGCCTTCAAATTTTCCCTGTGCAGGAAACTGCAGTGCTCCTGATCCATGTCCTTTGGCCTGGTCGCGCGCTGGGCATAGAGGTTCATCATCAAAAAGCTGTCATGGCCGTTGAAGTTCGCCACGCGCTCCACGCTTTTCAAGGTGTTGTCCAAGGCGCCCGGCCTGGCAGTGGAGGGGTTTAATCCCACGCAGATCACCGGGTTTTTGCCGAGGGTGCCCAGGACATAGCGGTATTCCTGATAGCTGGAGGGCACATACAGCCATTTTTCCCTGTCATAGTCCTCGCCTTCTGTCAGAAGCGCGCTTTCAAAGCCCATCAGCTCCAGGTCGTGGATGGATTGCTTGGGGATATGCTTCATGAGGGCTTTTTCCTGTCGTCCGGGTCAAAATACTCGACCTCCAGCCGGTCAAAGGGCACGGACTCCAAAAAATGCTCCGGCAAAAAACGCAATTGACGAAACTCCTCAAAGTCCCTGTGATGCCGGTTGACCACCAGGGGCATTTCAATATCAAGCGACCGGCAGGCAATAACTAGCGCACTCTCCCAATCCCCATCAGGACAGGGGGCGGTCACGTCTTTGATGATTCTGTTTTTCTTGATCTCCCTCACCCAGATGCTGCCAGCCATTTTTGCTTCCTTCTCTTAATACTTTTTCAGGCGGTAGGTCCCGTTGTCCAGGCCGATTGAGCGGACCTGAAGTTTCAACCCCTCATCTTCCGCGTTGATTCGCAGTTTGACCTTATACGGCGCGTAATGCATCAGGGCATGCGCCCTGATCACGCCATCCTTCACCCCGAACCGGCCCAGGTAGGGTTGAGTTCCTTCGCCCAATACAAAGGAATTAAACTCCCCGCGATGTGCCTCCTTGCGGCCAAAGGTGAAGCAGAGCGGCACATTCATGTCGGGCGTGGTAAACATCACCCGCAGGGTATTTTCATCCAGGATCTCAAGCCGAAATCCTCTGCCTTCCCCCGCGTCATAGCTGCCCTCGCCAAACAGCGGTTCGTTTCTGTCTTCAGGCAGGCGTTCTGTCAGGTTCATGATCCGCCCCGTCAGTTTCGTCATTTCCTTTTCATCCGCTGCCGGCAGCGCTGTCAGCTCATCCATCAGCGCGTGAATGGCGTCCATCTGATCCCCCATCGGGTTGAGTCCCGCCGTGCAGCAGACCGCAAGCCTCGCGTTCGGGTCGATCATCATCACCTGGCCGTACATCCCGTCCCCGCGGAAGCGGCCCTTCCTTGCCATCCAGAACTGATAGCCGTAGCCCTGGGTCCAGTCCGCGTGATCAGGCTGGTCAGGGTTGTAATTGTCGATCTGCTTCACGCAGGCCCTGCTCAAATAATCCTCACTGAGCAGCCTTTTTCCCTGATAAACGCCGCGGTTTAACAGCAGCTGCGCGGTCTTCGCCAGGTCCGTAACGCTTAAATGCAGCCCGTAGCCCGCCAGGTTATAGCCCATCGGGCAGCAGTCCCACTGGGGTTTCTGGATTCCAAGCGGCTCAAACAGCCGCGGCATCAGGTAGTCCCTTAAACTCATCCCGGTTCTTTTGCTCACCATGCGCCCGATGAGGTAGGTGCCCATGGTGTTGTAATGAAAATGCGTGCCCGGCTCATAGACGACCGGATAGCTCAATATCGCGCGGGCCAGGTCCGTCTCTTTTCTGGGGTCCTGGTCGCTGCCCTCATGAAGTCCTGAGGACATGGACAAAAGATGATGAAGGCTGACCTCATGAAGCGCGGGATCATAATCTTCAGGCAGGCTGTCGGACAGCACGTCCGTCACAGTGTCCGAATAGGACAACAATCCTTCCTCAACCGTCATTCCTGCCGCCATGGAACAAAAGCTCTTTGACAGAGAGAAAAGCGTGTGCGGGTGACTGACATGCCAGGGTTTTACACCCATTGTAAAATATTTATCATTCTTTACGATCGCCAGGGTACAGATGCCCAGTCGCTCCATCTTCGGAATGAAATTGAAAAGAGCCCTGTCGCTCAAACCCATTTCATGAAGATTTTTTGCCTGCCAGGTTTCGTTTGACATCGTCTTCCTCCTGATCAAAACTCGCAGATAGTGTATCATATTTAAAGCTTTGTTACATTGAAAACAAACTAATTCTTCAACTCAGGCTAATACCACACGCAAACGTTAATGTTTCAAAGAATAAAATAAACCTGATATAATGAATTTGCAGACTACAAAGAAATCAGATGAAATGTATGGACAAAAAAGAGCGGTGTTTGGAGAAACTGAATGTCCAGAAATGCTTGCAGCACAAAAGAAACAACAGCCTGTTCATGTCACCCGTCGGTTGCTGGTCCTGAAGCTGAAGATGGTGGATGGATTGCGCGGTAAGGAGGCGGAAAAGTTTGCCGGGATGCGTAGAACGAGCGTGAACCGGATTGTCAAAAGATATCAGGAAGAAAGCACAGAAGCCATCGCGGGAGTACGTCACCATAACATAGTGTCTGCTGAACAACAGCAAGCACTAGACAAATCAACATCTACCGGCCATTTTCTGGTATCATGAGTGCAAGGATAATTGCAGAAAGCACGCAAAACCCTTGCACTTGAACTGGAGATGAAACGGCATGTACGAGAAAAAAGCACGCCAGATAACCTTCTTTGAAGACGCGACGCTGTTTGGTGGCGTCAGGCTGAATCCCGAGAACAGATGGGTCAGGATGTCAGAGCTCATCCCCTGGGAAGTCTTTGAGGAGCGGTATGCTGCACTGTTCAGCAACCCCCGGGAGGGGAAGCCGGCAAAGTCGGCCCGGATGGCCATCGGCTCTTTGATTATCAAGAAGCGCTATGGTTTTTCAGATGAGGACACGGTGGAAGAGATCCGGGAGAACCCCTATCTGCAGTACTTTCTGGGGTTTGCGGAATATACCAGCGCCAGGCCCTTTGACCCCAGCGTGATGACGTGGTTTCGGGAGCGGATCACGCCAGAGATGCTGTCAGAGGTGAATGACTATGTGATTGGCCGTAAAAAAATGAAAGCAGAAAAGGAGCCTGGTTCCGATGACGACAATCATGATGACGCTGACAGTGAGGGAGGAGGCCCGGGTAACCGAGGGACGCTGATTCTGGACGCGACCTGTGTTCCGCAGAACATCCATTTTCCCACCGACGCTTCGCTGCTCAACGAAGGGCGGGAGCTGCTGGAAGGGATGATTGATACAGCGCACAAGGCAGGCGCCACGGAAGGTAATAAGCCCAGAACCTACCGGAACCTGGCCAGGCGGGACTGGCTGCGGTTTGCCCGGGACCGAAAACCAACGCGCAAGAAGATTCGCAAAGCGATTCGTCAGCAGCTGGGCTATGTCAAACGAAACCTCGGGTATCTGGAAGCCATCCTGAGCAAACATCCGGACGCGCTGAGCGCAAAGGAGCTGGAGCGCATGGCAGTGATCCAGATGCTGTACGCTCAGCAGCAGGAGATGTATGACAGCAATACGCACCGGGTGGATGACCGGATTGTAAGCCTGCACCAGCCCTGGGTGCGACCGATTGTTCGGGGCAAGGCGGCGGTGCCGGTGGAGTTCGGTGCGAAAGTGGCGCTGAGCCTGAGCGAAGGCTATGCGAGAATTGAGGAAATCTCGTGGGATGCCTTCAATGAAAGCAAAACACTGATGGCTTCGATGGAGCGATACAAGGAGCAAACGGGGCACTATCCGGAGCGGGGACTGGTAGACAGGATCTACCGAACGAGGGAGAATCTCACCTGGTGCAGGGAGCGAGGCATCCGGTTGAATGGCCCCAAACTGGGGCGCCCCCCCAAAGACCGACAGGTGTATGAGGAAGCGCTGGCACTGGAGCGCCAGGAGTCAGGAGAGCGGAGTCATATAGAGGGATGTATCGGTGTTTGCAAGCGCCGGTATGGGCTTGATCTTGTGATGATGCGTCAGAAACACACCAGCGAGGCGGACATTCATGCCGCCATCCTGACCCGGAACCTGTTCAGGCGGCTGAGGCTCTGCATTTGTCTTTTTTGGCAGCGCTATTTCGCTGGTTGGAAAGCACAAAAACAGACACGCCGGTAGCGTTGGCGTGCCTGTGTGGCTGAATTGTTGGTTATTCAGGAGACACTATATACACTACCTCAAATAAACCCCTTTGCGAAATCGATTGACAAGCGGGATACGGCGTGTTACCATCCAGATAGTACAAAGACAGCCGTTATTTCACAAAATCCCGGCGCCGCCGAATAGAAAAATACAAGGGAAAAGCCTTGTATAATATAGTAAAGGAGATTTGTTCATGAAAAAACTATTTTCTCTGCTCCTGGTCACCGTGCTGCTGCTCAGCGCCGGCTCCGCCCTGGCCGCCCAGAAAGTGGGCGTGGCCATGCCCACCAACTCCCTCCAGCGCTGGAATCAGGACGGCGCCAACATGAAGGCCGAGCTTGAGGCCGCCGGCTATGAAGTCGATCTTCAGTACGCCAACAACGACGTCGCCACCCAGGTCAGCCAGATTGAGAACATGATTTTGGGCGGCGTTGATGTGCTGGTTATCGCCTCCATTGACGGCTCCGCGCTGGGCACGGTGCTGCAGACCGCCAAGGACAACGACATCGAGGTCATCGCCTATGACCGCATGCTGACGGACACCCCCAACGTGGACTACTACGCCACCTTTGACAACTACAAGGTCGGCACCATCCAGGGCCTCTTCCTGGAAGAGAAGCTGGATCTGAAGAACGCCGAAGGCCCCTTCAACTTTGAATTGTTCGCCGGCTCCCCGGACGACTCCAACGCCCGCTATTTCCATGCCGGCGCCTGGGACATCCTGAAGCCCTACTATGAAGCGGGCAAGATCGTGGTCAAGTCCGGCCAGACCGACTTTGAGACCATCGCCATCCTGGGCTGGGGCACGGACGACGCCCAGGCCCGCATGGACAACCTGCTGACCAACTACGCGGACGGAACCAAGCTGGACGCCGTCCTCTCCCCCAACGACTCCCTGGCCCTGGGCATCACCAACAGCCTGCAGGGCGCCGGCTACACCCTGGAGAACTTCCCCATCGTCACCGGGCAGGACTGCGACATGACCAACGTCAAGAACATCATCCTGGGCTACCAGGCAATGAGCGTGTTCAAGGACACCCGCACCCTGGCAGCGCAGGTGGTCAAGATGGTGGATGCCATTCTGAGGGGCGATAAAGTGCCGGTCAACGACACCGAGACCTATGACAACGGCGTGTTCGTCATCCCCTCCTTCCTGTGCGACCCGGTGTTCGCCGACAAGGACAACTACAAGGAACTGCTCCTTGACACCGGCTACTACACCGAAGAACAGCTCAAGGTTGAATAAATAATAATCCGGTCCGGGAAAAGGGCGGCGAGCGGTCGCCGCCCTTTCTCCCTGTTCTTTTGTTAAACAGCTTCCGGATTCAGGCTCTGAATGAGCATCAAACAAGAACGGTCAAACGACCCGCGTGCTTTTGCGGAAGATAAAAGGGGGGAAGCCCATGGCAGGCGCGTTGCTTGAAATGCGCGGTATCACCAAGACCTTCCCGGGCGTCAAGGCGCTGGACAATGTGAACCTCACGGTCAATGAAGGCGAGATCCACGCCATCGTGGGGGAAAACGGCGCGGGGAAATCCACGCTGATGAATGTGCTCTCCGGGATCCATCCATACGGCTCCTACGAGGGGGAGATCATTTATGACGGCCAGGAATGCCGTTTCTCAAGCATCCGGGATTCCGAGCGCCTCGGCATCGTCATCATCCATCAGGAGCTGGCCCTGGTGCCCTACCTGTCCATCGGGGAAAACATGTTCCTTGGAAATGAGCAGGTTGGATTTGGCGGCATCAACTGGGATCTGACCTACCAGAAGGCGCGGGAGCACATGCTGGAGGTCGGGCTGGACGAGAACCCGCGCACCCTCATCAAGGACATCGGCGTTGGCAAGCAGCAGCTGGTGGAGATCGCCAAGGCGCTTGCCAAAAACGTGCGTCTTTTGATCCTGGACGAGCCGACCAGCTCCCTCAATGACGAGGACAGCCTCAACCTCCTCAATCTTCTCAAACGGTTCCGCGCTGAGCGGGGCATCACCAGCATCATGATCTCCCACAAATTGGGCGAGATCGCCTATGTGGCGGACAGGATCACCATCCTCAGGGACGGCAGCACCATTGAGACGCTGGACAACACCGAAAGCGCGGTCTCCGAATCCCGCATCATCCGCGGGATGGTAGGCCGGGAGATGGTGGACCGTTTTCCCAAGCGCGAGTCCCACATAGGCAAAAAAGCGCTTGAGGTTGAAAACTGGACTGTCTACCATCCCCTGTACACGGAGCGGCGCGTGGTGGACAACGTGTCCCTCAACGTGCGCAAGGGCGAGGTGGTGGGCATCGCGGGGCTGATCGGCGCGGGCCGGACCGAGCTTTGCCAGTCTGTCTTCGGAAAGGTCTACGGCGCCAAGATCTCCGGCACCCTGAAAAAAGACGGGCAGGAGATCACGCTGGACAGCGCCGCGGACGCCATCGCGAACGGTTTCGCCTACATCACGGAGGACCGCAAGGGCGACGGCCTGGTGCTGTCCAACTCAGTCACCCACAACATCACGCTCTCGCGCCTTCAACTGGTCAGCGAGAAGGGCGTGATCGACAAGGACAAAGAGCGCCACGCGGCGGAGGATTACAGGGAAAAGCTCAATATCCGCACCCCGGATGTAGAGCAGCTGGTGAGCAACCTTTCCGGCGGCAACCAGCAAAAGGTGCTGGTTGGCAAGTGGATGTTCGCGCAGCCGGACATCATGATGCTGGATGAGCCCACCCGCGGCGTGGATGTGGGCGCCAAGTATGAGATTTACAGCATCATCAACCGCCTGGTGGGGGAGGGCAAAGCCGTCTTGTTGATTTCCTCCGAACTGCCGGAGCTGCTGGGCATGTGCGACCGCATCTATGTGATGGCAGAGGGCAGGATTGTTGGCGAACTGCCGGTTGAACAGGCCACGCAGGTGGCCATCATGGACCTGATTATGCAGGCGAGCAAGGGGGCGAAAACCACATGGACAAACTGAAAACCGCTTTTTCAAAGAACCTTAAGCAATTTGTAATGCTGTTTACGCTGGTGGTCATCATCGTGTTCTTCCAGCTGATGACCAGGGGCACGCTGCTCAAGCCCATGAACGTGTTCAACCTGATCAACCAGAACGCCTATGTGGTGGTGCTGGCGGTCGGCATGCTCCTGTGTATCTTAACCGGCGGCAACGTGGACCTTTCCGTCGGCTCGGTGGTGGCTTTTGTGGGCGCCTGCGCGGGCACCCTGATGATCACCTGGAAATGGGACCCCTACCTCTCGGTCTTCCTGTGCCTCATCATGGGCGTCCTGATCGGCGCCTGGCACGGTTTCTGGATCGCCTATGTGCGCATCCCGGCCTTTATCGTCACCTTATCCGGCCAGCTGATTTTCAGGGGGCTGACGCTGATCGTGCTCAAGGGGCTCACCCTCTCACCCTTCCCCAAGGCCTTCATGAGCCTGTCCACCGGCGCGATCGGGAACTTCCTGGGCTTTCTGGATCCGGGAAGCGGCCTTCGGAACTTTACCAGCCTCCTCATCGGCATCATCATGGGCCTCGTCTTCATCTTCTTGGAACTTAAAAAGCAGGCGGACCGCAAGCGCAAGGGCTATTCCTATGACAGCCTGATGGTCACCCTTGTGCGCGGGCTGGTGATCGCCGCCGCCCTGGTCTACTTCTTCTGGCTCCTGGCCTGCTACATCGGCACGCCGGTTGTCCTCATCACCGTGGGCATCGTGCTGGTGGTCTATTCCTACCTGACCTCAAAAACCGTCATGGGACGGCATATTTACGCGGTGGGCGGCAATGAGAAGGCCGCGCGGCTCTCTGGCGTAAAGACAGACAAGATCATCTTCTTGACCTATGTCAACATGAGTTTCCTGGCCGCGGTCGCGGGCCTGATCTTCTCCGCGCGCCTGCAGTCCGCCTCGCCCCAGGCCGGCACCGGCTTTGAACTGGACGCCATCGGGGCCGTCTACATCGGCGGCGCTTCCGCCTACGGCGGCATCGGAACCGTGGGCGGCACCCTGATCGGCGCTTTGATCATGGGCGTTTTGAACAACGGCATGTCCATCATGGGCATCTCCATCGACATGCAGCAGGTGGTCAAGGGCCTTGTGCTTCTGGCCGCGGTGGCCTTTGACGTCATCAGCAAGCAGAAGATCTCCCTGCCCTTCTTTACACGGCTGTTTTCCAGGCGGAAAGCCGCGTAGCAAACATGCTGAAAACCCTGCGCCGCGCCAAAAAGGCGCGGTGTCAGGCTGTTTGTGAAGCCCCAACTGCGCAAGTTGGGGCTTTTTATTGGTTTTACGCGACAACACGTCTTGTCGAGTATAGTCGACAAACTGCAATCTTTCATCAAACTTGTCGATTATACTCGACAAAATGAAAGTCTTATGCTATTCTGTCGAGTATAAAAGACAGGGGGTGCTTTCTATGATTATCAGAGAGAGATATCTAAAGCAGATACGCCCCTTTTATAGCAAGGATGTCATCAAGGTCATCACAGGCTTTCGGCGAAGCGGCAAGTCTGTTTTGCTGCAGCAAATTAAAGAAGAACTGGTCAAGGGTGACGCCCCCGTCCTGATGATCAACTTTGAAAGCCATCTGTATGCGAAGCTTTTGAACCATCAACAGTTGGATGCGTATGTGGCTCAGTTTGCCAAAGGCAAAACAGGCAAGCTCTACCTTTTCTTTGATGAGATTCAGCGTGTGGAACAGTGGGAGAAAAGCATCAACTCCTACCGGGTGACATATGATTGCGACATTTATATCACCGGCTCCAACTCCAAACTCCTCTCCTCCGAACTGGCCACCCATATCGCGGGCCGCTATGTTGCCTTTACCCTGTATCCGCTGAGCTACCTGGAATTTAAGCAAAACAATCGGGGCTTTGACAGCTATCTGCGCTATGGCGGCATGCCTTTTTTAAGTCAGCTGGATTATCATCCGGAAGCCAGCCGGGTCTACCTGAATGATGTGTACAACTCTGTCATCCTGAAGGACATCATCAGCCGCCATCAAATCCGGGATGTGGACTTGCTGGACAGGCTGGTGAAGTATGTTCTGCTGAACAACGGCAAGGAGTTTTCAGCCCGCTCCATTGAAAAATATTTCAAATCCGCAGGCCGCAAGGTATCAGCAGACACCATCCTCAACTATCTGTCCCATTGCCAGGAGGCTTTTTTGCTGTATCCGCTTAAAAACCAGGACATGAAAAACAAAGCCTTCCTGACCAGCAATGATAAATACTACATGGTCGATCACGGCCTGCGGCTGCCGCTTGTACAAAACCCGCTCAGCGACATCGGCCTGATTCTGGAAAACATTGTGCTGATGGAAGCGCTCAGCCGGGGCTATCAGGTATCCGTCGGCAAAATAGATGGCAAAGAGATCGACTTTGTGTTGTACAAGGGCACGGAGGTGCTGTATCTGCAGGTGGCTTACCTGCTGGCCGACCAAAGCACCATTGACCGGGAGTTTGGCGTGTACAACCTGATCCAGGATCACTACAGAAAGTATGTGCTTTCCATGGATCAGCTGGATTTCAGCCAAGATGGAATCATCCATCAGAATGTGGAGAAGTTTTTGGAGATGGAGGTATGGTAAACTGCCAGTATCTTAATGTTAAAACGAAACAAAAGCCTTTCGCATACAATAAAAATAGCTTGTCAGAAACTTGGGTTTCGTTATTCCTGTGATACGCTCTAAGAAGTAGTAGAAGGAGATGCAAATATTCTCCAAATGCTGTATCATAGCAGAAGGATAATCGACAGATGTACTTATTTGAGAAATTCAAGCATGGTTATCCGAATAAATATGATATATGGTGAACTACAGAGAATGTATTGGAAAGGTTCTTTTCTTTTATGGAGAAAAGCAGGTTCATTAATGAATTTGCTATACATGTTTCTCATTGTAGCATATCCCCATAGACAATTATTAAGAAATAAGGAAGAGAGCCTATGAGGGTGGCAGATTTTTTTTGTGGTAGTGGAGGGTTCTCAGAAGGTTTTCGGCAAGCAGGATTTGATATTGTTTTTGCCGTTGACAATTGGGAGCCTGCCGTAAAAACATATAAGGGCAATAAACCTGGCGTAAAAGTAATCCAAGATGATGTTATTCGGATTTCACAATTGCCAGATGATGAATTCGAAGCCTTGGTTCCTGATACCGAGGTAATTATTGGGTCTCCACCTTGTCAATCTTTTTCTAACTCAAATAAGTCTGGAAACACTGACAAATCTATTGGCATACAATTGATAGAAGCATATCTTAAAATTATTGCCCGCAAAAAATTTAAGCAAAACTCTATTCTTCAGTATTGGGTATTGGAGAATGTACCTGCTGTCAAAAATTACATCAAGGAAGAATATACTGCTTCTGATTTCGGACTTCAAGGCGACTTCATTCTGAAACCGCACGATGGTGCTTCCGGGAAGTATAATGCTAAATATTTTGGCGCTCCTACAAATAGAAAACGATACTTCTGCGGAGAATTCCCAAAACTCAACACAACTCGGAGCGATAGTAATGTAACTACACTGAAACAGGTTCTTGATTCGCTTGGGGAACCTTTACGCAAGAATAATGATTTGATAATCGACATTAACTATCCTGATTTTTCCTTAGAATCTCGTCAAGTCACAGATCATCACTACATTTATGAGTTGGCGGACTTTGAATGTAGTACAGCTAAACGACTTAAGCAAGACAAGGGTTATATGGGGAAGATGTCATTTCCTGAAAATTTGAATAAACCTGCAAGAACTGTAATGGCAACTATGACTGCAAGCTCACGTGAAGCAATGATACTTGGATATGGTGAGAACCGATTTCGTTTACCAACGGTTAGAGAAGCTGCAAGCATGATGAGTTTTCCAATAGATTATAGATTTTATGGAAAATCGAAAGGTATCAAGCATACCCTCGTTGGTAATGCAGTGCCACCAAAAATGTCATATGCAATCGCAAAAGCAATCGCAGAAGCTGAGCAGAAGCCATTACCAGACCACTATGTGGGAATAAAACATGATGAAAGCATTGAATTCTTTAATCTAAACGGTGTTAAATTTGATATCAGAAAAGAGAAACCACGGCGTGCGATTGCTAAATTCAAATATGGGAACCTCTAAAAACCAGCGTTTTCCGAGTCAGTAAATAGTTTTCATGGTTTTTTTAAAGACGATCCCCTTGATCTCCTTCCAAAGTAACGGATATTGCTTAGTATTTCCTTTAAGACCAAC
>JASGUQ010000044.1 GCA_030057655.1 Bacillota bacterium
CCACATGCGAACGCAGGGTGAGCTCCTTGATGTTCAGGATGATGTCCGTCACATCCTCCTTCACACCGGGAATGGTGGAAAACTCGTGCTGAATGCCTTCAATTTGAATGCTGGTGACCGCAGCGCCTGGCAGTGAGCTGAGCAGCACACGCCTGAGCGCATTGCCCAGGGTGTGCCCGTAGCCGCGTGCAAGCGGTTCAATGGTAAAACGCGCGTAGAAGTCATCGTCTTTGCTGCTGGTGCGCTCTATTTGAGTGTTTTCGATGTCAACGATCACAGTTCTTCTTCCTCCTGACGCTCATCGTCTGTGCTTTAGGTGATGGGGTCAATGTTAACGGGAGTAGAACTCGACGATCATGTTCTCCTGCAGAGCGAAGTCGATATCCTCACGGCCGGGCAGCGCTGCCACCTTGGCGGTCAGCTGGTCGGCGTTCACTTCCAGCCACTTGGGCAGGATGCGCGGGCTGCCTTCACGGGCGGCCTTGAAGGGCACATTTTCCTTGCTGGAGGCGCGCACGGTGATGACATCGTTCACATCCACGGAATAGGAGGGGATGTCCACCTTCTGGCCGTTCACCTGGAAATGGCCGTGGTTGACCAGCTGACGGGCCGCGGCACGGGAGGGCGCCAGGCCTGCGCGGTAGACCACGTTGTCCAGCCGGCGCTCCAGCAGCTGCAGCAGGTTCTCGCCGGAGACACCCTTCATCTTCAGGGCGTTGAGGTAGGTGCGGTGGAACTGGGTCTCCAGCATCCCGTAGGCGCGGCGGGCCTTCTGCTTCTCACGCAGCTGGGTGCCGTACTCGCTCATCTTGCGCTGGCGGGCGTGGCCGTGCTGGCCAGGGGGGGTGGGGCGCTTGGTGAGGGGGCACTTCTGCGTGAAGCACTTCTCACCCTTCAGGAAGAGCTTGACGCCCTCCCTGCGGCACATACGGCAAACGGAGCCGGTGTTTCTTGCCATCTGGGTTTACTCCTTCTTACACTCTTCTGCGCTTGGGCGGGCGGCAGCCATTGTGGGGAATGGGCGTCACGTCTTTGATCATGGTGACTTCCAAACCTGCCGTCTGCAGGGAACGGATCGCGGCCTCACGCCCGGAACCCGGACCTTTGACCAGCACATCAACAGTGCGCAGACCAAACTCGGTCGCGGCCCTGGCTGCTGTTTCAGCGGCCATCTGCGCTGCGAACGGCGTTGACTTTTTGTTGCCGCGGAAACCCATGCCACCGGCGGATGCCCAGGAAAGCGCGTTGCCCAGGGTATCGGTGATGGTGACGATGGTGTTGTTAAATGAAGACTGGATATGCACAACGCCCCGCTCGACGAGTTTCTTCTCACGGCGCTTGCGCGATACCTTTTTCAGACTGGGTTTTGCCATGCTTTTCCTCCATGCCCCTTGAGGGCTTTATTGTGAAGCCTTATCTGGTGGCCTTTTTCTTGCCGGCTACCTGACGCTTGGGGCCTTTGCGCGTGCGCGCGTTCTGCTTGGTGTTCTGGCCGCGCACAGGCAGGCTGCGGCGGTGACGGACCCCGCGGTAGCAGCCGATTTCCACCAGGCGCTTGATGTCAAGGCTGATCTCGCGGCGCAGGTCGCCCTCAACCTTCACATGATGCTCAATGTACTCGCGCAGCTTGCTGATGTCGTTCTCAGAAAGATCGCGCACCCGGGTATCCGGGTTGATTTCAGTTTCCTCAAGGATCTTCTTGCTGGTGGTCAGCCCGATGCCAAAAATGTAGGTCAGGCCGACTTCCACGCGCTTGTCTCTGGGCAGGTCAACGCCCGCTATACGTGCCATGTGCTGGAAACACCTCCAAAATTAGTGCTGTCTTAGAATCTGTTTGGGTTTTTATATGATGCAGCCGCGCGGTCCTGAAACGCTCGCTTCAGGCAGCCGCCCGCGCAGCAGACCATGCCAATGAGGAACTCCTCAGCCTTGCTTCTGCTTGTGCTTGGGGTTTTCGCAAATGACCATCACATGGCCTTTGCGCTTGATGATCTTGCATTTTTCGCAAATCGTTTTTACGGAAGGACGGACTTTCATGGGTTAAACCTCCTCAGTTTGGCTCAGTTCTTGCTGCGCCAGGTAATGCGGCCGCGGGTCAAGTCGTAAGGGGAAAGTTCAATGGTTACTTTATCGCCCGGGTAGATGCGGATGAAATTCATGCGCATTTTGCCGGAGATGTGCGCCATGATCCTGTGCCCGTTGGGCAGTTCAACCTGGAACATGGCGTTTGGCAGGGCTTCGATGACCTTGCCTTCGATTTCGATGACGTCGCTTTTAGACAAAAGGGCCTCCTTTTAGGCTGGGTCTTTTGGGTGCAGGTCTTTCAGGGAAATCAGAAAGGCGCGAATCGTTTGATCAGTGAGCGTGCCGGCCTCAAACGCGGCCTGGAAACCGGGCAGATCATGCCCGATGGCACGCAGGTGCTTAGAGCGCTTTTTCTTCGGGCGGGCCAGCGTTCTCAGCTGTCCGTCGGCAAGCAATACAAAATCAGCGTCCAACTGACATAGTACCACAAATGCCCTTCCTTTGTCACGCCCTTTTAGAGAAATCGCAGCAATTCCGCTGTGAATATCTGGCTTCATCCTCAGCCCTCTGGCCAGACAAAGCCTGGAAGGGTCAAAATCTCGGGCAGCCCTTCCTCGCTGACGGCGATGGTGTGCTCGTAATGCGCGCAGGCGGAACCGTCCAGGGTCTTGATGGTCCAGCCGTCATCCAGGGTCTTGATCCGCCAGGTGCCAAGCGTGATCATGGGTTCGACCGCCAGGGTCATGCCCGCTCTTAAGCGGACGCCCTGTCCCTTTACCCCGAAGTTGGGGACGGAGGGATCCTCGTGCATGGCCCGGCCAATGCCATGGCCTGTCAGATCACGAACCACGCCATAACCGCGGGATTCCGCAAAGGTCTGGATCGCGCACCCGATGTCGCCGATCCGGTTGCCGGCAACCGCCTGTCTGACCCCCTCAAAAAAGCACTGCTCAGTCACTTCGATCAGTTTCTGCTTTTCCGGGCTGATGGGGCCGATGCCCACGGTAAACGCGCTGTCGGCCTGCCAGCCATCCAGGATGAGCCCGCAGTCGATGCTCAGGATGCTGCCGTTTTTGAGCACCTTCCTGTCGTTTGGAATGCCATGTACCACCTCGTCATCCACGCTTGCGCAGATGCTGGCGGGGTAGCCCTGGTAGTTGAGGAAGGAAGGAACCGCGCCATGCCGCCTGATCAGTTCCTCCGCGTAAGCGTCGATCGCGGCAGTGGTCTCGCCCTCGTGGATGACCTCGCACAGTTTCATCATCACATAGTGAAGCAACTGGCCTGCCTGGCGCATCTTTTCAATCTGCGCGGCATTTTTAATGGAAATCATGCTTACAGCCCCAGTGCCTTCTCGATCAGCATGAAGTCATGATCGATGGTGGATTCCACCACCACGTCCATGATCAGATCAGCCTTTTTATAATACTCGATCAGGGGCTCGGTCTTTTTGTGATAGACCTCAAGGCGGTGCAAAATGGTTTCCGGCTGATCGTCCACACGGTGGATCAGTTTTCCTCCGCAAGCCGCGCAGGTCGTGGCGCCGTTCAGCCTTCTGGTGTGGTAGGTTGCTCCGCAATTGCCGCAGACGCGGCGCCCTGAGAGGTTCCCAAGGATCACGGAGGTATCTGCGACCAGGTCGATCACCTTATCGATCCTGGCGAATTTTGACAGGGCTTCGGCCTGTGTCACTGTGCGGGGGAAGCCGTCCAGGATATACCCTTTTTGGCAGTCCGGCTGTGCCAGGCGCTCCTCTACCATCTGGATGACCAGGTCATCCGGGACCAGTTCGCCCTGGTCGATATAGACTTGGGCTTGTTTGCCCAAGTCGGTCGCACGCTTGATGTTTTCACGCAGCATGTCCCCTGTGGAGATCTGGGGGATGCCATGCTTCTGGGATAAGAGCTTCGCATGAGTTCCCTTGCCCGCACCGGGCGGTCCCAGAAAGATGAAGTTCATGGTTGGCTCCTTTCAGGCTTACAGGAATCCCTTGTAGTTGCGCATCACCATGTGAGCTTCCACCTGGCGCATGGTTTCAAGCGATACAGACACCGCGATGAGCATGGACGAAGCCGCGAATGGGATCCGCACATTCTGCCAGGCGGACAGCAGGGTGGGCAGGGTGGCCAGGATGGCCAGGAAGATGCCGGCGAACAGGGTGAGGCGCTTGGACGTCCTGGCAAGATAGGCCACGGTGTTGGGGCCTGAGCGGATGCCGGGGATGTTGCCGCCCTGCTGCTGGATGTTCTTGGCGATGTCCTGGGGGTTGAAGGAAATGGAAGCGTAGAAATAGGTGAAGGCCAGAATCAGCAGCGCAGTCACAAAGAGGTTGAGCGGCGCGCCCTGACCCATGTTGGCGTTCCACCAGTTGTAGGCGGGTGTGTTCACGCCGAACATCGCGATCACGGTGCCGGGGAAGGCCATGAAGGAGTAGGCGAAAATCAGGGGCAGAACGCCGACTGAAAGGACCTTCAGGGGGATGTGGGTGGACTGGCCGCCGTACATTTTGCGTCCGACCACTCGCTTGGCGTATTGCACCGGGATGCGGCGCTCGCCCAGATCAATGAAAGTAACAACGGTGACAAGCGCCACAGTGGTTACAAGCAGAATCAGGAAGCCGGACAGGGTGGTGCCGTAGCGGGTGATGCCCAAAACGTCGGTAAAAGCGGTCAGGAGCCCTGAGAAGATGTTGGAGATGATGCCGGCAAAGATCAGAAGCGAAATGCCGTTTCCAATGCCGTTGGCGGTGACGCGTTCGCCAATCCACATGGCGAGGGAGGTGCCGCCCGCCATGACCACGCCGATTGAAATCAGGCCAAAGGCGCTGTTGTAGCCGTCTTTGAGTACGCGCATGCCGGAGGCGGGATCCACCTGGCCGTTTAAAGCGGAGATGATACCGATCGCCTGAATGGCTGCCAGCACGACTGTGGAGTAGCGGGTGATCTTGTTGATCTTCTCTTTCCCCTCTTCGCCGCCTTCCTTGGACAGGCGCTCAAGCGCCGGGATCGCGATGGTCAGCAGCTGGATGATGATGCTGGCGTTGATGTAGGGGGTGATGCCCATCGCCATGACGGTCATCTGGCTGAAGGAACCGCCGGTCATCATGTTGACAAGACCCAGCATGTCGTATTTCTCAGAAAGAGAAGCGACAACGCCGGGGTTGATGCCGGGTACAGGAATGACGCCGACCAAACGATAAATCAGCAGCATCATGAAGGTGTAAAGCAGTTTCTTCTTAAGCTCGGGAACCTTCCAGGCATTGCGGAGCGTTTCCCACATCTCAGACCTCCTCGGCCTTGCCGCCGGCCTTTTCAATCTTCTCTTTTGCGGAACCGGTAAAACGGTTGACCTGAACGGTCAATTTGCGGGTGAGATCCCCGTTGCCGAGCACCTTCACGCCGTCCTTGACCGCGTTGACCAGGCCGCAAGCGCGAAGCAGGTCGATGGTGACGGTGGTGCCGTTCTCAAACTGCTCCAGGGCGCTGACGTTGACGATCGCGTATTCCTTGCGGAAGGGGTTCTTAAAACCGCTCTTGGGGATGCGGCGTGTCAGGGGCATCTGGCCGCCTTCAAAGCCGGGGGCTTTGCCGCCGCCGGAACGCGCCTTGGCGCCTTTGTGGCCTTTGCCGGACGTTTTGCCAAGTCCGCTGCCGATGCCGCGGCCCAAGCGCTTCGCCCTGGTTTGTGAACCCGGAGCGGGTTGCAAATCATGTAATCTCATGAGGAAGCCCTCCTATCAGTCTTTGATTTCCTCGACCTTGACCATGTGGCGGACGGTAAAAACCTGGCCGCGGACACACGGGTTGTCTTCTTTGATAACGCTCTGGCCGATTTTGCGCAGCCCCAGCGCGGCGATGGTGCCCTTTTGGTTGGCGAGCCGTGCGATGGGGGACTTTTCAAGTGTAATCTTCAGTTTCATCTTGTCCCTCCTCAGCCCAGGATCTCTTCAACGGTTTTCCCGCGCAGCTTTGCCACCTGCTCGGGGGAGCGAAGAAGCTTCAGCCCCTCGATGGTCGCCTTGACGGTGTTGATGGGGTTGCTGGTGCCAAAGGACTTGGTGCGGATGTCCTTGACCCCGGCCAGCTCCAGCACGGCGCGCGCAGCGCCGCCGGCGATGACGCCGGTTCCTTCAGGAGCGGGCAGGATGACAACCTTGCCAGTCCCAAAATAGCCGGTGATGGCATGGGGCACGGTGGTCCCGCTTAAGGGAATGGTGATCAGGTTCTTCTTGGCATCCTCGTTGGCCTTGCGAATGGCCTCCGGAATTTCAGCGGCCTTGCCCATGCCGGCGCCCACGCGGCCAGCGCCGTCGCCGACGACGACCAGCGCGGAAAAGCGCATGTTGCGGCCGCCCTTAACTGTTTTAACGACACGGTTGACGCTGACAAGCTTCTCTTTGAATTCGCTCTGCTCTTCCCGGTCTCTGTCTCTGCGTTGCATCCCTAAGTTCCTCCTTAGAATTTCAGCCCGGCTTCGCGGGCGCCGTCCGCCAGGGAGGCGACACGGCCGGTGTAGATGTAACCGCTGCGGTCAAAGACCACCTGGGTGATGCCGGCTTTGAGCGCGCGCTCGCCGACCAGCTTGCCCACGGCTTTGGAAGCGCCTTTTTTGTCCAGGTCGTCCAACAGCTTCTTGATCTCCGCGTCCATGGTGGAGGCGGAGGCCAGGGTAACGCCCTTGACATCGTCGATCACCTGGGCGTAGATCTCAGCGTTGCTGCGGAAAACGCACAGGCGCGGCATATCGGGTGTGCCGCTGATCTTTTTGCGGACGCGCGCATGGCGGATTACACGCACTTCGTTACGGTCACGTTTTTTTAACATTTGCGGTCACTCCCTTCTTACTTGTTCGCCTTGCCAACCTTGCGGCGGATACGCTCGTCTGTGTACTTGATGCCCTTGCCCAGATAGGGTTCCGGGGGACGGACGGCGCGGATATCAGCGGCCAGGTTGCCCACGACCTGCTTGTTGATGCCCTTGACGACCACGGTGGTGGCGCTGGGGGTCTCAAAGGTCACGTCCTGGGGCGCGGTAAACACGACCGGGTGGCTGTAGCCCACGTTCAGGGTGAGCTTGTTGCCGTCAACCTGCGCGCGGTAGCCGGTGCCGACCAGTTCCAGCGACTTGCTGAAGCCCTCGGTCACGCCCACGACCATGTTGTGCACCAGGGAGCGGTACAGTCCGTGCATGGATTTCTGCGGTTTGGAATCGTTCTTGCGGACCAGATGGATCACTCCATCCTCCTGGGTTAACTGGATGTCGCTGTTGACATCCTGGGTCAGTGTCCCTTTGGGGCCTTTGACGACGACCTGGTTTGACTCGTCCACTGTCACCGTCACGCCCTTGGGCACCGAGATCGGAAGTTTTCCGATACGAGACATACTTTCTTCCTCCTGTGCGTGATTCGGTTACCAGATGTAGGCGAGCACTTCGCCGCCCAACTTGTCCTGGCGAGCTTTGCGGTCTGTCATCAGACCTTTTGATGTAGAAATAATCGCGATGCCCAGGCCGCCCAGAACCTTGGGCAGGTCTTCGCTTGACGCGTAAACGCGCAGGCCGGGCTTTGAGATGCGGCGCAGGCCGGCGATCACCGGCTGCTGCTTGCCGTTGACATACTTCAACGTCAGCTTGATCTGCCCCTGCACGCCGTCGTCAATCTTATCAAACGCTTTGATGTAACCCTCGTCCAGCAAAATCTTGGCAATGGCCTTTTTGGCATTGCTGGCAGGGATGGTCACCGTGTCATGCTTGGCAATCTGCGCGTTGCGGATGCGGGTAAGCATATCGGCAATCGGGTCATTCACAACCATGGGGAACCTCCTTCTCCTAAATATCCTTACCAGCTGGCTTTGCGCACGCCGGGGATCTGTCCTTTGTAAGCCAGTTCCCTAAAGCAGATGCGGCAAATGCCATAGCGGCGCAGCACTGCGTGCGGACGGCCGCACAGGCGGCAGCGCGTGTAGGCACGGGTTGAAAACTTGGGCTCACGGGTCTGTCTGATTTTCTGAGATGTTTTTGCCATTTGAACCTTCCTCCCTTACTGCGCGAACGGCATCCCCAGAAGGGAAAGCAGCTCTTTGGCTTCTTCGTCGGTGTTCGCGGTGGTCACAAAGATCATTTCCATGCCGCGGATTTTTTCGACCTTGTCATAGTTGATCTCAGGGAAGATGAGCTGTTCGCGAACGCCCAGGGCATAGTTGCCGCGGCCGTCAAAGGCCTTGACGGACACGCCGCGGAAGTCGCGCACGCGGGGCAGGGCGATGGAAACGAGCTTGTCAAAGAACTCTTCCATCCTTTCGCCGCGCAGGGTGACCTTGGCGCCGACGCTCATGCCTTCGCGGAGCTTGAAGTTCGCGACGGATTTCTTGGCCTTGGTGACCAGGGGTTTCTGACCCGAGATCTGGGACAGTTCCTCCACCGCGTTTTCAAGCGCCTTGGCGTTGTCCTTGCAGTCGCCCAGGCCCATGTTGATGACGATCTTGTCGAGCTTGGGGACCTGCATGATGTTCTGGTAGCCGAACTTCTGCTTCAAGGCAGGCACAGCCTCGGCCAGGTATTTTTCTTTGATACGGGTAGCCATTCGCTGTTCCTCCTTTAGTCAATCTGCTGTCCGCATTTTTTGCAGACGCGAATCTTTTTCCCGTCTTCCTGGATCTTGTGACCGGCGCGGGAAGGCTTGCCGCATTTCTGGCAGACCAGCATGACGTTTGAGGCGTCAATCGCGGCTTCCTTGTGGATGATGCCGCCGGGCTGACCCTGGGCGCGGGATTTCTGGTGCTTGGTGACCATGGCCACGCCCTCGACGGTGACACGGCCGGTCTTGGGGCTGACAGACAGCACCTTGCCCTTGACGCCCTTGTCCTTACCGGAGATGACGATGACCTCGTCCTTGGTTTTTACGTGTACTTTCATCTGAATTCTCCTTACAGAACTTCAGGGGCCAGAGAAACGATCTTCATGTAGTTCCTCTCGCGCAGCTCGCGGGCCACCGGCCCGAAGATGCGGGTGCCGCGGGGAAGCTGCTGGTCGTTGATGATAACGGCTGCGTTGTCATCAAAGCGGATGTATGATCCGTCGGGACGGCGGTTCTGTTTCACCACGCGGACGATGACAGCCTTGACCACATCACCCTTTTTGACCTGACCGCCGGGTGTCGCCGTTTTCACGCTGGCGATGATGGTATCACCGATGGAGCCGGTGCGGCGGAATGAGCCGCCCAGCACCCGGATGCACATGATTTCTTTGGCGCCGGAGTTGTCGGCGACCTTGAGCCGTGTTTGCGGCTGTATCATACGGGGTTCCTCCTTTTATGACTGAGCCATGTACCCATGGCAGTGTCTTACTTCGCTTTTTCGATGATCTCGGCCAGACGCCAGCACTTGTCTTTGGAGAGCGGCCTGGTCTCAACAATCCGGACGGTATCCCCGATACCGCAGGCATTCTCCTCGTCGTGCGCCTTGAACTTCTTGGTGTGGCTGATGATCTTGCCATACAGGGGATGCTTGTAGCGGTTGCGGATGGTGACCACGATGGTCTTGTCCATCTTGTCGCTGGTTACGATGCCAACGCGGCTTTTCCGCTTGCTCTTGACGGTTGTTTCAGACATTGGTTCCTGCCTCCTTTCTTATCGGGATTCCAATTTCTTGGCTTGGGTCTGGGCTGTCAGGGCACGGGCGATGTCCTTTTTAACAGCCTGAATCTGCATCGTGTTCTCCAACTGGCCGGTGGCCAGGCGGAAACGAAGGTTGAACAGCTCGGTTTTGAGCTCGGCGATCTTCTCGCTCAGGGCTTCGGGCTTCATGGCCAAAAATTCACTTACCTTCATTAGTTCTCACCACCAGTTATTTGTTCAAGCTGCGCCTTGGAATAGATCTTGGTGCGCAGCGGCAGCTTGGTCGAGGCCAGGCGGAGCGCTTCACGGGCAACGGCTTCTTCAATGCCGGCGACCTCAAACAGCACACGGCCGGGTTTGACAACGGCCACCCAGTACTCCGGAGAGCCTTTGCCGGAGCCCATGCGGGTCTCGGCGGGTTTCTCGGTCACGGGCTTGTCGGGGAAAATCTTGATCCAAACCTGGCCGCCGCGCCTGGTGTAGCGGGTTAAAGCGATACGGGCGGCTTCGATCTGTTGGCTGGTCACCCAGCAGGGATCCATCGCGACCAAGCCATACTCACCGTAGGCTAAGAAGTTGCCGCGCATGGCTTTGCCCTTCATGCGGCCGCGGAAAACCTTGCGGCGCTTGACACGTTTTGGCATCAACATGGTTTATCTGCCTCCTTCCGGGCGAACGGCGCTTCTGTTCTTGGCCTGGGGAAGAACCTGGCCCTTGTAGATCCAGACTTTCACGCCAAGACGGCCGTAGGTGGTTTTGGCTTCCGCGAAGCCGTAATCGATGTTGGCACGCAGGGTCTGCAACGGAATGCTGCCCTCGTGGTAGTGTTCGGTCCTGGCGATATCGGCGCCGCCCAGGCGTCCGGAAACCGCGGCTTTCATGCCCTTGGCGCCGGCGCGCATGGTGCGCTGGATGCTCTGCTTCATCGCGCGGCGGAACGAGATGCGCTTTTCAAGCTGCTGGGCGATGTTCTCAGCGACCAGCTGGGCATCCGTGTCCGGGGTCTTGATCTCGACCACGTTGATGGTGACCGGACGGCCGACCATCTTCTCAACGAAAGCCTTGAGCTCCTCAATGCCCTTGCCGCCGCGGCCAATGATCATGCCGGGTTTGCCGGTGAACACATTGATGGTCATGCGGGCAGCGGAACGCTCAATATCGATGCGGCTGACGCCGGTTGAATAATACTTTTCCTTCAGGCTTTCGCGGATCTTGTAGTCTTCGACCAGGAAATTCGCGAAGTCCTTCTTTTCGGCGTACCAGCGCGTGCTCCAGTCAAAGATGACGCCGACACGCGCGCCGTGGGGATTAACTTTCTGACCCATTTGCTGAAACCTCCCTTATCGTTTGTCCAGCACGACGCTGAAATGGCTGGTGCGGCGGAGAATCTGAGATGCGCTGCCGCGGGCTTTGGGCCTGAAGCGCTTGAGCGTCGGGCCGGGATTGGCGTAGATTTCAGCGATGTACAGGCTGTCGCGATCCATCTCAAGGTTGTTCACAGCGTTGGCGGCTGCGGACTCGATGAGCTTGAACAGCACCGGGGAAGCCGCATGAGGCGTGAGCCTCAAGATGGCGAGGGCTTCATCCAGATCCTTGCCGCGAACCTGATCGACGATCAGCTTTGCCTTGCGGGGGGAGATGCGGATGTGCTTAACACTCGCGTGGGGGCGTTTCTCGTCGCGAACCTTGTGCAGTTCGCCTTTTTTGCTGGTGTTTGATGCCATAACTGCTTCTCCTTTCGCTTACCTTCGGTCTGTCTTCTTTTCGCCGGCGTGGCCGCGGAAGGTGCGGGTGGGGGCGAATTCACCGAGCTTGTGGCCGACCATGTCCTCGGTTATGTACACCGGCACATGCTTGCGTCCGTCATGGACGGCGATGGTGTGGCCGACAAAGTCCGGGAAAATGGTGCTGGCGCGGGACCAGGTCTTCAAAACGGATTTCTTGCCGGATTTGTTGAGTTCTTCAACGCGCTTGAGGAGTCTTTCTTCTACGAAAGGTCCTTTTTTCACTGAACGGCTCATGCTGTGAGGGGGCCTCCTTTCATCCTTTGGAGCTTACTTTTCGTTGATGCGCTTGACGATCATGCGGTTGGAATACTTCTTGTGCTTGCGGGTCTTCAGGCCAAGCGCTGGCTTGCCCCAAGGAGTGACGGGGGACGGCATGCCGATGGGTGACTTGCCTTCGCCGCCGCCGTGCGGGTGATCGACCGGGTTCATGACGACGCCGCGGACGCTCGGGCGGAAACCCATGTGGCGCTTGCGTCCGGCCTTGCCGATGCGGATGTTCTCATGGTCGGTGTTGCCGACGGTGCCGATGGTGGCCTGGGCGTTGAGCGGCAGCTTGCGGATTTCGCCAGAGGGCAGGCGCACCTGCGCATAGCCGCCTTCTTTTGCCATCAGCTGGGCATAGACGCCGGCTGAGCGAACCAGCTGGCCGCCTGCGCCGGGGCGCAGCTCCAGGTTGTGGATCAGGGTGCCGGTGGGGATGGCGGACAGGGGCATGGCGTTGCCGGGTTTGATGTCAGCGCCTTCGCCCGCGACCACGGTGTCGCCCACATTCAGCCCGACCGGGCAGAGGATGTAGCGCTTCTCGCCGTCCAGGTAGTGCAGCAGGGCGATGAACGCGGAGCGGTTCGGATCGTACTCGATCGCGGCCACTTTCGCGGGCACCTGCAGCTTGTTGCGCTTAAAGTCGATGATGCGGTACTTCTGCTTATGGCCGCCGCCCCTGTGGCGGACGGTGATCTTTCCCTGCTTGTTGCGGCCGGCGTGTTCTTTCTTGCTGGCCAGCAGGGACTTTTCCGGTTTTTTCTTGGTGATCTCCTCAAACGCGTTGACAGACATCAGCCTGCGCGCGGGAGAGGTTGGTTTGTATACGCGAATTGCCATTCTGCTTGCTCCTCCTTAGACCATGCCCTCGAAGAACTCAATGGGCTTGGAGTCCTCCGTCAGGGTGACATAGGCCTTTTTGATCTCGGGGGTGCGGCCCTGGGTGCGGCCCTGGCGCTTCATCTTGCCCAGAACACGCAGGGTGTTGACTGACTTGACCTTGATCCCCTTGAACACGCTTTCAAGAGCGTCCTTGATCTCGACCTTGTTTGCGTTGACATCCACCTCAAAGACATATTTCTTGTCTTCAATGCCCAGGTAGCCTTTTTCAGTCAGCACGGGGCGGCGGATAATATCGTGTGGGTTTTTCATGATGCGTAGACCTCCTGGATGGCCATAACGGCGTCCTTGGTGAGCAGCAGTTTGTCCGCGCGGAGAATGTCGTAGACATTGAGGGTGGAAGCCAGGGTGTCGGTCAGGTTGGGCAGGTTGCGGCCGGCGCGGCGCACGGACTCGTTGAGGCCGGGCAGAACCAGCAGGCAGGTCTTGTCAACGCCCAAATCGGACAGCACTTTGGCCATCACGCGGGTCTTGGCTTCCTTGAGCTCGAGGTTGTCCACTACGATCAGGTTGCCGGCCGCGAGCTTCGCGGACAGGGCGGAACGCATGGCCAGGCGGCGGACTTTGCGCGGCACCTTGACCACATAATCCCTGGGCTGGGGGGCGAAGACCACGCCGCCGTGACGGAACTGGGGAGCGCGGTTGCTGTGGTGACGGGCACGGCCGGTGCCCTTCTGGCGATAGATTTTACGGCCGCCGCCGCGGACCATGGCGCGGGTGAGGGTGGACTGGGTGCCCTGGCGCTTGGCTGCCAGAATGGAGCGAACCACCAGATGCATGGCCGCCACGTTGGGCGTGATGCCAAAGACTTCTTCATTCAGGCTCATTTCGCCTGTTGATTTGCCCTGCATCGAAAGAACGGGTACTGTCGGCATTGCTTATCTCTCCTCCTGCATTCAGGCCTTGATTGCGTTGCGCACAATCAGCAGGCCTTTTTTGGGGCCGGGAACGGCGCCTTTGATGAGGAGCAGGTTGCGCTCCGCGTCAACGCCGATAACTTCCAGGTTCTGAACGGTCACGCGCTCAGCGCCGTAGTGACCGGACATCTTCTTGTTCTTGAACACGCGGGAGGGGGTGGAGTTGGCTGCCATGGCGCCCAAACCGCGGTGATACTTGGAACCGTGGGACATGGGTCCGCGGCTCTGATTCCAGCGGTAGATGACGCCGGTGAAGCCATGGCCCTTGCTGGTGCCGGTGACGTCCACCAGGTCGCCCGCTTCAAACTGGGAGCAGGCCAGGGTCTGCCCGACTTCGTAGGAAGATACATCCTCAAAGCGGAATTCGCGCAGGAAACGCGCGGGAGCGACGCCCGCCTTTTTGAAGTGGCCGGCTTCGGGTTTGTTGACCAGTTTCTTCGCGCGGTTCTCAGGATACTCCTCAAAGCTGACCTGAACGGCCTGATAGCCGTCTTTTTCCTGGGTCTTCTTCTGGACGATGGTGCAGGGGCCGGCCTGAACCACGGTTACGGGCACCAGACGCCCATCCGGCAGGAACTGCTGGGTCATGCCCAGTTTTCTGCCCAAAATCGCTTTTTTCATCTCGGCTTACCTCCTGCCTTAGAGTTTAATTTCGATCTCAACGCCGGCGGGAAGATCAAGCTTCATCATTGCGTCCACCGTGCGGGATGTAGGGTTGTGGATGTCGATCAGGCGTTTGTGCGTCCTGCGCTCGAACTGCTCGCGGCTGTCCTTGTACTTGTGCGGCGCGCGCAGGATGGTGATGATCTCCTTCTCCGTGGGGAGCGGGACAGGGCCTGATACCCTGGCGCCGGTGCGCTTTGCGGTGTCCACGATGCTCTCTGCTGATTTGTCAATCAGATGATGCTCATACGCCTTGAGTTTGATCCGGATCTTTTGGCTGGCCATTAGATTTCCTCCTTTAAAGTCGTACTCATTTGCAGGATGCCCTGCCGCTTGCAGGGTGTTCCTGCCGCCGGCTGCCGCCGGCCACTTGAGTCCGTCGCCCGATTATCAGGCATGGTCCGCGATAATGACCCGCCCAAGGCCGGGGCGGCAACCTATCGCTTCATCCCAAAACAGACAGCAGGACTATTATACGCAGGTTCAAATCATAATGCAAGGGTTTTTTCACTAAAAATTGACAATAATTTGCAAGCCTGCGAAATTTATGCCCGAAAGATCATCGTATATCCGGTCTTTTCTTCTCTTTGACTGTCCTGTTGACCGGGCGTTTCATCTTATCCAAAGAGGGCGTTCTCAGCGCCTGTTTTTTGTCGCCGGTGACATTATTTCAGCCATAAAAGATAAAAAATCAAGGTTATTACACCTGCACCGGCATGGAAACATGTATGAACCGTGTGTTTTTATATTTTTGTGTTCAACTAATTACTGATAATGGTCGTATCCTGATATAATGAAGGCATATAAGGAACAAAACCCCCCCAGATAGCTGCGCCTTAGATGCTTTGTGGCTGCCAGCTCTCCCCCCATCCTGATATATAAAGGAGATTTCCAATGACAAGTTTGCCTTTTGACCCGGGTTTCAACCCCTATCCCGCGACCCGCTACCCCATGACCGCCAGAAACGGGATGGTGAACGCCTCCCATCCGCAGGCGGCAGCGGCAGGCCTGTACGCGCTTCAAAACGGCGGCAACGCCGTGGACGCGGCAGTCGCCTCGGCAACAGCCCTGACCGTTCTGGAGCCCACAGCCAACGGCATCGGCTCCGACGCCTTCGCCCTGGTGTGGATCGAAAAAGAGAAGAAATTGTATGGCCTCAACGCCAGCGGCTGGGCGCCTGAAAAGCTGAACGCTGAAAAAGTAAAGGCGACGGGCGCAAGCACGATGCCGGTGCTTGGCTGGACGCCCACCATGGTTCCGGGCGCCCCGGGCGCCTGGGCGGCGCTTCAAAAGCGCTTTGGCCGGATCCCGCTGACTACCAGCATGGCCCCTGCCATCAACTACGCCAAAGAGGGCTGTCCGGTGTCCCCCATTCTTGCCAATATGTGGGAACGCGCGGCCAGGCGGTACGCGGAACTCAAGGGCAAGCCGGAATTTGAGGAATGGTTCCGCACCTTTTTGCCGGAAGGCAAAGCGCCGAAGTGCGGGGAGATGGTGCGCCTGCCCAATCACGCGAAGACGCTTGAACTGATCGCCCAGACCAATGCTGAAGCCTTTTACAGGGGCGAACTGACGGAGAAGATCATCCGCGACAGCGATGAGCTGGGCGGCTATTTCACCGCGTCGGATTTCAATGACTATCAGCCCGAATGGGTGACGCCCATCAGTATTGATTACAGGGGCTACACAGTCTGCGAGATCCCGCCAAACGGACAAGGGATCACGGCGCTGATGGCGCTGAATATTCTGAAAAACTTTGAATTTAAGGAAAAAGAATCTTTGGACAGCTTCCACCTGCAGTGGGAGGCGATGAAACTGGCCTTTGCCGACGCCAAGCACTATGTGACAGATAAAAAGGAGATGAAGGTCACCCCTGAGGAACTTCTGTCCGACTCCTACGGCAAAGGGCGCGCGAAGCAGATCTCAAAGACCGCCGCTCTGCCCGGCCCCGGCGATCCGAAGGGCTCCGGCACGGTGTACCTGTGCGCGGCGGACAAGGACGGCAACATGGTGTCCTACATCCAGAGCAACTACATGGGCTTTGGTTCCGGCATCGTGGTGCGGGGCACCGGCATCGCGCTGCAAAACCGCGGGGCGGATTTCTCCCTGAACACGGAGGACGCCAACTGCCTAAAGCCGCGTAAGAAAAGCTACCACACCATCATTCCCGGCTTTTTGATGAAGGATGGCGAGGCCGTCGGCCCCTTTGGCGTCATGGGCGCTTACATGCAGCCCCAGGGCCATGTGCAGGTGGTGATGAACTTGGTGGATTTCGGGCTGAACCCCCAGCAGGCCCTGGACGCGCCGCGCTGGCAGTGGATGAAGGACAAGCGCTTTACAGTGGAATCCGGCTTTGACCCGGCGATCTTAAGGCAGCTGGCCGCCCTGGGGCACCAGATCGAGATGCAGTATGACCCCACCAGCTTTGGCCGGGGGCAGATCATCTGGAAAATGCCAAACGGCGTGCTGATCGGCGGCACCGAGTCGCGCACGGACAGCAGCATCGCCTGCTGGTAAAACACAGCCAGTAAACGAGAAAACACAACAGCGCTCCCGGCTGAATGTCAGGAGCGCTGTTGTAAATTAATTATCCATATTGTATTAGTACGCCTTGGCGAAATACATCACCTTGTCCGCGGGCTTTCCGCAGCAGACGCATTTGTCATGGAAAGGCGTCTGGTCAAAGGGCATGTTGCGGGAGGTGGCGGAGAACGCCTCCTTGATCTTGTCTTCGCATTCCCGCTCCCCGCACCACATGGTGCGCGCGTAGCCGATCTGCACCTGCTCGCCCAGTTCCTCAAAGGTAAAGACGTCCTTGGTTCTGGACAGGCGGAAGGCGTTGGCGATGTCGTACATGCTTTTGGTGATGTCATTAAGCAGCGCTTTCACCGCGTCCGCCAGCCCCTCAAGGGGCAGGGTGCCTTTTTCAAAGGTGTCCCGGCGCATGTAGGTGACCACGCCGTTTTCAATGTCCCGTGGCCCCAATTCAAGCCGCAGCGGCACGCCCTTTAGTTCCCATTCGTTAAATTTCCAGCCTGGGGACACGTTGTCCCTGTCGTCCAGCTTGACGCGGATGCCCGCGGCCTTGAGGCTGTTAAACACTTCCTCCGCCTTTTCCATCACGCCGCCCTTGTGCGCGGCGATGGGCAGGATGACCGCCTGGAAGGGCGCGACGCCCGGGGGCAGTTTCAGCCCGCGCTCATCCCCGTGGGCCATGATGAGGGCGCCGATCAGCCTGGTGGACACGCCCCAGCTGGTCTCATGGCAGTATTCCAGGACGCCTTCCTTGTTCTGGTAGCGGATCTCAAAGGGCACTGAGAAATTGGTGCCGAAATTGTGCGAGGTTCCTGCCTGAAGCGCCTTGCCGTCCTGCATCATCGCTTCAACCGAATAGGTTGCGCGCGCGCCGGCGAATTTTTCCTTTTCAGACTTCTGGCCCACAAACAGCGGGATGGCGAGGACGTCCTCAATGAACTCGCGGTAGACCTCCAGCATCAGCAGGGTCTCCTCCTGCGCTTCCTCGGCGGTCGCGTGGATGGTGTGGCCTTCCTGCCACCAGAACTCCGCCGTGCGCAGGAAGGGGCGGGTGGTCTTTTCCCAGCGCATGACAGAGCACCACTGGTTGTATTTCATGGGCAGGTCGCGCCAGGACTGCACCCACTGGGAGAACATGGTGCAGAAGATGGTTTCAGAGGTCGGGCGGATGGCCAGACGCTCCTGCAGGACCTCGCCGCCGCCCTGGGTCACCCAGGCAACCTCCGGCGCGAAGCCTTCCACATGCTCCGCTTCTTTTAACAGCAGGGATTCCGGGATCAGCATCGGCATGGACACGTTTTCATGCCCGGTATCGGCAAAGCGCTTGTCCAGGCCTTCCTTGATCAGTTCCCAGATGCGGTTGCCATAGGGCTTCAGCGCCATGCAGCCGCGCACCGGCGTGTAATCCATCAGGTCCGCCATCTTGACCACATCGGTGTACCACTGAGAGAAGTTCTCCTCCCTGGGTGTGATGTGCTGCACAAACTCTTGTTTTGACTGTTTCGCCATGTCTCCTCCTAAAAAATAAACCGCCCTTCATGAAAGGACGGAGGCTTTGCCTTCGCGGTACCACCTTGCTTGGCGCTTTCGCGCCCACTTGAGGCCCGTAACGGGGGCTTCCGGCGGGGATTAGCCCGCGGCCCTGGGGATGGGTGGCTGTCCTGCGCGCTTGCACCGTCCCGCGCTCGCTGATTTGACGCCTTGGTCCCTGTCGCCTTTGCAATTGTTGGCAGTGTAGCAGATAAAAACCAGTAGCGCAAGGTGATTATTCAGCGAGAAACATTCCAGCCGCAATCACCGCTTGAATCTGAAGTCCTCGCTTTCAATCCCCACTTGCTTGTGCCTTTCTGGCTTGTGGCTTACACTGAATACACAGGGAGGTAGGAAAAATGAAAATGGGCGAAAAGATCCGTCGTAAGCGCGAGGAGGCGGGGATCAGCCAGGAGCAATTGGGTGAAAAACTGGGCGTCAGTTTCCAAGCGGTCAGTAACTGGGAGCGGAACAGCAGCCTGCCGGACACCGCCAAGCTTTCCATGCTGGCCAAAGCCCTTAACACCAGCGTTTCTTACCTGATGGGCGAAGCGGGAAGCCAGGACTGGGACCGGTTTGACCGGCTGTTTGACGAGGACAGGATGTATACTTTTATCAAAGCAGCCGCGACAGCCAAGGGGCTTCACCAGACGCTTCAGGCGTTGCCGTTTGCCAGGGAGAAGCATAAAAACCAAATCAGAAAAGGCAAGGCCTGCATCCCCTACATCAGCCACCCGCTTACCATGTGCTGCCAGGCACTGGCACTGGGGCTTGATGAGGACGACTTGCTCAGCGCGACCCTGCTGCACGATGTGGTGGAAGACTGCGAAGTCAGCATCTCAGAGCTGCCGGTCGAAGAAACAGCCCAGGAGACCGTAAGACTGCTGTCCAAGGACAAAAGCCATGAGCTGGACGAGGAAGGCTACGACAAGGGATATTTTGAAGCCATTGCAACATCGCCGCACGCGATGTTGGTCAAACTGCTGGACCGCTGCCACAATCTCTCCGTCATGGCCAGCGGGTTTGATAGAAAGCGGATGGGCGAATATGTGACGCACACCCAGGTATGGGTGATGCCGCTGGCTGACAGGCTGCGAGAAATGGCGCCGCAGTACAGCAACGCGTGCTTTCTGCTCAAATACCAGATGCTGAGCCTGATGTACACCGTCCAACACTTGCTGGGGGAGTAAACTGGGGTATCTGTGGTTCGCTTTCTCAACTGTTCAGATAAGTAAACAATAGTATCGATATATCGAATAATCTTTATCTTTAGTCACTATAGCTTTACTTTTTTAAAACTTTAAAAACTTGTTTATTTGAAATGCTCATAGTCTATTGATAAGTATAGTGTGATATAATCGTTACTAGCTTCAAAGCTAAATGGGATCTGACAACAAAAACAATGATAGATTCGTTTTTGATTGTCATCATATATTGAAATTTTTTAGTCTACGAACACACGAATTGTTGAAAAAGGAGAAAATCTTAATGAATCAATTGATAAATGTGTTTCTGGACACCGATATCGGGCCTGACTGTGATGACACAGCAGCGCTTGCAATCCTCTTGCAGCTGTGCAAAGAAGGACATGCACGACTGTTAGGTATAACGCACTGTACAGGTAGTCCTTATGGTTTAGGAACGATAGATGCGATCTGCCGCATGTATGGCATTCAAGTCCCTATGGGCACCTGTGATGATCCGGGCTTTCTTTCCACTGGCACGGCATTGTGTTATACGCCTTCTGTATGTGAAAAGTTTGCAAACAGTTATCCTCCAAATGAGCCGCATCCTGATGCAGTAGACGCTCTTGTTCAAGCGATGGAGAGCATGGAAGCAGACAGCGTAACAATGATCACCATCGGTCCGCTTAATAACCTGGCTCGTTTTCTAACGGACAAGAAGGCGTCTTTACTCATGTGTAAATGCGTCAGACGGATTGTGATGATGGCGGGATCATTTGTTGGAGCCGACGATTTCACTGAATGGAACATCAAAATGGATATTTCTGCCATGAGAACCATTGCTAATTTGTGGAAAAAAGAATTGATCCTGTGCCCCTTTGAAGCTGCGGTGGATGTAAATACAGGCGCACCACTTGCAAAGTATCCTGATAACCCTGTGAAAACCGCATACAGTCTCTTTAATAAGGGTGGTTTGCTGCGTCCTTCATGGGATCTGCTTACAGTTGCTTGCGCTGTTTTGGATGACCACGGCCCTTATGCGTTGAGCTCGAATGGTTATCTATCTGTAAGCGAAAATGGTGTAACCCGATTTACACCCGATGCGTTTGGTAATTGCAGCTATATTTACAGAAAAGGAACGGTTGACGAGGCAGTGAGTTGGCTGGATACAATGCTTGAAAATGCGCTCCAAACTATGACAAAAGCTTGAAATTAAAGGAGTGATAAAAGATGAAAAATGCACCTGCTCCCCTGTTCCGTGATCCAATCAATGAAGGTCCAACGGATCCGACCGTAATCTATAACCAAGCAGAAAAATCCTGGTGGATTATCTACACAGCGCGAAGAGCTACAGCACCATGCCGAGGTGTTGCATGGGTACATGGCACAGCATTGGGTGTCGCATCTTCAAATGATGGTGGCCAGACCTGGATATATCGTGGTACTCTGAACCTTGAAGCAATTGAACCCGGACACAATACTTACTGGGCTCCAGAGGTTATTTGGGCAGAAGGCAAGTATCATATGTATGTTAGTTATATCACGGGTGTTCCTGAAACTTGGCAACATCCACGCCATATTCTACACTACACTTCTGACAATCTTTGGGACTGGAAGTATGAATCCACACTCTACGAACTAGGTGACAAGGCTATCGACGCATGTCTGTTCCCACGTCCAGAGGGCGGTTGGCGACTTTTTTATAAGAACGAAGCAGCTGGGAGCCACACCCAGTATGCGGATAGCGATGACCTCTACCGCTGGGTACATAAGGGCTATGCAACGAACGATTGTGAGCAAGAGGGACCGAATGTTTTCACTCTTGGAGGCGATGCATTTATGATCGCCGATATGTGGAACGGCATGGCTGTTTATAAAAGCAAGGATCTGACCCATTGGTCACGTCAGGAAGGACATTTTTTAAGCGATCCGGGCATACGTCAGGATGATACTTGCCGCGGTCATCATGCAGATGTCGTTTCCTTTGGAAACCGAGCTTATATGTTTTACTTTGTGCATCCAAATGCAAAGCAGTATATGTATGGTGATAATGATTCACCAATAACACGCATGTCAGCCATACAGGTAGCAATGCTCAAAAACGAGCATGGCAAACTAACGCTCATACGCAACGAACCATTTGATTTTGATCTTAGCGGTGATCAGGTTTGGTAATTTGGTACTATAGTTAGCTTGCCTGAGGAATGGTTTGCATTTAACAAAGGCTGAGAAAACCGCAAAAAACATCCTTCCGATCAAGAAAACAAATCAGCCTTTTACTGCTCCGGCAGTGAGCCCCTTAATAATGTACTTCTGCATGAAGCAATAGAATACAAAAATAGGGAAGATAGTCACTGTGGAAAGCGTCATAAAAATCGGCCAGTTGGTAGTAAATTGCCCCTTAGCACGGAAAATTTCAAGAACCAGTGTTGTATTGGATCGCGAGTTAAGGAAAATATTCGGCGCGATGAAATCATTCCATATCCACATGGTATTAAAGATAATAGAAGTGATGGTAATAGCCTTCATCAGCGGAAAAATAATTTGGAAGAAGATTCGTGCAGGGCTGGCGCCATCCACAATTGCTGCTTCGTTAAGTTCTTTAGGTATGGATCTCATGTAACCTACAGCCAGGAAGACTGTAAGCGCGGAACCATTGGCATAAAACACAACCATGCCCGGAAGACTGTCCAAAAGATTCATCACTTGCATAACTTCAAACAGGGATAGCAGAATTGCTTGGAAGGGAACTAGAAAGCCGAGCATCAGATAGACAAGCATCGCGTTATTGAACTTATTGGAGTTAAACACAATGGGATATGCAGCCATCTCACCAATTACCACGATTAGCAGCACCGAGCAAATTGTCAGAAAAAAAGTGTTGCGGAACGCCATGAAGATCGGCGTCTTCTCAAAGACCTCAATATAATTGCCCAGATACAGACTTGTAGGAAAAGCAGTTGGATTATAGGAAACCTCACGCAATGTTTTAAATGTGCTGATAACTAAAAAATAAAATGGATAGAGAAAAACCACACATATCGGCAGGATAAACAGGTCAGACAACGAAAAGTTGTTTTTCAGGAATCTCTTCATTATGTGCTGACCTCCCTCTTGCTCATCGACGTATACTGGATAACCGCGATAACCATAACCAACAAAATAAAAATTGTTGCCAAAGCTGTAGATACACCATACTGACGCTCAGAGATACCACGTTGGATTATAATCTGCGTAACGGTGTAGTTGGAATAACCGGGACCACCCTTTGTTAGTGCATAGGGCAAATCGTAAACCTTCAGGCCGTTTGTTAGTAACAGTAGCGTATTGACCGTCATCGCAGGAGCAAGCAAGGGAAGGGTGATGAAGCGGAATTGATCGATTTTACTTGCTCCATCAATGGCAGCTGCTTCATAGTATGCAGGATCGATTGCCTGCAGATAAGCGATATTGACCATTGTATGCCAGCCTGTATTCGCCCAAATGGCAACTGAAATGATTGAAAATTTGGCAACCCAACCTCCGGATGTGAAACCAATGGGTTTTATACCAAAGAGCGAACCAAGTATGGAGTTGAGCGCACCAGTTTTTAGCGGAGAAAGTATGTAGGTCCAAATATATCCTAAAAGCAACGCACTAATAACGGAGGGAAAGAAAAAGATGGCACGCTCCAAGGTTTTAATCCGCTGGTTTTTATCCAAACAAACAGCCAGCGGTATGGATATCGCATTAATCAAAAGAACAGTAAAAAACGTATAAAATAAGGTATTGAACAGTGCTTGCTTCATTACATCATCGCGAAAGACAGCGATATAGTTTTTAAAACCTACAAAGTTATATGTGCGAAGTACACCATCAAAATCTGTAAAACTATAAAGCAAAGTTTTCAAAAGCGGGATGATTGTAAAAGCCGTAAACGTCAGAATTGCTGGCAGAAGGAAAACCTCGTACTGCAGCTGACGCAAAAATCGTCTTTTTTTCATCGTACTTTCACTCCTGTTTATGTAAAGAATGGAGTCTTCACCAATACATATCATACTGAATGTTGTAGGTCAGTATGATGAGAAAAACTGAGGGGCGGTTTCCGCCCCTCAGCCAGTAAAATAGAATTTATTGAGCAGAAACCTCAGCTAATTTCGCATCAAGTCGGGCAGCAGCTTCCTGCGGGGTACATGCGCCAACCAGTACGTCCTGAACGCCAGCAATAAAAGTCAGGCGTAAAGATTCAGTATAAGAAACCCACTCGCTCATCGGAATATGGAATTCTCCATTTTGAACAGCAGCAACTGCGTCTACAACTTCCTTGCGCAGCTCAGGCGTGAAGCCCTTCGCGACAGTGAAACCACCATATGCACCGTACTGAGCCTCAAGACCTTCCGGGGAAACACAATACTCGATAAAAGCCTTCGCGATCTCAGGATTTTTAGCATTGGCATTGATGCACGGTCCAACATTGATGCAGCCACAGTAGTAGATATGCTCAGTGCCTGGGACACCCATAATCTCGTAGTTTAGTTCAGGGTTAATCTGATCGATGGTGCCACAATTCCAAGACCCTGACATGATCATAGCAACCTGCCCGGTGGCGAACTGCACAACAACATCATCACCGGAAACACCAACCATATCAGCATTCAGATAGCCCTTATCCACAAGCTCTTTAAGCATCTCGTAGGGCTTAGTCCAGCCATCTTCAAACTTTGCTTCGCCGGCAAATACCTTTTTGGTAAAGTCCGGATCTTTGGATAAGGTTTCAGCGCCAAATAGAGGAGCGACAAAGTTAACAGCAGCATCTTGGCAATTATCCAAAAGCGGTACATAACCATTATCCTTTAAGGTTTGACAGACAGCAAGAAAATCATTCCAAGTCTTCGGCTCTTCTGTAATCCCGCAGGCTTCGAAGATATCCTTGTTATAGAACAACCCGCCAACCCAGCAGTCAACCGCAGCACAGTTGGGGTACATAGCCTTGACTGCATCTGGAATAGTACCATCCTGCATATAGCTCTCACCGGAAAGATCCATGCAGTAGCTCCCCACGGTCAGGGCCTCACGATTTTCCAAAGCCATATAGAACACATCAGGTGCAGTACCCGTGTATAGCAGAGTGGAGAGTTTCTCTATGTAATCTGCAACAGGCGGCGCATAGGTGTAGTCAACTGTGACATTGGGATACTTAGCTTTGAAACCGTCGATTACTGGAGCGCTCATGGTCTCATTATACCAGGAAAGAATAGAAAGGGTGCCAGTCAGGTTGCTGTCGGCAGCCATCGCGCTCAGGCCAGTACCGACAAGAATCGTCAAGACAAGGAGCAGAACAAAAATTTTCTTCACGGGTTAATCCTCCTTTTTGGTTAGATATTATATTGATTAACTGTATTATGGGAACCTCTAAAAACCAGCGTTTTCCGAGTCAGTAAATAGTTTTCATGGTTTTTTTAAAGACGATCCCCTTGATCTCCTTCCAAAGTAACGGATATTGCTTAGTATTTCCTTTAAGACCAACTCTTTTCCTGGATTTGGGCATAGTTATCCTGCGGTGGGCATTCCACGACTCAAAATTACGTATCTGCACAAGTTGTAGATCAGGTTGGTCAGCCCTATGTTGAACTTCGCACGAGCAATTCCGATACTGCGCACAGTAATCCCGTTCAGGCTGCCAGTCATGTATCCAAAAACATGCTCAATACGCGCCCTGATTCTGGATTTTTTCTTGTTCTCCGCTTTCTGTTCTCCGCTTAACGGCCTGTTGCGATATCCTTTTTCATGGATTTGGTTTTTTATCCCTTTGGGAAGCTTATCGGCAATAGGGTTGCCGGAATATGCGCTGTCCGCGTAAAGCACCTGATCCTTTTCATCTATCAATTCAATCAGCGCCTGGCTGTCGTGTATTGAAGCGTCTGTCACTGTATACGCTGTAATCAGTTTGCTGTCCACATCCACCTTGACATGATCCTTGTACCCAAAATGCCGTTCCTTGTTCTTCGTCATCCAGCGGGCATCGGTATCTTTTTGCCGCACTTTGCTGACGTTCTCGGGTTTATCCCATCCCTCGGGCGTCTTGCCTTCCTTGATCTGTCGGTTCTCTTCCCGGGTGTTGCGCTGCCGCGGCGCTTCCACAAATGTTGCGTCCACAATTGTTCCTTTATGTGAAATGATGCCCTGCTGCTCCAGCTGAAGGTTGAAGAGCTTGAACAAATCCTCTATGACATCCGCTTTTACCAGGGTGTCCCGGAACAGCCAGATTGTCTTCGCGTCCGGGACTCGATCTCCCAGCGACAGTCCCAGAAAACGCATGAAACTCACACGGTCGTTGATCTGGTATTCTGCCTGGTCATCTGAAATATTGAACAGCCGCTGAAGGATCAAAATCTTGAACATGAGCAGGTAACTGTAGGGTGGCCGTCCTCCCACGCCTTTTTGTTCCTTTGCAAACACTTTGTTCAGAGCGCCTTCAAACATACGCCAATCAATGACGCTATTCAGTTTCTCCAGCGGATCTCCAAGGGAGCTTAACTTCTTCAGACGATTGCTTTCGTCAAATAATCCAATCTGTTTCATACACCCTATTTTAACAAAAATTAGCACGCCTTGCTTGTGTTTTTAGAGGTCGCCTTATATCACACAACTTTATTTTATATCAACTGCATTTTTAAGCATTATCAAACTTCATATACTACAATCAACCATAAACCAACCCCCACCAGTTAACCACTGATGGGGGTTGAAACCTTGAAACGGTTTATTCGCTCTTAGCCAAAGCTTCCAAAACAATCGGATCCTCTATGCTTCCTGTGCCGCCCGGGCTTTGCAGGAGGTCCAGGTTCAGGGTGATAACGGGGCGCACGCCCATGTCAACCGCGGTGACGCCCAGGTAGCCCAGGTTGCCCTCTAATTTGATGGAGCGGTGGGCGAATTTTTTGACGGAGGGCGTTCTGGTCCAGTAGGGGCTGTGGCCCTTGTGGCGGTAGTAGAACAGGCCTTCCTCATCCGCGTACATCGTGCCAAGGGCCCTGCGGCTCATGTTGTCCGTAAAGCCAAAATCCTTGTTCTTCAGGTCGTCATAGCTGGGCAGGGAGACGCGGCCGTAGTCCTTTTCCAAAAGCGCCGTGTGCGCGCTTGGCATAAAAGCCTTTTCCACAAACTCCTTTTGCAGCCAGGCGTTCAGATCCGCCTTTTCCCAGCCGGGGTAGCCCTGGGCAACGTTATGGATGCGGGAGACCTCCAGGATCGCGTCGCTTAAAAGGTAGGCCTCATTGCCATTGACAGACAGGACGCGCCAGATGATGGGCTGAACGCCCCCGTCCTTATCCTGAGGATATTGCCCGAAAGCGACATAGGTATAGCCTGCGTCCTTGTCAAAGCCCTTCAGCTCAACCGAGGCAAAAGCTGGGGTCAGAGCCAGGATCAGGGCTAAAGCCAAGATAAATGTGAGAATTCTGCGCATATTGCCTCCTTATTTTAAGAAATAGGTCATCATGTAGCCGGTGGTGCCGTGGTATTTGACCTGCGCCCATTCCCCGCCCGCGATCAGGATGGTGACTTCGCTCCCATGCGGCACACGCAGGGTGACAGAGCCGGAGGCGCTGGGCCTGGTTCTGAGGTTGACATAGGTGCGGTCCGGATGGGTCACGATCTTGGTGGGGACGACAGGCAGGCCATACAGCGTAAGATAGCGGGTCATCATGTAGCCGTTTTTGCCGGAACTGGGTACCCTGACCCGGCTCCAGGTGGCGCCCTGGCTTAAAACGCGGACGGCGGTGTTGCCCCGATAACTTCCAAGCACGCGGCTGCCGGTGTTGGGCTGCTCACGCAGGTTGAGGCTTTTGCCGGTGTTGGTGACGATGGCGTTGGTGGTGTCAGGTATGACGACCGGCGGGTTGGGATAGGGGTTGCTGCCGGAGCCGCCGCTTAAGAAGGAGGCGTCCATGAAGCCGTGGGTGCCGGCCAGGGAGACATACCAGAACTTGCTGCCCTTTAAATACACCGTGACCTTGGCGCCGGGCGCGCCGCTGCCGATGACAGAAGAAGAATAGGAAGGGGCAGAGCGCAGATTGACGCTGCCGCCGTTACGGCTGTAAATGGTTGCGGTGCCAGCAGAGGACATACCGCCTGAAACGCGCAGGAACTCCGAGCGGAAGTAGCCGCGCATGCCGGAGATCTCCACATAGTACCAGCCGCCGGACTCACCCAGGATGGTACAGGTGGCGCCATTGTAGAAGATGGCCAGGACGGGCGCTGAATAGGAGGGGGACTGCCTGAGGTTTAAAAACGAGGTGGGGTTGGGGTTGTTGACCACCGCGATGGTGCCCACGCCGCCCCCGCCCGGCTCCGCCATTTTCAGGAAGCCGGCGCTGAAAAATCCCGTAATGCCGCTGGGCATGACCCTGCCCTGCGCCCAGGTGCCGTAGGTGTTGTAAACCTCGATCCATTCACCCCGGGGTACGCTTCCAACGATGGAATGCTCCATTCCGGGACCGGAACGGATGTTGAGCCGGTTGGTGTTGGTGACCAGCGCGTAGCCGGAAGCAGCCAGGGCAGCGGGCAGCGCGGACAGCAGCAAAACCACCGCCAGGGCGAAAATGAGTACTCGTTTCATGGGCTGTCCTCCTTATGGGATCAAGTTCCCCAAATACTGGGGAAACGACTCTTTCTCACTTAGTATAACGCATAAAGAGCGAAAAATCTTGCTAAAATTATATTTGTTCAGGAAAGAGGTCAAGAAGCACCCTGTCCATCAGGTCAAGGCCCTTCTGTGTCAGGCGAAGGCGGCCATCCTCATAAGCCAGCAGCCCGCCCTCAATGTGCCGCTCAAGCGCCTTGGGGAAAACCTCAAACAGGCTTTGTCCCCAGCGTTTTTTAAAGGCTTCCTCGCTGACGCCCTCCCTGAGCCTGAGGCCCAGCATCACCTGCTCAAAGGCCATGTCCTGTCCGGTCAGTTCCTCCCTTAAAGGCTTCCGGCCGTCAAGATAGGCTGAAAGCGTGTCCGGGTTCTTTTGCCGGACGCCCCGGAACAAGGAGGCGGCAGACAGGCCAAAACCCAGGTAATCCCGGTAAAGCCAGCAATTTTTGTTGTGGCGGCACTCAAAACCGGGCAGGGAAAAATTGCTGATCTCATACTGTGTATACCCAGCCTGCTCCAAAAAAGCGGCTGTTTTGTGGTACATCTCCCGCTCCGTTTCTTCATCCGGCAGGTTTAACTGGCCCTTTTCAAACAGCGCGTGAAACGGGGTGCCCTCCTCCACGATCAGGCTATAGCAGGACAGGTGGGCGGGTTTTAAGGCGATGGCCTTTGCGAGCGATTCCCGGAGCTTGTCCCAGGTCTGTCCCGGCAGGCCGCTCATCAGATCCAGGTTGATGTTTAAAAAGCCCATCTCCCGCGCCAGTTGGACGGAGGACACCACCATATCCCAGTCGTGGATGCGGGAAAGCAGCCTGAGTTCATCCCGGTGCGCGCTTTGCGCGCCCAGGGAGAGGCGGTTGACGCCATTCTCCCTCAATTCCTTCAAAAAAGCCGGGGTCAGGGTGCCCGGGTTGGCCTCGCAGGTGATCTCAGCCCCGGGCAGGACATTAAAGCTGTCCCTCAGCGTTTTCAGCACCTTTCCGATCAGGTGCGGCTGCAAAACGGAGGGGGTGCCGCCGCCCAAAAAAACGGTGTCGGCCTGCGGATGGTTGAGCTCCTCCCCCTTTAACCTGATCTCCGCGCACAGTTTGTCCACATAGGGCGCCTGCTGTTCTTTCTGACCCGCGTAGGAGGGAAAATCGCAGTAGGCGCACTTGCGCTCGCAAAAAGGGATATGAACATAGAGACCCAGGCGCTGTTCAAAGCCGCCCCGGGTTGTTTCATCAGTTTGCTTGCTCCTGTCCATTATGATCTGGCCTTCTTGGCGCCGCTCAAGGGCCGCTCGATCAGGTAGGTGATGAGGCTTGAGATCAGAAGGGTGATGATTATTACCAAGGCCAGGTAGGACAGCTGCCAGGAAGTCTCCCCCACCATGTGCGGCTCCTTGGCAACGCTTCTGGGCACGCCCCATTTTTTGAGCTGCAGGGCGATCACCTGATGCCACATATAGACCTGGTAGGAGATGGCGGCCAGGAAGGCGGTAACCTTGTTGCCCAGAAACAGGCGGACGCCGCCCAGGCCAAAGGACACGCCCAGGATCAAAAGCGAAGTCAAAACCGACTGGCTGAAGCGGATCGACATCTGCCCCCTCCGGATATCGGCCATCTCCCGGATGGCTGCCTGGTTTTTTATCAGTGCGGACAGCCCGATAACAGCCGCGAAAACCACCGCGGACATCAGAACGCGGGACAGACCATCGTCCTTTGTCCTGTTTTCAATCCTGGCAAAGACCAGCGCCAGCACAAAGCCGTTCAGGTACACGTCCATAAAGGCGGGCAATTGATTGACATACATGAGCGAGTCCGGCGCTTTCATGGCAAAAGCGCGGAATACAAAGGCGATGAGGGCCGCGCCGCTCCAGGTCAAAAGCGGCATCTTCCGGAAGCTCCGGGCCAGGAAAGGAAAGATCAGGTAGAACTGCACCTCCACCCCCAGCGTCCACAAAGCGCCGTTTAAGGGTGTATATACATTGCTGAACGCAAACAACGGGTGAGTGAAGGTGAGGTGCGCCAGCCAGTCCAAGACCCCGTGCGTCACCGTAGCGTAGCGCTTTTCAGGCAGCGCGACCAAAAAGAAAACGACCACCAAGTTCAACAGGTAGGTGGGCACGATGCGCAGGAAGCGTTTTTTATAAAATCCCTTGAATCCGGGACTGACCCGGTTCATTTCCATGGCCCTGGCGTGAGGCAAAAACAGCAGGAAGCCTGAAAGCAGCAGCATCCCGTCCACCCAGAGGTAGCCAGTGCGCAGATAGGCGTACAGGCTGATGTGCCGGCCAAAAAAATCAAAGCTGGGCGTCAGCCAGCTTTGCTGCCAGAGGTGAAAGGCCAGGACGGAGAACACAAAAAACGCGCGCAGGCCGTCCAGCGCCGGGATCCTGCCCTGTTTCTCAAGGGCGACCCGGGCGTGGTAGCGCGATATAAGCGTCGTGGGGCCCATTTACAAATCCGGTCATTCAACCCGCGTGCACTTGTACTGCACGCGCGTTTTGGTGTTGCGCAGGGTCAGGGTATCGCCCCGCATGGAAACGATGGTGTAATCGGTGTTCCACTCATCTGGCTTCAAGCCGACCCGCACCAGGTACTGGCGGGCAAAATAGTACATGTCCTTGCCGAGCACTGTGGCAGTCCCATCCTCACGGAAAACAAACCGCGCGCCCTTCTGGGTTTCCCAGGCGCCGATGATACGATAGGCGGCGCGGGTCAATTTCCTGGAGGTGACGTCCTTGTATTCCGGGATCATCTTGTAATACACCAGCGCCTCATAGGGCTTCTGATCGTTGTACAGCTGCTCCGCGTACTGATAAACAGCCTCGTGATACATGTCCGGGATGTCCTGATAATTTTCGCCGGGATCGGTGAGGTCAAGGCCGGTCAGCGCGTCGATCACCGCCTTGTAATCCTTTTTCTTCATGCCTTCCTTGGCCAGGGTGTAGGCGGACTGATAATAGTTGGTGTAGTTGTCGGCGCTTTTTGCAGCAGCATCCTGGTATTCTGGGATCAGGGCGTACAGCTTCGCGGCCTCGCCCTGGTTGCCGGCCGCTTCCTCCGCCGCGGCCTTCTGATAGACCGCGGACAAATAAAGCTCATTGGCGTTTCCAAAGCCGCGGGCCTTGCCCAGGTATTCGATCGCCTTGTCCATGTCCCCCGCGTTTAAGGCGGACAGCGCCAGACCGTGCCAGGCTTCCTGCGCGCGGGAGGCGGCATCCATGTAGTCTTCCAATTCAGAAAACATCAGCGCCGCCTGCTCCAGCTCTTTTTGATCCAGGAGGGCCGTTGCCTGCTGGTAGCGGGCCTTGTTTTTGTAGTCCACGCTCTGGCTGTAATCGCCCAGCGCCAAAAAGGCCTCGTAGGCTTTCTCGTTCTCGTTTTGATCCAGAAGCGTGATGGCCTGGTTGTACTGGGCGTCCAGCAGTTCCTCCTGAGCGCCCGGATAATCCGGGATCAGGGTGAACATGGCGGCAGCCGCGGCATAGTCCTTCTGGTTCAGGAAACTGACGCCCGCGTCAAAGCGCGCCTTTTGCGCCTTGTCGGAAGCGTCCTCATATTCTCCGGCCTGAGTGAAATACTCCGCCGCCTGGGCGAACTCTTCCTGTTCAAGCGCGGCTTCGCCCAGGTGGTAATGGACTGATCTGAGCAGATCGACCGCCTCCGGCACGTCCGGCGCCTGCTCCAGGTACTCGGCAGCCTTCACATAGTCCTCTTTTTCATTTTCGGCAAGGCCCAGGTTGTAGGAGGCCTGCTGGGAGAGCAGGGCGCTGTCCCGGTAAGCGAGGATTTGATCCAAAAAGGCCTTGGCCTTCTCATATTCCTCATCCGCCAGCATCTTCAGGGCCGGCTCATACAGGCATTCGGACGCCCGGCGGAAAGCGTCCATGTAATCTCCTGCTGCCAGAAACTTCTGGGCGGCGTTTTCAAAATCCTGCGCCTTAAACAGCGCTTCGCCCCAGAGGTAGTAGGTCTCCTGCAGTTTCAGCTGCGCGGTTTGCCGCTCAGGCAGCTGCAAAAGCAGCTGCTCCGCCTGCTCAAACTCGCCGTTTGCCATGTGGCTCAAAGCCGGCAAATACAGGCAGTCCTCCGCCAAAGTTTTCGCGTCCTGGTAATCTGAAAGCGCCAGCAGCTTTTCCCGGGCCGAAACATAGTCCAGTTCTTCCATCTGTTTTTTGGCCCAGGCGTATTGCGCGGCGCGGGAACGCTCCAAACTGTCCTCATAGCCGCTTAAGGAGTCATACAGCTCAATGGCCTGGGCGTAATCGGCGCCGGACACCAGAAGCCCGGCGCGCCTGTAGCGCGCGGCGGAAAAGCGGTCCCGGCTGTCTTTATAATCAAGCAGGGAGGAAAACAGATCCTCCGCGCTCTTGATCGCGGTCACGTTGCCGTTGTCCATGAAGCGCGCGGCCTTCCTGTAATCCGCTTCTTTCGCCATGTCAGAGGCGTCGCGATAGTCCTCAAGCGCCAGGAACCGCTCCTTCGCCAGGTCGTACTGGTTGTTGTTGAGCGCCTGTTCCGCCTGGTAATAATGCCACGCGGGCAGGCCGTAGTTGACAAAGGCGAAGGCGCCGGCGCCCAAAAGAACAAGGGTCACAAGGGCCGCGACGCTGCGCCTGATGCGCTTTTTGCGGCGGAGCTCCTTCTTTTCGCGCTCCTCCTGCATGCGTCCGGCCTCAAGGCGCGCGGCCTGGGCCTTTTCCTCCAGTTCCGCGTCCATTTTATAGATCAGGGTTTCAATCGCGGCTTTGTGGTAGGTGGTGAACTGCTCGCGCTTCTCCCTGCCGCAGCGCTGGCAGACCGTCGCGCTGGCCGCGTTGGGACGCCCGCACAGGCAGACCCAGACCGCCCCCTGATCGGAAGGATAGCCCAGCGCGTCGTGCCCGGCCAGCTGGCGCAGAAGATCCAGCTGCCGGGAAGGCTCCAGGCGGTTGTCCTTGTACTCGCTCATTTCCCCTGTGCCGCGCCGCCAGACCGTCCCATCCTCAAACCAGACCTTTTCGATGATGAAGTCCATCCGGGAGGCCAGATGGCCATCGTCAGAGGCGATCAGCACCTCAAAGGCGCTGCGCGGCTCGCCCGAAAGCCCGTTGACCCGTTCCACCTGCCTGGCGAACTGCTGATCATCCTTGTCAAAGCAGAACAAAGCGGCCTGCAGGGAGGTCACCGCTTTGTCCGCCAGGTTGAACAGGTTCAGCCGGACGACAGGGTAGTTCTCTGTGGGCAGTTTAAAATGCCACAGCTCAACCGGACAGGAAAGGTCAATCTTCATGCGCGCTCCTTTTACCCGGAGGGGAAAAACGGGCTGTCATCATTTTGACTTACATCACAGGTAGGTGATAGACATGCTGACCATCACATCATCCACAAACTCAAGAATCAGGGCGGCCTTGCCCGTATCCAGGCTCACCGCGTAGTACAGCAGGGTGCTTTCCTCCCCCGGAACCATCAGTCCATAGGGCGGCACCTGGTTTTCCGCGTCGCCATAGAGATGGCCGGACTCATTCAAGGCCTCGCCTGAATGCTCAAAGCGGGAGATGGCCTGGGCCAGGGTGTCGTTGAGGCGAAGCCCCCTGGGGCCTTCAAAATTGCCGCCGTTGACCGTCAGCCGCTCAGCGCGGGTGGCGTCCGCCTTTTGGGTAAAGACCGCCTCAAAGCCGTCCCACTGCAGGATCAAAAGCGCGCTGCCGTCAGAGTTTTGAAGGGTCTCTTGGCTCACCGGCTCGCCCAGAAGCGCGATGGCCGTTTTGTCATCGGTGTCCAGAAAATCCAGCCCGCCAAGGCCCAGGTCCTCGCGCTCCAGCGGACCGGCGCCGTGCTCGCCAAAGGCGGCGTAGGCTGTCTGCCCCTGCAGCTCGCGGAGCTTGTTCAGCTCGTTCCCGGCCTCCTGCTGGGAGAGCGGCTCAAGGTTGACGAAGCTGCGGACGGCGGTGACAAAGCCGTGCTCGATCGTGTACATCATGCCGGTGCGGGCCACCCCCTCCCCGACCTGGTAATACACGTCATACTCGATCAGCTGCAGGTCCTGCCCGTCACGAAGGAGGAAACCCGTGCTGACAGCCGCGGGCAGCGTCCCCTCAATGTACAGGACAGCGCTGTTTGTTTGGCCCCGCAAAAACTCATTCTCATTGGGAAAGAGGGTTAAAAGGTCTTCGGCCTTCATCCCGGGCAGGCTGCCGCGGGGCCCTGAGAGGACAGCGGTCGCGGCTGCGGCGTTTTCCGGAACGCTCTCATCCGTCTGCAAACCGCTGCCGGGGGCGGTGATGGCGGCTGAAAGCACGACGGAGTCGGGGCTTAAATCCTCGCCCTGAAGGAGGATCTCATAGTTGGCGCCGCGCACCACATAGCCGCCTTCAGCGGCGAAGGGCGGCAGGTTTTCAGAAATGGCCGCCAAAAGCAGGTCGTGGTTGAACTGCTCGATCTCCGCCTGCTTCAAGCCTTCGGGAGCGGAGGGCGCTTCCTGAAGCGCCGCGGGCGCAGCGAGCGTTAAAACCAGGCAAACCAGGAGGGCAAACAAACGTTTCATACATTTTCCTTTCTGGGGCTCAAGCCGGGCAAGGTTTTCTTTTCAAAAAATCCCATGGTGATGGCGTCGGTCGGGCAAATATTCACGCAATCCCCGCAGCGCACGCACTCAGCGTGGTTCAACTGCTTGGTCGGATCCAGGCACATCTTGCAGGCCCTTTCGCAGGCGCCGCAGCGCACGCATTTGTCCTCATCCATCCTGAGCCTGTAGAGCGAAACGGGGTTCAGCAGCCCATAGGCCGCGCCAAGCGGGCAGAGGTACTTGCAAAACGGCCGGTAGATAATCAGGCAGCACAAGAGGGTGAGGATCAGAATGCCCATCTTCCAGGAAAACAGGAAGCCCAGTTTGACCTGGGGCTGCTTTTCGATCAGGTCCACCTTAAACCCGCTGAGAGAGGGCAGATTGCTGCCGGTTTCGCCGCCTGTCAGGGCCGTGTTCTCAGGCCGCAGAAAAGCGTAGGGTATGCCGCCTTCCAGGGCGCCCGCGGGGCAGACATACTTGCAAAAAGCGGGCGAGGCATCCCCCGTCGGGGTCGTGAGCAGCATGGGCAAAAGGATCACCAGGACCAGCAGTATCACATACTTGAGTTTGCGCAGCGCCCTGTCCCCCTTGAAGCGGTTTTTCTTAAGCGGGAAGGGGATCTTGTAGATCAGCTCCTGAAGAAAACCAAAGGGACAGAGAAACCCGCAGACCATGCGCCCCAAAACCGTGCCCACCGTCAGCAAAAAGCCGAAGACATACAGGGACAGGTTGAAGCTGCGGCTGCCGATCACCGCCTGCAGGGCACCAATGGGGCAGGACAGGAGCGCGCCGGGGCAGGAGTAGCAGTTGAGCCCCGGATGGCACAACTGCTTGGCCTTGCCGGAATAGATGGTTCCGGAAAGCCAGCCGGTCAGGTAGGAGTTGCTGGCCGCCGCCACAAACAGCTGGATCTTGCCGCGGTGGCGCACACGCTCGTTCTTTTTCTTAGCCAATCCCGACACACTCCAGGCAAAGCTTGGTGGCCTTTTGCAGGACGATGGCGACCTCGCCCCTGAAAATCCCAAGCGCCATCAGCGCCCCGCCCAGAATGAGGAGGGGGACGCTCAGGCGCCTAAAATCAAAGTTCTTTTCAGCCTTCATTTTTCCCTTCTTCAGCTGGCAAATTTGTCAGGTCCTCAAGGAACTGGTCGATGATCTTGACCCAGCCCTCCTTGTCATAAGCGGACTGGACGATGCTGCGCAGAGAACCGTTTCCGTCAATGAGCCAGGTGGTGGGCACCACGGACACCTGAACGCCGTAGTCCGGCACATTCACCAAAATAAAGAGGCTCTCATCCGGGTTGACCAGGGGGAAGGTCAGGCCCTGATCCGCCTGCAGCTTGACCGCGGCCGCGGTCTTGTCCTCATCCAGGACGATCTCCCCTTCAGGGGTCATCTTCAGCCCGTCCACCTGCACGCCGATGATGTTGATCTTCTCTTTGTACTCCGCCGCCAGTTCATTCAGGTGCGGCATTTCCCCCACGCAGGGCGGGCACCAGGTGGCCCAGAAGTTGAGCAGGGTGGGCTTGCCGTCAAAAACGGAGGCGTCAAAGGGCGTGCCGTCCAGATGGGTCAGTTTCAGGCTGGTGAAAAAGTTCTTTCCCTCGCCGATGGGTTCGGGTTCCTCGGTTGTCAGTTCCGGTTTCTCAGTGGCAGGCTCTGGGGTCTCAGTCGGTTCAACTGTGGCAGTCGGTTCAGGAGTGACAGGTTCAGGCTTTTTGGTTAGTTTGGGGATCAACACAACCAGCAGCGCTACAACAAACACAACGACAAGCAGGATGAGGATTGGTTTTTTGGACGATTTCACAATATTTCCTTTCCGTCCGGCAGAATCTGCGCGCGGATGAGCTTTTGGGAAATCGGCTTGACCGCATCAAAGGTCATGGCCTCCCTGAGCATGTTCTCCGCCTGCCGGATCGGCGCTGCCGGGCTGTGGTGAATTTCCGCCAGGACTTCGCCTGCCTTCACATAATCCCCGATGCGCTTAAATAAGATATACCCACAGGAAGGGTCAATGACATCGTCCTTCCTCATCCTCCCCGCGCCCAAGACCTGGGCGACAAGCCCGGCCTGTTCGGTGTTCATTCGGCTGAAGTAGCCGTCCTTTTCCGCCAGAAGGCGGGTGACCTGCTCTGCCCGGGGCAGAAGGGAGGTGTCTTCCGTCACCCGCTCATCCCCGCCCTGGGCTTTGATCATCTGTTTAAATTTGTTCAGCCCGCTCTTGTTTTGAAGGGCGTTTTGCAGACTGTCCATCGCCTCATCTGCGCTTTTTGCCTGCCCGCCCAGCAAAAGCATCTGCGCGCCAAGAGCAAGGGACACATCCAAAAGCGGGCCTTTGACCTTGCCTGAAAGGGTGTCAATGGCTTCCTTGACCTCAAGCGCGTTGCCCACATGGCTGCCCAGGGGCTCATCCATCCCGGTGATCAGGGCAGCCATCTGCCGTCCCGCGCGCCTGCCGATATCGCACATCGCGCGCGCCAGAGCCAGGCAGTCCTCCATGGTTTTCATCAGGGCGCCGGAACCTATTTTCACGTCCAGCACGATGCCCATCGCGCCGCCCGCCAGCTTCTTGCTCATGATGGAGGAGGCAATCAGGGGGATGCTGTCCACGGTTGAGGTCACATCCCTTAAGGCGTATAAACGCTTGTCCGCGGGCGCCAGCTCGCCGGACTGGCCGACCACGCAGCAGCCGACCTCGCGCGCGATCTTTAAAAAGGTTTCTTCCGGCAGTTCGGTCCTGAAGCCCCTGATGCTTTCCAATTTGTCCACCGTGCCGCCGGTGTGCCCCAGGCCGCGGCCCGACATCTTGACCACCTTGCCGCCGCAGGCGGCCACCAGGGGGACCAGGATCAGGGTGGTGGTGTCCCCGACGCCGCCGGTTGAGTGCTTATCGACCGGGATCCCGCCCACATCGGGCGAAAGCATGTCCCCGGTTTTGGCCATGGCCATGGTGAGGGCGGCCGTCTCCCGCTCCGTCATACCGTTTAGGCGGATGGCCATGAGCATGGCGGCCAATTGGTAATCAGGCGTGCTTAAATCCGCCGCAGCCTCAGCGAACTCAGTCAGCTGCGCGTCCGTCAGCTCCCTGCCGAATTTTTTATCGGCAATCAGATCAACCAGCGCCATCGCCCAACTCCAATCATACAATTCATCAATATGCAGTATATCACAAGCCCTATGCCTTCGCAAAGAAGGGATTGTCCCCTGCCTTGATAATCAAACAACTGCAAAGAACGCGCTTTTCATGCAAAGATGAACACAAAAAACCGGCCCAGCCCAATACCTTTTTTAAGGGGAAGATGTCACTAAAAGGGAAAACTCAAGCAACCTAAAAGGTTTTAAAGCTTCCGCAAAGTATGAAATTCAAAAAACGCTGCTCAACCATGGTGTTTTGTAATCGGTTTCATAAAGTAACACCAATTATGGCACCATTACAGTCGGCACTTGCTTGAATGATTTAAAGTGACAAAAGTGTCACTTTGCTGTACAATAATGTCACTTTGAAAAGGGGTGATAAGACATTGAATCTTGGAAAAGAAACTGAAACCCTTGAGTTTAAAAAATCAACAAGCGAGATAAAAGCTGCTATGATTTCTATAGCGTCCATATTAAATAAGCACGGTATCGGCACATTGTATTTCGGGGTCAAACCCAATGGTGATATTGTCGGGCAGAATGTGTCGGAATCGTCTTTAAGGGATGTTTCAAGAGCGGTTTATGAGAGCATTAAACCGCAAATATATCCCGCCATTGATGAAATTCTGATAGATGGAAAACAATTGATAAAGGTTGAATTCAGCGGTGATAGCAAACCATACTCCGCAGCGGGCAGATACTACTTGCGAACCGCAGATGAAGACAGAGAAGTAAGTCCCGAGGAATTAAGAACCTTTTTTGAAGCAAATAAATACCGCACAAAATGGGAAAATGGAAAATCCGACACTTTATCAAAACAAGTTGATCAGTTTGCAGTAAAGTCGTTTTGGCAAAAGGCAATGAGCGCCGGAAGATTACCCGAAGGCAGATATACTACGCCGATTATTTTAAAAAGGTTCGGTCTTGTTAAAGATGAATATTTAACAAATGCCGGAGAGGTTCTGTTTGGCGATACAAAGCCCGTTTCTTTGAAAGTCGGTATATTTGCATCGGATGAAAAACTAACAATTCTTGATATGAAATTATATGAGGACAATATTTATAATCTGTTGAAGACGGCTGAAGAATACATATTTAGGAACATACGATGGAAAGCGGAAATTATCGAATCTGAAAGAAAAGAGATCCCTGAAATTCCAACTGCAGTGATAAGGGAAATATTAGCAAACAGCTTTGCTCATGCAATATATGGAAGCAGGACAAATCATGAGATATGTATCCATCCGGGTATGATAACTATATACAGTCCCGGTGATTATGCCAGCAGGTATAAACCTGAAGAATATATAAAGGGAAATGTGGAGTCTGAAATAAGAAATGCGACAATCTCAAAAATTCTGTACTTGAGCAAATACATAGAGCAGTTCGGCAGCGGTTTTAAGAGAATAGATAGCCTATGTAAGGATTCCGGAATCAAGTATTCTTACGAAAATAAAGACACTGGATTCAAATTTATCATATACCGGCCACAGGTTCAAAGTGACATTTTGGATGTCACTTTAAATGTCACTTTGAATGGAACGGAAAAGGCAGTTTATGCTGTTTTAAAACAAAAACCGGATTCTTCAAGAGAAGAAATAGCCAATAAGATTTCTAAAACTGTAAGGACGGTTCAAAGAGCGCTGAATTCTCTTGGTGAAAAGGGCTATATCAGGCGAGTAGGCTCTAAACAAAATCCAGTATGGGAAATGTTGAAATAAGGTGAAATACAAAAATCTGAATTTGCAAAAATAAGATAAAGATTAAATGTGTGAAGAATGCTGCTCTGTAAACAACAGAAAAGTTTGATTTTAAGGGATTTTATGACCGTAAAACCGCCCAAAATGGCATGACTTTGTATCAGGCCATACCGGGTTTTAAACGCGCGTCATACAACAAGTCCAGCAATTCCCAGCCCAGTTCAAATGTAAGGACGATGTAAATTTATTTTCATCGCTTTGATTCTGTTTTCACCCTGTCATGCCTTCTGTGGAAACAGGGAATGAAACGCTATGTGAGTGTCAGCGGATAACCAAAAACCAGTCCAGCCGGTACAGCACTGAGCCGGTACATAAAAACCTGAAAAAGGCCTAATCCCAGTCCAAGATGTTCCTGACCTTTTTTAAGGACATGCCGGGCTTTAAGCGCGCGTCATACAGCAAGTCCAGCAGCTCCCAGTCCAGTTCGCTCAGGTGCTGGGTCGTGGTCCAGGGCTGGTAAATGATGCTATCCGGGTGCGAGTCGATGTCATTGGTGAGGCCCAATGAGCCCACGATCTCCTCCAGCAGAAGATGATTGCGGGCCTCCTGGGTGGTGACGTCAGTGGCGATGAGCACGCGCGCCTCCGTGAGGCGGAAACCTTTATCATACCAGTACCGGAAAAATCCCCAGTTCCCGGCTACATAGCCCGGTTCGATAACAGGCAGCTCATCCAGCTTGGCGAATATGATCCTGAGGTTGGCGTTCGCTTTTTTCTTCGTGAAGGAGACCTGCGGCAGGCCGTTGACCCTCAGGTTCAAAAGCTCCACAAAGCGCTCGATGGTTTCTAAATCTTCCTTTGTCGCAGCGCCCTCAATGAAGATTTTAATGGGCTTGGCCCAGCGGCGGATCTTTCCCACGTTATCGCCGTATTCGGCATTGAAGGCGGAGGCGATAAAAGCCTCTTTGATCTCTGAGACGCTCAGTTCCGCACAGGCCCCCGGCATGGATGTAAAAAAAAACAAAACCAGGGCCAAAGCCAGGGTCAGCGTTTTTTTCATGATGGCACCATTCATCTCCTTTCTACCTTTTCTTTAGACAAATAAGTAAAACCTTCTGTTTCATTTCTTGCCTGTTCTAAATTTCGTTTCCCGTTTGTATGCATCGGAAAGTCTTTGCGTACTTTGAAAATTTCTGGCACCCAATCAGCATCGCCTTTGACATCCAGCACCATTTTTGCAAGTGTTTTAACATATGCTCGGTATATTTCGGGTCTGAAGCCTATTTTATTTTCCATTTTCAGAGAACACAATATGTATCACCATTTTTTCTTCGGTGTCATTTTTCTTTCATGTTACTTGAATGGATTTTCCATAACCTTTTCCTTTTTCCATTTTAAATCCAGATCTGTTTAACTCTTCTTCATCAGCTCTCGCGGTCGAGATAAAGTCCGGCTTGCCACGATTGGTTCTCATAAGTTGTTTGTCTATTTTAATTATTGCAGGCATATAATGTTCAGGTATTTTTCCATCCAATTGTTGATAAATATCCTTGATGATTTCTTCCCTGTCATGATCCGACAGCTCTTTGTCACTGCTTAAAACAATATGAGCAATTGCTATGGTCTGTTGCATGTTTTCAATGGTAGCGCCAACCACCATGGATTCTTTTATATAGGGAATTTTCGCCAAAACTTCTTCCGTTCTTTCGGGGTTGATGTTAAAACCTCCATCGATGATAATCATTCTCGAATGACGGCCCTCAAATCCAACAGTTCCATCCATATTGAGCCATGCGGTATCACCAGTACTTACAAATCTTTTTCCTCTGCTCATGTAGTTTGTCTTTTTAGAATTTTCTGGGTTTGTATAATGGCCATGAGTTGGTCCAGAAAAGGCAATTAGACCTTTTCTGTTAAATCCCAGAAGTTCATTAGTCTTGGGGTCACGCACTTCCACATCATTATAGGGCATTACTACGCCTGTGCTTTCACAATTCTTGTAAGCAGGAATATCCATTGCTAAAGTAGTACACGCTTCACTTGTACCAAGTCCTTGAAAAACACCGTCACCACCTCGACTTGTAAAAAACATTTCGCTATCTCTCCTAAAGATAGAAGTAACCTTATTCCCTCCAATGCTAATGTGTTTGTTAAATGACAAATCTTCAAATATATTTTCTAGTTTTGTCATTGTATTTTGAGGAATTACCAATTTTTTATTCATCTGTTTAACTACATTAAAAAACTCATTAACTTTTGCAGTTTTGACTATTTCGATGAGTTCTTGTTTGCTTGTTTTTGTTAAATCCTCAGCTTTTTCTAGCACATCAATTGCACGTGTTTTTTCTCTGGCCACTATTTCTTCCATAAGTAAAGATAAGTGTAATGGAGTTACAGCTGTGTATGTCGGTTTTGTAATTAAATATCTTTGGGGGAACTTGGTGAAATCATAATCCGGATTTATCATCAAAATCAAAGATAGTGAGTTTGGCATATGCATACCCGATGCCAAACCAAAAGCTACCCATGGTGGTAACTCACCCGCAAAAACTTTTTCTTTCTGGCGACCAAAAATTCCCTTATACTGTTCCATAAGAGAATTAAAATTCTCATTGGTAAGTTCAATCATTTTAGGTGGTCCCGTAGAACCACCGGTAGTTACCAAGACAGCAGTTTCATTTGCAACAAAAGGAATGTCAAGACTATCCTTGCGGTTTTTGCCAAAGCTGATAAATTCGTCAAAAGAAATCACGCCCTTCTCTTTCAATATTTGCTGCAATTCTCTTGCAGAAGAATCACTTTTACCCAACCTTTTTAAAGCCAACATTGACTTAATATGTGGAGGAAAAGATGTTTCAACACTTAAACCTATGACGTGCTCGATACCGCTTTTTTCAATTTCAGTAGCAAATTTAGGAAATATCTTGTCTAATATGACAATGCTTTTGAATCCGTTCTGACTAATTCCCTTCCTAAACTTTCCGGAGTATCTCTTGGATCAATGGAAAGAACTTTTGCTCCTATTGTATTAAGCCCATAGATAATCTGTTCTGCCTCAGGAGTACCCACGCTTACGAGGGTTACAACATCACCTCTTTTGAGGTTCATATCAATGAAGGAGCGAGATACATTATCCATTTTCCGGAACTTCTCGCGGTAAGTGATGTCCTTTTTGAAAAACTTGTCTGTACCTTCTATGATATGAAGATATCTTGTTCCTATCCCGTCTAAATTATCACTATTGGCTGCCTTAATATAATTCGTTAAATTTTGCATTGGGTTAACGAACTCCAAGTTCATCCCCGGGAAATGCTTTTGCTTTAAAATAGCCATATCTTCCCAGGGAATACCCGAGAGGCCACGGTTTCTCAGTTCCGCAGTTTCTTCTTTTGTGTAGTCTGATAAGATTCTTTGTCTATCCAACTCAATCATGGTATCGCTGTCCTCCATTGAGTAAAATTTAATATAGCATATGTTGATTTCATAAAGAAAAATCATACATAGCACAAAGGGCATCGAAACACAAACGCATATAATATAGCTAAAAATTAGCCCGATGACAAGACATAGTACCTTTTTTATACAGCATCCAGCACAGACAATATGCCCTATTCTATATCAGGCTCGGTTTCCTTTCTGTATTTTAAGGGGATTTGCCTTGTCCGCGGCGGATGCTTTTTTTATACTGTCATGGCCTGGTCATTAGGAGTTTGAGGAGGAGTCAATTGCCGAACTTTAATCTGTCTGACAGCGTTTTTGAGGGGGCGCTCAAACGCTTTCCCACGCCTTTTTACCTGTACGACGAAGCGGGCATCGTCAAAACAGTCAGGGATGTCCAAAGCGCCTTTTCCTGGAACAAGGGCTTTAAGGAGTATTACGCGGTCAAGGCGCTGCCCAACCCCGAGATCCTGAAAATTCTGATGAAAGAGGGCTGCGGGCTTGACTGCTCCTCCTATACCGAGCTGCTCATGGCGCAGAAATTGGGGGCTCAGGGGGAGGACATCATGTTTTCCGCCAACGCCATGCCCGCCTTTGAACTGGCCTTTGCCGCCAAGCTCAAAGCCACGATCAACCTGGACGACAGGAGCGACGTGGAGCTGCTGCATCAAAACGGCGGGGTTCCCGACCTTCTCAGCCTCAGGGTCAATCCCGGAAGCGAGGGCAAGGGGCACAACAACATCATGGGCGGCGCGCTGGACGCGAAGTTTGGCTGGATGCCCTCCCAGATTAAAGAAGGCCTGATGACCCTTAAAAACCTGGGCCTGAAGCGCTTTGGCCTGCACGCGATGACGGTCAGCAACACCTTAAACAGGGATCCCTGGGTGCACAGCGCGAGTTACCTGTTTCACCTGGGGGCGGAATTGGAGAAGGAGACCGGGCTGAAACTTGATTTTATCAACCTGTCAGGCGGCCTGGGCATCCCCTACAAGCCGGAGGACAAGGCGGTCGATATTCAAAAGATCGGCGAGGAAGTGCGGAAGGCCTATCAATCGGCCTTTGGTGGGCGGCAGGATGTGCGCCTGTTCACCGAGCTGGGCCGTTTTGTCACAGGCCCGCATGGTTTCCTGGTGGCCAGGGCCATCCACAAAAAAGAGATCTGGAGGGACTACATCGGGCTTGACGCCTGCGCCGCCAACCTGATGCGCCCGGCCATCTACGGCGCTTACCACCACATCACGGTGCTGAACAAAAAAGACGCGCCAAAGGACAAGGTGTATGACGTCACAGGCGCCCTGTGCGAGAACAATGACAAGTTCGCGGTCAACCGCGCGCTCCCTGAGATCAAGATCGGCGATGTGCTCGTCATCCATGACGCCGGCGCGCACGGCCACTCCATGGGCTATCAGTACAACGGACGCTTAAGAAGCGCGGAGATCCTGTACACAGCTGAAGGCGATTACCGGCTCATCCGCCGGGCGGAGACGCCGGAGGATTATTTCGCGACGCTGAACCTGGACTGAACCAGCCTTACCACTCCGGGCGCTGCCACAGGCGCGCTTCCCCAGCTTCCTTGCTTTTTTTCAAGTCCACCAGACGCTGGTTGCGGCTGCCCCGGAAATCCAGGTCCAGGGAACGCTGGCTTAACACAAAGGGGCCGTCCACCAGCACGTCGCAGGTGTCCAGCAAACCGGATACAGCCTTGTCCGCCTTCTTCCTCAACGCTTCATATACATATCCTGAATAAATCCAGACATTCAGGCCCCTGCTCTTGGCGTCCTTCGCCATCACCAGGCAGGCTTCCGCCTGCTCAAAGGGCTCGCCGCCAGACAGGGTCAGCCCGTCCAGGATCGGGTTTTCGCTGAGCAGCTTCGCCACCTCGTCCGTGTCCATCTCACGCCCGCCCATCGGGTCGTGCGTTTCCGGGTTGTGACAGCCGGGGCAGGCGTGGCTGCAGCCCTGCACGAACACCGCCAGGCGCAGGCCCGGCCCGTCCACAATGCTGTGGTTCATGATGCCGTTTACGCGAAATATCATGTATTGCTCCTTTCATGGGTGGGAGAAGACGGCAGAGGCATTCTTGAAAGAATGCCCCCGGGCCCCCTAAGAACTTTAATTATATGATGAATGAAATATCAAAGTTTTACGGAAGGGGCTTGGGGGGACCGCTTTTTCAAAAGCGGTCCCCCCAACGTTCTTTCATTTTTTATTCTTCAACGCCGTGCTTGACGCGCTCATGCTCCTCCGCCTGCTTGGCGTTGTTGAAGCGGTCCGTGGTGCCCACCAGGTAGCCGGTGATGCGGCGGATGCGCTCAAACTTGTGCTCCTCCTCATTGCGGCCGCACTGGGGGCAGCTGTCCCCGATGATGCCATTGTAGCCGCAGACCGGATCCCGGTCGACAGGGTGGTTGATAGAGCCGTAGCCCACGCCGGTATCGTGCATGTGGCGCACAATTTTTTCAAAAGCGTCCAGGTTCTTGAGCGGATCGCCGTCCATCTCCACATAGGTGATGTGCCCCGCGTTGGTGAGCGCGTGATAGGGCGCTTCCAGGCTGATCTTTTTAAAGGCGCTGATCGGGTAGTACACGGGGATGTGGAAGGAGTTGGTGTAATACTCCCTGTCGGTGATGCCGGGCAGCACCCCGTACTTCTTCCGGTCGATCCTGACAAAGCGCCCGGAAAGGCCCTCCGCCGGGGTTGCGATCAGGGTGTAGTTGAGGCGGTGCTCCTTGGCTTTCCTGTCCAGGTAGGCGCGCATGAAGCCGACGATCTCAAGGCCCAGGTTCTGGCTCTCCTCGCTCTCGCCGTGGTGCTTGCCGCGAAGCGCAACCAGGGTCTCCGCCAGGCCGATAAAGCCCATGGTGAGGGTGCCGTGCTTTAAGACCTCGCGCACCTCGTCATCCCACTTGAGCTTTTCGCTGTCCTTCCAGACATGCTGACCCATCAGGAAGGGAAAGTTGTACACCTTTTTGCGCGCGATGATCTCAAAGCGCTCGTTCAATTGGTCAAAGACCAGGTCCATGCGGCGCTCCAGCTCCTCAAAGAACCAGTGGACGTCGCCCTTGGCCTCAATGGCGATGCGCGGGAGGTTGATGGAGGTGAAGGACAGGTTGCCGCGGCGGGGGGCGACCTCCTCGTTCTCATCATAGGCGTTGGCCAGGACGCGGGTGCGGCAGCCCATGTAGGCCACCTCGGTCTCCGGGTGCCCGGGCTTGTAGTACTTGAGGTTGTAGGGCGCGTCCAGGAAGGAGAAATTGGGGAACAGGCGCTTGGCTGAGCAGCGGATGGCCAGGCGGAACAGGTCGTAGTTGGGGTCGCCGGGGTTATAGTTGACGCCCTCCTTGACCCTGAAGATCTGGATGGGGAAGATGGGCGTCTCGCCCCGGCCCAGGCCGGCCTCCGTGGCCAGGAGCAGCTGTTCCATCACCAGGCGGCCTTCAGGAGAGGTGTCCATGCCGTAGTTGATGGAGGAGAAGGGCACCTGGGCGCCGGCGCGGCTGTTCATGGTGTTGAGGTTGTGCACCAGCGCCTCCATGGCCTGATAGGTGGCCTTGACGATCTCTTTGTGGGAGAACTTGCGGATGAGCCCCAGCATCCTTTTTGCCTGCTCAGGGCTCATGTGCTGGGCCAGGCGCTTGATGAGCGCCTCGTCAAAGGCGGGCTTCTCTTCCATCTCAGGGATCAGCCCGGTCTCTTTCTCAACGCTGTCCAGCATGTCCCGTCCCAGGGCCTCGCTGTCCTCCACCTCCAGCTCAACGTCCAGCAGGCGGATCAGATTGTCGCGGAAACGCTTGCGGTAGGTCTTCCTGACGCCGGGCGCCATGCCGTAGTCGAAATTGACGATGCTCTGCCCGCCGTGCTGGTCGTTCTGGTTGGCCTGGATGGCGATGCAGCAAAGCGCGGAATAAGAAGCGATGTCCTGCGGCTCGCGCAAAACGCCGTGGCCGGTAGAGAAACCGTCCTTGAACAACTGGAGCAGGTCGATCTGGCAGCAGGTGGTGGTCAGGGTCAAAAAGTCCAGGTCGTGGATGTGGATGTCGCCATCCCGGTGCGCCTGGGAGTGCTTGGGGTTTAAGACATACATGTCGTAAAACTGCTTGGCGCCCTCGGAGCCAAACTTGAGCATGCTGCCCATGGCGGAGTCGCCGTTGATGTTGGCGTTTTCGCGCTTGATGTCTGAATCAATCGCGTCTGAGAAGGTGATGTCCTCATAGGTCTTCATCAGGCGCGTGTTCATTTCGCGCACGCGGCTGCGCTCCGCGCGGTAGAGGATGTAGGCCTTGGCGGTCAGGACAAAGCCCTTTTCGATCAGGACGCGCTCAACCACATCCTGAACCTGCTCAACCGTGGGGCTGGCGGGGATGTCCTCGCTGCTTTCCAGTTCACGGGTGACCACGCGCGCCAATTCCGCCGCGGTCTCCTGCCCCTTCTGGCTGCCGGAAGCCGCCAGCGCGCGGGCGATGGCCTGTTCGATCTTTTCACTTTCAAAGGGCACGACGCGCCCGTCACGTTTGATGATGCTGGAAATCATGGCGAAGCCTCCTCATAAAACAATGGTCATTATTTAAGCAGAACGATTATAGGCATACCGTCCTCCACCTGTCAAGCGTAAATCCGCCACAGATTGTATACAAGTTGCATCTGACCACAATATATTGTGGATATCTCCAGGCGAAAGCAAAGCAGATCCCGCTTGACAACAAAGTGTTTTGATCCTATACTGCAGACACTGTTTGGTACCAAAAGGAGAGAAATCGTGACAACCCGTGTTAAAAAGAAAAACCGCAAGACCATGCTCATCAGGGTGGTGAGCGTGTTTCTGGCTTTGCTGATGGTGGGCAGCTCGATCTTGGCCATTATCGAACTTCTGTAAGCACTTCTATAAGCAATATTTGTACTGCGGCAACGCATGGCAATAGAAAAGATTATTTTAAGGAGGAAACCCCATGGAACTGAAAGGATCAAAGACCGAACAAAATCTCTGGGCAGCGTTTGCGGGCGAGAGCCAGGCTCGCAACAAATATGATTATTTTGCGTCCGCCGCCAAGAAGGAAGGCTACGAGCAGATCGCGGCCATCTTCCAGGAGACCGCGCTGAACGAAAAAGAGCATGCCAAGATGTGGCTGAAAGCCCTGGGCGGCTATGAGAAGGGCGACAAGCCCGGCGATACCAAGGCCAACCTGGTTGCCGCCGCCGCCGGCGAAAACTACGAGTGGACCGAGATGTACAAGGAATTTGCCGAGACCGCCCGCGAGGAAGGCTTCAAGGAGATCGCCCTTGACTTTGAAAACGTCGCGAAGGTTGAGAAAGAGCATGAGGACCGCTACCTGAAGCTGGTCAAGCGCCTGGAAGAAAACAAGGAGTGGGAGCTGGAAAGCGACACCCTGTGGCGCTGCCGCAACTGCGGTTTCGTGTACGAAGGCAAAAAGGCGCCCAAGCTGTGCCCCGCCTGCAAGCATCCGCAGAGCTACTTCGAGCGCGCTGCCACCAACTATTAATTTTTATGCCCGTAGCAGGGCGACAAAGGCCCCGGAGAAAATCTCCGGGGCCTTTTTTATATTTGAATGAAGTTTGTTTAAGCCTGAAGGCTGTTCTTTTTGCGGATCGCGTTGCTGCGCCAGGTGTGCATGACCAGGGCCACGGCAATAACGCCGTAGGCGATGAACACGCGGAAGAACTCGCCGATGTTGGCGTTTCCAAAGAGGTTTTTCCCGGCGTCCTGGGACACGGTAAAGAGGATGTGGAACAGCAGCGTGCCCACGACAGCCTGTGTGTTGGTGGCGCGGTTTAAGGAAGCGCCGCCCACCAGGATGGCCGCGCCCGCGTAAAGGCCCACCATCTCATGGGCAGCGTAGGTCTGGAGCGTGCCCAGGTTCTGAATGAAAATGATCTGCCCCCAGCCGGCTAAGACGGTGGAAATCATGATGGCAATCACGCGGACACGGTTGACGTTGATGCCCGCGGCGTTGGCCACGGTGCGGCTTTGCCCCACCGCGCGGAACTTCTGGCCCAGGCGGGTGCGCATGATGATGACATTGAACACGCACAAAACCCCCACCAGGAGGAAAGTGACCATGGGCACGCTGGTGCCCTTCACGACCTGATACACCGGCGGCACCAGCAGTACCACCAGGGACAGGAAGACTGCCGGAACGGCCAGCGCCAGCAGGCGCTTGAGGGAGATTTTTTTAAGGAAGTACAGGGCAAGGCTGGCCAGCACAATCACCGCGCTGACGCCGTAAAGCGCGGTGGTGAAAGGCAGCGACCAGATCTTGTCAATCGCCATGTACAGCCCGCCGCCCATCATGTTGAGGGTGTTTGCGACGCCGCTTGCGCCCACGATGGTGACCTTGTCAGACAGCGGGATGATGTTGCCAAAAATAAAGAGGAAGAGCAATTGGTAGGCGCCGTTGGCAAAATAGCCCAGGATCAGGGAGCCGATGGTCTCCTGGCCCTTCATTTTGTTGAGCAGGCTGCCGATGAGAAAGCCAAAGAAGGCCGCCAGCGGCAGCGTGATGCCGGCTGCTGCCAAAAGGCCGGTTATGCCTTCCAGCTCCCAGTTGATGACCAGCATCAGGCCGACCTGGGCTGCCATGGCGCCGATGGTGATGGCGAAGTTGATGCCCATGCCCGCGATGATGGGGATGATGAGCGCCAGCACAATGAACAGGTTGCGCGAGAGGCGGCCGACAATCTGGGAAAAGATGTCGTTGAGCGGACGGCCGGAAACAACGACAAAAAGCACCGACAAGGCCAGGAAAACATAGGTAACAATGTATTCGCGCAGGTTCTCACGAGCAGCCTCGCGCAGATCCTTGCGTTTCACAACACGCTCAGCCACGGCCTTCACCTCCTGACTGCGTTAAGGCATAGAGAATGATGCCATTTGAAATGAGGATACGCATAACTTCAGACAAGCCTCCTTCCGCGATGGCGGCGTTCGCCACCTGAATGCCAAGCGCCAGCACGCCCTGGAAGAGGAAGGTGCCGATGATGACATGGGAAACCTTGGCGCGGGTCACCGTGGCCCCGCCGATCAAAATGGCGCTGGCAGCCACAAAGCCCATCTGCTTGGGCCCGTTGTACAGTTGCATGAAGCCAAAGGACTGGGAGTAGACGATGATGCCCACCGCCGCGATGACAGTGGAGATGGTGGTGCCGATGATGCGCATGTTGTTGACATTGACGCCGGCAGCCTCCGCGAAGCGATGGTTGGCGCCGGCCGCGGTCATGGCGATGCCGGTGCGGCTGCGCGAGAAAAGCCACATAATGAAGCAGCACAACAGGAAGAAGAGCAGGAGGCCTGTTGGAACATGCACGCCCAGCACATCAAAAGCCAGGAAGCGGTCCAGTAATTGCCCGAAGGAATCGCCCATGTTGTGCATGGTGCGAAGCCCGCTGCCCAGCGCCCAGGTCAGCTTGGGGTTTTTAAAGGGCAGCAGCATCCAGGCGATGCAGAAAAGCGAAACCACGCTGAAGCCCACATAGGTGGAGACCGTCATCTCGCTGCCCTTTAAGCGGTTTAACAATTTGCCATAGAGCAGTCCGATCGGCACCGCCAGCAAAATACCGCCGATCACCGAGAAAAAGAAGGCGCCCCAGCTGCTCATGTTGTGTTCCAGCGCGACGAGGGTGGAGATCAGACCGGCGATGATGCCCACGGTCATGCCCATGTTCAGGCTGATGCCCGCCTGGATGCCCGGCAGCATGGCCAGGGCCAGCACGCCGTACATGCCGGTGCGCCACAACACAGTTGAAAACATACCGGCTACATTGATGTTGTACAGCGCAGCCAGAATGCAAAGCAGGATGAAGAAGGCCGTGATCACCAGCCTGGGCATGCCCAAAGAGCGCTTGAGCGGCCTGTAGTACAGCACGGTCAGCGCGGCGATCAGCGCGCCAAGTGCAAGCATAATCAGGTTGGCTGCCTGACGGGTCACAATCATGCGCGTCTTCTCAGCGCCCTCAAAAGCGCCCTGCGCGCCTGTCACGGCATAGCTGTCATACTCTGTATTAAAGCCGCTCTCCCCGCCGCGGACCACCATGATCAGCGGATCGCGCAGTTTGTCCTTCATCTCAGGCTCCAGGTCCGGCAGCGCGGCCTCAAGCGCCCCATACATCGCGTCATAAGCCGGGGTCAGCGACTCAGCCAGCGCGTTTAATTCCGCTGAGGGAACAAAACCGGAGTAATCCACCTTCTGGACGGCGGAGGCCATCATGGCGTCTTCGCTGATGGCTTCCCCCTCAGCGCCCGCTGCCTCCTCTGAAACACCCTCCGCAGCCAGAGCAGCCTGCTGCTCGCGCCAGACCTCCGCATAGGCGGCCTTTTCAGCCGCTTCCAGGCGCGCGTAGCCGCTCAGGGAGTGTTCAAAACTCTCCACCGCGGCGCTGAGCTCTGAGCGGTCGATCCCCCGGGTGTTGTAGTACTTCTCTTCCGCCGCTTTTCGGGCCAATTCCCCCTGCTCGTCCATGTAAACAGTGATCTGGTTGCGGGAGAACTTCTGGGCGCGGGCGTATGCGCGCGCGTCCAGTTTGGCCTGCAGGTAGATTTCGTTGACGATGGCGCCGGCCGCTGTCCTTAAAACCGCGTAATTGCGCATGCGAAGCATGGCTTCCGCTGTCTGCGGCTGGCCCCGAAGCACAAAGCCCCAAACACCGGCCGCCAGCAGACCCAGCGCCAGCACAAAAAGAAGACCGGCTGCTACCCATTGGCTTTTTGTTGGTTTCATACTGTCTGCTCCTCCTGCGCCTTGATGCCGCTCATCGCGAGGCCAAAATCGGCGTCCGGGCTGTCCGGGCGCAGGATGTTGGCCACTTTGCCTTCCGCGACAATGACGATTCGATCACAAATGGAGCGCAGCTCCATCAACTCGCTGGATACCATCACGATGGTCAGCCCCTGTTCACGGTTGAGGCGCAGCAAGGTGTCCAGCACCAGGGACTTGGCGCCGATATCAATGCCGCGCGTGGGTTCTGACACGAAGAGAAAACGGGGATTCATGGTCAGCGCCCTGGCGATGCACACCTTTTGCTGGTTCCCGCCGGAGAGCGTTCCCGTCGCCTGGGTGGGCGAGGTGCAGCGGATGTCCAGATTGCGGATCATTTCCCTGGCATGCGCACGGATGCTGCGCCCTGAGCGGATCTTAAACACGCCGACGTTGGTCAGAAACTCCTTCTTGACCTGGATCGCATTGAACGCGATGTTGTCCTCAATGGATTCCTCAAGCAGAAGCCCCACGCCGCGCCGGTCCTCCGACACCATGCTGATGCCCTTGGCCAAGGCAGCCGTCGGGTTGTTTAAGGGAAGTTCCTCGCCAAACAGTTCCACGTTGCCGGTTGCGGGATACAGGCCCATCACGCCGTTGGGCAGACCCACCTTGCCCTGGCCGGCCAGGCCGCCGATGCCGATGATCTCTCCTTCCATCACATCCAGGTCCAAACCCCGCACCGCTTCGCCAGGCATTTCAACAAAAAGGTCGCGCACCTTAAGCGCCACTTTGCCTGAAAGAGCGTGTTCCCGGGAAGGGGCTGTGACAATTCCCTCCTCACCCCGCCCGATCATCATGCCAGCCATGTCCGTCAGGTTCGTCTGCGAAATGGGCTTGCTGCCAACCAGCTTGCCGTCACGCAGCACGGTCACCGTGTCTGCCGCTTTCATGACCTCGTTGAGGCGGTGCGTGATAAAAATAATGGAGATCCCGCGCGCCGCGATGGACTTCATCACGGAGATGAGCTGATCGGCCTCCGATTCCGTCAAAACGGCGGTCGGTTCGTCAAACACAAGCAGTTTTACGCCGGTCTTGTCGATCTCGCGGGCAATTTCCACAAACTGCATATACCCTACCGGCAGCGTGCGCACCAAAGTATCCTCGGGAATGTCCACACCCACGCTGTCCAGCGCCGCGCGCGCGTCCCTGGCCATGGAGGCATGATCCAGGCTCTCCAGCTCATGGCCCAGGATCCGGCTGACCAGGTTGGGCTTTGAGATCTCGCGGTTCAGCTTGATGTTTTCGGTGATGCTGAAGCCCGGAATGAGCATGAATTCCTGGTGAACCATGCCGATCCCCAGCGCCATGGCCGCCTGAGGGGAATGGATATGGGTCACTTCTCCGGCAACCTTGACCTCTCCCTTGAAACCGCCGGTAGCATGAATGACCGGCATGCCAAAGAGGATGTTCATCAGGGTGGATTTGCCCGCGCCGTTTTCACCCAGCAGCGCGTGGATCTCGCCCGGGCGCACCCGGAGGGTCACCTCATTGAGCACGGTGGATTCACCATAGTGCTTGGTGATGTGATTCATCTCCAGAACATATTCAAAAGACAAATTTGATCGCTCCCTTTCTATTCGCCCATGGCCCGGGATAGGCCAGGGGGCTTGATACAAAACCGGGTCGTCCGGCATCCGGTATTAATACATTATAAAAATAAAAACAAGGTTCATCAACCTTTTATTTTCCAGGCATTGGAAAAGGGCCTGCCGGCCATACAGCGGGCAGGCCCTTTTCATAAAGCCTTCCGGCTTATTTGAGATGATCGCGGAAGTTGACGTTGTCAAACAGGATCATGAAGTAGTTGGGCACTTCGTTGCCGTTGGCATCCACATAGGAGGACACAGCGGCTTCAGCGCCGGCAGCGTTGGACAGGGCTGTGACCAGCATGTCCTTGTTGACCTTGTCGCCGCCGTTTTCGATGTAGTTCTTGGCGTACTCAAAGCCGCCCATGATCATGGACATGTTCACAGGAACCGCCCAGGTAGACACACGGTCCACCGCGCCAAACTCGTCCAGCTTGGCAGCCATCTTCTCAAGGTAGTTGGCGATGTTGCCATAGTCCTCAGAGGACACGCCCAGGCCCAGGGAGGCCGGGAAGCCGTGGAAGGGGCTGGGGCAGCAGGGCAGCGGATAGTAAGCGTTGGCTTCCTTCAGCACGGCTGCCTGCAGGGCTTCCTGCATGCCGCAGTTGGTGGTGAAAAAGGCGACCTTCTTGCCAGCATACTCTTCCATGACCTTGGGCACGTCAGAGAGGATGAAGGTCTGAGCGCCTGTCATGCCGGCGTCGCCGGTGGGGTCAGGAGCGTCGCGGAAGACCAGCTCGATGCCGGCCAGTTCGGTTTCTTCCTTCATGATGTTGTAACGGGCAACGATGGTCTCATAACCCATGTGACGGGCAAAGGAATAATGGACGAGGATTTCAGCGCCCCATTCCTTAGCGGTCTCGACGATCTGATAGCCGCCGTTGATCTCGTCAACGCCCATAACCACATCAGCAGCGCCCGCGATGTCAGCAGGATCCTCAGCAGCCACGCCGGCGATCAGAAGGATGTCGGGGCGGGTTTCACGGATCTTGGTGAAGGCAGCGGTAGCGCCCTGAACGGCCTGGCACATGATGATGGCCTTGACCTCGGGGTTCTCGGCGAACTGAAGCAGCTTACCGATGGTGGTCTCCACCTCGGAAGAGAAGTTGTCCGGATAGGTATCCGTGAGCACCAGGTCAGGATACTGGGCAGCCATCTTTTCCGCTGCGCGGTATTCTTCTTCGCCCTGAGAGGTGGTGCCGGTCAGGATGGCAATCTTGTAGGCGGAAGCATCCTCCGCGACTGCGGGCAGCATCATGCCCACTGCCATTGCCATGGCCAGAATAAGAACCAATAATTTCCTCATAGTTTCCTCCTTATAATTAGCATCAGGCAGCCAATCTAAATAAAAAGAACGCCTGATCTCTTTCAATAATAATAATTCAGGTTGTATACAACTGTCAAGTCTGTGAAGAGGCAAAAAAGAAGATCAAATCATATGCAAACAGCGGATCCAGAATGTCAGGAGATCGCTGTTGATGTATGAATCAGGAACCTCCGTCCGCAGCTCACCGGACAGCAGAAAATACAGAGCTTGACCGCTGCCGTTGATCAAATGTGATCATTTATAATAATACAGCACAAAAACAAATCAGCCTGCTTCCAGCCGTTGATGTGACAGTGATCTTGAATTAGTAGACAAAATAACCGCAGGCCGCTGTTTTCAGTTTCCGGTGATCTGCGCAAAACCCATTAAAAACTTGAAGCCCAGGGTTTACTATGCTAATATAACCGTGTAACTTTGACAGAAGATTGAGGAGTTTTCATTCATGAGAAAGATCTCCAAGGAATTTAAGGAATTCATCATGCGCGGCAACGTGCTGGACCTGGCCGTGGGCGTTGTGATCGGCGGCGCCTTCGGTAAAATCGTGTCCAGCCTGGTGAACGACATCATCATGCCCCTGATTTCTCTGTTGACCGGCGGCATCAACATGTCAGGCCTCTTTATCACCCTGGGTAAGAGCGACATAACCTTTGCCTCCGTGGACGCGGCAAAAGAAGCCGGGGTCGCCACCCTCAATTACGGCATGTTCCTCCAGGCGGTGATCGACTTCCTCATCATCTCGCTTGCCATTTTCCTGTTTGTGAAAGCCATCAACAGCCTGCGCCGCAAGCAGGAGCCCGCCCCCGCACCGGCCCCCCGCCTGTGCGAGTACTGCCGCCAGCCGGTTGCCGACGACGCGACCCGCTGCCCGCACTGCACCAGCCAGCTGGGCAGCAAATAAGAAGATCATGAACGAATATCGCTTTTTTATCTGGGATTTTGACGGCACCCTGTATGACACCTATGACCGCATCGCCCGCGCGGTCAAAAAGGCCATGGACGAAATGGGCCTTGAGGTAGGCGGTCAGGATGTCAAAGCCCTGGCCAAGACCTCTTTAAAGCAGGCCTGCCTTGCCCTGGCCGGCGAAGACCGGGCGCAGGAGCTCCTCGCGCGCTATTTTGTGCACGCGGAGGACGAGGGCCTGGAAACCATGCTGCCATATGAAGGCTGCGAGGAAACGCTGAAAGAAGTGGTTGAGCGCGGCGGAGTCAATTACCTGTATACCCACCGCAACAAGACCGCCCTGGACGCGCTTGAAAAAGATAATCTTCTGCAGTACTTCCGGGATTTTATCACGGATGAGGCGGACTTCCCCAGCAAACCTGACCCGGACGCCCTGAACTGGCTGATTGGGCAGCATCACCTGGAGCGCCGGGAGTGCGTGATGATCGGGGACCGCATCATTGACGTGCAGGCCGGGCAAAACGCGGGCATCGCGGGCGCGCTGTTTGATCCGGAGGGTTTTTATAACCCTGAGGACGCGGACTTTTTCTTTGACAAATTGACAGACATCCCGCAGACGCTGATGGAAAAGGAAGAATAAAGCGATCAATCCGCAATGAGAGCCAAGAAACCCTGGCTCTTTTTTATCGCTTGATCTTCATGACTGTTTCTTGCATTCTATGGTATACTGCGTTTATCCAAGCGGAACGAAAGATGGGCAAAAAAGCATATTGGAGGATTATGATGGAAAAAATTCTTGTGGAAGTTTGCGCGGGCACGCATTGCGTGATGATGGGCTCCATGAACATCATCGACGCCGTCCATTCTCTTGAGGAATTCAGAGAACAGATGGATATGCCGTGCGAGGTCGAGGTAAAGGTCGTCTCCTGCATGAAAGCCTGCAAGGCAAACACCTCGATTGAAAACAAGCAGGGCCCCTTTGTGAAGGTCAACGGCAAGATGATCAAGCAGGCGGAAAGTGAAAGCGTCATGGCCGAGATCATGAAGGCTTGCAAGGAGGGCTAAACCCCGATGAGAGGCATTTTTACACCGATCACCAAGATCCGCCGCCAGGTCTTTACCGAGGTGGCCAAGTTCGCCTTTGAAAGGGACTTGGATCAGGAAGACTATAACTATTTCTATGAAAGCTCCTACCGGATCATCCCGGGCGAAGTGGCCACCTACCGCGACAGCGTGTTTAAGGAGCGGGCCATCATCAGGGAGCGCATCCGCCTGGCGATGGGTCTTCCCATCAGGCCAACGCAGACGCATACGCCCCTGACCCTGGGCATGGATCAGGCAATGAAAGCGGACAAGCAATTGGAGATGCCGCTGGTCAACGTGATCCCGTTTGCCTGTGCCGCCTGCCCCACGGACATGTTTGAGGTGTCCGATAACTGCAGAAAGTGCCTGGCTCACCCCTGCACCTCCGTGTGCCCTGTAAACGCCATCAGCATCGGCAAAACTGCCGCGATCATTGACCACGACAAGTGCATCAAATGCGGGCGGTGCAAGGAAGCCTGCCCCTACAACGCCATTATGCGCTTCGGACGCCCCTGCGCGGAAGCCTGCGGCGCAAAAGCCATTATCAGCGATGAATTGGGCCGCGCGAAAATCGACCATGACAAATGCGTCTCCTGCGGGCTTTGCATCGTAGCCTGCCCCTTTGCCGCCATCGCGGACAAGTCCGAGATCCTGCAGCTGATCACCGCCATCCGCATGGGACAGAAGGTGTTCGCCGCCCTCGCACCCGCTTTTGTGGGGCAGTTTGGCCCCCTGGCAACGCCCGGAAAGATCGTGTCCGGCATCAAGGCGCTTGGCATCACAAGGGTGATCGAGGTGGGATGGGGCGCTGACATCGGCTCCCTGCATGAGGCGGAGGAGTTTCTGAGAGAAGTGCCGGAAAAGAAGCCTTTTTTGGGGACCAGCTGCTGCCCCGCCTGGTCGACGTTCGCCAAAAAGGTGCAGCCGGAGAGCGCCGATTGCATCGCGCAGACGCACGCCCCCATGGTGGCCTCGGCAAAGGAGATCAAGAAAGAGCATCCGGACGCCAAGGTGGTCTTTATCGGCCCCTGCATCGCGAAAAAGGTCGAAGCCCTGGAGGACGAGGTGCGCCCCTACGTGGACTATGTGATCACCTATGAGGAGCTGATGGGTTTGTTTGCCGCCAAGGGCATCGAACTGGATGAAATGGAAGAAGCGCCGCTGACAACCTTTGCCTCAAGGGATGGCCGCAATTACGCGGTGGCCGGCGGGGTCGCGGCAGGCGTCGTCAACGTGATTAAAAAGCTGGATCCCGGCCGCGAGGTGCCGGTGATGAAGGCGGACGGGCTGTCTGAATGCCGCAAAATGCTGACGCTGGCCAAGGCCGGCAAGGCGAAGGGGCACCTGCTGGAAGGCATGGCCTGTCCGGGCGGCTGCGTGGGCGGCCCGGGCACACTGGCCGTCATCACGCGCGCGGGCAAGTCGGTCGCCGCCTTCGCGGAGACCTCCCCTTATGAGACGGCAAAGGACAACCCCCTGGATCACCGGGCGTTTCCCGATCCACAAAGCGTGAATGATTGAGAAGCGCAGGAATGACCGCAAAACGGATACGGATCCATAAGGATTAATTGATCAACCTGACAGAGAAACCCCGGCATGAACGCGCCGGGGTTTCTTTTTGCCGCTGCAATGTAAAATTAAAAAACAATAAACACAATGTCGGGAATTATACTGAACGAATGAGTAAATGCACCGAGGGGCTGAGGGATTTTGATGGCTCCGCTAAGCCGAAAGAACGAGGCGTAGTCGCAGCCGCGTCGGAAATCCCTTCGCTCCCTTTCCGCCTCGCAAGCTTGGCGGAGGCGTACGCTGCGGGTTCCCTCCTCTCGCTCAAAGGCCTGCCTTTGAGCGGTAAGGAGCCGTACCGGAGCGTTAAGCCCGGGAGGACGAAGTCCGCACCGGGATGAGAGCGCAGGTT
>JASGUQ010000045.1 GCA_030057655.1 Bacillota bacterium
AAGCGCTGCCTTTTGTGGATGTTTTTTGCGAAGCGGGCGTGTTTGAGATCGAAGAGACCCGCGAAATTTTGAGCGCGGCAAAAAAGCTGGGCTTCCCGCTCAAGCTGCACGCGGATGAATTCGAGAACCTGGGCGGCGCCAGTCTGGCAGCAGAGCTTAGGGCGGTTTCGGCGGACCACCTCGTGAAAACCTCGCCGGAAGATATCCGGCGCATGGCAACAAGCGAAACGGTGGCTGTCTCGCTCCCGGGCACGCCCTTTGGCTTGGCGCAGAGTCAGTACACTCCGGCGAAGGAAATCCTGGCAGCGGATGGCTACCTGGCGCTGGCGACCGACTTGAACCCAGGCACTACCTGGAACGAATCCATGCAATTCATCCAGGCGCTGGCTTGCCGCTATCTGAAGCTCACGCCAGCCCAGGCGCTGGCTGCCGCGACGATCAACTCCGCCAAGGCGATTTCCTGTGAGCATTGGGCGGGGTCGATTGAACCTGGAAAACAGGCGGACTTTTTGGCGCTGACCACGCCGGATTATCGTAATCTCAGCTACCGCTATGGCAGTAATCAGGTGGCGCTGGTTGTAAAAAAGGGTGAACTGTACCCCAATTAGGTAAAAATGGACCCGGAATTGACGCGCCAATTGATCAATATAGCCATCCTTGTTGCGGGAGTGGCTGCGATCATTTGGGTGCTGCGGGATTTTTTCAAGCTTGCCTGGCGTGTTATCCGCATCGTTGTCCTGGTCCTGGTTATGTTGGTGATCCTTGGAAACATCTTGGGCATCATTGACCTTCCGAGGTTCTGATGGAACTGAGCATCGAGCAAGCCCGCGTTTTTTACCCAGGCGATGACCCCGTTCATGGTTTTGAACATGTTTTAAGAGTCTATCGGATGGCTGAACGGCTTGGAAGAGAAGAAGGCGCCGACCTCGGGATCCTGCGGACAGCCGCGCTGCTGCACGATTCCCGCGGCGCCGACCCGCGCAGTGAGGGCAAGCAGCGCGAGCAGCATCACCTGCTCAGCGCGGAGTTTGCCGGAAGCGTGCTGACGGAAATGGGCTGGCAGGCGGAACGCATCGCGGCGGTGCAGCACTGCATCCGCAGCCACCGCTACCGCGCGCAGGACGAACCACCACAAACGATTGAGGCTATGTGCCTTTTCGACGCGGATAAACTCGACGTCCTTGGGGCGATCGGCGCGGCACGCACCACGGCGTTTTCGGCGCAGGCGGACTTACCATTTTACGCGGAGCCCTCCCAACTCTTTCTGGAAAGCGGCGGGCATGAACCGGGCGAGCCGCACAGCGCCTACCATGAGTACCTTTTCAAACTCCGGTTTGTGCACGAGAAGCTCCTGACTCGGGCAGGCAGAAGGATCGCTAAACAGCGGGATGCTTTTTTACGCCGGTATTTTGAGCAGCTCCGGGCGGAATGCCGCGGTGAAAGATAGGGTAAAAAGATGATCGGCGCGATTATCGGCGATGTGGTCGGGTCTGTGTTTGAGTTCAACAACCACCGCAGCAAAGAATTTCCGCTTTTCTCCGCTAAATCCGACTTCACGGATGACAGCGTACTGTCTTTCGCCACCGCGAAGGTGCTTCTGGACGGCGGGGATTATGCTGAGGCTTATCAGAGCTTCGCGCGGGCTTATCCGCATCGCGGTTACGGCGGACGCTTTGCCAGGTGGATCAAACTGGACGCCCCCAAGCCTTACAACAGTCTTGGTAATGGTTCTGCGATGCGCGTCGCGCCGGTTGGTTTTGCCCTTAAAGATGCTGAAAGTGTCCTGATGGAAGCTAAACGCAGCGCGGAAGTGACCCACAACCACCCGGAAGGCGTCAAAGGCGCTCAGGCGGTGGCGCTGGCGATCTGGATGGCACGCCAGGGAAAAGGAAAAACGGCGATCCGCCGGGAGCTTGAACAGCGCTTCGCTTACGACCTCAGCCGCAACTGCGACCGCATCCGTGCAGTGAACCGATTTGACGAAACCTGCCCGGGCTCCGTGCCCGAAGCCCTCACCTGCTTTTTGGAATCGGAGGATTTTGAGGACTGCATTCGCTTGAGCATCTCGATTGGGGGCGACAGCGATACCATTGCCTGCATCGCCGGCGGCATCGCTCAGGCTTATTATGGCGACATACCCAGTTGGATCGTGGCAGAAACCCGAGCGCGCTTGCCGATTGAATTCCTGGTGATCCTCGATCGGTTTGAGGAACGGACCTTTTGATTGCGCCGGGCTGGAAGCTGGCGCGATCGAAAAGGTTCATATTCGACCAACATTTGTTTCCTAATCAAATTGGAAAATCATATATAATAATCTTGTCACGCTGGTTGGTTCATGAAAGGAGTTCCATGAAAAATAACTTTCTACGCATCTTTGCCTCTCTGGCGATTCTGACGCTCTTGCTTCCATCCTCCCCCATTCAGGCTCAGCAATCAATACCATCAGCAGAAGAGCCCGCGCAGGAAGCCGTATCTGATGTTGATCCAGCGCTGCCGGAAGGTCTGACAAGTTCCGAATGGCAGAGCATCCAGAATCAAGTTATGTCAAATCTTTCACAGCAGGTATACCTCAAAGCTTCCAATACAGGTGCCGATGACTATTTTGGCTATTCTGTCGCGGTTTCCAATGACACGGTTGTTGTTGGTGCTACTGGTGAAGCCAGCGCCGCCAAGGGTGTCGATGGTAATCAGAATGACAACAGTGCTTCAGGTTCGGGTGCTGTCTATGTATTTGTGCGGGATGGCAGCGCCTGGATGCAGCAGGCCTACCTCAAAGCTTCCAATACGGATGCCGGGGATTATTTTGGCATTTCTGTCGCCATTTCCAATGACACGATCGTTGTTGGTGCTACTGGTGAATCCAGCGCTGCCAAGGGTGTCAATGGGGAACAAAGTGACAACAGCGCTGGTGATGCAGGAGCTGCCTATGTATTTGTGCGGGATGGCAGCGTCTGGACGCAGCAGGCCTACCTCAAAGCTTCCAATACGGATGCCGGAGATTGGTTTGGTCGTGCTGTCGCGGTCTCCAATGACACGGTAGTTGTTGGTGCTCATTTTGAAGACAGCGCTGCCAAGGGTGTCGGTGGAGGTCAGAATGACAACAGTGCTTCAGCTTCGGGTGCTGCCTATGTATTTGTGCGGGATGGCAGCGTCTGGACGCAGCAGGCATACCTCAAAGCTTCCAATACGGATGCCGGAGATTGGTTTGGTCGTGCTGTCGCGGTCTCCAATGACACGGTTGTTGTTGGTGCTTCTGGTGAATCCAGCGCTGCCAAGGGTGTCAATGGGGAACAAAGTGACAACAGCGCTGGAGGTGCTGGTGCTGCCTATGTATATGTACGGGATGGCAGCGTCTGGACGCAGCAGGCCTACCTCAAAGCTTCCAATACGGATGCCGGAGATTGGTTTGGCCGTGCTGTCGCGGTCTCCAATGACACGGTAGTTGTTGGTGCTCCTTTTGAAGCCAGCGCTGCCAAGGGTGTCGGTGGGGGTCAGAATGACAACAGTGCTTCAGCTTCGGGTGCTGCCTATGTATATGTGCGGGATGGCAGCGCCTGGACGCAGCAGGCCTACCTCAAAGCTTCCAATACAGATGCCGATGATTATTTTGGCTATTCTGTCGCGGTTTCCAATGACACGGTTGTTGTTGGTGCTCCTTTTGAAGCCAGCGCTGCCAAGGGTGTCGATGGTAATCAGTATGACAACAGCGCTGGAGGTGCTGGTGCTGCCTATGTGTTTGCGCGCAGCAGCAGCGCCTGGACGCAGCAGGCCTACCTCAAAGCTTCCAATACAGGTGCCGAAGATCTTTTTGGCTATTCTGTCGCCATTTCCAATGACACAATCGTTGTTGGTGCTGAAGGTGAATCCAGCGCTGCCAAGGGTGTCAATGGGGATCAAAGTGACAACAGCGCTGGTGATGCAGGAGCTGCCTATGTGTTTGCTGGTGGGCCAGAATATAGGTGCTATATTCCTATGATTCAAAAGTGACTTGATCAAACCTGCTACCGGATCATCAAAATCAGATGATCCGGTTATTTATTTTGGAGGTTAAGTTACCTCTGTACCTGCCCCTGCCTCCATTTGGTTATTTCTTAATACCTGAGTTTCTCACTTTTGCCAAAAACAGCGTTTTCATCGAGGAAAATGGAAAAATTCAGGGCACTAAAGGGCTTTGAAAAAAGCTAAAATCGGCCTAAATCCGGCACCGAAAGGAGGAATTAGT
>JASGUQ010000046.1 GCA_030057655.1 Bacillota bacterium
GTTTGTTTGCCTTCCTCTTTTATAGAAAAGAAGCTCTGTAAAAAGGAATCCCTCATCCTTCGCTATGCTGAGGTCTCAGAATCTTTGTTAATTGTTCCCTTTTTCTGTAGAATACGGAAACTCAAGATGGGGAATGGTTGACGATGCCCGCGGAAATCATTATGATAAGTTTATCACAGCGGACATATGGCAATCGGCAGCAAGACCGGTCAGACCGCAAGAATAGGGGGAAGAAGATGTCTAAACTTAGGGTTGCTTTTATTGGTGTTGGCAGCATCAGCGGTATTTATCTGGAGAATCTGACCAAACTGTTTACAGAAGTGGAGATCGCGGGCGTCTGCGACCTGATCCCTGAACGCGCCCTGAACGCTCAGGCAAAGTACAATTTGCCCCGGGTTTACAAGGACATGATGGAAGCGTTCCAGGATCCCAGCGTTGACATCATCCTCAACCTGACCCGGCCTTACCAGCACTTTGAGGTCACCCGCCTTGCGCTTGAGCATGGCAAGCATGTTTACACAGAAAAACCCTTGGGCATCACCATTCAGGAAGGCGATGCCCTGGTCAAGTTGGCAAAAGAGCGCGGGCTGCTGATTGGCGGTGCGCCGGACACCTTTATGGGCGCCGGCCTCCAGTCCGTCCGCAAATACGTCGACGCCGGCCTGATCGGGGAACCGGTCGGCGCTGCCGCTTTTATGATTTGCAGGGGCCATGAGACCTGGCATCCGGATCCTGATTTCTACTATCAGCCCGGGGGCGGCCCGATGATGGACATGGGACCGTACTATATCACCGCGCTGGTCAGCATTTTAGGGCCTGTCAGCCGTCTGGTATCTGCCGGTAAACGCACCTTTAAAAAGCGCCTGATTACCAGCCAGCCGCATTCAGGCACCGTCATTGACGTCAACACGGACACCTATGTCGCAGGGACCATGCAGTTTGAATCCGGCGCTATCGGCACCATTTTTACCACCTTTGATGTCTACTACCCCAGTCAGGCGCGTCTTGAGATCTATGGGTCAGAGGGCACCCTCATCCTGCCCGATCCCAACTACTTCGATGGTCCCATTCAGATCTACAGGCCCGAAAGCAAAAAATATGACGAGCTTCCTCTTCTTTTTGACTACCCGGAAAATTCCCGCGGTCTGGGCTTGGCGGACATGGCCAAAGCGCTGGTCACGGGGCGGGAAGCGCGCGCCAACATGCAGCAGATCCACCATGTGCTTGAGATTTTGACCGGTTTTGAGGAAAGCGTCAAACAAGGCGGATGGCTTGATTTAAAAACCAGTTACCATCGTCCCATGCCGATGAAAAAAGCGGAGATCAAGGGGATTTTGGATTAAGCCTTGATTTGGTGTAAACATCCCATGTTATTGAAGGCGTCTGTCAGGCGCCTTTTTATTTGCTTTGATTTAATCTGGATAAACGATTAAAATTTGTCTATATTGGATAGTTTCGTTTAAGACGTGCATAAAAAATGTAGGACAATATCCTCGATAAAGTGAAATTAAAGCAGTTTTTAACGGTTCAAGGCCCTTTAAACTGGAAAAAGATGAACATAATTTCATTTGTCTATAGTAGACAAGAAAGTATCGTTTATGATATGTTTAATCCATTAATGGAAAACGGTTTGTTTTAAATCATGCTGGTAGAAAATACCAGGAAAGGTAGAAATAGTGAACAGGGAGACTGCTCAAAAACTGGCCAGAGAGCTGGTCAATCAAATGACTTTGGAGGAGAAGGCCTCTCAGCTTCGTTACGATGCGCCTGCGATCGACCGGCTGAATGTGCCTGCGTACAACTGGTGGTCTGAAGCCCTGCACGGCGTGGCCCGTGCCGGTACAGCTACGGTTTTCCCGCAGGCCATCGGCCTGGCAGCGATGTTTGACCCGGATTTTCTTCTGGAAATCGCGAAGGTCATCGCGCTTGAAGGCAGGGCAAAATACAATGAGGCGTCCGCTCTCAATGACCGCGGCATCTATAAGGGCCTGACATTCTGGTCGCCCAACATCAACATTTTCCGGGATCCGCGCTGGGGCCGTGGCCATGAGACCTATGGGGAAGACCCCTATCTGACTTCCGTTCTGGGCATCGCCTTTGTTAAGGGTCTGCAGGGTGAGGGGGAATACCTGACAGCCGCTGCCTGCGCGAAGCATTTTGCTGTGCACTCCGGGCCTGAAGCCCTGCGGCATGAGTTTGACGCCAAAGTCAGCAAAAAGGACCTTTATGAGACTTACCTTCCCGCCTTTGAGGCATTGGTCAAGCAGGCAAACGTTGAGGCGGTCATGGGCGCTTACAACCGGGTCAATGGCGAACCAGCCTGCGGCAGCAAAACGCTTCTGGTGGATATCCTGCGCGAAAAATGGGGGTTTGAGGGCCATGTGGTCAGCGATTGCTGGGCCATCAGGGATTTCCATGAGTTCCACAAGGTGACTGACACCGCGACAGAGAGCGCGGCGCTGGCCATCCAAAACGGCTGCGACCTGAACTGCGGCAACACCTATCTCCATCTTTTGGCCGCATATCAGGAAGGCCTGGTCACAGAGGAACAGATCACGACCGCCTGTGAGCGCCTGATGACCACTCGCTATCTCCTGGGGCTGATGGATGAGAACTGCGAGTACAACCGCATCACCCTGCTTCAGAATGACACGAACGAGCATAATGAGATGGCTTACCGCGCGGCGCTCAAGTCCATCACCCTGCTCAAGAATGACGGCATTTTGCCCCTTGATAAAAAGAAAGTCAAAACCATCGCGGTCATCGGCCCAAACGCAGACAGCCAGCTGGTGCTGGAGGGCAATTACGCGGGCACGTCCTCCCGTTATGTCACCTTCCTGGAAGGCATGAAGCAGGCCTGCGGGGAGGACATCCGGGTCATGTACGCCCTGGGCTGCCGTTTGTTTGAGGACCAGGACAGCCCCATCACCGAAAAGGACAACCGGCAGAGCGAGGCTGTGGCCATCGCGAAGCATGCGGATGCCGTCGTTCTGTGCCTGGGCCTTGATTCCTCCATTGAGGGCGAACAGGGCGACACCGGCAACGCGGATGCCTCCGGGGACAAGCTGGACCTGGAGTTGCCACCGGTTCAAAGAAGACTGCTGGAAGCGGTCAGGAGGACTGGCAAGCCCCTCATCCTGGTGCTCTCCTCCGGCAGCGCCATCCGGGTTACGGAAGGCAACGCCATCCTGTGGACGGGTTACCCCGGCCAGGCAGGCGGCCGCGCGCTGGCGGATCTGCTGTTTGGCAAGGTTTCCCCCTCCGGCAAACTGCCGGTTACCTTCTACCGCTCAAGCGATGATCTGCCCGCGTTCACCGACTACAGCATGAAGAACCGCACCTACCGCTATTTCACAGGGGAAGCGCTCTATCCCTTTGGCTACGGCCTGTCCTACACCACGTTTTCATATGGAGAACCAGAATACCTTGACAATGCTGTCAAGGTTGGCGTCACCAACACCGGAAATATGACAGGCGATGAGGTGGTCCAGGTCTATATCGAAAATCACCACCCCCTGGCCCCTGAGAACCCCGTTTTGTGCGGTTTCAAACGCGTTACCCTGGAAGCTGGGCAAACAAAAATTGTAAGTGTCACGCTTGATCAAAGGGCGTCCACCCTCGTTGACGAGAATGGCGATTCCTTTGTTTTTGAAGGAAAGAAGACGATTTATGTCGCGGGGCATCAGCCGGATCAGCGCAGTTTGCAGCTAACCGGCGGTCAGGTGAAAATAAAGAAGAGGGAATAAAAAATGAGCAAGACGAAAATAAACCGTGAAGCCGACATCTGCTTTCTTCCACAGATTACTTATTTTGTACACAGGCAATGCACGTCTGAGTGTCATTTGCCAAGAACCCAAATTGATTTCCATGATTTGGCTTTCATTATCTCCGGAAAAGGCGAATACATTGTGGATGATGTCCCGTATCCTGTTACCGGAGGCGATTTGATTTATATCAAGCCCGGCTCCTTCCGGGAAGCATCCGCCAACGCCAGCCAACCCATGCAGGTCTACGCTTTTAATATGCACCTGCTTGGGGCCGACTTTGAGCCGACTTTTTTGCCCCTTCCGACCTTGAGCAAGCTGGATTATGACCCGAAGATCAATCATCTTCTTGAGCGGATCAAGCAGTATTTTGCGCTGCGTGAGTCCATCTGCAAGATGCAGACAACCGCTCTTTTAATGGAGATCTTTACCCAGGTCTTGATGAATGTCGGCCTGATCCAGGGTTCGGGCAGCGATCCTCGCGTTCATGCAGCCGCAGCCTATGTGATGGAAAACATCTCCCGCCACATCAGCGCGGCGGAAATCGGCAAGGCGGTCGGGGTGCACCCCGGTTACCTGAACAAACTAACCATGAAGCATACCGGTAAGACGGTCAGCCGCTTCATCACCAGCATCCGGGTCAACCTGGCGGAAGACGCCATTGTCTATGAAGGCATCTCTGTTTCCCAGGCGGCCATCCGCTTTGGTTTCTCGGACATCTACCACTTCAGCAAAGTCTTTAAAAAGTACAAAGGCTATCCGCCTTCAACTTCCAAGATTTTGCTGCGGTAATGAACCCATCTGTCAGGGCTTAAGCAGCTCGAGAAGAGGCAACAAAGAAAGTGTTGCGCTGACGAACTGCCCGGATTTTCCAAGCGGCAAAAAACGCTCCCCTGCCTTCCACTTTTTCAGGATGCAGATTTTGGTAAGACAAAAACTCCATTGCTAACCTTGCCCGCTTTTGATTAACTACACTAAGTTTCAAGCGTTGTTCATTTGTCTGCCGCAGTCCGCTAAAAACTTGATTTTCGATGAACGACAGTCTGCCCCAGATCTTGCGCGACGCAAAATCAAAAAACGCTGGAGGAAACTTGCATGAAAAGAACAATCGCCGCTCTGATGACTGCCCTGATGCTGCTCACTTTCCTTCCCCTTGCTGCCCCGGCCGCCCAGGCTCAAGTCAAGGCCCAAGCCCAGGCTTATGTCGGTACTTATAATGGTACTGTTCGAGTTGCGCAAACTACCAGTTCCACCAGTCTAAAAATCAGTTGGACCGGTGTTTCCGGTGCGACATACCATGTGTGGCGCAGCACCGACTTGAGGAACTGGTACTATATCCGGACAACATACAGCGCCTCCATGACCGACAACTATTTGCGGTCTGGCACACGGTATTTTTACACAATTGATGTGGAAATGCCGGATGGATCAATTTACGAAGGAACCAGATGGGGAGCTGGCGTGCCCATGGGAACCACCCGCATGACGAGCATTACTTCTCCTGGAAGAGGACGGGTCAAGATTGTGTGGGCAAGGACAGCCGGCGCCAGTGGCTATATGGTTCAGATGGCCACGAGGCCGTATGGTAACTACCGGACAAAACGCATCACCCCTGGCAACACAGTCACTTTTTCCGGGGTCGTAAGGGGTGTTACTCTCTACTTCAGGGTTATCCCTTATAAGAGAATTTATGGCACCACCTATGCGGGTTATAATTCTAATTATGGGTACATCAGGCTCCCCCGGTAAAATAGTTTATAACATCAGCCACCGGCCAACGACCGGTGGCTTTTTGGTATAACGGCATGTGAAAGCGCGTCAGTGCTCATTAAAACATGCGCAAAAGCCGCCCTTGGCCGGCGGCTTTTTGCTCAAGCGGGATTAAAGCGCGAATCCATCCACCAGCACAGCCCGCGCGGGCGCGCCTTCCGCGCCCAGTATTTTAAGGGGCAGCACGATCAGGGTCTGCCGCCCTTCTTTTGCGTTTTTTAAGTCAAGACCTTCCAGGATCAGGACGTAGTTGTTCATGAATGTGAGGTGGGTCGGATACCCCGGCTGATCGCGCTCCACGCCCAGCGCGTCCGTTCCAATGCCTTTGATCCCTTTTTGAACCAAATACTCGGCCGCATCCTTCCTGATATAGATAAATTCGGGGCTTCCGACCAGCCCGAAGGAGTTCTTTGTCTTCAGAAGCACAAAATCCCCGGGCCTGATGTCAAGGTTCAAAAGGTCCTCCTGTTTGATGCAGTCCTCGCATTCTGTCAGATCAAACACCACGCAGGGGGTAATCAGGCGCTCAAGCGGCATATCCTCCATTGTCCAGCCTGAATTCATCATGTGTCGGGGAGTGTCCATGTGGGTGCCTGTATGCAGGTTCATTCTGATCGCGGACTCATTCACGCTGTCCTCTGGCAAAGACGCTTCTATGATTCTCTGAGGCCGCTTGTTTTCCCGGTTTTTATAGGTCGGCATGGTCTCGTGAATGGCCATGGAAATATCGGTGATCTTCATCAGTGACTGCTTCCTTTTTTAATGATATTCTCTGTTCTCAGCTCAATCTCATGCCAGGCACGGCCGTCTGCCTTTAACAAAAGGTCCGCGCGCTCAGGCCCCTGAGACCCGGGGGAATAGGTGGGGTAATGATGGCTGTCCGGCTGGCAGTTTCTCTCGATGCTTTCAACAAATTGCCAGGATTGCTCCAGCTCATCCCAGCGGGTGAACAGCGAGGAATTGGCCCTGTATGCCTCCAGGATCAGTTGCTCATAGGCTTCCGGCACGTTGCCCTGAAAGCGGCTGGACTGCGCGTAGTTCATTTCCACCTGGTCAACCACAAAGCCGTTGCCCGGCCTCTTGGCGTTGATCTGAAAATGGATGCCTTCTGTGGGCTGTACCTCAATCACCAGCAGGTTTGGCGGTTGATTCTTAAATTCTGGATAATAGTTGATGCCCGGCAGGCGTTTAAACTCCACCACAATCTGGGTGCAGCGCTTGTTCATGCGTTTGCCTGCCCTGATATAGATGGGCACCCCGCCCCAGCGGAAGTTATCAACATTCGCGCGCAGCGCGATAAAAGTGGGGGTTACGGAATCAGAGGCAACATCCTTTTCTTCCCGGTAGCCGGGTACGCTTTCACCATTGATAAGGCCGCTGACATACTGGCCAAGGGCGATCTCAGCGCAAGCGCCCGTTGTTTCATATCGCCTCAGCGCGCGCAGCGCCTTTACCTTCTCATCCCTGATGGATTCCGGCATCAGGTCTGCCGGCGGTTCCATGGTAATCAGGGCCAGCATCTGCAAAAGGTGGTTTTGCAGCATGTCCTTTAAGATCCCGGCCTGCTCATAATAGGCGCCGCGGCCCTCCACCCCCAGGGTTTCTGAAGCAGTGATCTGGATGTTATCAATGTAGTTGTGGTTCCACAACGGCTCAAACAGGGAGTTGCCAAAGCGGAGCGCCAGGATGTTCCGGATCATTTCCTTGCCCAGGTAGTGATCAATGCGGTACACTTGGCGCTCATCCAAGGCATCTGAAATGATGGCGTTCAGCGCCCTGGCGCTGGCCAGGTCGGAGCCGAAGGGCTTTTCGATCATGACCCTGTGATCCGGGTTGCGGCGTACCGCCAGCTTGTTGGCCTTCAGGTGGCTGACGATCACCCCGAAGAATTCCGGCGCCACCGCCAGGAAGAACAGCCTCACAGCGGGCTGGGTGTAGTTCTTTTCGATCTTCTCAAGGCGCTTTTTGAATCCCTGATAGCTTTCCGGATCAGAGACAAATTCCATCTGATGGTAAGACAAGGCGTTGATAAACTCCTCCAGATGGGTCTCATCCACCCCGCTCCTTGAATGCCTGGCAACGGATTGCCGGACGGAAGCCCTGTATTCTTCTTCGCTCAAATCACGCCTTCCAATGGCGATCACGCGGGTTTCATCCGGCAGCTGCTTCTCCGCCATTAAATGATAAAGCGCCGGCAGCAGTTTTCTGTGGGTCAGATCGCCGGTCGCCCCAAAGATCATCAGGGTCAGCGCCTTGTTTTCTTCTGTGTTGTTTGAATTTGCTCTCATTTTTTGTCCTTTTACATTGATGCTCTGATTGTACCTGGCGTTCTTGTGCAATGCAAACCGCTTCAGGATTGTACCCGTTTGACTGCCTGATGTAACAAACCCGGGTTATCGGCCCGGGCTTGAGGGGTGTCGCTAATCGTTATGGGACATTATGGGATCGAGAGGTTGGCTTTGTTGACAAAGCCGCGGATGGGTTTGCTGCCGTATTTGGTCTCCACATAGGCCCAGCGGCTGTCCAGGTAGGCAAGCAGGGTCACCGTGGTGCCGGCTTTGATGTCAAAAATCTTGATCGGCTTGATGATCGGGTCGTCATACAGCGGGGCGGCCTTTTTAACTTTCACCTGCTCATTGCCCAGGATGAGATCCGGCACCTTTACTTTGGTTGGGATGGCCTTGGTGGAGATGTAGCCGATCCGGTAAAGGTTGTTGCTAAGCCCATAACCGATCAGCGCCCAATTGCCGATTTTTCCCCAAACGCGCAGTTTCCCGCCGGCTACAGCGGCCTTGTTGTTTTGGGCTCTATAATATCCGGAGCCCGGACCGGAGTAGACCGGATAGGTACCCTTTCCAAGAGAGAAGGTCTGGTATTTGGGCAGTGCTTTGACAGCGCCGCCGGCTTTGGGATTTTGCCAGGTGAAAATGACCTGTTTGGGGGTGGCGACGCCCTTGGTGGTGACGGTCACCGTCACGGGACTTTTGCTGATCAGGGTGTAGCCCTTTGGCACATGGCTGGAAAACGCGCGCACTTCAGTTGGGCTGTCTGAGGACACGGCAACGCTCAGCTTTTTGAGGACAGTGCCGTCCTGGTCCTTGTAAATAACAGGCACATTCACGGTGATGGGCGGGCCCTTGGGGCCATAGATAAAGGTAATGGTTTTGGGGTTGGCACGTCCATAGGCATCTACATATAGTTTGACTGTTCTTTCACTTTCCAGTTCATAGGTCTTTGGCGCCAGGGAGTCATCCGCGGTGATGGTATGGGTTCCCTGCTGGTAGCTGCGGGATTCAGAATGCAGCAGCGCGCCGTTTGGCGCTTTGTACAGGATGTCAACAAAAGCGCTCACCGGCTGTTCATAATAAAACACAACATGGTTGGGGACGAAGCTGCCGTTGGCGTACACGGTCACGGTCTGGCTGCGCTTGCTTTGCAGCACATAGCTTTTGGGCACCTTGGAATCATTGGCGCGGATGGTGTGCGTGCCCTCGCCCAGAGTAACGGTATCAAAATAGAGGGTGTTGCCGCTCTTGTCCAGGTAGGAGACCGGCACGCTCACCTTCACCGGCAGGGTATAGATGAAAACCACAGGGTTCTGGGACACAGTGCCGTTGTCATAGACCGTTACCGTCTGCGTGCGGCTGCCCTGAAGCACATAGCCGGAGGGCACCCTGGTGTTGTAGGAGGTGATGGTATGGGTTCCCGGCGCCAGGGGCAAAATTTCATTGTAGAAGATGGTGCCGTAGTTATCCTGATAGATAATCTGGATGTTCGCCTTCTGCGCGGCTTTGTAGGTAAAAACAACCGTGCTGGGGAAGGTAATGCCCTGATTCGTTGTGTAAACGATGACATTGTTTGCTGAGGTCAGGGTGTAGCCCTGCGGAACATAGGCGCTGTTTGCGGCCACAGTGGTATAGCCTGGTGTAACGGCCTGATAAGCAGTGTAGAGGACTTTGCCGCTCTCGTCCTGATAACTGACAGGCACGGTGTACCCGGTGGTCTGGGGCTGCTGGCCTGTCCCTGACACAGTAAAATCGACCTGGCTGGGGCTGGCAACTCCGGTGGAACTGATGATCACCACGGCGTCCGTCGCGCCGGAGAGGTAGAATCCTGCAGGCAGTTTGGTTGCGTCAGCCTTCACCAGGTGCGCGCCCTGGCTCAAGGTCACATAATCGATTGCGACCGTGTTGTTGCTGACGTCCTTGTAATAGATGGTCACATGCCCGCTGACATTCTGGCTGGGCTGTTGTGAGATAAACGGTTCGTAGCGGAAGTATACCGCATTAGGCGTGATCCTGCCGGCGTTATCCAGGCTTACATACACATCCCGGCTGCTGATCAGGCGGTAGCCGGGCATTTGCGTGTCATCAGCAGTGATCACATTCTGGCCGTAGCCAAGGGGGAGATGAAAGGTCTTGATGGTCTGTCCCTGCGCGTTGGTGTAGTAAACAGGAACGGTATAGGAGGTAGGCTGGGGTTTGGCGTTGGCATAGGGATAGAAATAGACCAGCTTGTCGCTGACATAGCCATACCCGCCGCCTGGCAGAAGGATCTCGTACCAGCCGGTTGAAACCTGTCCGGTCGTATAGAACAATTCGCCCGGCCGCCCTGTGTAGATGATCGGATAATCCGTACTGCCGCCTGAACGGATGTTGACGCTGGTGCGGTTGGTGATGGTGACCTCGCCAACCAGCATTTCTCCGTCCGCCAGGGCAGGCGCTGCTATGCCCAGCATCAGGATCAATGCCAGAACAAGCGAGAAAAATTGCTGTGATGCTTTTTTCATGTTTTTTCTTACCTTTCTTCTATAATTGCAAGCATCGTCTGTTTGTGAATATAACCGTTTTAGACACGCTTCAATCCTTGTGATACAATGACCGGGCAAGGGGGATCAACATGCCTGGGAAAATCAATTACAACAATCAAATGTCTGACATCCTGGCGTCTTTTGAGCAAGGGGCGAAAAAGCCCCGGCTGCTGCTGCATGTGTGCTGCGCCCCCTGCTCCAGCGCCGTCCTGGAGCGCCTTCACAAGTTTTTTGACATCGTCCTTTACTTTGACAATCCCAACCTGGACACTTCGGCGGAGTTTGACCGCCGCGCCCTTGAGGCGGAACGCCTTGCAAAAGAGACGGATTGGGCGGATGAGGTGGTCATCGTTCCCTATGACCCTGAAACCTACCTTGCCGCTGTCAAAGGGCTTGAGGGGGAGAGGGAAGGGGGCAAACGCTGCTCCGCCTGCTTTGATCTGCGCCTGACCCGTTCGGCAGATGCCGCCAAAGCCCGTGGGTGCGATTGGTTCACCACGACCCTGACCATCTCGCCCCGGAAGAATGCCGGCCTGCTGAACGAAATTGGCCATTCGGCGGGGGAGAGGGCGGGGGTGCCTTTTTTGCCCAGCGACTTCAAGAAGCAGAGCGGTTTCCTGCGATCCATTGAACTCAGCCGGGACCTTGGGCTTTACCGGCAGGACTACTGCGGCTGCGCTTTTTCCAGGGAGGAGCGCTTTGCTCAGCGTGAAGCCCAGCCATCCGCTTCGCTTACGGACAAATAACGCTTTACCAAGCGCGTTTCATGCGTTTTTACCATTTGTTGTACACTTTTTCCAAAAACCCGATCATGTTTTCGATATTCAGCGTTTCTCCGCTGTCCAGCACCACTTCGCCTGAAAACCTTCCAAACACCTGGTGCTGCACGGAAGCCAAAAGAAGCGCGTTGATGTTGGCGTACCGGTCAAGGATGGGCTCAAAAACCATCTTCAGCCGGTTGCTGTCATCATAGATCTGCCAGGGGCTCAGGTAATCCTCCCGGCCGTCCTTTTGCGGAACGGAAAAATGAACCTGGCCCAGTTTATGAGCCCTTCCGGCATAGATCACCATGTTCTCCGTGGCCAGGCTGGTATCGCCAAAGCCATGTCCGATGTTGAGCCCAAAAGGCCTTCCCATCACAACGCCGGACAGGGAGCCCCAGTACCAGGTGTTTTTATATGGCCAGACGCCCCTTCCCCAGTCCAGCACGCCAAAGGCGGTGGACGGTGAGAAATAGAAGTCCTCTTTGTCCAGGATCACATGCCCTGAGGCCGGGAGGCAGTTGATCTTCTGGTTGTAATAAAAATGATACGGTTTGTTTTCAAAAGGGGTCACGATCACCATGCTGTCTGTCACCGGGTTTTGCAGCGTCAGGTCAAACAAAAGCTGGCTGCCTTCCCCGGAGAAATCATAAAAATGCCCGTAGATGTCGCGCTTTTCGGGCGTCACCACAAAGTTGATCTCATAATTTTTGCCAACCGCCCGGCTTGCGCCTGAAACAGAGCTGTTCGGCAGCCCGCGTTTGCCCAGGGGCATCAGGGACATGGCGCTTTTTGTGATCTGCCGCTTGTTTTGAAAATCGATCAGGCTGACGCTGTCCATGCCCATGTAGGCATTGTCCGCGATGGTCAGCGCCAGGGCATAGTCCTCGCTGGTAATCAGGTAATAATCCCATTCCTTGATCCGCCACTTGGGCGCCTTGATGCGCTTTCGGTCATAGCTTTTCATCAGGCTGGTCGCGTAGCCGGTTTCGCTTAATTGCCCGTTGGTCTGATGAAGCGGGCCTTCAATCAATATTCTGTGCTGCATTTTCTCCTCCGTGACCTTATTTTAAACAAACCATCACGGTTTGGTCAATCTTTCAGGCCCCGCCCCTGCTGCGCGATTCGCTTTTTTATTCCCATTGCTAAAAGACATTTTACAAAACACTGGTTTCTGTTTATCATAATAGGCGCCTGATTGGATTTGCAAAGGAGGGCGAAATGAAACAGAACACCAGGATGACAACGCTTGGCCTCGCGCTTGCGGGGGTCATGGTCGCGCTTGTCATGATTTCAAATTATATCAGCATCCCCACCGCTTTTTCCAGGCTGCATGTAGCCAATGCCGTTTGCATGCTGGCGGGCATGATGTTTGGCGGGCTGCGCGGCGGCATCATCGCCGGGCTGGGTTCAGCGCTTTTTGATCTGACTTTCCCCGCATACGCGCCGGAGGCCTGGGTCACCTTCCTGACCAAGGGGCTAATGACCCTGGTGGCCGGTTTGTTTGTCAACCACAGAAAAAACGCCCCCGTCAAAATGCCGACCTTGCTGATTGGCTCTTTTCTCGGAGTGATCACCTACATCGTTTTGTATCTGAGCAAGAGTTACATTCAGATGCGCTGGGTGGTGCCGGTGCCTGTTGAGACGATTCCCGCTGCCCTTCTTGGCAAACTGTCCTCGTCAGCGATCAACGGGCTGTTCGCGATTATTGTGGCGCCTTTGCTTTACTCTGCCTTGATGCCGGGTCTGAAGGCAGCCGGGCTGACAGAAGCGCTGAAGCCAAATAAGTAAGACAAGGAAAATTAAAAGCGGGCTGTTTGACCACAGCCTGTTTTTGTTATAATACGAGCAGTTTTTACGGAGGTTTGCAATGATGGACATCAAGGATTACAGGGTAACCGGCGGTGCAAAAGTCAATCTTGAAAGTTTCTCCACGCGCGCTGACAAATCAATTGAAAAAGATGACATCAGGAACAAGCTGATGCCCCAGAACATTGAGAAAATGGCAGAGCTTCAGGAAAAACTGTACGCGGAGAACCAGCACGCGCTCCTGATCGTTCTGCAGGCCATGGATGCCGCGGGCAAGGACGGCGTTATCCGCCATGTCATGTCCGGGCTCAATCCTCAGGGCACCCAGGTGGTCAGCTTCAAGGTGCCTTCCAGCGAGGAAAACGACCATGACTACCTCTGGCGCATCAACAAGGCGCTTCCAAGGCGGGGCGAGATCGGCATTTTCAACCGCTCCCATTATGAGGATGTATTGGTCACCCGCGTTCATGACCTGGTCAAAACCTCCCAGATCCCGCCGGAACTGGTGACGGACAGCATCTGGGATACCCGCTACCGCCAGATCCGTGATTTTGAGAAATACCTGACGGAGAACGGCACCAAGGTCATTAAAATATTTTTGCATGTCTCAAAAGAGGAACAGCGCCAACGCCTGCTGGACAGGATCAATGAGCCTGATAAGAACTGGAAGTTCTCCTCGGGCGACATTCAGGAGCGCAGGCATTGGAATCAATACATGAGCGCCTATGAGCAAATGCTTGAGAACACCGGCACCAAAGATGCGCCCTGGTTTGTGGTTCCGGCGGACAACAAATGGTTTGCCCGTTATCTGGTCAGCGAGATCGTTTTGGAGGCGCTGCGGGAGATCGATCCCAGGATCCCGGAATTGCCGGAATCGGAAAAAGCAAAGCTTGAGGAATGCCGGCGCATCCTTCAGGAGGATGCATAAGGCTGAAAAGCCAAGAATGAAAAGACATCGAACCTTTCAACTGTTGCTGATGACCCAATCAACAGGCGCCCCGCTGCCATCCCTCAGGCGCAGTTAAAAAGTTTTAATTTTTATGAACCTTTTTCGTTTATCCTGCGACATTAAGGGTGAAGGGGGGCGAGAGTATCTGGTACCATGAGTCGTTCGAGCGCATGATCTCACCCTATCAGCAAGGGTTGTATGCCTTCCTTCGTCACCTGTGCGGGCAGAACGCTGAGGACGCCTACCAGGAAACCCTGCTGGCAGCCTGGGAAGCTTTCAAGTTAAACCGCCTGCCGGACAAACTGGAGCCTTACCTGTATGGGGTGGCTCGATACAAGGCCATGGACGCGCTGAGGGAGCGCTACCGGCACGAAAAAAGACAGGTCCAGTTAAACGAGGAGGTGTCAAAGGCGCAGGAAGGCCTGGCGCATGAAGAAAGGCTGACCTTGAGCGCGGCCCTGCAAAAACTGAAAGAGCAGGACAGGGCGCTGCTCTACCTGATCTTCAACCAGGGCATGGACTACCAAAGGGCGGGGATGGTGATGGGCATTCCCGAGGGAACGGTGAAAAGCCGCGTGTTCTCCATCAAGAAGAAACTGCGACAATGGATGGGAGATGAAAAAGGTGGATGCGTTTGAACGGGCGATTGCGATGGATTTGGCCAAAGAAGAGAGGACTCCGCCCAAAATGGCGCTGCCCTTCAGCCTTTCGGACTATATCATCTTCACCATCCTGTCGCATTGCAAGCCGCTGACAGAAGCGGCGGAACTGAGCAGGCTGGCCATTCGGCTGGTCACCAATATCATAAAATAAGGAGAAAAGAAAATGGGAAACGATAGTTCGGAACTCAAGGAAGTATTGGATGTTGTCAGCGAAAAGGTGCCACAGCTGATCAAAGATGTCATGGGCAGCGTGTTTTCTAAGGAAGCCGGCCAGGGCTCGGGCGCGGCGGTCGGCAGCTATTACAAGGAGCTGATGGACGCAGGCATCCCGCAGGAAGCCGCGCTTGAAATGGCCAAGGAATACGCGAAAATGCAGGCAAACATGCTCAACTTCAAGTCCTTTCATTATGACGGCGATTCCAAGCATGGAAAGGTTGTGATTAATGAAGATGAAATCAACGAACCGGAGGATGCGGAAGCTTGAGGTCTGTTTTGCTGGCGCTCAGCGTCGCCGCTCAATTTTTAAGGCTTGTGCTGAAGCTTCCGGGCGTGTTCATCGGCGGATGGATCCATTGCTATGGGTATAGGCGGGCCTTCGTACAGGAAGCGGCAGCCTATGGCTTCCCCAAAGAAGCGGCGCGCGAACTGGCGAGAATGCGTTCACCGCATACCCTGATGCAGCAGATGGAAATAGGTTCGTTTATCCAAAGGGCAAGCAAACGATCATAAAAGGAAATCAAAAACGGGCTTTCCGCGATGGAAGCCCGTTTTTTAATGTAAGCGAATCAGCGCTTGGAGAACTGCGGGGCGCGGCGTGCGCCTTTGAGGCCGTACTTCTTGCGTTCCTTCATCCTGGGATCGCGGGTCAGGAAGCCGGCTTTCTTCAGTTCCGGACGCAGCTCCGGATTGGCTTTGCACAGCGCGCGGCTGACGCCGTGGCGGATGGCGCCGGCCTGGCCGGTCAAACCGCCCCCAACCACATTGACGAGTACGTCAAAGCCGGTGGCGTTCACCAGCACCAGGGGCTGGCGGACGGTCATTTTCAGCGTTTCAAGACCGAAATAATCATCCAGCTCACGGTTGTTGATCAGGATATCACCCTTACCGGGCACAAGGCGCACGCGCGCGACTGCTTTCTTGCGGCGGCCTACTGCATTAATATCTGCCATGTTCTTTCACTCCCCCTTAGCGTTCAAGAGCAAGCATTTCAGGCTGCTGAGCCTGCTGCAGGTGCTCGTTTCCGGTGTAGACATACAGTTTTTTCAGCATCGCGCGTCCAAGCGGTCCCTTGGGCAGCATGCCCTTGACCGCCTGTTTAACGGCGAAATCTGACTTCTTGGCCATCAGGTCGCGGTACTTGGTTTCTTTCAAGCCGCCAACATAGCCGGTATGACGATAATAAATCTTCTGATCCAGTTTTTTGCCGGTCAGAACTACTTTGTCTGTGTTGATGATGATGACAAAATCACCTGTGTCCACATGCGGTGTCCAGGTGGGCTTGTGTTTGCCGCGCAGGATGTTGGCAACCTGGCTGGCAAGGCGTCCCAGCACCATGCCGTCCGCGTCAACGACATACCACTTGCGTTCTACGCTCTGCGCGTTCGCCATATAGGTATTCAAGCGAAACTCCTCCTTGTACAATTCCCAAACTTTTAGTCGGCTTTCCCTGATGGTCGCAGGTTTTGCCTGAAGCTCAATAGCACCCGGGGCTAATGAGTCTATTGACGCAAAAAGTATCATATAAAACCTTTCGACGATTGTCAAGCGTTTTCACGGTAAAACTTGATTCATCCGGGCGTATCTTTTTCTGTTTTTTGCTGTTTGGGCGCTTGTTCTTTGTTTCAGGATTGCGTAAGATGACAAAAGCTTCTTTGGAGGGTTTTATGTTATCTTTGCTCTTGCCGCTCATCTATGTGTCCTTTATCAGCCTGGGTTTACCGGATGCCATGCTGGGAGCTGCCTGGCCGTCCATGTCCCTGACGGTGGGCAGAAGCCTGTCGGATCTTGGCCTGGTATCCATGATCTCCACCCTGGGCGCTGTGACCTCAAGCCTGCTTTCCAGCAGGCTGATCGAGCGTTTTGGAACAGGCAGGGTGATGGTTGGCTCCGTCCTGCTGACGGCGCTTGGCCTGGTTTTTTACTCGTTCTCGCGCAGTTATTTCATGGTCTGTCTTTTGGCTCTTCCGCTGGGCATGGGCGGGGGAGCGGTCGATTCCGGTCTCAATGGCTTTGTGGCGCGCAACTACAAGGCCAGCCACATGAGCTGGCTGCATTTTATGTGGGGTGTTGGCGCGACGCTTGGCCCCCTGATCATCGGCGCCAGCATCAAACTCACCGGCTCCTGGCCGCGCGGTTATCTGACTGCCGGCATCATCCAGGGAGCGCTGCTTGCGATTTTGCTTTTTTCGCTTCCGCTTTGGAAAAAAGCGGAATCACAGGAATTGCATGATTTTGGCGCGCCAAAAAAATTGTCGCTTCAGGGCCTGATGAAGACGCCGGGGCTGAAGACAACGATGCTGGCCTTTTTCTGCATGGTCGGCTTTGAATATACCGGAAGCGTGTGGGCTGCCAGCTTTCTTGAGGAACAGAAAGGCTTTGACGCTGCGGCCTCCGCTCTTCTTTCATCGATTTATTTCTTTGGCACCACCTTTGGCCGCGGGGTCTCCGGGTTCGTCGCGATGAAGATCGACAGCCGCAGGATGATCCGATACGGCCTGTGCCTGGCCTTCTTTGGCGCCCTGCTGCTCGCCCTGCCGCTTCCGCGTGAAGCGGCGCTCGCCGGTTATTTGTTCTTGGGCCTGGGCAACGCGCCCATTTTTCCCTCTATGTCCTTTTTGGTTCCCCAGCGCTTTGGTGCGAATCTGTCCCAGGCGGTCATCGGCATGTCAACCGCTGCCGCTTATTTTGGTTCTACGCTGATGCCGCCCCTGACCGGGCTTATTGTAAAAGGAGCCAGTTTGAAAGTGGTGCCCTTTATGCTGCTCCTGCTGATCGCTGCCGCCTGGTTTTTTACTGAGCGCATCGACAGGCGGACAGGCAGCATTCAAAAAGCCTGACACAGATTATTTATCAGGTTCCGTTGGAGAACCGTGTTAAAAACTGTTTTGTTCTTTCTTTTTGGGGGTTGCTTATGACCTCTCCGGGGCTGCCTTCTTCCACGATTACGCCCTCATCCATAAAAATGACATGGTCTGCCACATCCCTCGCAAAGGCGATCTCGTGCGTCACAATGATCATGGTGGTCTTTTTCTCAACCAACCCGCGAACAACGCGCAACACCTCGCCGGTCAATTCAGGGTCCAGCGCGCTTGTGGGCTCGTCAAAGCAGAGAATCTTGGGCTTCAGCGCCAGGGCCCTCGCAATGGCTACCCGCTGCTGCTGTCCGCCTGATAGCTGGTGCGGGTAAGCGTTCTCTTTTCCGGTTAAACCCATTTGGGCTATCAGCTCTTTGGCCTCTTCCTCGATGTTGCCCGCAAGCTTTTGAACGCCTTTGACCTTGCCCGCTTCCTTTTGCAGCAGTTCCCTTGCCAGCGTGACATTTTTCATGACTGTATATTGAGGGAAAAGATGAAAAGACTGAAACACCAGCCCGAAATTCAACCTTTTTTCGCGAATATCGGCTTCGCTCAGTTTGTCCCGGTCTTTCGCGTCAAAGATTTTCTGGCCTTCAACATAGATGCTGCCTTCGTCAGGCTGCTCTAAGAAGTTCAGACACCTCAGCAGGGTGGTTTTTCCAGAGCCGGAGGAGCCGATGATGGCCAGCGCTCTGCCCTGGTCCAGGGAAAAATTGATTCCATCCAGAACCAGGGTATGCCCAAAGCTTTTGCGCAGTTCCTTTACTTCCAGTGTTTTCATTTTTCCCTCACACCTTGAAATAGTCCAGCTTTTTCTCCAGCGCGTTAAACAGGACGGTTAAGACACCTACAAACACGAGAAAATAAATGCCGGTAGAGAACAGCGGCCAGATCAGCCCCTTGGCTGTGTATTCCTGAGCCATCATGATGATCTCTTTGATGGAGATGATGCGCGCCAGGGAAGTGTCTTTCACCAGGGTGATGACCTCGTTGGACATGGCTGGCAGGATGCGCTTGATCACCTGCAGCAGCGTTACCTTAAAAAAGATCTGCGGCCTGGTCATGCCAAGCACCTGCGCGGCTTCCGTTTGCCCCTTGGGAACGCCCTGGATGCCGCCGCGGTAGATCTCAGAAAAATAGCAGGCGTAGTTGATGATGAAGGCGACGGTGGCCGCGGTAAAACGCGCGCTTGCTCCCGATCCCCAAAGCGGGCCCCAGTTTAACAGCCCGGGCGCGAAAAAGATAATGATCACCTGCAGCATCAGCGGCGTTCCCCTGATGACCCAAACAAAGGTCTTGGACAGAAGGGCCAGGGGTTTGATCTTGCTCATGGAGCAAAACGCGATCAAGAGGCCCAATGGCAGGGAGAACAGCAGGGTCAGCCCGAACAGCTGAATGTTGAGCAAAAAACTGTCCGACAACCGAAAAACGATGGTGTTGAAATCACTCATTTGTTTGTACCAATCCAATGATGAAAACAAAGGGACAGATCGCTCTGTCCCTTTATTCAGCTGCGTTATTGATCAGTTTGCAAGGTCCAGGCCATACTTGTCAGCCAGGGACTTGAGGAAGCCGTTCTCCGTCAGCTCGGCGAGAATTTTGTTGACTTCATCCGCGATGTCGCTCCCCTTGCGGAAGGCAATGCCATAATCCTCAACAGCCAGCTTGTCCTTGATGACCAGGTCGGCATAGTCCGTTCCCTCGCCGGTCATGGCGTTGGCCAGCGTCAGGTCAAGCACTGCCGCGTCAGCCGTTCCGGCTTTGACTTCCATCAGGCAGGCCGTCTGCACTTCTTTGCCAAAGTATTCCGCCTGCTTGAGGTTCTCATCGCCCTTGATGGTGGATTCGCCGGCGCTTCCGGCCTCCGCCACCACAACCTTTCCAACCAGGGAAGCGGTGCCGTCATAGTCGGCGTCTGCCTTCATGACAACCACCTGCGCGTTTTTAACATAAGGCACGGTGATCTCCATGTTGGCCTTGCGATCATCCGTGATGGTCAGGCCATTCCAGATGCAGTCGATTGTTTTCGCGGCCAGTTCAGTTTCCTTGGTTTCCCAGACGATCTCAACAAAATCAGGCTCCAGCCCCAGCATCTTGCAGACTTCAATGGCAAGCTCCGTGTCAAACCCGGTGAAGTTGCCCGCATCGTCTGTGTAGTTCATCGGGGCATATACAGTGTAGCCGATGACAAGCTTTCCATTGCCCTTCACATACTGAAGGTCGCTTTCCTCAGCCATTGTTAACACCGGCAGTACAAGCATCATCAGAACCAGAAGCAGGGACAGCAGTTTCTTTTGCATGATAAATACCCTCCTCTTAAGGATAAGAAAAGTATCATCAAAATTGTTTTCGGAGTCAAGAGAACATGCATCTATATACGCGGATTTTCTGTATTAATTCAGTATTTAGTTTTAACCGATGCTTTTTTCAGCCCGGAGAGCCATCTTCTTTAAGGGTTTGCAGCAGCATATCAATTTCATCCTCGGTATAGACAGGACAAGCGTTTTTTTCAAGCAAATCAGAAAAAACGCCGTTCCCATTTGTCAACTTGCCCGAAAAACTTCCGTCATACACCAGCCCCTTGCCGCAGGAGGGGCTTCTGGCTTTGAGGACGGCAGCCTCGCAACCGCAGAGCTTGTAGATTTTCATCGCGGCTTCCGCGCCGGAAACAAATGCCGCGGTTTTATCAGTCCCCGCTTGATCAAGAACAAGGCCGCCTGCCCGTTCACAGGGCGGCCTTGGAGTCGGCAAACCGCCCAGCTGCTCCGGGCATACCGGAATCAGAAGGTGTTTTTTGGACAGGCTCATGACCCCGGTATGACAAGAATGCCCGCCGTCATAACGGGTCGGCAGGCCCAACAGACAGGCGCTGACCAGGATCACCATCAGGCGATGTCCAGCGCGATTTCCATCATCTGCGTGAAGCTTTCCTGGCGGTCCAGCGCGCTTAAACCTTCTCCAGTCACGGGATTGTCTGAAATGGTCAACAGCGCCAGCGCCTTTTTCCCGGCGCGCGCGGCGTTCAGGTAAAGTGCGTAGGTTTCCATCTCAACGCACAGCACGCCCAGCTTTTCAAGCGTTTCCCCAACCGAGGGAACCGACTCGTCATAAAAGATATCGGAGGAATAAATGGGGCCGGCCTTCAGATCAACGCCGATCTTCTTCGCCGATTCATGGGCTTTGAGCAGCAGCTGGAAATTGGCGCAGGGGCCAAGGTTCCCGTTGAAGCCAAACTGCTTGCCGTATCCGGAATTGCTGTATGTGCTGACCGCGGCCACGATGTCGCGCAGCTTCAGTTTCTGGTCGATCGCGCCCGCGGAACCGACCCTGATGATCTGCTCAACACCATAGAAATTAAACAGTTCATAAGAATAGATGCCGATGGTGGGCATGCCCATGCCGCTGGCCATGACGGACACCCTTTTTCCTTTGTATTCCCCGGTATAGCCATGAATACCTCTTACATTGTTGACCAGGACCGCGTCTTTCAGAAAGTTTTCCGCGATAAATTTCGCGCGGAGCGGATCGCCCGGCATCAGGACGGTGGGCGCGAAGTCGCCTTTTTTGGCGGAGTTGTGGGGGGTGGGGATGTTGGACATGGTGGCCTCCTTTTAAAATAATTAGTTCTGTTTTCTGCGTTCAGAGCGGGTTCTGAGGTTCCCGGCATATATTCCGGTCAGCACCTCCTGCACATAGGCGTTGGCGTCCGGCAGGCCGATGGCAGCCAGCGCGTCGTCTGCCGCCTTCCGGTTGTCATAGGGCAGGGTCACCAGGCGGACTTCCAGCCTGCCCGGGCTTTCTCCGGGTTCTCCCTCCAAAATGGCGTATTGAACCAGGGGAAGGCCCAGGGCGTTGCCGACAGAACCGATGTTGACGATCTGCCCTGTCAGCGTCCTGGCGCCCTGGCGGTGGGTGTCCGCATAAATCATCATATCAAAATCAGGTTCAAGAAAGGGGAGCAGCATTTCCTTGTGATCTTGAATGTTGATCAGATTTTGCATCACAGGGCGGCCATGGATCAGGCGGATCTTCCGGCCGGACAGGACAAGATGCTTTTCCCTTGGCAGGTTTGACAGCGTTTTCAGGCGCTCCTCGCCCAGTTGTTTCCAATAAAAGTGATCCCTGACAAACTCCCTGTTCCCCACACCGTAATCCCAGTTGCCGCCAAGCACGACCGAGCAGCGCTTCATCGCCCAGTCAAAAGTTTCTTTGGAGGAGGGGCCTTTGCCCACCAGGTCGCCCAGGCAGAAGACTTCGTCAGGGTTTTGCTGTTGAAGGTTTTTTTCAAGCGTTTCAACAGCCGGGAGGTTGCCGTGCAGATCGGAGACCAGCGCGATCTTCATGCTTTTTTGGCCGCCCTGACCAGCCAGTCAAACAAAGCCTGATGATCCGGATCATGGCTTGCAGCCAGGTTTTCAGGATGCCATTGGACCAAAAGCCCGGGATAAGCGTTTTCAAACTCCAGCGCTTCAATGACCCCGTCCTCTGAAAACGCTGTGGCCACAAGCCCGGGGGCAGCCTTTTTTGCGGCTTGATGATGACGGCTGGTTACCAAAAAACTTTCTTTGCCGACAATGTCATGCAGCAGGCTGTTTTTCTTTACCTGCACTTTGTGCGCGTAATCCTTGTCTGTGCGCTGGTGCATGATGTTTGTTTTGATCTGGCTGTCCAGATCCTGATATAAAGTGCCGCCCAAAGCCACGTTGACCGCTTGCAGCCCCCTGCAGATAGCAAGCATGGGCTTTTTAGCCGCGATCGCTTTCCTGATCAGGGTCATATCGGCCTTGTCCCGTTCGCTCAGGATTTCTCCGCAAAAGGGCAGACGTTCTTCACCGTAATAGTCCGGGTTTACATCCGGCCCTCCGGTCATGATCAGGCCGTCCACCATGGAGACAGCCTTGTCCATCAGTTCATCGTATTGAGGGTGATCTTCCTCAATCATCGGCAGGATGACGGGCAGCGCTCCTGCTTGAAGGACTGCAGTTACATAGTCCCTTGGCATTTTATCCGCATCGGTTTTGGTGTCCTTGTTTGTGCTCAGGCCGATGATGACCATTGATTAATCCCCTTAACAACCATCGTTGGGGCCATTATACCATGAACACATTTGGAACTGTACACAAAAATCGCCAGTTCGCATGTTCTCTGTTTTGGTTAAGAAAGCATCGGGCGTTTCTCACCAATTATTCATTTGAATGGCTTAATGCGGTATGTTATAATTCAAAAAAGCGAACAAAGCTTGATCCGGTACGTTTGAATGGAGGATGAATGGCCAAGAAGTTAAAGCAATCCACCTCACCTGGCAAAGGCCTTTTTGCGGGCTTTCTGACCGCCGGGATCACATCCCTTTTGTACTCATTGGTTTTTCCGCTCAACGCGCCGCTTCATTATCTTTTGGCCGGCGGTTTGTCGGCGCTCACAGGCTGGCTGTCCTACACCATGTTTTCCGGCCTTGACACCTCAAAACAGGCGCCTTCCATGAACGACCTGCCGGTGACCGGTGATGAGGCGGTGGACAGGGTGATTCAAAAAGGGCAGGATTTGCTCGCCCAGATCCGCAGGGAAGACGAGATGATCACTGACCCGGTCGTGTCGGAGAGCATTGTGCAGTTGGATAAGATCTCGACCCGCATTTTTCAGACGGTGATCGATCAGCCGGGAAAAACGCCGCAGATACGCCGCTTCATGGATTATTATCTGCCCACCACGCTGAAGATGCTGACTGGCTACCGCAGGCTGACAGAGCGCGGTGTTTCCGGTCAGGAAGCGATCCAGACCAAGAAGCGCATTCAGGACGCGATGCAGGTGGTTGTCGGCGCGTTTGAAAAACAGCTGGCCACCCTTTATCAAAACGATATGCTCGATATCTCAACAGATATTGATGTGTTGGAAGCCATGTTAAAGCAGGACAGCCTTCTGGGCAGCGAGTTTAAAATCAAAACAACCGCTTCCCAGACGGGCAGTGCCTCAACTGCCGGGCAGGCAACTGCCCAGGCTCAAATGAAGGAGAACAATTAAAATGAGTGAAAATCAGAATCTAAAGACAGACACACAAGTCAAGGCGTCCAAGGCTGTCAAGGCCGTCAGGGAGAACGCTGAAAAGCCGCTTCCCCAACTGACCTTGTCAAGTGAAACTTCCGCAAAACTCCAGGCGGAAGCCCTGATCAATGAGTTTGCCCAGGCTCAGCAGGAGGCGCCTGAGGCGCCGGATGTGCATCCCCAGGTTTACAGCGATCTGGACAGCAAGCTGACTCCGGAAGAACGCAAGGCGGTGGATGAGTTTTCCTCAAAGATCGATCTTTCAAATCCCCAGCATGTCATGCTTTACGGCGCTGACGCTCAGAAAAAAGTATCCAATTTTGCTGACACTATCCTGTCTGAAGTGAAGAACATCGATTCGGGTGAAGTTGGGGACAGCCTCACCAAACTGATCGGTGAACTGAAGACCTTCGAGGCTTCGGCTGAGAAGCCCAAGGGCTTTCGCGCCTTGTTTTCCAACGCCAAGAAGCACATCGCGCAGGTGCAGGCCCGCTTTGATGACGTGGCCGGCAACGTGTCCAACATCGCCGGCACCCTGGAAGGCCATCAGGTTCAGTTGCTCAAGGATGTTTCCATGTTCAATCACCTGTATGAGATGAATCTGGAATACTTCCGTGAGCTGACCATGTACATCATCGCCGGAGAAAAGCGCCTGAAGGAAGTGCGCGAAAACGACCTGGCCGCCTTAAAAAACAAGGCCAAAGAATCCGGGGACACCCTGGACGCTCAGAAAGCTTCCGACCTTGAGCAGGCCGCCGACCGGTTTGAGAAAAAGCTGCATGACTTAAAGCTCACCCGCCAGATCAGCCTGCAGATGGCGCCGCAAATCCGCCTGCTTCAGAACAACAACTCCCTGCTGATTGAGCGCATCCAGTCCACCCTGGTCAACACCCTCCCCCTCTGGAAAAACCAGATGGTGCTGGCTCTGGGGATGGAGCATTCCCGCCAGGCCATGCAGGCACAGCGTGCCGTTACTGACATGACCAATGAACTGCTCAAGAAAAACGCGGAAACCCTCAAGCAGGGCACCATTGAAACAGCGACAGAGGCCGAGCGCGGCATCATCGACATTGAAACCCTGGTTCAGACCAACAAGTCCCTGATTGACACCATGAACGAGGTCGTCCGCATCCAGGCCGAAGGCCGCCAGAAGCGCGCTGAAGCCGAAAAAACCCTGGCACGGATGGAGGACGAGCTGAAAAACCGCCTGATCAACGGCTGATTGTGAACGATGAAAACCGCACCTAAATTGATCCTTGGCATTTTGACCATGCTTCTGATGATGCTGGTTGCCTTTGGCATTGGGGCTTACCGCGGTTTTATGGAGGAAAAGCTCCAGGTCGATCTGGTGCTTGGTTCTTTGTCTGATGTGATGAATACCCGGATTGAGATGGCGAACAACTTGCTGACAGTAGCAAAGCGACACCTGCCTCAGGATGATGAGCTCGTCCTCAAAATCAGGCAGGATATCCAGGATCTGTCCGGCGAGTCTTTGCGCCAAAAAGCCCAGGCCAATGAAAGGCTGGATTACAACAGCGCCCTGCTCCTCAAAAAGCTGGAAGCGCTTGACAGTGTAAAGGCCGACTCCCGGGATTATTCCTACGTCACCGGGTATCTGCCGCGCGGGTTTGAGCAAAGCGCCCAATGGGCTGACGCGGGCTTGTACAATTCCGCCGCGCGCAAGTATAACAACGAGCTTCAGGGCACTCTGAACGGAAAAGCAGCAATGCTTTTGGGTGTACCCTTGGCTGAACTGTTTGAAGGGGGCCAGGCGCCATGAAAAAAATTGCCCTGCGTTTCCTTGTGTTGTTTTTTTGCGTTTTGCTGACGGCGCTGCCCGCGCTGTCTGTTGATAACCCTGTTGATGACCTGGCCGGCGTGTTCAGCACAGGGTTTGTTTCAGACCTTTCCCGCTACGCCCAACTCATGCGGGAAAAATTGGGCATCCCGTTCAGCGTGGTTACCAGGCATTTCCTGGGTGGCAAAAACATCCAGACTTACGCAAATCAAACATTGGAGTTGCTGCCGGATTCGGACAAAACCATCCTTTTGGTTCTTGTTATTGGTGAAGAAAGCTATGCCGTAGCAATCGGGGATGAGTCCCATCAGTTTCTGAGCCCTGAGAAAGCGGAAGCCCTTTTAAATGATTATTTCCGCGCTCCCTACCTCAGCGACAGAGCTTATGAAAAGGCTGTCGCGTCTTTTACGCTGCAAGCCGGAAACTATCTGGAGGGAAGGCTTGGAATCAGGATGAACGCTGCTTCCTCCTTGTCTCCCTATACCAAGAGCGTTGCTGATGAACTCGTTTTACCAACCATCCAACCGCACAATTCGGAAAACATCTTTGGCTCTATTTTTGAAAACGCCTCAAAAAGCAGGGAAGATGCCAAACGCTATGACGAGGACGCCCGGTATGCCGAGGAAGACGATGAAAAAGGCCTGAGCCTTTTTCAAATCGCGCTGATCGGGTTCGTGCTGTACAAGATCTTTGGCCGCGGGAAAAAGAACAACAAACAGGGAAAAGGCTGCGGCCCCCTGGGGTGGATCTTTGGGGCCTGGGGCGTCAGCAAGTTTTTCGGCTGGCGGAAATAACATGCGCCTTGTCATCATCAGCCTTGACAGCGTGTTTGCCGCTGATTCTGACTATCTGCTCTCTTTGCCCAACCTGGGAAGGCTGGCCGCAGAGGGGGTTTTTTGCGGTTCCGTTCAGACCATCTATCCAAGCCTGACCTATCCCATCCATGCCAGCCTCATCACCGGCTGCTACCCGGATAAGCACGGCATCGCTCACAACGAGCCGTTTCAGCCGGACACCCTCATCAATATGCGCAGGTGGTACTGGGAAGAAAGCCATATCAAGACTGAAACGATCTTTTCACAAGCGCACAAGGCCGGGCGTGAATGCGCAGCCATCCTCTGGCCCACCACGGGTTTCAGCAAAAACATCCGATATAATTTTCCCGAAGTGCTGGCTTTGCCCGGAGAAAATCAGGCGCTCAAGGTCATCAATTATGGCAGCAAGGGCTGGATCCTCAGGACAGAACTGCGCTATGGCCGGCGCCGCAAAGGAATTTCCCAGCCCTATTTGGATGATTATGCGACCTTGCTCGCTGAAAAACTGATTCTAAAACATCCCGTCAAGATCCAGCCGGGATTAAAAGATGAGAAGGGGCAGCCCAAAGAGCAGGTCGTGGATACCCGAAGCCGCAAAAAGCGCCACATGCCGGATGTGCTGGCCCTTCACCTGGTGGATTGTGACGCCATGCGCCACCGCTACGGCACTTTTTCAAAAGAGGCCAAAGAAGCGCTTGACAGGCTGGACATCCGGGTGGGCAAAATCATGGCTGCCCTGTCAGAGCGAGGCTTGCTGAAGGACACCATTGTTGCTGTTGTCACAGATCACGGGCAGGCGGACATCATCGGAAGCCTGCCGCTTGACGCCTGGCTTGCGGCCAACCGCGTCCCGGCCCGCGCTCAGACGCTTGGCTTTGGCGCCTATCTGCACTTAAACCACGCGGATTATCAGCCGGTTTTAAAAGCTTTAACAGACAACATGGCGGATCTTCGCATCAGCCATGTGTATACCCGGGAAGAACTGCGCTTGATGCACGCGCCGGAAGACATTCTTTTGGCAGTGGAACCGGAGAAAGGCTTTGTCATTGTGGATGATGAGAACCAAATCAAAACCGGAGCGACACACGGTTTTGGCCCCGGACACCCCGGCAGCAAAACGCTGCTGTGGCTGTATGGCCCGCAGTTTCTGGGCGGGTTCAGGCTGCCCATGTGCGACCTGACAGACATCGCGCCGACCCTCGCTTACGCCAGCGGGCTTGATCTGCCCCAGGCGCAGGGAAGGGTGCTGGAGGAAGCCTTCATCTGGAATCATCATTCAAAGGGGGAGGGTGCTTCATGACCCGTCAGGCGCTGGTCAGCTATTTTTATCAGTCTGCGTTTACCGTATCCATGCAGAAGACCCTGCTTGTTTTTTCCTATCGTCAAACAGACATCCCTCAGGTCGCGGAGAATCAGCGTCTCAGCGATCAGGATTTTTCCGGTTTCAACAACATCCTGGTCTTTGTCCCCAGCGCCTCAGCGGCTCATCATGATCCGGCGATCTATGACTGGAAGCAGTCTTTTCCCATCACGTACATCCTTCCGCAGGAAGCTGCCAGCAAGGCGCCCCGCGCCGCGAATGTGCGCGTTTGCCGCGAAGGGGACAGTTTTACTGTCGGCCACTGTGAGGTCAGCGTATTTGGTTCCACGGATATGGGGGTTTCTTTTTTGGCCACGGCGGAGGACATCTCTGTTTACCATGCGGGGGATTTGAACCTCTGGCACTGGCGTGAGGAAAACACCCTCAGGAACATCGCCAAAGCGGAAGCCGCCTTTTATGAAAAAGTCGCGGATTTGCCCAAGGACAAGATCGACATCGCGTTTTTCCCGCTGGATCCCAACCAGGGCGGTCTGTATGACGCGGGCGCCAATCACTTTATCATGGCTGTAAAACCCCGCGTATTCTTCCCCATGCATTTTGGAGGGAGAACGGAGATCGCAAATGAGTATGCCCGCCGCTCCTTATCGCGGAAAACGGTGACCTTTGCGCTCACAGGCGTCAGGGACAGCGCTTTGATCGACCTGAGCGTCAGCCCTGCCCTCATTCGCTCCAACCTCCCGCAAAAGCCGTCCCGCGCATCCAACCGCGGCAGCGTTGACCTGAATGCCTATGTCCATGAAGATCCTTTCGCGCAGACGGATCTGCCTGTCAGCATCAATAAAAACCCCAAAAACGAAGGGGAGTAGCCGTTCCGCCACACCGAAAAACTGTACGCCGGATTGATTTTGTGGTACAATATCGGTGTGTCTTTTGCCAGCGCGCTCAAGCGTTATCTTGATTTTCTGGCTGGATAATATGTGACACAAATATATTTTCTGGGGGAAAGATGAACCTGCATAATTTAAACGACCGCCAGTTGGAAGCGGTATTGCATAAAGAAGGTCCTTTGTTAATCATCGCCGGAGCCGGCAGCGGCAAGACCCGCGCGATGACCCATCGCATCGCGCATCTGATTGATGAGGGCGTCAGACCCTGGAATATTTTGGCGCTCACCTTCACCAACAAAGCGGCGCGGGAAATGGCAAGCCGGGTGGGCACCCTGATCGGCGAAAAGACGGAGGACATCTGGATTGGCACCTTCCATTCTGTCTGCGTGCGCATTTTAAGGCGTGATATTGAGAAGATCGGCTATCAGCGTTCCTTCACCATCTATGACACGGACGACCAGCAGCGCGTGCTCAAAGAGCTGTTTAAGCGCTTTGAGATCGATGACAAGGAGCTGAGCCTCAAGGAAATGTCCGCCATTATCGGGGACGCCAAGAACAAGCTGATGAACGCGGATGACTGGTTCGCTCAGACCCGGCGGGACCGCCGCTCACAGACCATCCATGACCTGTTTACGGCTTATGACGCGAGGCTCAAAGCGGCCAACGCCCTGGACTTTGACGATCTCATCAACAAAACCTTGGAGCTGTTTTTGGATCATCCCCCTGTTCTGGATTATTACAGGCAGCGCTTTTTGCATGTCCATGTGGACGAATACCAGGATACCAACATGGCGCAGTACACCTTCGTGAAGCTTTTGACCGAGAAAAACCGCAACCTCTGCGTGGTCGGCGATGACGATCAGTCCATCTATGGCTGGCGCGGGGCCGATATCCGAAACATCCTGGAGTTTAAGAAGGATTTTCCGGATGCAAAGGTTGTCAAGCTCGAGCAGAATTACCGTTCGACCCAGCTGATTCTGGACGCGGCCAACGCGCTGATCAAGAACAATGAGGGCCGCATGGACAAGTCGCTTTGGACGGAAGGCAAAAAAGGCGACAAGATCCGCTTTGCGGCCGCCGGGGATGAGCGGGAGGAGGCGGCCTGGATCGCAGAGCATGTCCGCCGGCTGCGCTCGCGCAAGGTGCCCCTGTCTGAGATCGCGGTTCTTTACCGCATGAACGCGCAAAGCCGCGTTTTGGAAGAAATGCTCATGCGCGCCGGCATTCCCTACCGCGTTTATGGCGGCACGCGCTTCTATGACCGCCGGGAGATCAAAGACGCTCTGGCCTATCTGCGCTGTTTGATCAACCCGGATGACGACATCGCCCTCAAACGCATCATCAACGTGCCCAAGCGCGCCATCGGCGACGCAACCGTACAGGTGCTGGAGGATCATGCCAATGAGCGCAACATGACCATGTACGGGGCGCTGCGGGATCTGCCTGATTCTTTGGGTTCCCGTCCGCGCAAGTGCGTGGAAAGCTTCGTGGATTTGATGGACACGCTCAAGGCGAAGCAGCAGGAAATGCCGCTTGGGGATTTTGTCAAACTGCTGCTGGATGAGACCGGGCTTCTTGCCCAGTATGAAAACACCACGGATGATGAGCTGATTTCAAAACGGGACAACCTGCTGGAATTCCTGGGCGCGGTATATGAGTATGAGAAACTGACCGAGGACGCAACCCTCGAAAGCTATCTGGAGAACGTGGCTTTGGTCACGGACCTGGATATGCAGGAGGATGCCCCCCAGTTTATCACCCTGATGACCCTGCACTCAGCCAAGGGCTTGGAGTACCGCGCGGTTTTCATCGCCGGTCTGGAGGATGGCCTTTTGCCAAGCTCCCGGGCAAAACAGGAGGACAACAGGCTGGAGGAGGAGCGCAGGCTGTTCTATGTCGGTATCACCCGGGCCAAGGAATTTCTCTACTTAAGCCGTACGCGCCAGCGCGCCATCTTTAATCAGGCTTCTTTCAATCAGCCCAGCCCCTTTCTTGCCGAAATCCCGCGCGAACTGATCTCGGACGAATACGGCAAGACCATGCGCGAGCACTTTGGCGAGTACAAGCCGCCAAAGGAACGGGTGCGCGCCTCTCAGCGCCCGCCCAAGATGAGCTTTGGAATCCCCGGCATGGGGCAGGACCCCGGGCAAATACCGGGCGTTCAAAAGGGTTTTGTATCTTCCATCGCTGACAGCGCTGCCCCTGTTTCGCAGATTTTCACGGAAGGGGATCAGGTTCTGCATAAAAAGTTTGGCGTTGGAAAGGTCGTGGGCACCTCAGGAAAGGGCGCTGAAGCCCGCGTCACCATCATCTTTACGGCTTATGGCGAAAAGGAATTTTCTGTCGCCATCGCGCCCATCGTTAAGGTGAATTGATGCCGGACGCGCTTCAAAAGCTGCGTGAACTGACAGATCAGATCAATCACGCCAGCCATCAATACTATGTTTTGGATACGCCTGTCATGTCCGACGCCCAGTGGGACAGGCTGTATGACGAACTGAAAGCACTGGAAAAGGAGAGCGGCATTGTTTTGCCGGATTCTCCCACGCACAGGGTCGGCGGCGAACCGCTGCCGGCCTTTGTTCAGCATACCCACCTAAACCGCCTCTGGAGCATGGACAAGGTGCAGAGCTTTGAGGAACTGAGCGCTTGGTTTGTGAGGATACGCCAGCTTCATCAAAAGCAGCCGGGTCTTGCGCCCCTGCGCTTCGCGCTTGAGTACAAGTACGATGGCTTGACCATCAACCTGACCTACCGGGACGGGCAGTTGGTGCAGGCCGCCACCCGCGGCAACGGCATTGTGGGGGAACAGGTGCTGCCCCAGGCGCGCACCATCAAGGGAATCCCTCTGTCCATTCCTTACAAGGATCTGCTGGAGATCCACGGGGAGTGCATCATGCGTCTCTCCGTCCTCGCGCAGTACAACCGCACTGCCGAAGAGCCCCTTAAAAACGCCCGCAACGCTGCTGCCGGCGCTTTGAGAAACCTGGATCCCAAGGTGACTGCTTCAAGAAAGCTGGACGCGCGTTTCTATGAGATCGGTACGATTTCTGATCCGCCGTATACGGAGCAGTCGGGTCTAAACGCCTTCATTCGTCAAAACGGCTTTTCCACGTCTCCCCTCTTGTATGAAGGGGACAGCGAGGAGGAGATCAAGGCCAGGATCAACGAGGTGGAAGAAAGGCGCGAGACGCTTGATTTTCTGATCGACGGGGTCGTTATCAAGGTGATGGATCTGGAAACCCGCAGGTTTATGGGGTATACGGACAAGTTTCCCCGCTGGGCAGTTGCTTTCAAGTTCGCCGCCGAGGAGACCACCACCACGCTTGAAAAAGTCACCTGGGAGCCCGGCCGCACTGGTAAACTGACCCCCCTGGCGCATGTGGACGCGGTGGATTTTTCAGGTGTCACTGTCCGGAAGGCGACGCTCAACAATTACGGCGATATCCAGAGAAAAAAACTCACCATCGGCAGCACGGTCTTCATCCGCAGGTCCAATGATGTCATTCCGGAGATCTTAGGCAGGGTGGAGGATGGCACGGTCGGTTTGCCCATTGAAAAGCCGGTCGTCTGCCCGGCTTGCCAGGAACCGCTTACTGAGATCGGCGCCCACCTGTTCTGCTTGAACAGGGACGGCTGCAAGCCCCAGGTCATCGCCAGGCTGACGCATTTTTGTTCCCGCGAGGCGATGAACATCGAAAGCCTTTCTGAAAAGACCCTGGAAGTGCTGTATGATGAACTGCAGGTCAGGGAACCGCAGGATCTATATCTTCTGGAAGCTTCTCAGCTGATCGGCCTGCCCGGTTTCCAGCAAAAGAAAGCGGAGAAACTGATCGAGGCGCTGAACACCAGCAAGGACTGCCAGCTGGACGCCTTCCTTTTGGCCATCGGCATCCCAAATATCGGAAGGGCGACAGCCAGGGACCTGGCCAACACCTTTATGACATTGGAGGCGGTGCAGGTTGCGACCAAGGAGCAATTGACCGCTGTTCCGGCCATCGGTGAGATCATTGCGGATTCCATTTTGGACTTTTTCCAGGATCCGGCCAGCCAAGTGATGATTGGGGAATTGCTGAAGGCGGGGGTCACGCCCAGACCTGTTTTGGCACAGCCTGTTTCAGGCGTTTTTCAGGGCAAAACCTTTGTCCTGACCGGGACCCTGCCCACCTTAACCCGTCAGCAGGCGGAGGAATTGATCATCAAAAATGGCGGCAGCGTCTCCTCCTCCGTCAGCCGCAAAACCAGCTACCTGCTCCTGGGCGAAAACCCGGGCAGCAAGGCGGACAAGGCGGCCGCCCTTGGCATCCAAAGCATCAGTGAGGAAGAACTGCTAAATCAAATCAAGGGCACCTGAACATATTGCGGATTGAACATCAACAGCCCATGCTTGTCGTGAGGCTGTTTTTTGTGCAGGCAAACTGAAAGTCATAAGAAAAAACTTCCATCGGCCCACTCTTCCTAAAAAACAAGTTGATTTGATTTTAAGGCTCTTTGAACAGTCCATAATCTTTGGCACATTGCCTGAAGCCATCCAGGGTGTTCTTGAATGCAAGTCCCTGCCGCCTTAATTTGCTGTCATCCATCCACAGGTTTCTGGATTTCGGCCTGTCCATGACATTCTCCGGGATGCCAAGCAATTTTTGTGCCGACTTCGCGATTTCAAACATACTGAGTGCAGTCGGGCTGCCAAAGTTATAACTTCCTCCTGGCAGGTCTTTGGCTGCCAGTGTTAACTCAGCCACTTCCCGGGCATAGGTTACCCCCCTGAATTCCTGACTGCTGAAAGAAACTGCGTTTTGACGCAGCCCTGCGAAAATGATCTGCATTAAAAAGTTGCCTGTTTTGTCATGGCGATAAAGAGGAAGGTCATACATCCAGGTCGCGCGCAGCATGACAGTATCAGGTCTAAGGCTTAAAACTCGTTCTTCCATCTCCAGTTTGTGCCTTGCATAAACATTGGCAGGGCTTGTCGCGTCCTCTTCCCTGAATGGGCCTTCGCAGGCGCTTCCGGTGTACACCTGATCGCTGCTGAACATCAGGGTCTTCACTCCTTTTGCTGCTTTCGCGATAGAAAGGGGCAAGATCACATTTGCCCTGTAGGACGCGTCCGGGTTTTTCTCGCACTCGCCAATGTCAGATATCGCGGCTGTGTGGATGATTAATTCCGGTTCGCTGTTGTCGATCAGACGCTTCACCTCATCCTTGCGCGCTTCCCGCAGCGAGGGGGCATGAACACAATTAGCCGCCGCTGCGATGCGGCGCCCCAGAAACCCGTTTGCTCCTGTCAGCAAGATTCTCATTTTTTTCTCCAATCTTTGCTTTGTGAATGACATTGGGGAGGGGGTTTTAAAACCACCCTCCCCAACTGTTCCATATCCAATGGGATTTAACTTATTGCAATTTAAACTCCGCCCAGATCTCCTGATACTTGCTCTCGTACTCGCCTACATCCATGATGAACTCGGTTTCGCCCAGGATCTCCTTGGGGATCTTGATGGCCGGGTTCTCGCGCAGGTATTCCGGGATAAACTCATACGCGGTCTTGACAGGGGAGAGGTAGTACTGCCAGGCAACGGTATTCCCGGCCACTTCGCTGTCCAACAGGAAGTTCAGCAGCGCGTGCGCGTTTTTGGGGTGCGGCGCGTTCTTGGGGATGACCAGGGCGTCAATGCCAAAGCCCATGCCTTCCTTGGGGTAAACGACTTTCAGGTTGGGGTTGCCGTCCATGGATAGCAGCACAAAGGGGGTAAACATATAGCCCACGGCGACCTCGCCTGAGATCATGTCGTTGTGCGGGGTGTCGTAATTGAAGCTGCGCACATTGGGCCTTAGGGCCATCAGCTTCTCCCTGGCCTCCGCCAGCTGTTTGTCATCGGTGGTGTTGAAGGAATAGCCCAGGGTCTTGAGCGTAATGCCGATGATGTTGCGCGCGTCGTCGATCAGCACCACATTGTCCTTCAGCGCCGGGTTCCACAGGTCCTCATAGCCGGTGATCTCAATGTCCACCAGGTCCGGGTTGTACACGATCAAAGGGGTGCCGGAGGTGTAGGGCACGGTGTACTCGTTGTTCTCATCAAAGTACTTGTTCTGGAAATCCGGATCCAGGTTCCCAAAGTTCGGGAGAAGCGTCTTGTCCAGCTTCTGCAGCTTGTCATCCTTGCGCAGGGTGTTTAAAGCGTAGTCGCTGGCCAGGATGACGTCATACTCGTTGCTGGTTGTTGACATCTTCAGCAGCATTTCTTCATTGGAGGCAAAGGTGGTGTAGTTGATCTTGATGCCGGTCTGTTCCTCAAACTTCGCGACGGTGCCGTCGTCAATGTAGGTTGCCCAGGTGAACAAATTCAGCACCTTCTCTTCTTCCGCCAAGCTCAAAGCAGGCAGGGAGAGGGCCGCAAGCAAAAGGGAAGCCAACAGAAGGGATACAAGTTTTTTCATTTCAGATTCCTTTCCTTTTAAGATTTTTCTTGGAACTGCAAAACATCTTCCGCCTGACGGATGTCAAACCCGGCAGCGCGGGCCAGGCGGTTCATCACGGCCAGCCCAAGGCCGTCCTTGGGCAGCGCCTGCGCGAAGATGCGCGTCACCCCTTCTTCATCAGCCTGCCTTAACAAATAAAACAGGTTGTGGGCGGCTTCCTTCGCGTCCCGGCCAAGGTTTTTCACCTTCACCTCTTCCACCCCGTCCATGACCCCGTCAAGGGCAAACACCCAGGCGTTTTCCAGCCTTGCAGCCATCAGGGTGAGGGCTTCTCGCACTTTGCCGGTTTCGCCTTCAACCAGGGTCATCCTGGCTTTGGGGGCATAGTGCTTGTGGCGCATACCGGGGGAGGGAGCGGATTCATCATCCCGCAGCTGCCGCATGACGGATTCCGCGACCTTGCATTCGCCGACAGTCATCGCGACCATCTCAGGCGTCACCGCGCCAGGGCGCAAAATAAGGGGCACTTCGCCTGTCGCGTCCAGCACCGTGGACTCAAGGCCCACCTCGCTGGGGCCGCCGTCCAGGATTAGGGGGATCACGCCGTCCATATCGTTAAGCACGTGCTTCGCGGTGGTCGGGCTGGGACAACCCGAGCGGTTCGCGCTGGGGGCCGCGATGGGGAAACCGCAGGCTTTGATTAGCGCCTGCGCTGCCGGATGGCTTGGCGCCCTGAGCGCCAGGGTCGAAAGCCCCGCACTGATCCTGGCGGGCATATCCGGCTTGCGCGCAACAATCAGGGTCAAAGGCCCCGGCCAGAAGGCTTCCGCCAGGGACTGCGCAAGGTCGTTCCATTCCCCATAACGCTTGGCTTCCTCGATCCCGCTTACATGGGCGATCAGAGGGTTGTCGCCCGGACGCCCTTTCGCTTCAAAAATCGCTTCAATCGCCTGCTCGTTTAATGCGTTGCCGCCAAGGCCATAAACGGTCTCAGTCGGGAACGCGACAAGGCCGCCTTCCTTCAGGATCCGGACTGCCTCTATTATACCCTCCTGATTGACAGGAACACATAAAGTCCGCATGCTGGCCTCCACAACAGATGATAAAACAGTAATAATCCAAAACGGCGGGATCACCCCGCCGCCTCGGACAAGAACTTTGGGATGCCCAAAGTGCCGCTGTCAACCATTTTTTCACCCGCTATGTACAGCAGGTCGGCTCCCTGCGACAGGCCCTCTGCCTTCCCCTTTTTGCGGGGGCTTGGCATCATCCCGTTGACCCGGGTGCCATAAGGTAAGATGTGGGTAAAAACAGTCAACTGGCGCACACTTCAGGATGTATCCCTGTAAATTTATATTACATTCACTTGCTTTTCTTGTCAAGTCAGGCATGATATAAAAATTCAGCAATGTGGCTTTTGTCTTAAAATCCTGCGGGATTTTGTCTCAATCAGGGCAATCATCGCTCCGCCTGTCAGTTATCATTCAAGAAACCGGCAGGCTTCTGATTGTAAGACATCATCAGATGACAAGAGAAAGCGCTCTATGGTATAATTTGTCAGCAAGGGAGGTTTTATTGCCTTATGGATTCTGGCCCTTCGGATTATTTGATTGTTTTAAAATTAGCTTTGATTGTTTTCTATGCCCTGCTGCATGCGGCTGAAGCTGCCGCCCAGCAGATCAATCTTTTAAGCCGTCGCAGTGTAGAGGCGGAGGATGAGCGTGCGACCAAGCTTGAGGACAAAGCGGCCTCCCTGATTTCTATGCCTTCCGGGATCCGCATTTGCCAAATGCTTCTGATCATGGCCGTTTCCGCGATTCTCCTGATCAATTACGCGATGCCGCTTGCGGACCACGCAGTCAAAGTTTGGGGATGGACTTTTTTAAGCCCGGGTGTGATGCGTTTTATCGCCTGTTTTATCATTTTCCTGGCTTTTACATTTATCATCCAGTTGTTCGCGGTGGTTTTACCAAGGCGTTTTGCCGCCAACAAGCCAAAAGGCACAGCGCGCGCGCTGTTTGGTTTTGCCGGCCTTGTCAACACGGTTTTTCAGCCAATGGCATCTGTCCTCAGCAAATTGTCCTACGCCATCCTGCGTCTGATGGGGATGGATATCATGCAGCCCACCATGGAGATCACGGAGGATGAGATCCGCATGCTGGTGGATGTGGGTGAGGAAAAGGGCGCTATTGAGGAATCCGAACGCGAAATGATCAAAAACGTGTTTGAGTTCAACAACATGACGGCCGCAGAGTGCATGACCCACCGGACGGATATGTATTCCATCTGGATAGACGACAGCAGGGAAGAAATCATCGATATGATCGATCAGACCGGCCTGTCGCGCTTCCCCGTTTATGAAGAGGACCTGGACCACATCATCGGGACGGTCAGCACCCGGGAGTTCCTGTTCAACCTGCAGCGTGCGGAGCCGCTTCCGCTAAGGAGCATCATCAGGGACGCGCACTTTGTACCTGAAACCGTCAGGACGGACCTGCTCTTTCGTGATATGCAGCGCAACAAGTTCCACATGGCCATTGTGGTGGACGAATACGGCGGCACCAGCGGCCTGATCACCATGGAAGACCTGCTGGAAGAAATCGTTGGCAACATTTACGATGAGTATGATCCCCAGGATCAGCAGGATTTTGAGCAATTGGAAGAAGGCCGGTGGCGGGTGTCGGGCACTTTGGATGTGGAAACTTTTAATGAAAAGACCGGGCTTGAGCTGCCTTTGGACGAAGAGTTCGATACCATCGGAGGGCTGATCTTAAGCCAGCTGAACTCCATTCCGGAGGATGGAAGCCAGCCGGTCGTTGAATATGACGGCGTACAGTTCAAGGTAGAATCTGTTCAGGGCCGTCGAATTGAATGGGTGGAGGCCAATATCATCAATGCAGACTGAGTTTGATCTGATCATCATCGGCGGCGGCGTTGCGGGTTGTTCCGCAGCGATCACCGCGCGCCAGCGCAACCTGTCCACGCTCATGATCTATGCGGGGGATGGGGCGCTTGGAAAAACCAAAAAAATCGACAATTATCCGGGGTTCCCTGACGCCGAAGGCCCCAAATTGTTGCAGGCGCTTCGGGAACACGCGGCTCATATGGGCGCCCAGTCAGTCCGCTCCCTGGTCAGGCGGGTGATGCCCCTGGGGGATCAGTTTTCCGTCCTGGCAGGGAATGATGTCTTTATGTCCCGCTCGGTCATTTTGGCCATGGGTACCTCCCGCGTCAAGCTGCTGGAGGGGGAGGAGGAACTGGTCGGCCAGGGGGTCAGCTACTGCGCCACCTGCGACGGCATGTTTTATAAGGGCGGAACCGTTCTTGTTATTGCTTCAGATGCTGAAGCGGTGGAGGAAGCGGCCTACCTGTCCACGCTCTCAAAAGTGCTTTATGTCAAGGAAGCCCCGCATGACACCGCGGGCCTTCCCGAATCGGTTGAGGTGATTGAGGGCAAGCCCCTCAATCTATCCATGAAGGGGGAACAGATCGTTCTGAAAACCGACCGGGGCGAGGTCAGCGCCGATGGCGTTTTTGTGCTCAGGCCGGCTGTCGCCATGACCCAGCTGATTCCAGAAATTGAGACGAAGAACAATCAGATCGTGCTGGATGAGAACCTTCAGACCAGCGTTCCGGGCGTCTTTGCGGCCGGGGATCTTGCAGGAGCGCCTTTGCAGGCTGCCAAAGCGGCGGGAGAAGGCAATGTCGCCGCCCTCGCAAGCGCCAAATTCCTGCTTTTGAAAAAGGCAAACGCGGAAAAGGAGTAGCACATGAAAAAATTATTTTTGTCTTTGTTTGTTTTCATTTTTACTTTTGTAAGCCTGTCGGCTTTCGCGGCGCCAACCCGCGACCTGACTGACGCGGCTATGGAAAATGAGGAACTAATCGCCCAGGTCCAGCCCTTGGCAGACGCGGCCGCCTATGCTGCCTTTACGCAAAGCATCCCAGCCCTTGTTCCGGATGCGGCGCCTGATGCGGCGCTGGTGGAAACCCTTCTTTACCGCGCTTTTTATGAGCACCTTTTGGTAGCTTCCGCCGGTGAAACCGGCATCACTATTTCTTTGGACGAAGCGCTCAAAGCGGCCGACCGTTTGTTTTCATCGCAAAATCTGCCGGAACTGAAGGGGAACGCGCTGCCTGCGCTTGCTCTCAGGGATGATCAGGTGGTGATGGACATCTCCCAGCCGGCAGACTTCATTGGAACTCATATTTACGATGTACAGCTTAATGAAGAAAAACTGCTTCTTAAGACCGATGTATACCGCTTAAACGGCATTGTCGCTTCCGCTTTTGAGGCTCCTGAAGACAGCCTGGTCTGGCTGGGGGCAATGGTTTTGGAGCTCAAGCCCGAGGCCGATTCCGCCGTCGGATTTACGCTGTCTGGTTTTGAGGTGAAGGAGCGTTACCAGCCCTCCTCCCTTCTTCAGTTCATGAAAACGGATCGCTGCGAGCTGCAGTATCCGGATATATTCACAAAAGTCATCGAGGACCAGGCCGCCTTCCTGCATCTTCAGACAGAGGATGGCGCCGCTTCCCTAAAACTCATGGAAGTGCCCGGAACGCTTGAGAATCTGATGGCTGTGTGGCAAAATGAAGCGGTAGAAAACGCTCAGATCCTGGACGAAGACGGCCGCGCTGTTTTAACTGCGCCCGGTCTTGTCAGGTTTGCTTATTCAGATCCGCAGGACGGTCAGGATGTCTGCCTGGTCATGGAGATGATTTACCCGCTGGAAAGGGAGATGGAGTTCACCCTCTACCGCACCTTCCTCAACAATTCTTTTGTTGTGTACAGCCACTCCATGGGCTAAGCCAAGCTTTAACAACTGTCAAATAGTCTGCCGCGCTTGATACTGAATCGACCAAAATGGAGGTTGCTGCCATGATGATGGATGCTTTGGTAAAAACTGCAGCCCAAAAGGGGCTGGTTCTGACCCGGGTGCCAAAGCCTGCGCCCGGCCCCAATGAGGTTCTGATCAAGATTTTAAAGACTGCCATCTGCGGCACAGATCTGCACATTTACAACTGGGACGCCTGGAGCCAGAGCCACATCCATCCGCCCCTTGTTATCGGGCATGAGTATGTGGGCGAGATCGCCGCGATCGGCGACAATGTTGTACAGCATTTTGAGATCGGACAGACCGTTTCGGGCGAAGGGCACCTGATCTGCGGCCAGTGCCGCAACTGCCGCGCCGGCCGCGGCCAGTGGTGCAAGTTCACCCAGGGGGTGGGCGTGAACCGCGATGGCGCTTTCGCGCAGTACCTGTGTATCCCCGCTTCCAACTGCATTCCGATCAGCCCGGATCTGGACCGTGAGGTCGTTTCCTTTTTTGACGCCTTTGGCAACGCCACCCACACCGCGCTGATGTTTGACGTGGTGGGGGAGGATGTCCTGATCACCGGCGCCGGCCCCATCGGCGTCATGGCGGCCGCGATCTGCATCCAAAACGGTGCGCGCAATGTCGTTTTAACCGACATCAAGGATTACCGCCTTGAACTTGCCCGGAAACTGGGCGTAAAAAACACGGTAAACACCATGAAGGAGTCCCTGGAAGACAGGATGAAACCCCTTCACATGGTGGAAGGCTTTGACGTTGGCCTTGAGATGTCCGGCGCTGAATCTGCCTTAAAGCAGATGCTGGGCCTGATGCGAAACGGCGGGCAGATTGCCATGCTGGGTCTTTTTGGCAAGCCGCTGACCCTGAACATGGATGACTTTATCTTCAAGGGCCTGACCCTGCAGGGCATCTATGGCCGCAAGATGTATGAAACCTGGTATAAAATGACAGCTATGGTTCAGGCAGGGCTGGACTTGAAGCCGCTGATCACGCACCGTTTCCCGTACACGCGGTTTGAGGAAGCTTTTGAAATCATGAACACTGGTGAAAGCGGCAAGATCATCCTGGAATGGGCAGACTGAGCAAATCATAATCGTTTGGGAGGATTGACACAGGTATGAAAAAAGCGCTGAGCATTTACCAAACCCAATTGGACGAGATCCAAAAGGCCGGCACCTGGCGCGAGGAGCGCGTCATCACCAGCCCCATGAAGAGCGTGATCAACACCACAAAAAGCCGCGGTGTTCTAAACATGTGCGCCAACAACTACCTGGGCCTGTCCAATGACCGCCGCATCATCGCCGCCGCGCGTTCCGCCTATGATTCCTGGGGCTTTGGTTTGTCATCCGTCCGCTTTATCTGCGGCACCCAGTTGGTGCACAAGCAGTTGGAGCGCCGCCTGGCCTCTTTCCTGCAGATGGACGATGCCATCCTGTACTCCTCCTGCTTTGACGCCAACGGCGGTTTGTTTGAGACCCTGCTCACCGAGGAGGATACCGTCATTTCAGACGAGCTGAACCACGCTTCCATCATCGACGGCATCCGGCTTTCAAAAGCCAGGCGTTTTCGCTACAAGAACAGCGACATGGAGGAGTTGGAGCGCCACCTGATCGAATCGCAGGACAGCCGCATCCGCCTCATCGCCACTGACGGCGTGTTCAGCATGGACGGCTACCTGGCTAAACTGAACGAGATCTGCGACCTCGCGGAGAAATATGACGCTTTGGTCATGGTGGACGACAGCCACGCCACCGGTTTCATGGGGGAAACAGGCCGCGGCACACATGAGGCCTGCGGCGTGATGGGACGGGTGGACATCATCACCGGCACCTTTGGCAAAGCCCTGGGCGGCGCTTCCGGCGGCTTCACAGCCGCGCGCCAGCCCATTGTGGACATCCTGCGCCAGCGCTCCCGCCCCTACCTGTTCTCCAATTCCCTGGCGCCCTCCATCTGCGCCGCCACGCTCAAAGCCCTGGACCTTCTGGAGGCTTCCACCGTCCTTCGGGACAAGGTACACCAGAACGCGCATTACTTCCGCGAAAAGATGACTGCCCTGGGCTTTGACATGCTGCCCGGGCAGCACCCCATTGTTCCCGTCATGCTGTATGACGCGCACAAAGCCCAGGAGATGGCAAAGCGCATGCTTGAACACGGCGTTTATGTCATCGCTTTCAGTTATCCTGTCGTGCCCATGGGCAAGGCCCGCATTCGCACCCAGATTTCCGCTGCCCACAGCCGGGAGGACCTGGATTTCGCGGTTGAGGCGTTTAGAAAAGTCAAAGAAGAAATGAACCTGTAAGCAAGCATCAAAAACTTTGAAAGGCGTTACCATGAGCGATACTGCTAAAAAACCGATCCTGTTTTCCGGCATCCAGCCCTCCGGCCACATCACCCTGGGCAATTATATCGGCGCTTTGCGCAATTTTACCATTCTGGAAAGCGACTACAACTGCCTGTTTTCCATCGTGGACCTGCACGCGCTGACCGTGCGCCAGGATCCGGCCGGCCTGCGCCGCAAAACAGTCGAGTTGGCCGCCCTGTACATCGCGGCGGGCTTGAACCCTGAGGAGTCCATCATCTATTGCCAAAGCCATGTGCCCCAGCACGCGGAACTGGCATGGATTTTAAACTGTTTCACCTATATGGGCGAGTTGAACCGCATGACCCAGTTTAAGGACAAGGCCCAGAAGCACAAGGACAACATCAACGCCGGCCTTTACACCTATCCTGTCCTGATGGCGGCCGACATCCTGCTGTATCAGACAGACCTGGTGCCGGTTGGCGCTGATCAGAAACAGCACCTTGAGATCACCCGCGACATCGCGGAGCGCGTGAACGCCATTCACAAGGGAGTGTTCAAGGTTCCGGAACCTTACATCCCCAAACAGACCGCCAAGATCATGAGCCTGACGGAGCCGGAGCGCAAGATGTCCAAGTCCGATCCGGAGGACAGCTTCATCGCGCTCACAGACACCCCTGAAACCATCAGCCGCAAGTTCAGACGCGCGGTAACGGATTCTGACGGCGAGATTCGCTATGATCCTGAGAACAAGCCCGGGGTGTCCAACCTCCTCTCCATCCTGTCCACCCTGTCCGGTGAGGACATGGACAGCCTGACTGCCAGGCTATCCGGCCAGGGCTACGGCAAGCTCAAGGATGAAACCGCGCAGGCGACGATTGAAACCCTGAAACCAATTCAGGAACGCTTCCATCAACTGATGGCCGATAAGGATTATCTGGCGAAGGTGCTGACAGATAACGCCGAGCGCGCCCGGTACCTTGCCAACAAAACCCTGCGCAAGGTCTATAAAAAACTGGGCCTCTACCAGCCCTGAGGACAGAAAGATGCGCACCCAGCCATTTCCTGGAACAACGCCTTACCAGCGCAGCCTCACCCTTTGGGAACCAAAGGGGAGTCCGAAGGCTGTGATCCTGATCTCCCACGGCATGGCCGAGCACATTGCCCGATATGACGCGCTGGGCCAACATCTTTCTGGCGAGGGTTTTCTGGTCGCGGGCTACAACCACCTGGGCCACGGCGAGGAAGCGCCAAAGCTTGGTTTTTTTGCAGAAGAGGATGGCTGGGGCAAGGTCGTTACGGACTTAAAAACGGTCATGGACCATATCTCAAGCCTGGCCCCCGGGCGCAAACGCATCCTTCTGGGGCACAGCATGGGCAGTTTTCTGGCGCGGGAATACATCCTGCGTTACCCTCAGGGGGCCGACGCGCTCATTCTTTCCGGCTCCGGCTGGCACCCGAAACCTCTTTGTGTTTTGGGAAAAAGCCTGGCCAGGATACCGCTTGCCTTAAACAAAGGGGAGAAGCCCTCCAAGTTCCTGGACAGCCTGGCTTTCTCCGCCAACAACAAACCTTTTAAAGCGCCGGGCGTACCAAAATGCGCCTGGCTGAGCCGGGATGAGGCCCAGGTCAAAAAATATGAGGACGATCCCTATTGCGGCTTTGTCTTCACCGCCTCGGGCTTTCATGACCTGTTTTCAGGCTTGAATGAGCTGACGAAAATGGACAGGCTTCAAATCATACCAAAGGATCTGCCCATTTATTTCATGTCCGGCAAAGATGACCCCGTTGGCAAAAAGGGGGCAGGCGTCAAAGCGCTGGAGGGGCAGTACCGCTCCGCGGGCTTGAAGAATGTCAGCGTGAACTTGTATGACGGGGCCCGGCATGAGTTGTTCAATGAGATCAACAGAAATGAAGCCGTCAAAGACATGACGGACTGGATCAAACAGCATATTTAACAGGAGGAGAAAAGCGATGCAGGCATTCAGCGGCGACATTACAAAAGTACACGGCATCAGGGTCGGCCAGATACAGAACGAAACGGCGCGCACCGGCGTTACCGTGGTGCTTGGCCCGCGCGAAGGCGCCATTTCAGGCGTCAGCGTGCGCGGCGCGGCGCCCGGGACCCGTGAAACAGATGTGCTGAAACCGGGCAACCTGGTGGATGTCGCGCACGCCATCGTGCTTTCAGGCGGCAGCGCTTTTGGCCTTGCCGCGGCTGACGGGGTCATGCGCTACCTGGCGCAGGCCGGAATCGGCATTGACATGGGCTTTGCCCGCGTGCCCATCGTGCCTGCGGCTGTTTTGTTTGACCTGGGTGTGGGGGAATCGGAGTTCTACCCGGACGCGGCCATGGGCCGTGCGGCTGCCGCCGCAGCCAGCAAGGAGCTGCAGCAGGGCGCTTTTGGCGCGGGCTGCGGGTGCACCATCGGCAAATTGGTTCAAAACACGCTTCCCATGCAGGGCGGCATCGGCTCCGCGTCCATGACCCTGCCGGAGGGCGTCACCGTGGGCGCGCTTGTCGCGGTCAACGCGGTCGGGGATGTCTATCACCCGCAGACCGGGCAGTGCATCGCCAGCGCGCGGATGCCGGACGGCAGCCCGGTGATGGCCGACGGCCTGCTTTATGGCAGCAGCCCCATGCCCATGCAGATGCGCATTCCCGCTCCCGGCTCCAACACGACCATCGGTGTGGTTGCCGTGGATTGCAAGCTCACCAAGGAGGAAGCCGCCCGCCTGGCGGACGTTGCCCATGACGGCCTTGCCCGCACCATCCGCCCCTGTCACACGCAGATGGACGGGGATACGTTGTTCTCCATGGCGACAGCCAGGGTGCTGTCCGACATCAATTTTGTCAAGGTCTGCGCCGCGGCGCAGGAGGTGACCGCGCGCGCGGTCGCCAATGCCGTTTACTTCGCACAAAAATGATCATCGGCGTTGGCACGGACCTGTGCCGGATCAGCCGCATGGACGACCTTCTCAATGACGGCGCTTTTTTGAAACGCTACTATGATGAGGAGGAGCAGGCCTACATCCTCTCGCGCGGGAAGATGGCCGCCGCTTCCATGGCTTCGCATTTCGCTGCCAAGGAAGCCTTTTCAAAAGCTGTCGGCACCGGGTTTTACGGCATCAAGCCCCGGGACATCGGCATCCGTCACCGCGAAAACGGCGCGCCGTATTATGTTTTAAACGATACTGCGAAGATGATAGCTGAGCAGGCAGGTGTAAAACACGCGCACCTGAGCCTCTCACATGAGGGGGGACTGGCTGTCGCTTTCGCGGTTTTGGAGGGTTAAGTCAGTGCAGTACATTGTGATGCCGGATCAGATGCGCCTGATTGAGAAACAGGCTTTTGACCAGGGGGTTCCATCTCTTCTTTTGATGGAGAACGCGGCGCGCGCGGTGTTTGACGCTTTTCAAAAGCGGGAAGGCGATGTGCGCGGAAAGTCCGCGCTTTTTCTGATTGGAGGAGGCAACAACGGCGGGGATGGCCTCGCGCTGGCGCGCCTGTTCGCGCTGTCAGGCGGCGATGCCCGCCTGATCCTGACCAGGGAACCCAAAACGCCAGACGCCAGAGCCAATTTTGCCTATGCGAAGGCGCTTGGCATTCCATATATTCATTGGACAGAGCGCTCACACCCCGAGCGGCTTTTGCCGCGCACCGACTATATCTTTGACGCGGTCTTTGGCCTGGGCTTCAGGGGGGAACTCCCCCTTCTGGCTGCCAGGCTTTTTAAGGCTATAAAGGAATGGGATACGCCTGTCTATGCCTTGGATGTTCCAAGCGGCTTTGACAGTCTGACCGGGGAGCTTGCCCCCGGAACGCTGCCGGCTCTTGTCACCTATACCCTGGGGCATCTTAAAATCGGGCAATGCCTTACGCGCTTGCCTGCCGTCCTGGGCGAAGTGGAGGTTCTGCCCATCGGGCTCCCGGAAGACGCCTATCTGTCGCCCACCCTGTCTTCTCTCATCACCACCCTTGAGCCCGCTGACTTGCCTTCGCGCCTTCCAAAGCGCGCGTCAGATGCCCACAAAGGGGACGCGGGGCGGGTCCTGATGTACATGGGCAGCATGGGCATGGCGGGCGCGGCGGGTTTTGCCGCGCAGGCGGCCTTGGCCTGCCTGCGCTCGGGCGCGGGCCTGGTCACTGTTGTCTGCGAGATGGAAGTCATTCCGATTGTTCAAACCCTGGCGCCAAACGCCACCTGCCTGCCCATCTCAAAGGCCCTTAAATCCCGTCCTTCTTATGATGTCTTTGCCGTGGGGCCCGGCCTTTCGCAGTCAGACACAATTTTTGACAACATCCTTAAGCTCTGGAACCCGGACAAGCCCAGCGTCTGGGACGCGGACGCCCTCAACATGCTGGCCGAGCGGCCCATGAACCTGGGCAGCAGCGCGGTCCTGACCCCGCACCCGGGGGAAGCCGCCCGGCTCTTGGGCATGTCCGCTCCTGATATTACCTTTGACCCGCTGGGCGCAGGCTTTGAACTGCAGCGGCGCTATGGCGGTACGGTTGTCCTGAAAGACGCGCACACCTTAATCCGCGATGCTTCCCGCACCGCTGTCAACCTTGTCGGCTCCCCCGCCCTTGCCAAGGGAGGCTCAGGCGACGCCCTGGCCGGCATCATCGCTGCTCTTCTTGCCCAAACCAGGGGAGAGGATCCCTTTGAGTCCGCCTGCACAGGCTGCCTCTGGCACGGCCTGGCCGGACGCCGTGCGGAACAGAAACTGGGAACGCTCTCTCCCCTCACAGATGACGTGATCGCCTGCTTGGGCGAGGTCGCGCTGGAACCGGAGGGTTAATACTGATTCCAATCTCTATCGCATCGTCGCGCCGGATCTTATGCCGCCCTGCTGCGTCAGTTAATCTCAACGCAACTCTCAGGCTACGCCTTCGGTTTCCTTCCTTGCAGGACGACATAATCCCTCGCCGCTTTGGATGCAATAAAGCTTTACATCAGTATAAGAGACAGGGGTAAACCCGGTTTTTTGCAAGCTTTTCATTTCTGCTTCACTTCATTTTTACATACCTGGGCATTTAGGGGATAAATTTTGGTATACTTTATGTGTATGTGCAAGGCACAAATAAAATAAAAGGAGATAAAAGATCATGAAAAGAATTCTTGCTGGAATACTGGCGCTGATCATGGTGCTTGGGCTTTCCGCCGCGGGCTTTGCCGAAGCGCCCAAGGGCAAGCTGGTCATTCTGCACACCAACGACGTCCATGGCCGCGCTGTAGCGGATCCGGCCGGGAAGGTGCTTGGCTATGCGGCCATCGCCCAGTACAAAAAAGACCTTGAGGCGGCAGGCGACAGCGTCCTGCTGCTGGACGCGGGCGATGCCATCCAGGGCACGCCGCTTGTGAACCTGAGCATGGGCAAGACCGCCATCGAATTTATGAACGCTGCGGGCTATGACGCCATGACGCTTGGCAACCATGAGTTTGACTGGGGCCTGGACAATGCCAAACAGCTTGCGGGGCAGGCCAAGTTCCCCTTCCTTTCCGCCAACATCATCAACCACCTGGAAGGCGACCTGACCTTTGCAGCCAACAAAATCTATGAAATGCCAAACGGCATGAAGGTGGGCGTCTTTGGCCTGACCACCCCTGAAACCATGACCAAGGCCCATCCGGACAAGGTAAAGGGCATTGATTTCCTTCAGGGAGAGGCCATGTACGAAGCAGCCCAAAAGCAGGTGGAAGAGCTAAAGGCGGCGGGCGCCGACATCATTGTGCTGCTCAGCCACCTGGGCATGGACGAGGAAAGCGCGCCCAACCGCAGCCAGGATGTGCTGGAAAAGGTAGCCGGCATTGACCTGCTGATCGACGGCCACAGCCACACCCTGATTGAAAAAGGCCAGATGGTGGGCGACACCCTGGTGGTCTCCACCGGCTCCTACGGCCAGAACCTGGGCGTAGTGACCTATGACGGGGAAAAGTTCAAGGCCAGCCTGTTTTCAGGCCTTGGCAAGAGCGTTGTGATCGATTTGGAAGGCCTTCCTTACAGCGCGCTGCTGAGCGCCAAACTGGACAGCGAGGTAGCTGATCTTGTCAACAGCACCGACAAAGCCGTGAAGGAAGAACTGTCCAAGGTTTTTGCCAAGACGGAAGTTTTCCTCAACGGCGAGCGCGACCCGGGCAACCGCACCGAGGAAACCAACCTGGGCGACTTTGCCGCTGACGCCATCCTGTGGGCAGCCAAACAGGCGCTGGGCGACAAGGTGGTGGCTTCTCTCACCAACGGCGGCGGCATCAGGGCCAGCATCCAGGCGGGCGACATCACCATGAACGACATGAAAACCGTGTTCCCCTTTGGCAATGAAGTGAGCGTCCTTGAGGTGAAGGGATCAGAGCTGCTGGAGGCCCTTGAGGCTGCCACCAGCGCCGCGCCCAAGGCCCTCGGCGCCTTCCCCCAGGTGGCGGGCATCGTGTTCAGCGTTGACACCACCGTACCCTATGAAAACGGCGAGCAATACCCGGATTCCACCTACCATGCCCCTGCCAAGCCCGGCAGCCGCGTAAAGATCGAATCGGTGGGCGGCCAGCCCTTTGATCTGGAGGCGCTCTACCTGATCGCCACCAACGATTTCACCGCAGCCGGCGGCGACACCTACTATGCCTTCCGCTATCCCAATGCCACCAGCGGCTACAAAACCGGCGTGGCGCTGGAAGACGCGCTGGTGAACTATGTCACCACGGTGCTGGGCGGCGTTGTTGGCCAGGACTATGCCGAGCCCCAGGGCAGGATCACGGTCATCAAATAATACTGATTCCAATCTTTATCGCATCGTCGCGCCGGAGCTTATGCCGCCCTGCTGTGTCAGTCAACCTCAACGTAGCTCAGGCTACGCCTTCGGTTTCTTTCCTTGCAGGGCAACATAATCCCTCACCGCTTTGGATGCAATAAAGCTTTGCATCAGTATAAAACCAAATAACTGGAATGATATTGGCGGGGGCTGGGAAAAAGTCCCCGCCTTTTGTCATCAAAAAAGGCCGCGTGCATTCGGCCTTTTTAATCAATTGCTTTAATATAAAGCTATAAAGCTATAGAAACCTGTGCACCTCGTCCACGCTGATCACATGGCGGACGCCTTCGCTGTGCTCTGTAAGCATTCTGGGCAGAAAGTCAGGGAAGATGGTTCCGTCCGGCTTAAACCGCTCAAAGGGCACCCATTCCAAAAATTCATTCTCGCCCCTGAGGTTGACGCCGCTGGCATGGATGTTTTCAAGGTTCTCCGGCTTCATCAGGAAGAAGAAGGCCAACTCATGCCAGCGCCGCTTTCTTTCATCAAATTCCTCTTCAAAGAAGTTCTCATGAATAAACAGCAGCCGGTCAACCCGCATCTGAACGCCGGTTTCTTCCAGCACCTCGCGCACCACCGCGTCCTCCGCTGATTCGTTCACATGAACAGCGCCGCCGATGGTGTACAGGTAAGGGAAGGTCTTGCTGCCCGCCATCAGGATGTGATGATCCTTGTGGATGACGGCGGCCGCGCGGTAGCGGAAGGCCGTGTCTTGAGTGACGATAAAACAATCTGTATCAGACATCTCTTACAATGATACGCCGGGCTTAATCGTTCATCCTGTAGTAGTTGGGCGCTTCCTTGGTGATGAAGATGTCATGCGGGTGGCTTTCTTTGAGGCCGGCTCCAGTGATGCGGACAAATTCCGCGTTCTTGCGCAGATCCTCGATGGTTCTGGTGCCGCAATAGCCCATGGCGCTCCTTAAGCCGCCCATCATCTGGAAAACGGTGTCTGCCAGCAGCCCCTTGTAGGGGACGCGGCCTTCCACGCCCTCGGGAACCAGCTTTTTCGCGTCCTCCTGGAAATAGCGGTCCGCAGAGCCGTGCGCCTGTTCCATCGCGCCCAGGGAACCCATGCCCCTGTACACCTTGAAGGAACGTCCCTGATAAATCTCATTGGCGCCGGGGCTTTCTTCCGTACCCGCGAACAGGCTACCCAACATCACGGCGCTGGCGCCTGCGCCAATGGCTTTGGCGATGTCGCCGGTATATTTGATGCCGCCGTCCGCGATGATGGTGATGCCATGTTTGTCCGCTTCGTTGGCGCAGTCTGAAATCGCGGTGATCTGCGGCACGCCGATGCCGGCAACTACGCGCGTGGTACAGATGGAGCCGGGGCCGATGCCCACCTTTACGCAGTCAGCGCCAGCCAGGATCAGATCCCGGGTCGCTGCGGCGGTCGCGACGTTGCCGGCGATGATGGTTAAATCCGGAAATTCATGCCGCAGGTCTTCCACGGCTTTTAATACGCCGCGGCTGTGCCCGTGCGCGGTGTCCAGGGAGATCACGTCCACCTTCTGCTCAACCAGCATCCTGGTGCGCTCAAAGATTTCCTTGTTGACTCCGACCGCGGCGGCGCACAGCAGGCGGCCGTTCTTGTCCTTGGCGGACAGGGGATATTTGATGTTCTTTTCAATGTCCTTGATCGTGATCAGGCCCCTTAAATGGTAGCCTTCATCAACGATGGGCAGTTTTTCGATCCTGTGCGCTGCCAGCAGCTTCTTGGCCTCGTCCAGCGTCGTGCCGACCGGCGCTGTGACCAGGTTTTTGCTGGTCATTGCCTGATAAATGGGTTTGCTGTCGTCTTCTTCAAAACGCAGGTCGCGGTTGGTCAGGATGCCGACCAGGATGCCTTTATCATCGGTGATGGGCACGCCGGAGATGCGGTAGCGGGCCATCAGGGCTTTGGCATCTGAAATCAGATGGGTGGGGGACAGGAAGAAAGGATCGGTGATCACGCCATGTTCGCTGCGTTTAACCTTGTCCACATGACTGGCCTGCTCCTGCATGGTCATGTTCTTGTGGATCACGCCCAGGCCGCCTTCACGCGCAAGCGCGATGCCCATGCGTGAATCGGTCACCGTGTCCATGGCTGCTGACAAAAGCGGGATGTTTAAGCGAATGTTTTTGGTCAGTTGGACAGACAGGTCAACTTCCTTGGGAAGCACTTCGCTCTCGCGCGGAACCAGCAGCACGTCGTCAAAAGTAAGCCCTTCCTTCAGCGGTTGCATCAGCATGTTTATTTTTCCCCCTCATTTGTTTTCGGATTTTCATCCGGTTTTTTCTGAAACAATTTTACGCCGTTTGTTTTGGCGTAGTAAAAAAGGCTGATAATCGCAAGCCCCACGCCGATCCAGAGCAGCCAGAGGTGCAATGGGAACCCCAGGGTTTCAAACTCTTTGTGGAAAAAACAGAGGATCAGCGCGACTACGGTGACAAACTGGGCGATCTTGCCGATTTTTTCAGCATGAACTACCAGGTTCTTTTTTAAAAGCAGCACGCCGCCGATCATCATGATCATTTCCTTGACCAGCAGAACGATGATCGCGCTTAAAGGCGCGATGCCCTTAACCGCCATCATTGTCAGCAGGGACAAGACCATCAGTTTGTCCGCCAAAGGGTCAAACAGCTTGCCAAAATCGGTGATCAGGTTGTATTTGCGCGCGATCCAGCCGTCCAAAACATCTGTGAGGCTGGCGACAAGGAACACAACAAGGGCCGCTTTCATGCGGTCAATGTTCATCAAATGGATAAAGACAGGGATCAGCATCAGACGAAACAGGGTCAGGGCGTTTGGCAGGTTGACCGCGCTTGGCTTTTTTTGCTGCATAGTCTCCTCCTTATTTCGTACATTATAACACGCCGGTATTCTGCCTTCAATTAAAAGAAAGGAGAAATTCACAATGGAAAACACAAGTTATACCATTCGTTTCATTGACGGGCATTTCCCCGCGTGTTATTCTCATTGTCAACACTTGACAAACATGGTCTTGTGCAGGATCAGTTTTACATGCAGTAAAGGAGGGAAGCATGAATTTCGTTTTTATTTCACCCCACTTCCCGTCTCATTTTTGGCGTTTTTGCGCGGCGCTGAACCAGCGCGGCGTTAAGGTGCTTGGGATTGCGGACACGCCTTATGAGAATCTCCTGCCGGAATTGCAGGAGAACCTGACGGATTATTATCAGGTGGGCTCTCTGGAGGATGGCGAGGCGGTTTTGCGCGCGATCGGCTATTTTATCAGCCGCCACGGCAGGATCGACTGGATAGAGTCCAACAACGAATATTGGCTTGCTCAGGACGCTTGGCTAAGGACCATGTTCAATGTGACCACCGGCCCCCAGATCCAGCACATGGACATGTATAAGCTCAAGTCCGAAATGAAGAAGGTCTATGAGAAGGCCGGAATTAAAACCGCACCCTGCCTGCTCGCGGATTCACTTGAGAACGCCATTGAGTTCGCAAACCAGGTCAAATACCCGCTCATTGCCAAACCCAATGTGGGCGTGGGCGCCAATGATACCTTCCGGATCCATAACGAAAAAGAACTGCGCGATTTTTTCGCGAAGCTGCCCTTGGTGCCCTACCTGCTTGAGAAATATGTAGAGGGCGAGGTCTGCTCCTATGACTCCCTGATCGGCTCAAAAGGACAGCCCTTGTATGAAACCGGCAACATCACAACCACCAACATCATGGATGTGGTCAATGAGAAAACCGAATCGGTCTACATGATTGTGCCCAAATTGGCGGACGATCTGCTGGCCCTTGGCCGCAAGGCTGTGAAAGCCTTCAAGGTCAAAAGCCGGCTCATTCATTTTGAGTTCTTCCGCTTGACAAAGGATCAGGAAGGCCTGGGCAAAAAAGGAGACCTGCTTGGGCTTGAGGTGAATTTGCGCCCCTCAGGCGGTTTTACGCCCGACATGATCAATTACGCCGGCAGTGTGGACATCCACGCGCTGTATGCCGACATGGTCTGCCATGACCAGATCTTCTTAAACCCGGATCGGAAGACCTATTTCTGCGTTTTTGTCGGCAGGCGGGATACGCGCGCTTATGTAAATTCTTATTATGATCTGATGCGCGACTGGGGTCATCGCGTTGTTTTCCATGACCGCATGCCGGAAGCGCTGTCCGGCGCGATGGGGAATGAGATCTTCCTGGCGAAGTGCATCAACCGGGATGAAGTGGACGCCTTTGTCAAATACGCTTGTGAGAGGTTTGAATGAAAAAAATCGAGAGCGATTTCTACAGCCATATTCTGAACACACATCTGGATGTGGTTATCTACGGCCATGCCGGGCAGCCCTGCCTGGTCTATCCGTCCCAGAACGGCAAGGCCAGGGATTTTGAGGGCTTTGGCATGGTGGAAGTCTGCCGTCCCTGGATTGACGCGGGCAAACTGCGGCTTTATTGTGTGGATACGATAGATGAACAGACCTGGTCCGCCTACCATTTGCCGCCGCATGAGCGAATGCAGCGCCACGAGGCCTGGTTCCACCACATCATTGACGAGTTTGTGCCATTTATCTACCGCGACAGCGGCTATCAGGGAAGGCTCATGACCATGGGCTGCAGCATGGGCGCGACCCACGCGGCCAACACCATGTTAAGGCGGCCGGACATTTTTGAGTCGGTCATTGCCATGTCCGGCGCTTATGACGGGCGCTGGCTGCTGGCGGGCTATATGGACGAATTGGTTTACCTGAATTCCCCCCTGGACAGCATCAGGGGGATGAGTCCGGACCATCCCTATGTCGATCTGTTCAACAACAGCCGGATGATTTTCTGCTGCGGACAGGGCGCCTGGGAGGAGGAGATGCTCCGCTCGCTGAGGCTGCTGGAAGCGGCGATGCATGAAAAAGGCATCCGCCCCTGGGTGGACATCTGGGGCACGGACGTCAACCACGACTGGGACTGGTGGCGGGTGCAACTGGCCTATTTCCTGGGCAAACTGCTGGACTGACCCTTGGGGGTGTCAAATTGGATCGTTTGATCGGGTTTTTGTATATTCTGCTGTGCAATTTCGCGGGCGACCTGATAATCGTGCTCACCGGCCTCCCTTTTCCCGGGGCTGTGCTGGGGCTGCTTCTGATGCTGGCGCTGCTGCTGCTGAAGGTGGTCAAACTGGAACAGGTGGAATCGGCCTCAACCTTGCTCATCAGTTTCATGCTGCTGTTTATTCTGCCTGGCGCTGTGAAGGTGATGGAGGTGTTTGATAAATTCACCGGCATCATTCCGCAGATTTTTGGGGTCGCCATCATTTCTGCTCTCCTATGTATCTTATCCACCGCCTGGGTCTCAAAATGGGTTTCAAAAATGAAAAACAGGTTCAGGAAGGCGGGGAATGCCTGATGGATTGGTCCCTGATCACCACAAGTCCATTGTTTGGATTTACACTGACCACCCTGGCCCTGGTGTTTTATCATCGTTTGTTCAGGCAGGCTAAATCTCCTCTTTTAAGTCCTTTCCTGTTTGCTTTGATCAGCATCATCATCCTGCTGCTGGCGGCCAAAATCCCTTATTCTGATTATGAAAAGGGCGCGTCCATCCTCAGTTTCTTCATGGGGCCCGCGATCGTCGCGCTGGCCATCCCCATGTACAAACAATTCGACAAGTTGAAGGCCAACGCGCTTCCCATCCTCCTTGGGGTCACTGTGGGCGTTCTGGTTTCTGTCACAAGCGGGGTGCTGTTGTCCCTTCTGACCGGTTTGTCAAAGGAGATGGCCATTTCCATGGCGCCCAAAGGCGCGACCAGCGCGATTGCGCTCGAACTCTCGGAAACCTTGGGCGGCAATCCCGCAATGTCGGTCACCTTTGTCAACATCACCGGCATTTTTGTCTATAGTTTTGGCGTCCAGTTTTTGAGACTGTTCAAAATTAAAGAGCCCTTGCCCCTGGGCATCAGCCTGGGCACCGCCGCGCACGCGATCGGAACCAAACGCGCGATGGAGCTGGGGGATGAGGAGGGTGCTTACGCCTCCCTGGGCATCGGCCTTGCGGGCGTCCTGACCTCCCTGTTCATGCCTTTTGTTTTGAGGCTGTTCGGATTATAAAATAACGATTAAAGCAGCGCCCCTGTCTTTTGAACGGGGGCGCTGCTAAATTTGGAAGGGTTTTGCCTTGAGTTAACTGACGGTGCCTTCAAAAACCGCCGGCTGTTCCACCTTGATAACAAAGCTGTCGTTTGCGGCATCCACCACCAGGGTGTCGCCATGTTCGGCCTGGCCTTCAACGATGACGCGCGCGATGCGGGTCTCCACCTGGCTTTGGATCAGGCGTTTCATCGGCCTTGCGCCGTAAACAGGGTCATAGCCCATGTCCATCAGGCGGTCTTCGGCTGCCTGGGTCAGGCTTAGGCCCAGCTGCTTGTCTTTCAGGCGCTCCTTCAGGTGGTTGAACTGAAGATCAATGATCTGGCGGATCTGATCACGGCTGAGCGGTGTGAAGAACACGGTTTCGTCAATCCGGTTTAAAAACTCCGGCCTGAAGTGCGCGCGCAGCTGCGCTCTGACGCCTTCCTTGGCGCTGTCCATCAGTTCGCCGTTCTCGTCAATGCTGTCCAGGATCAGCCCGGAGCCCAGGTTGCTGGTCATGATCAGGATGGTGTTCTTAAAGTCCACCGTCCGCCCCTGGCTGTCCGTTACCCGGCCATCGTCCAGGATTTGGAGCAGCACGTTAAACACATCCGGGTGCGCCTTTTCCAATTCATCAAACAGCACGACAGAATAGGGTTTGCGCCGGACAGCCTCGGTCAATTGGCCGCCTTCCTCATAGCCCACGTATCCCGGAGGGGCGCCGATCAGGCGGGACACGGAGAATTTCTCCATGTATTCGCTCATGTCGATGCGGATAAGCATCTTTTCATCATCAAACAGGTTCTCAGCCAATGTTTTTGCAAGCTCGGTCTTGCCCACCCCGGTGGGGCCCAGGAAAAGGAAGGAGCCAATGGGCCTGTTTGCGTCTGAAATACCGGCTCTGGAGCGGAGAATGGCGTCTGATACCAGCTGGACGGCTTCATCCTGGCCGATAACCCGCTTGTGCAGGGTGTCCGGCAGCGACAACAGCTTTTCCCGGTCGCTCTCCAGCAGCTTGTTCACAGGGATGCCGGTCCAGCGGCCCACGATGCGCGCGATTTCATCCTCCGTTACCTTGTCGCGCAGGTAGATGGCCTTGCTGTTTTCGCTGTCCTGTTCCTCCTGCTCTAAAAGCTCCTTTTGAAGCCTGGGCAGATCGCCGTACTTTAATTGGGCCGCAGTGTTTAGGTCGTAATTCCGCTCCGCCTGCACGATGCGGGCGTTCACCTGCTCGATCTCCTCGCGCAGCTTCTGGGTTTTGCCAATGTCAGCCTTCTCATTCTCCCATTTGGCCTTCATCTGAGCATATTCTTCCCGAAGGCCGGACAGCTCTTCCTGCAGGTCCTCAAGGCGCCCTCTTGACATCTTGTCGGTCTCTTTTTTCAGCGCAGCTTCCTCAATCTCAAGCTGCATGATCTTGCGGCGCACCTCGTCCAGTTCCTGCGGCATGGAGTCCATCTCGGTTCTGATCATCGCGCAGGCTTCATCCACCAGGTCGATTGCCTTGTCCGGCAGGAACCTGTCCGTGATGTAGCGGTGGGAGAGGGTGGCTGCGGCGATCAGCGCGCCGTCCTGGATTTTTACGCCGTGAAACACCTCATAGCGCTCCTGCAGGCCGCGCAGGATGGAGATGGTGTCCTCAACCGTCGGTTCCTCAACCAAGACCGGCTGGAACCTTCTTTCAAGCGCCGCGTCTTTTTCAATGTGGAGCCTGTATTCGTTTAAGGTGGTGGCGCCGATGCAGTGCAGCTCGCCCCTGGCCAGCATGGGCTTTAGCAGGTTGCCCGCGTCCATGGCGCCCTCTGCCTTGCCCGCGCCCACGATGGTGTGCAGCTCGTCGATGAACAGAAGGATCTGCCCGTCGCTCTGCTTGACCTCGGCCAGAACCGCTTTCAGACGTTCCTCAAATTCGCCCCGGAATTTCGCGCCCGCGATCAGGGCGCCCATATCCAAAGAAAAAATACTGCGGTCTTTTAAGTTGTCGGGCACATCGCCGCGCACGATGCGCTGGGCCAGGCCTTCCGCGATGGCGGTTTTGCCAACGCCCGGCTCGCCGATCAGGACGGGGTTGTTCTTGGTTTTTCTGCTCAAGATCCGGATGACGTCGCGGATCTCGCTGTCCCGGCCGATCACCGGGTCCAATTTCTGGTTTCTGGCCAGCTGGGTCAGGTCTGTCCCGTACTTGGTGAGCGCGTCATAGCTGTCCTCCGGTGTGTCGCTGGTCACCCTGGTCGCGCCGCGGACTTCGGAGAGCGCCTTTAAAAAACTGTCCTCACGAATAGAAAAACTGTTGAACAGCTGCTTTAAGGTGTTATCCGGTTTGCGCAGAAGACCCAGGAACAGGTGCTCAACGGAGATAAACTCATCCTTCATGTTTTCCGCCGCGTTGGCCGCTTCCCGCAGCGCCCTGTCAGTATCCTGGGAAATGTAAGTTTTTCCCTCCTCGCGCACGCTGCCGTGCACACGGGGCAGTTTTTCAATCTCACGGATCAGGCTTTCTTTCATGCCCTCAGCGTGTTTTCCCATTTTGGTCATCAACTGGGGGATCAGGCCCGCGCTGTCATCCAACAGCGCTGCCAACAGATGCGCCTGCTCCAGGGTCAGGTTGGCGTACTCACCTGCCAGGCGCTGCGCCGTCTGAATGGCTTCCATGCTTTTTTGTGTGTATTTGATCTGGCTCATTTTAACCTCTGCTTTTTCATATTCTCAGGCCAAAGCAGGCAAACTGACCTTCTTTGACCTTAATGGTATTATAACGCTTTTATAAGCCATGTCAAGGTTCTTTTATCTTGCGGGTTTCATTAAATATTGATATACTGCCAATAAGTTACAGGGAAAGGGGAACATGCTTGTGCTCCGCAACAGGAAATCCTGGCTGCCGCTTGTGATCGGTTTAATGCTGTTCGCTTTTTTCTTGTTCAGGTTTGATGATATCCTTCAATTAATCATGAAGTTCATGGCCATCGTTTCGCCTTTCATCCTGGGCATTTTCATGGCCCTGATGATCAACCTGCCCATGCGCAGGATCGATCACTGGCTCAAGATCATTATGCGGAAGTCCATGCTGTTCCCGGTTCGAAGGGCCATCAGCCTGACTTCATCGCTGCTGATTGTTTTGGCCATTGTGACGGTGCTGATGGTGGTCATCATCCCCGAGATCATTGTAGCGGTCGACCGGCTGATCAGGGTCATCCCCGGGCTCATCAAAGATTTGGAAGTCTGGCTGGATCAGCAGAACACCAATCTTCGCGCGATGTTTGGCCTGACAGAAACAAATGAAGGCGAGGTGCGCAGCCTCTTCCAGCGCGCGTCCGCGATTTTGATGGGCGGGCTAAGCTATTCATCCTCTGTGGTCATCTCCGCCGCTTCTTACTTGCTGAACGTGATTGTCGGACTGGTTTTTGCGATCTATCTTCTTTTCAGCAAAGAAAAGGTTAAAAATCAAATGAACCGCTTGCTGACTGCCGCTTTGCCGGGGAAGACGGGGGAGGAAGCCAAAAAACTGATTTCGCGTCTGATCAAGGCCTATTCCAACTTCATTTCCGGTCAACTGCTGCAGTCCTTTATTTCTTCATTCCTGACCATACTAACCCTTTTGATTTTTGGATTCCCATACGCGGTCCTGATCGGCTTGATCACCTTTGTCGCGGCCTTTATTCCTGTGTTTGGTCCCTATATTTCTGGCTTCCTGGGTCTTTTGCTGGTGATGACATCAAACGCCGATTTGGCGCTTTGGTTTTTGCTGGCCTTCTTTGTGGTGCAGCAGGTATCGGGTTCCATCATCTACCCGCGCATCATGGCGGACGCCATCGATATCCCTTCCATTTGGGTGCTGGTCGCGGTCACGGTGGGCGGCGGCATCATGGGCATCCCCGGCATGCTTTTCTTCATCCCCCTGACGGCTGTCGCCTTCCATTATTTATCAGAATATGTCAGAAATAAGGAAAAACAAAAGGGCATAAAGGAGCAGACGATTGATCCTGTGTGAAGGGCTGACGCGAAGCCTTGACCGGAATGGTATATTTGACATTTCTTTTCAGGTAGAAAAAGGCCAGGCGCTTGCACTGCTGGGACCGGCAGACGCAGGCAAGTCGGTCTTGCTCCGGGTGCTGGCCGGCCAGGTCAGGCAGGATGCCGGAAAAGCAACGATCCTGGGCATGGATTGCTGGAGCATGCGCCAAAAGATTTTTGAAAAAACAGTGTATTTGCCTGCTTCGCCCTGTCTTGAACCGAAGATGACGGGGGAGGAGTATTTGCGCTTTACAAAGGATTTTTTTGGAGATTTCAACCCGCAAAAGGCGCGGGATTTAACGGAAAAAATGGACATTGCCCTAACCGGCCAATGCGGCCGCATGTCCCCTGAGGCGCGAAAGAAGTTATCCCTTTTGGCTGCCCTCTCTCAGGACAAGGATGTGTTTTTGCTGGATGAGCCTTTTTCCGGCCTGGGGCCAAACGCCAGAAACGCCCTCTACGATGTGCTTCAGGATATGCGTGAACGGGGCGCCGCCATCCTCATGACCTCCCATGTCCTGGATGAGGCGCGCAAAGCCTGCAGCCATGTGTCCATCATCCGCAAGGGCAGGCAGGTGGTGACCCAGGCGGTTGAAGCCTTGAGCATTACCAGGCAAAAGGTCTACCACATCACCTTTTCTTCGCCCGCTGAGGCAGCTGACTTCGCGGCGGAATGGGAAGCCGGGGTGGAGTTGATCGGCGCCCGCGCGATGGTCGCGATCCCGTCCAGCCCCAAGACGCTTTTGTCCACCCTTGCGCGATATGATGTGGTTGACTTCATCGGCGGCCGGGAGGAAACGGAGGAAGGCTTTTTGCGTTATTACGGAGACGACATCGTATGATCAAATCCTTGTTTTTCTCTGTTTTCAGCTTCAAACGTCACCTGCCGGAGAGCGTTTTCGGCTTTTTGTTGGGGATTTTTTCTGTGATCGCCTACCTTGATACGCCGCTTGAAAAAATCCGCTATGTCCAGTCTGAACTGCCTGAATTGTTTACTTTATTTGGATATTACGGCGCGACCGGCCTTCCCGTCTTTGTCTTGAGCCTTCTGTACGGCTTTTTTATGCCGCTGTTCATCAGCGTGCTCTGCGCCTCAAGCGCTTATCGTGTTGTGATGCTGCCCGTTCATGACGGCAGGATGGCCTTTTATTCCGCGTCCCGCTACAGCAGGCAGTCTTTGATGTTTACATATTCTCTCGCTGCTTTGATGCCGGCAGTGTTGTTCAATCTGTCAGTGCTTCTGGCACAGATCATCGCTTCCTTGATCTTTTTTCTGCAGGCCGATCTCCTTGCGTTGTTGCGGCTCAATCTGGGCTTTTTGATCGTCAGCCTGCTGCTTTCTTCCCTGTGCGTTATGCTTGCCAATTTCAGCAAAACAGAACGGGGTATGAGGGTCAAAACCCGGATCATCTTAGGTCTCATGCTCCTTTTCCTGGTCTTATCCCGTCTGAAGGGTGCAGGCAACTTAAAGTATCTGACTTTCTGGTCCCTGTTTGAAGGCATGCCGCTTCTTTTCGGCAGCGGCGGGTTCCTGTCCGCTTTGCTTGCGGCCCTTTTGGGCGCGCTCATGCTTTTGATGTCCATCCTGTCCTTTTCAAAACGCGAATTGTGAGGAGTTGTAGATTATGAGGTCAAATTTCGTTGTTGATCCCTGGAAGGTTATCCAGACCGCCTTTGTGCCGGAAAATCAGCGCTTTGCGGAAAGCCTGATGTCCCTTGGCAACGGTATCATGGGCATGCGCGGAAACTTTGAGGAAACCTACTCAGGAGATACCCATCAGGGCACCTACATCGGCGGCGTCTGGTTCCCGGACAAGACGCGCGTGGGCTGGTGGAAAAACGGCTATCCCCGTTATTTTGGCAAGGTCATCAACGCCATGAACCTCATCGGCCTTGAAGTCATGGTCGATCAGGAGAAGATCGACGCGGGGAAACTGGAGGTCATCAATTTCTACCGGGAGCTGGACATGTTTACCGGCATCCTGCGCCGCGAGATGACTGTCAAAACCGACAAAGGCCTGGTCAAGATCAATGCGGAACGCTTTGTGTCCATGGCGGACTCTTCCTGTGTCGCGATCAGGTATGAGGTGACCCCGGATTATGAGGCCGAGGTCAGGATCACCGCCTTCCTGGACGGCAACGTCAAAAACGAGGACAGCAACTACGAGGAGACCTTCTGGGTGCAGGAGGACGGCGGCGTGGTGGAGCACGCCCAGGGCGCCTATCTGGTCGCAAGGACAAAGGAAAATCCTTTTGGCACCCCGCGCTTCACGGTCGCGGCTGCCTTCCGCGTGCTTTCAGACATGGAATACATTGAAGACAAGGCCGCGCCCGGCTATGTTTCCCTGACCTTCCTCCAAAACTGCCAGCCCGGTGAAAAGGCCGGCCTGGACAAGATCATCAATGTCGCGACCGACAGGGATTATGACAGGGAAGAACTCTTTGAGGTAGCCAAGCGCCTGACCCATTACTCAGCCAAGCTGGGCTATGAAGGGCTTAAATACCTGCACGCCACCGCCTGGGAAAAGAAATGGGAAACAGCGGATGTGACCATCTCAGGGGATGAGGAAGCCCAGCAGGGCATCCGCTTCAACCTCTTTCATCTGCTTTGCACCTATACGGGCGATGACGCGAGGCTCAACATCGGCCCCAAGGGCTTCACGGGTGAAAAATACGGCGGCGCGACCTACTGGGACACGGAGGCCTACTGCTTCCCGGTCTACATGGCGACAGCCGGGGAGCACATCGCGCGACAACTGCTGCTTTACCGCCATCAGCAATTGGACGGCGCCTATCACAACGCGCGGCAGCAGGGGCTCCCGGGCGCTCTTTACCCGATGGTCACCTTCAACGGGATCGAGTGCCACAATGAGTGGGAGATCACCTTCATGGAGCTGCACCGCAACGGCGCCATCGCCCACGCCATCTTTGACTACACCACCTATACAGGGGATGAGAGCTATTTGCTCAATGAAGGCCTGGAGGTGCTGCTGGGCATTGCCCGCTTCTGGGTTGGCCGGGTGCACTTCAACGACCGCACCGGGCTGTACATGATCCATGGCGTCACAGGCCCCAATGAGTATGAGAACAACGTCAACAACAATTGGTACACCAACCGCATCGCGGCCTGGTGCCTTGACTACTTCCTTCAGGCCTGGCAAAAGGCAAGCGAGGAGCGCAAGGCAGCGCTTCATGTCTCGGAAGATGAGCTGCGCAAGATGCGGGAAATTTCCGATAACATGTATTATCCGCTTGATGAGGAACGGGGCATTTTCGTCCAGCATGATACCTTCCTGGACAAGGTGCTGATGCCTGCTTCGCAGCTGCCTCAGGAGGAGCGCCCCTTGAACCAGCACTGGTCCTGGGACAGGATCCTGCGCTCCTGCTTTATCAAACAGGCGGATGTTCTGCAGGGGCTTTATTTCCTGGGGCACCTGTATGACAGGGACGCAAAGAAGCGCAATTTTGATTTCTATGAGCCCATGACCGTGCATGAGTCCTCCCTCTCACCCTGTGTCCACGCCATTTTGGCTGCTGAGATCGGGTATGAAAACAAGGCGGTGGAGCTGTATCACAGGACTGCCCGTCTGGACCTTGACAACATCAACAATGACACAGAGGACGGCCTGCATATCACCAGCATGTCGGGTTCCTGGCTGGTCATCGCCCAGGGTTTTGCCGGTATGCGCACCGTGGACGGCCTTTCTTTCTGGCCCTTCCTGCCCTCTGACTGGACGGGCTATGCCTTCCGCTTTGAGTACAGGGGGCGCACCGTCAATTTTGAAATGCATGAGGACACCGTCACCCTGACTCTTTTGTCAGGCGAAGGATTGAACCTGAAGGTCTGGGATGAGGATCTTATGCTGACCGACACCTGGAGCAAAAGGAGCCCGGACGCATGAAAAAACTGTTTATTTCAGCAGACATTGAAGGAACCTGCGGCATCGCTTCCTGGAAGGAGACGGAAAAGAACAACCCGGACTATGCCCGCTTTGCCAAAAGGATGACCATGGAGGTCGCGGCGGCCTGCCTGGGCGCGCTGGAAGGCGGCATGGAGCAGGTTATTGTTCGGGACGCCCATGATTCCGCCATGAACATCGACAGCGCCCTTTTGCCCAAAGAGGCCCAGCTGATCAGGGGCTGGGGCCGGGATCCCCTGTGCATGATGTCAGGCCTGGATGGCAGCTTCCACGGGGCGGTTCTCACCGGCTATCATGACGCCGCGGGCACTGGCAGCAATCCCTTGTCCCACACCATGACCACCAGCCTGGTCTGGCTGACCCTCAACGGGGAACTTTTGTCCGAAGGCGTGATCAGCGCCTACACCGCTGCCTATTATAAGGTGCCGGTTTTAGCGGTGTCAGGCGATGCCGGCATCTGCGCCAGAATGAAGGCCCTGATCCCGGGCTGTGCTGCGGTCGCGCTCAACAAAGGTGACGGCAACCGGGTAACGAGCGTTCACCCGGAGACCGCGCTGGAAATGATCAGGGAGGCGGTCAAGCAGACCTGCCTTGCGGACAGGGAACAGTTCATGCTGGATATGCCCGAGAAGTTTGCTCTGGAAGTGCGTTACATGAGGCATGACAAGGCGTATTCAGCGGGCTTTTACCCGGGCGTTCAGCGGCTGGACAGCCACACCCTGCGCTATGAGTCGTTTGACTGGTATGAAGTGCTGCGCATGATGCACTTTTGCCTATGACCAAGACCGTCAAAAGCCTGCCTGCCCTGATCCTGGGCCTTGCCCTGATGGTCTTCCCGCGCTTTTTGCCGTCCGCTTTCCAGCTGTCGCCCGACGGCATGCAGGTGCTTGGCATCTTCCTGGGCGCTGTCGTCCTGTGGCTGTTTGTGGACATCTCCTGGCCCAGCGTCCTCACTTTAATGGCCTTGGCCCTGGTGCCTGGTGTTTCCACAAACGCGGTGATTTCAGCCTCCTTTGGCAATTCCACCATCTGGTTCCTGGTCTTCTCCTTCCTGATCACCTTTACCTTAAGTGAGACCGGCTTTTTAAGAAGGCTGGCTTTGGCCTTCCTGAACACCGGCTTCGCGCGCAGGGGCGCCTGGGCTTTTGTCATGATGTTCCTGCTGGCGGTGCTGGTTCTGGGCAGTTTTATCGCCCCCACGGTCACCTTCCTGCTTTTTTTCGCACTGCACAAGGAGGTCTCTCTTGCGCTGAACCTGAAGCCCGGAAGCCCCATGGCCAAGGCGCTGATGATCGGCACTGCCTGCGTCACCTCCATCTCCTGCGCCATGACGCCCATCGCGCACACCTTTCCCTTGATGGCGCTGGGTTTCCATCATGAAGCGACAGGGGAAACCATCAGCTACCTGAGCTACTTAAAGATCGGCCTCCCTTCCGGGATCGCTCTCTTCCTGCTGTCATACCTGCTCTTGTACCTCGGCTTCCGCAAAGGGTTCAGGGCGGAAAAGCTTTCTCTGAAAAGCCTCAGCCTGAATCAGCCTTCAAACTTGGACAGCAGGGAGATTTTCTCAGTCGCCGTGTTCCTGATCGTCATCCTGACCTGGCTGCTGACGGGCGTCTTTCCAGACCAGCTAAAGGCTGTGAACACCCTGGGCACTGTCTGGCCGGCAATGGCGGGGGTCGTCATCCTGGCCGCTGTCCCGGTCAACAAGAAGCCTGTCCTTGACATCAAAAAAGGCCTGGCACAGGGGGTGAGCTGGACCAGCATCCTCCTGTGTGCCGCTGCGCTGGCGCTTGGCAAATATGTCAGCGAGGAAGGCTATGGCATCACCGCCCTGATCGGGGACAGCTTGCTGCCCCTGGCCGGCAGCCTCGGGATCAAGGGAACGCTGCTTATCCTTATCGCGGCCACCATCCTCATGACCAATTTCATGTCCAACATCGTCACCACCACGGTCATGTACAATGTGTCCTTTGCCATCCTGACCAGCCTCGCGCTGACGATGACAAACGTGCCCTTTGAAACTGCGGCCATCCTGATTGGCCTCTGCGCTTCCCTGGCCTTCGCCACGCCCCCTGCCATCGCCCACATCGCGCTTGCGGCGGGCTCTGACTGGGCAGGCCCCAGGGACATGCTGGCGTATGGCGGGCTATTGGCCCTGATTGCCATTCCTGTCGTCTTTCTGTTTACTGTAATTTAAAAAAAAGGAGGAACCATAAATGAAAACTTTCCCCATCGGTGTCATTCTGGAGTCTTTCCGCCTGCCGATCCTGGAGGCCCTGGACAAGGCTCAGGAACTGGGCGTGCAGGGCATTCAGGTTTACGCGACCAGGGGTGAACTGGCCCCCCAGAACCTGAACGCCCAGCAAAGAAAAGATTTCCTTCAACAGGTGAAGGACCGCGGCCTGGTGATCTCCGCCGTGGTCGGCGACCTGGGCCGGGGCTTTGGCCAGGCGGATCTCAATCCGGAATTGGTCGAGGCTTCCAAAAAAATTCTGGATCTGTCCAACGACTGGGAGTGCGGCATCGTCACCACCCACATCGGCGTTGTGCCAGAGGACAAGGAGCATCCGCGGTACAAGGTGATGCAGGACGCCTGCTACACCCTGGCGCAGTATGCCGACAGCGTCAAAGCGAAGTTTGCCGTGGAAACAGGGCCTGAGACCGCCAAGACGCTCAAGGGCTTTCTGGATTCCCTCAACTCCTCCGGCGTCTCTGTCAACATGGACCCGGCCAACCTGGTCATGGTCACAGGGGACGATCCTGTCGCCGCTGTCCACACCCTGAAGGACTACATCATCCACACCCACGCCAAGGACGGGCGCAGGCTGTACTACCGCGATCCTGAAAAAGTCTATGGCATCGCCTTTGAAGAATCCCTGGAAAGCCCCTCCTTCATTGAGGAACCCCTGGGCCAGGGCGATGTTGATTTCAAGGCCTACCTGAACGCCCTGCGCGAGATCGGCTACAAAGGCTTCTTGACCATCGAGCGCGAGGTGGGGGATAACCCCGAAAAAGACATCCGCCTGGCAGTCGATTTCTTAAGGGATCTCTTCGTGTAAATATAGAATCTGTTTCTTCAAGCAGCCCGCAGAACTTTCTGCGGGCTTTACTTTTGTTCTTATTTATGTATAATGATGGGGCGTTGAAAGGGACGGGTCTCTCACCCCTTCCACAAGCGAGCCGGGGATGGTGCAAGCCCGGCTGGAAGCGTGAGACCGGATCACCCCGGAGCATGAGTTAATCCCTCACGGCTGCCCCCGTTATCGGGCAAAGAGCAGGGCGCTTGCGCCAATCTGGGTGGTACCGCGGAATTTCCGTCCCATGGGGGCGGTTTTTTATTGGAGGAAGAGGATGTACCAAAAAGTAGTATCCGACATGGACTTTGTAACCCGCGAGAAAGAAGTTTTCAAGTTCTGGGAAGAAAACGACATCATGAAAAAGAGCCTTGAGCAGCACAAGGGCAAGGAACGCTATACCTTTTACGAAGGCCCGCCCACTGCCAACGGCCAGCCCCACATCGGGCATGTCATCACCAGGGCGATGAAAGACCTGTTCCCGCGCTTCCATGCCATGAAAGGCAAGGAGGTCTTCCGCATCGGCGGCTGGGACACCCATGGCCTGCCGGTGGAACTGGAAGTAGAAAAGAAACTGGGCATCGACGGCAAGGATCAGATCGAGGCCTATGGCATTGAGCCCTTCATCCAGGAATGCAAGGCTTCCGTGTGGAAGTACCTGAAAGAATGGGAAGAAATGTCCCACCGGGTCGGCTACTGGGTGGACATGGACCGCGCCTATGTCACTTACTACGATTCCTACATCGAATCCGTCTGGTGGAGCTTAAAGAAGATCGCTGAAAAGGGCCTTTTGTACAAGGGGCACAAGGTGGTGCCCTATTGCCCGCGCTGCGGCACCGCGCTCTCCAGCCATGAGGTGGCTCAGGGCTACAAGGAAGTTGAGGAATATTCCGCCTTTGTCCGCTTCCCGGTCAAGGACCAGGAAAACACCTATCTTTTGGCCTGGACGACCACGCCCTGGACCCTGCCTTCAAACGTCGCCCTGTGCGTCAATGAAAAAGAGGACTATGTCCGCTTCACCTTAAACGGGGATACCCTCATCATGGCCCAGGCGCTGGTTGCGAGCCTTTTCTCCAAGGAAGACCAGGATCAGATGGTGGTGGAAGCCACCTTCAAGGGTCATGACCTTCTGGGTCTCTCCTATGATCCGCTCTGGAAGCTGGGCTCTTATAAGGAAAAAGCGCACTATGTGGTGGCGGATCCCTATGTATCCTTGACTGACGGCACCGGCATCGTCCACATCGCGCCCGCCTTTGGCGAGGACGACGCGCGCATCGGCCGTGTCAACAACCTGCCTTTCTTGCAATTGGTCAATCCGCAGGGAAAGTTCGTTCCGGATACGCCCTGGGCGGACGTCTTCATCAAGGACGCCGATCCCCTGATCTTAACCGAGCTTAAGGAGCGCGGCCTGCTTCAAAAGCGCGCGCTGTACACCCACAACTACCCGCACTGCTGGCGTTGCGACACGCCTTTGATGTATTACGCGCGCTCCACCTGGTTTATCAGGATGACCCAGGTCAAGGATGAACTGGTCAAAAACAACCGCTCCATCAACTGGGTGCCTGAAAATATTAAAGAAGGCCGCATGGGCAACTTCGTTGAAAACGTGATCGACTGGGCGCTTTCCCGCGAGCGCTACTGGGGCACGCCGCTGCCTGTCTGGCTGTGCGAGGACGGGCACATGCACGTCATCGGCAGTAAGGATGAATTGAAGGCCATGAGCGTTTCGCCCCTTGACGACATCAAGGAATTGCACCGCCCCTACATTGACAATGTTGTGATTAGGTGCCCTGAGTGCGGCAAGGACATGCACCGCACCAAGGAGGTCATCGACTGCTGGTATGATTCCGGCTCCATGCCCTTTGCCCAGTGGCATTACCCCTTTGAAAACAAGCAGGAGTTTCTGGATCATTACCCGGCGGATTTTATCTCCGAAGCCGTTGACCAGACACGCGGATGGTTCTATTCGCTTCTCGCCATCTCCACCCTGGTCTTTGACCGCGCCTCCTACAAAAACTGCCTGGTGTTGGGCCATGTGCAGGACAAGGAAGGCCGCAAGATGTCAAAGCACCTGGGTAACGGCGTTGACCCGATGGAAGTCATTGAGAAATTCGGCGCGGACGCTGTTCGCTGGTATTTCTACACTGCGGGCGCGCCCTGGCTGCCCAGCCGCTTTTATGACGAGGCGGTCAGCGAGGCCCAGCGCAAGTACATGAGCACCCTTTGGAATACCTACGCTTTCTACATCCTCTACGCGGACATCGACGGCTTCGTGCCCAAGGAGCACCCGCTTGAGAAGGCGAAGCTCACCCTGATGGACCGCTGGATCTTAAGCCGGCTGAACACCACGGTTAAGCTGGTGGACGAGGGGCTCAGCGAGTATAAGGTGCCTGAGAGCGCCAATGCCCTGATCGACCTGATGGACGATGTGTCAAACTGGTATGTCAGGCGCGGCCGCTCCAGGTTCTGGGGCAAGGGCATGGCGGAGGACAAGGAAGCGGCCTTTATCACCCTGTATACCGTTCTTGAGACGGTGACCCGCATGACAGCGCCGTTTACGCCCTTCCTGGCGGAAGCCATCTATCAGAACCTGGTCCGCACGGTGGATCATGACGCGCCGGAATCCGTCCACCTGACCAGTTTCCCCGTGGCGCAAGACAGCTTCATCGACACGGAGATGGAGCAGCAGATGAATCAGCTGCTTCAGGTCGTCCAGCTGGGCCGCGCCTGCCGCAACCTGGCCAACCTCAAGGTGCGCCAGCCCTTGAGCCGGCAGATGGTGATGGGCGCGGACCTGGGGACAGAGTACCAGGAACTGGCCAAGGATGAATTGAACGTCAAGGAAATCGTCTTTACCAAGGACGCCGACGCTTTTACCGGCTACCGCCTGAAACCCCAGCTTCGTACCTTGGGGCCGCGCTTTGGCAAAAAACTGAGCCAGTTGAGCCAGCTGCTCGCCAAGGCGGACGGGGCTGAAGCAGTGAAGGGATTCCGGGAAGGCAGGCCGCTGATTCTGGAACTGGATGGCGAGCAAGTGGAGCTGGCGGAAAGCGATGTGCTGGTTGAGACCACGGAGAAAGAAGGCCTGGTCGCCCAGGAAGCCCGCGGCATCACGGTGGGCTTGTTTACCGAACTGACCCCGGATCTGATTGATGAAGGTTTTGCGCGCGAGGTCATCAGCAAACTGCAAACCATGCGCAAGGACGCCGGCTTTGACGTTGTGGACCGCATCAAGGTTTGGTATCAGGCGAATGACGTGCTTGCATCCGCGCTGAACAAACACCGGGAGCTGATCTCCTCCGTTGTCCTGGCCACCGCATTTGAAGCCGGGGAAGCGCCTGAAGCGGCCTATACCCAGACCTGGGACATCAACGGCCATGAAGCTGTCCTGAGCGTTCAGAAGGCTTAGTATAAGAAACTCGAATTATAAACAGGGGCTGCATCGGAAATCGCTGCAGCCCCCATTCAATAAGAACCTTATTTTGAGGATTTGTTCAGCCTTAAAACTTTCCGCCCCTGCCGCCATAGGAGGTGCCGCCGCGGCTGCCGGATGAAAAGCCCCCACCGGAGCGGCTTTTGGAACTGCTTTCAATTTTTGTGCGGGTGATGGTTTGATACAGGTAAATGTCCCTGGCGTCTGTCAGGTCCAGGGAGTTGCGCAGCACATAGTTTTGCGCGTCATAGCGGAACTTGGGCGTCTTGATCTGGCTCCTTAAGATGAGGGCATAAACTAAACCGATCAACAAGCCGCCCATCAGGACAAAGGGGAACAACTCAATCGTTCTTTCCATGGGCGTAGGGGGGATCAAGCTGCGCCTGACATAGCGCAGATAATTTTTCATCGCGCCATAGTAGTCGCCATCGCTGAGTTTGCTTTGCACCACTTTTTGCAGCTGATTTTCCCCCTGTTCAGAAAGCAGGGAAATGCCTGTCCCGCGCGCGGCTTCATAATAATCCCTGGTGTCAAACAGGATGGAGAACAGGGCGCCGTTGGGGTATTTATCAGGGTTTCTGAAGGCGTGATAGTAGTCCATGGAGTAGTTAAACGGGGTTTTCCCCTGGGAGTTGTTGGTGGTGTGCAGGATGACGTCAAAGCCGGTTTCCTGATACAGCTTTTCCGCCATCTCCTGCAGGCTGGCTCTTTCGCCGGCTGACAGGACATTCGCCTCATCCGTAACATGAACCATTTCCGCATTCGCGGCAGCGATTGTCATCAGGAGAATCACAAAAGCAACTGACAGCAACTTCTTCATTTGATTACCCCCATGGAGGTCAGGATATAGACCGCCGCGAAACCGGCCGCTGCAAGCCCAAACCCAAGGCCGAACAACCGGCCAAAGAACTTGGCTTTTGACCAGGGAATGTCGCTGACAATGCTGCCTGTCTGGCCGTTGATCGCGAAAGTGTAGGTTTTGCCGCCTTTGGTGGTGGTGATGATCCAGATGGGGTAAAGGACTGATTCGCTTACCCCGTCCTTGATCTGAATGCTGCTGGCCTGCGGTACAACGCTGGCGTACCCGCTGACCGTGCTGCGGAAGACCGCGTCGGTGCTCGCGTTCACGCGCTCATTCGCGCGAGCCTGGCTCTCTTCCCTGCTGACGTCGGCCCTGTTGGCCTGGGCGCCTGAAAGTGTATGCGGCTCATAGGTGATGGCCTCCCCGGAATTGAAGGGTTCCAGGGATTCTGTGATTTTGTTGTCCAGTTTGCTGGCCGCGTCAACCGGCAAGCCTTCAAAACGCAGGCTTCCGGCACGGTGTACCAAAAAGTGCCTGGTGGTTGTGATCCTGTAATTGCCGGAACGATGCGAGTTGACGGTGGTTGCCTTGTAGGTCATTTTTGCGTCAGCCTTGCCTGAAAACAGCCAATAGGGGACATACAGTTTTCTAATCTCGTCGATCCTGTTGCCTGATTTCAGAAAGAGGTTTGGCAGCAGCTTTCTGCCTTTGAAATAATCGCGGAACATCGTTTCCGCCTGCGCCTTTTCAATTTTAAAAGGGATGATCCGGCTGGGCTTGGTGTCCTTGGAAAACTGCGCCGGCATGACAGCAGGGCTGCCGCAAAACGCGCAGGCGGTGGCCACCGTGGTGTCTTCCATAAACAGCTGGGCTCCGCAGGAAGAACACTGATAGGTTTGCGTTTGCAGGATGTCTTCCTGGGTCGCGGCCGATTCCTTCATATCCCAGCTCATCTCGTTGGGGCGGCTGGTCTCCCGCTCAATCTGATTGACGGCGATTACCGTTTTCGGCTCAAAGGCGTTGCCGCAGCTGCCGCAGGTCATCATTTCCTGACGGCCATCAAATTCAAGCGGAGCCGCGCAGGAAGGGCACTTATAGGTCAGATTGCTCAACTTGTCACATCCTTTCTGATAAAAGCGAACACAATCAAATAAAGCATCATGTGCAAGAAAATAATACCTTCAACGGCATGAAATGTAAAGCAAGCGCATCTGTTCAGACTGCGCCCTGCGGCTTTCCTTGTTTAAAGCCCAATGCATGAAGCTCCGCACTTGTGATTCTCAAAAACCTGTGTTATACTCAGATAGTCAAAGAAGGTCAGAAAATGACAGGAACTGGAGGTAGGTTATGCGCTTGAGCGATATGATAGAAGCATTTATTAAGGAACTCTGGGGGAGCGAGGACACCCAGGTGGAGTTGAAGCGCAACGAGCTGGCAGAATATTTTCAGTGCGCGCCCAGCCAGATCAACTATGTTCTGTCCACTCGCTTTTCACCGGATCATGGATACGCGGTGGAAAGTTTCAGGGGGGGCGGCGGGTTTATCCGGATCATCCGGCTCAATGAGGACGACAGCACCCATTTTAATTACCTGGTTAATGAAAGGGTGGGGGAGTCCATCAATGCCCAGGAAGCAAGGCTGCTATGTTTGCAGCTGGCTTCACAGGGTAGGATATCTAAAGACATGGCGGACATCATGTGCTCGGCTGTCAGCCCCCAGGCGCTGTGCGTCCCCATTCCTGAGTCTCTGAAAGACACCATTCGCGCAAAGACCCTGCGGAACATGCTTTTGCAGCTTGCTCAGCAGGGCGAGTGAAGGAGGGCAAAATGATCTGTGAAGTATGCCGCAGAAACAACGCGGAGATCATATTTAAGACTGTAACCGGAAATCAGGTCGCCACCAAGGCGATGTGCATGGCCTGCGCCAACAACATGCAGCAGGACATGATCAAGATGTTCATGGCGCTCGGCTTCAAAAAGGAACAGGTAGCAGAGCCAAGGCCTGCATCAGGGCCGGGACCATCCATGCCCCGCTATGTTTGCGCCGGATGCGGCAGGCCTTTTGATAAACTGGATGAGCAAACCATGGCTGGATGCTCCGCCTGTTATGACATGATGCGCGAGGACCTGAGCAAGCAGATCACGCCTCATGAGCTGAAAGATCAGGATCCTGACAAATCAGAGCCAGAAAACAGCCTGCGACCTGACCCGGATAACACCTTAAAAGAACTTCGCTTTCATCTGATGGAGGCTGTTATCGGCGAACGGTATGAGGAGGCTGCAGCCTTGCGGGATAAAATCGCCGGGCACGAGCAGGATCAGGCATAAACGATGAACCAAAGCATCTTATTTGCGGAAAGCACGCTGCGCCGCAATTATCATAATCTGCAATTTTGTCCGCAGAACAACCGTGAGGATCTCAGGAAAAGCGCCGGGCAGAGCATCGGCCGGCTTAAGGGCGCTTTGCCGGGATTTAAGCTTGTCCCCTTTCGGGGGCTTTCCGTTCAAAACCTCCCCTTTACCCAGCAATTGCTGCTGCCGTATGAGTTAGCGAAACTCGGAAAACTGGAGGATGCCTATCTGGTTTTGGACGCGGAAAAAGCGCTCAGCGCCACCATAAACCTGGATGAGCACCTGGTTTTAAAATCCAGGGGCGCAGTTGATGAATTGACAGGTCTGACCGGCAAGGTCCGGGAACTGGAAAACAGTGTTTCAGACCCGAATTTCCCTTTTGCCAAGGATGAGCAGTATGGCTACCTGTCCTATCGCCCGCTGCTGGCCGGCAGCGGGCTGTACATCAATCTGTTGCTGCACTTGCCGATTTTGCATTACCTGAAGCAGATTTACCCGCTTATTCAAATGATGCGTGAACAGGGTCTTCTGTTGAGGCCGGCAAGCGGATATAACAGCAAAAACCCCGCGAGACTTTTTATTCTTTCCAACCTGTCCAGCCTCAACATGACCGACCGGCAGGTTTTGGAACTTGTTCAAAAAGGAGCCCTCCAGTTGATCCAAAAAGAGCGCGCTTTGCAGGAAAAGGCGCTGAATGGTTCCGCACATTCCATCATTCTGGACAAACTCTGGCGTTCATATGGTATTTTACAGTATGCCAGACGCCTGGATGCCAACGATTTCCTCGTCCACTGGAGCGGGCTTCGGCTTGGCGCTTCATCGGGTATATTGCCGGTGAGCTTAAAAACAGCGGACAGCCTGCTGGTTTATGGCAACGACCAGGTTTTCAGGGAAAAAGAAGACCAGCCCAACACCTTCATTTTTCAGCGCGCTGACGCTGTACGCCTTATGTTATCAGGAGGATAAGATGCCTATTTTCGGTAAATTCGATCCCAAAGCAAAAGCGGTTCTGGATGCTTCGCAGCAGACAGCGATCAATCTTCGCCATCGTTTCTGGGGGTCTGAGCACCTCTTGGTCGGCTTGATCAGCAAAGCCAGGGATGTGCTTCCCGGGCTTCCGGATCGTCTGACGCTTGCAGCGGTGGAGGACGCGGTTCGGCAGTTGTCCTCTGCCAGCCAATTGCCGCCCAAGGTGTTGGAGTTAACGCCCCGCATGAAAAACATTTTGGACACCGCCTTAAGCCGCACCCAAAAGCAGCAGCTGCCCTTGGTGACTCCGGCCATGCTTTGGCATTGCCTGCTGTCAGAGCAGGACGCTGTCGCGGTCAGGATTCTAAGCGTGTTTGGCTGCGACATCGAAGCCCTTAAGAAAGAGGCTTCCGCATCCATGCGTGAAGCGGCGCAGGACCAGCAGGAAAGCGGAAAGTCTACCCTTGAAAAAAACAGCCGCGACCTGACCGAACTGGCCAGGCAAAAAAAGCTGGATCCGGTGATCGGGCGTGAAAAAGAGATCGAGCGCATGGCGCAGATCCTCTCCCGACGCACCAAGAACAACCCTGTTTTGATCGGCGCTCCGGGCGTTGGGAAGAGTGCGGTTGCGGAAGGCCTGGCGCAGTGCATTGTGGATGACGAGGTGCCGGACACGCTTCTTGGAAAGCGAGTTTTGTCCCTTGACATCGGCAGCCTCATCGCCGGCACCAAGTACAGGGGCGAGTTTGAGGAACGAATGAAGGATGTTGTAACTGAGCTGCGTGATAATCCGGACATCATCCTCTTTATTGACGAGCTTCAAAACATCATGGGCGCCGGCAAGGCGGAAGGATCCATTGACGCTGCCGGCATCCTGAAGCCTGCCCTGGCCCGGGGCGAGATCCAGTGCATCGGCGCCACGACGCTGGATGATTATCGCAAGCACATCGAAAAAGACGCCGCCCTCTCCCGGCGCTTTCAGCCAATCATGGTAAACGAGCCGGACACGGAGCAGTCTCTTGAGATTCTAAAGGGTCTGCGCCCTTATTATGAAGCCCATCACAGGGTGAAAATCAGCGATGAGGCGCTTCTTGCCGCTGTTGAGCTGTCCTCCCGCTACATCGCGGACAGGTTTCTTCCGGACAAGTCCGTTGACGTCATGGACGAGGCCGCTTCCCGCGTGCGCCTGAAGGCTTTCGCGCCTCCCCCCGCCATCAAGGAGCTGGAGAGGCGGCTGGAGCAGATCGTTATTGAAAAACGCGGGGCCATTACCGGCCAGGATTATGAAAAAGCAGCGGACCTGCGCGACAGCGAGCGAATGATGCGCGAAAAGATCGAAGAAGAGCGCAGCAGCTGGCTCACCCAAAAGGACAGCCTGCAGCCGGTCGTTACGGAGGATGACATCGCTTATGTCGTTGCCAGCTGGACGGGTATCCCGGTTCAAAGGCTCAACATGGCTGAGTCAGCGAAACTGATGCAGCTTGAAGAAACCCTGCACAAACGGGTCATCGGCCAGGATGAGGCGGTGTCCGCTGTCAGCAAGGCCATCCGCCGTGCACGCGCCGGTTTGCAGGATCCCAATCGTCCCATCGGTTCCTTTATCTTCCTTGGCCCCACCGGCGTTGGCAAAACAGAACTGTGCCGTGCCCTGGGCGAAGCGATGTTTGGGGATGAGGATGCCTTGATCCGCCTTGACATGAGCGAGTACATGGAAAAACACACCGTGTCGCGCATGGTGGGCTCCCCGCCGGGCTATGTGGGTTATGAGGAAGGCGGCCAGTTGACGGAAGCCGTCCGGCGCAAGCCTTATTCCGTCATCCTGTTTGATGAGATCGAGAAAGCCCACCCGGATGTGTTCAACATGCTGCTGCAGATATTGGAAGATGGAAGGCTGACCGACAACACAGGGCGTGTGACCAGCTTTAAAAACACCATCATCGTCATGACCTCAAACGCGGGCGCCACCCAACTGTCCACCGGCCGTTCTTTGGGCTTTGGCGGCAGCAGTATGGCTCAAATGATGGATCATGAGGACATGAAGACCCGTGTCATGGACGAGATCAAGCGGGTTTTTCGACCCGAATTTTTAAACCGGCTGGATGAAATCATCGTTTTCCATTCATTGTCAGATGAGCAAATCGCGGCCATCGCGAAACTTATGCTGGAGGTTATTGCCAAGCGCATGAAGGAGCGCGGCATTGAACTGATTTTCCGCGAGGACGCGGTGGCTCTTTTGGCCAAGGCCGGTTTTGACCCGCAGTACGGGGCCAGGCCCTTGCGCCGCGCCATCCAGAGGATGGTAGAGGACGCCCTGAGCAGTGCGGTGATCTCCGGCAGCATCAGGGAAGGCGACAAGGTCACCATGTTCGCTTCAGGCGAAAAACTGGATTTCACAGTAGAAAAAAAGGACTCTTTTGTGCCGGATGAAGCAGAAAAGACCTTGATGACAAACTAAATTCATTTCCTGCAAAAAAGCGCTCTTAAACCGGCGCTTTTTTGTGGCGCAGCCGCGTTTGCCTTGACCATACAATACAAACGCAATATAATGGCGCAGAACTAACCGGGAGGAAAGTGTATGCAGGATCAGCAGACTTTTTACATCACAACGCCCATTTATTATCCCAGCGGACATATGCACATCGGGCACACCTATACCACCGTCGCCGCCGATACCATGGCCCGCTTTAAGCGCCTGACCGGCCATAAGACATACTTTTTGACCGGAACGGACGAGCACGGACAGAAGATCGAGCGCCGCGCCCAGGAAGCGGGCGTCCCGCCGCAGAAATTTGTGGACGACATTGTCGCGGATACCAAAAAACTCTGGGAATTAATGAACATCCGCTATGATGACTTTATCCGCACCACCGATGAGCGCCACATGAAGGCGGTGCAGAAGATTTTCCGCAAACTCTATGACCAGGGAGACATCTATAAATCCGCCTATGAGGGTCAGTATTGCACGCCCTGCGAAGCCTACTGGACCGCTTCACAGCTCAAGGAAGGCAAGCTTTGCCCCGACTGCGGCAGGGAGACCGAACTGGTTCGTGAGGAGAGTTATTTCTTCCGCATGAGCAAGTATCAGGACTGGCTGATCAACTACATCAGGGAGAATCCGGATTTTATCCAGCCGCCGTCCAGGGCGAATGAAATGCTGCAAAATTTCCTTCTGCCCGGGCTTCAGGACCTGTCCATCAGCCGAACCACCTTCAAGTGGGGCGTTCCGGTGGACTTTGATCCGGATCATGTCATCTATGTCTGGATCGACGCGCTGAGCAACTACATCACCGCCCTGGGCTACATGTCAGAGGATGACAGCCTGATGAAAACCTTCTGGCCCGCGAATGTGCAGCTGGTGGGCAAGGAGATCGTGCGCTTCCATACCATCTACTGGCCCATCATGCTCCATGCCCTGGGGCTGCCCCTGCCCAAGCAGGTCTTTGGGCACGGCTGGCTGCTTTTTAACAACGATAAAATGAGCAAGTCAAAGGGCAATGTGGTTTATCCGAGGCCTGTGGTCAAGCGATTTGGCGCCGACGCGCTGCGTTACTACCTGATGCGCGAGATGCCCTTTGGGTCAGACGGCAATTACACCAACGAAGCCATGATGACCAGGGTCAACTCAGACCTGGCCAATGATCTGGGCAACCTGCTAAGCCGCACTGTCGCGATGATCGAAAAATACTTTGACGGCAAGGTTCAGCAGCCTGAGGCCTATGAGGATGTGGATCAAGACCTGATTTCACAGGTAGAGCTGCTGCCAAAGCGCTTTGAGGAGGAGATGGACGCCCTCCAGTTCCCTCAGGCGCTTGCCGAGATTTGGAAAGTCATTTCCGCCTGCAACCGCTATATTGATTTGACCCAGCCCTGGATCCTTGGCCGGGAAGAGTCGGGCCGCGGCAGGCTAAAGACCGTGCTGTATGTCCTTGCTGAAAGCCTGCGTTTTGTGACGGTCCTCATCAGCCCTGTGATGCCTGCGACGCCGGAGAAGATCTTTGCCCAACTGGGCGTTTCAGATCCCTCGCTCATGACCTGGGACTCGCTGTCCGCTTTTGGGAAGACGCCGGCCGGGCAAACGGTCAAAAAGGGCGAGGCTGTTTTCCCGCGCATCGACATCAAGGTGGAATTGCCCTTGCTTGAGGCGGAAAACGACATTGAGCTGGGGCTGTCGCCCGCCAAAGCGGAGAGCGCGCCTGAAAACGATGAGAAAGAGAAAGAAGCGGTCATCGACATCGCCGACTTCCAGAAGATCCGTCTGAAAACAGCGAAGGTGCTGGCCTGTGAAAAGGTGGAGAAGAGCGACAAACTGCTAAAATTCCGCCTGAAGGTGGGGGAAGAGGAGCGCACCGTTCTCTCAGGCATTGCCCTTCATTATAAGCCCGAAGACCTGGTCGGCAGAACCCTGGTTCTCTTGTCCAACCTCGCCCCGCGCAAGATCCGCGGCATCGAGTCACAGGGCATGCTGCTTTGCGCCTCAAACGCGGATGACAGCGTTTTGAAACTGCTGACAGTGGATGAAGGCATTGAAGACGGGATGGACATTTCCTGATGCGGGGGGATCTTCTTTTTGATTCCCACTGCCACCTGGATGATGAGCAGTTCGATCCGGACAGGGACAGCTTGATTGCTTCCCTGAAGGAAAAGGGGATCGCCGCCTGCCTTACCTGCGGCAGCGATCTTGCGTCTTCAAATGCTTGTGTCAAGCTGGCGGAAACTTATCCGTTTGTTTACGCGGCTGCCGGCATCCACCCTCATCAGGCGGCGGAAGCGAAGCCAACTGATCTTGAAGACATCAGAGGTCTGCTCAAACATGACAAGGTGGTCGCGCTGGGGGAGATCGGGCTTGACTTCTATTATGATTTTTCGCCAAGAGCCCTTCAGGAAGAGTTGTTGATGAAACAGCTGGACCTGGCTTTTGAATTGGGAATGCCTGTGATTTTGCATGTAAGGGATGCGCACGGACGGATGCTGGAGCTGCTCAGCGCGCGAAAAGACAAGCTCCCCAAAGGCGTGCTTCACTGCTTTTCAGGCAGCGCTGAAAGCGCCAGGGAATATGAGCGTCTGGGTTTTCATATATCTTTTGCGGGTTCGCTGACCTTCAAGAATGCGCACAACCTGCGTGAAGCGGCCAAGGCTGTGAGCCCGGACCGCCTTTTGATCGAAACGGACAGCCCTTATCTTTCGCCTGTTCCCTTCCGGGGCAAACGCAATGATCCATCAAAGGTTTCAGAAGTCTGCAAGCTTCTTGCTGAGATACGATCCTTGTCTTTGGAGGAAACGGCCCTTCTCACCTGCAAAAATGCCTGTTCTCTGTTTAAGATTGAGGGATTGTGCTAAACGGGGACGGCTGCCCGCTGAGTGAAGCCGCTTGAATTATGTCATTCATGTTAATTTTGTTAAAACTTAAAGAACAAATTGCTTCATTTTATGGTATAATAACAGGACCATTCGGGAAAGGATGGCTGTTGTGACGCGACGACTGATTTTAGCATCCTCCTCACCCAGGCGGCAGGAACTGCTAAGCCGGATGGGCCTTGAGTTTATCGTGTTCAGCCCGGATGTGGATGAGGCCTTGTTTGGTTCCCCGGAAGAGGTGGTCAGCCAATTGGCTGAACGCAAAGCCCAGGCGGCTGCGGAGCGTTTTAAGGAGGATGTGGTGCTGGCGGCGGACACCCTGGTCAGCATCAATGGGGAGTCCCTGGGCAAGCCTCAAGACGATCAGGACGCCGCAAGGATGCTCCGCCTTTTAAGCGGCGTCTGGCATCAGGTTCACACAGGCGTCTGCGTGATTTCGGACGGGCGGAAATTGCTGGACCATGTTGTTACTCAGGTGCTGTTCACGCGCCTGAATGAAACAGAGATCGCTGACTATGTGAAAAGCGGCGAACCGTTTGGCAAGGCCGGCGCGTATGCCATCCAGGGCATAGCGTCCATGTACGTTGAGGAGATCAGGGGCAGTTATACCAATGTTGTCGGTTTGCCTACCTCAAAGGTCCGTGAACTGCTTAAAAAAATTAACTTACTGTAAGGGATGGAAGGCATTACATGGCAATCATCGCGCCAGATATCGGCATAGATTTAGGGACGTCCAATACCTTGGTACATGTCCGCAAAAAGGGGGTTCAGATCAACGAACCCACCTTGCTGATTGTCACAGGTAGTGAAAAAAGAACCATCAAGGCCATCGGGCAGGACGCTTTGGCTTTGGTTGGCAGGACGTCCGCAGGCGATGTAGCGATCCGCCCGCTTCAGGATGGCACGGTGAAGGACTTTGACCTGACTGAGATCATTTTGCGCTACTTCATCAGAAAAGCCATCGGTGTCTCCCATCTGGTCAAGCCTCGTGTGTACATTACGGTTCCAAGCCGCATTTCGCCTGTTGAAAAGCGCGTGATCCGGGAGGCAGCAGCCAGCGCAGGCGCCAGAAAAAACGCCATTCACCTGATTGACAAGCCTTTTGCCTCAGCCTTGGGGTCTGGCCTTCCCGTGTTTGAGCCGGAAGGCAGCATGGTGGTTGACATCGGCGGCGGAACGACAGAGGTCGCGGTCATCGCGCTTGGCGGCATTGTGCTTTCCCGCTCCATTCCGCATGGCGGCATCAAGATGGACAATGTGATCATTGACTTGATCAAGCATGAGCACAACATGCTCATCGGCGACCGGATGGCTGAAGACATCAAGATCGACTGGGGAAGCGCCCTTCCGTCTTCAGATGAGCGCAAGGTCGTGGTTCGCGGACGGGACCTGATCACCGGGCTTCCCCAGACCGCGGAGATCGCGTCCAGCCGCTTTTATGCCGCGCTTCAAGAGCCTTGTCAAAAAATCCTGGACACCATCCGCGAGATTCTGGACAAGACGCCTCCTGAATTGTGCAGTGACATTTTAAGAAAAGGTATCTTCCTGGTGGGCGGCGGCTCACAGTTGTACGGGCTTGATCGCTTCCTGGCTTCAGAACTGAATTTGCCAATCACTTTGGCAAAGGATCCGATGATGACCGCAGTCAATGGAGTCGGCACCATGGCAGAGCACAGCGAGCTCCTGCAGAAGCTGATCAGATCCAACTTCCTGCGAGATGACAATGCCTAAGTTCTTTAAGCGAAAAAAAGAAAAAGAACCGGCAAACAGCAGCAAGCCGCAACAGTCCGCTCAGGACCGTCAGCGCGGCATCAGCCGTTTTTTAGGCCTTGTTGTGGCGGTTTTGCTTCTGGTTGTTATCGCTGTGATGATTTTATCCCAGCTGTTTGACACGCCCATTCTCCAGGCGCCAAGGCAAATGGTGGCGCGCATTATCACGCCGGTTCAGCGGGCTTTTGCCGGGGGAACCGATTTTGTGGTTGAGTATCTGCGGATGCTCAAGCTGCGCAGCAACTGGGAATATGAATACAACCTTTTGCGCGACCGGGTGGACGAACTGACTGACCAGGCCATGCTGGCCAACTCCCTGCAGCAGCAGCTGCAGGCCTATGCCGACTTAAATGATGAAGTGCTTCGCAATCCCAGTCTGAATGGCATCAAAGCCAACATCATCGGCCGGGATACCAGCAACTATTCTTATGTCATCACGCTTGACGTGGGCAGCAATCATGGGGTTTCTGACAACATGGCCGTTGTTGTCCCGGGCTCTCTGGTGGGCGTCACCTTTGACACCCTGCCGGATTCCACCAAAGTCCGCGGCATCATCGATTCGGACTGCTATGTTGAAGCGCTGATCGAGTCAAACCGTGATCCGGGGACTGTGTCAGGAACCCTGGCCATTGACGGCGAGGCGTTTTGCAGGATGTACTACCTGACCTACACGACCCTGCCAAGACCCGGCGACATGGTGGTCACCTCCGGCATGAATACGGGCCTGCCCAAAGGCATCCCGATTGGCCGCGTGCGCGAGTCGACCCGCGGGATGCAGGATTCAAAGCAGTACATTGTTCTTGAACCCATCACGGATTTTGATCATATTGAGTATGTGATCGTGTACCGCTATACCAGGGCTTCAAGCCCGGCTGATAAGATTATTCCGGCAGAGCCCACCTTTGTTCCGCTGCCTTCCATCCGGCCTGTGCCCACCCTGATTGGACAGGCTCCGCCTTCGCCGGATCCTGATGCAAGCGCGACGCCTGAGGTCAGCATGACGCCGGAGATCAGCCCTACACCGACCTTATCGCCCGCGCCGGATCAAACCCGTACCCCGGCGCCCCAGGATGAAGACGGCGTTTACAACGCGCCTGTAATCATTGACGCGACACCGACCGTTGAGCCCTCAGCCGAGCCCATCACGCCCAGCCCTTCTCCAACCCTTGGTCCAGGCTCGCTGACGGTAGAGGAAGATTAGTCATGCCTTCTGTCTTGTCAAGGGGCGGTCATGTCGTCAGAGCGGCCATCAAGTTTTTCAAGGTTATCTTCCTGATCGTGCTGTTCTTTCTGCTTCAGACCACCGTGATGCCCCATTTGAAGATTAACGGCGTGATGCCCAATCTTCTGATGGTCATCATCGCCATTATGACGGTCAGCTATGGAAAACTGTATGCTTTCATATCGGGTGCCATGGTGGGCGTGATCCTGGAAGCGATGAGCTATTCCATCCCGCTGTTCTACCTGCTCATTTATCCGGTACTGGCGCTTTTGTGCGCGCAGGTCTTTGCTGACATGTCGGATATCAAGCGTGAAATACGGCGTATTCGCCAGGCGCAGCGACAAAGCGAGGCTGCGGCGGAACTCAAGGCGCCCTTCATCAAGAAAAAAATCCGCATCCGCATCAGGCGCGATTCCCCCTATGACCTCAACGCCCACCTGCGCATCTTGCTCAACTCCCTGATGCTGGTTGCCCTGTATGAAGGCGTGATGCTGATCTACATCGCGTTGTCAGGCATCGACATCAGTTTTAACCACTTTCTCCGCATTTTCTACACCCTGGTGTACACGGCGGCTTGCTGCATTGTGATGTTTCCGGTCCGATCCTTTTTGGGCCTGTACAAGCGCCGCCGGAAAGCCAGCAAAATGATCCAGGAGCAGGAGCTTGAAACGGACCGCGATCTGCTGCGTCAGTTGGCGATGGTGCCGGATGAAGCCCCGGTCCAGAAAAAACCAGTATTTCAGTTTTTAAAGAAGAAACCCAGGGAGGAAAAGCCTTCTGAAAAAACGCAGGCTCAGCCGGTACCTGAGCCGGATGACCCCAAAGAGGAGGCGAATGAAGAGTGAAAGTCGAAAAATCCATGATCAGGCGTTTCATTATCTTTGGCGTGGTCGTGGTTCTCCTTTTTTCCGCTTTGTTGTTTAAACTGTATGATTTGCAGGTTGTCAACGCGGATCAGTACCAGCAGTCTGCGGAGACCGGCAGTTACAAAACCATCCGTCTGACCGGGAAGCGCGGCATGATCACGGACGCGGAAAGCGTCGTTCTCGCGATGAGCGAGGATGTCTACAACCTGACCTTTCTTTTGTCAAACACCCAGTTGAAGGAATCCTATTATAAAAAGTTCACCCCTTCAATTTTAAAGGCAAAGGAGATCGTGGAGTCCTACGGCAGCAAGTTCAAGAATGAATTTGTTATTCAGCGCAACCCCGAGACCACCTTGTGGGAGTTTAACTTCGGCTCCGGCGTTTCTGAAAAAGCCCTGGCCATCCGCGAGAGCCAGTGGCGCGCGAACCACTATCTTTCGACCAACCGTTTCCCAACGGCGGAGGACTGCTACAACCATCTTTTAAAGTTGTACCTGATCGATCCCGCGCTTGACGAAGAGACCATTCGCCAGGTCATGGCGGTGTATTCTGAGATGCGCATGAACATCTTCAATTCCCTGCCCATCGTCATCGCGAACAACATTCCCTTTGAGGCTGTCCAGGAGATCTCAGGCCTGTCCATGAGCCTGCCCGGCATGGGCATTGAGGTGGGGGAGAAGCGGGTTTATCCAAGGAGCACCGTGGCCTCCCAGGTCATCGGCTATGTGGGCCCCATATCCGAGTCTGATAATTATCAGACCGAACTGAAGCCCATGGGTTACGCCCTCAATGACATCATCGGCAAGGACGGCATTGAAAAATCCATGGAAAACTGGCTCACGGCGAACATCTCCAGCCGCACCGGCAGCCGGGTGATGGAAAAAGACAATCAGGGCCGCCAAACACGCCAGCTGTCCTACACCCAGCCTGTTGACGGCAACAACGTCAAACTGACCATCATTGAGGCTTATCAGCGCGAGGCCGAGCGCGCCATCGCTGCCAATGTTGAGTTTACCCGCGGCGTGCAGGAAAAGGAAATGTTCCGCGACCGCTGGCGCGAGGCCAACAAGGCCAAGCTTGAGCAGCGGGATTTCATCGAGTATCCCCTGCAGTTGGCCGACACCGGCACCATGATGGTGGTGGAGGTGCAGACCGGCAAGGTGCTGGCCATGGCCCAGCATCCCACCTATGACTTAAACGCCATGGTGGCCGGCGGCAAAGAAGTCGCGGAGATTCTGATGGATGAGAGGCGGCCTTTGTGGAACTTCTCCATTCAGTCCCGTGCCGAGCCTGGCTCCATTTTCAAGATGGTGACCGGCCTGGCCGCCCTCACCAACGGCAGGCTGACGGTTGATGAGACAATCTCCGATGAAGGCCCCTACATGAAGTACACCAACAAAGTAGAGGACGCGCCCATTTGCTGGATCGCGAAAGGATACCGGTATCAGCACGCGAACCTGAACATCGTGTCCGGCCTATCCAAGTCCTGCAACTATTTCTTCTATACCCTGGCCGGAAAACTCTATGGCGATACCGGCAGCAACCTTTTGTACCAGTACGCTGCCAAAATGGGCCTGACAACAAGAACAGGCATACAGCTCCCGGGCGAAGCCAGGAGCGTGGTGGGCAACCAGACTTCGCTGTATGATCCCACCAACCCTGTTGACGCCCAGGAGACCAGCCGTCCGCTTCTGACCGCAGCCAAGATCAAGCAGCACCTTCAAAATGTCGGCGCCAGCTACGGCATCAGCTATGACGATGTTCGCCTGGACGCCTGCATCAAACAGTTAATGGACATGGCTTTGGTTACCCACCAGGATGATTGGGCCAACGCCATGCGCCCGATTTTGATGGCGGAGTTGAACATGACCCGCGACATGGTGTGGCTGCAGGCGGTCATTGGAGAAATCTGGTATTCTCTCAACAACATCAAGTGGGGCGGAAGTTTGGAAGTGCAGATGGCCATCGGCCAGTCCATCACGCTTTTAACCCCGGCCGCGGTCTCCCGCTATGTGGCGGCGATCGGCAACGGCGGCACGGTGTACAACCTGTCTATCGTGGATTCTATCATTTCTCCGGAGGGCGAGATCCTAAACCAGTACCAGCCCAGTGTTTTTGGTTACCTGGATGGCGCGGAACCCTATATGCCATACATTAAAGAAGGGATGAAGGGCGTGGTTGACGAGGCCGGTACGGCCAAGCGCTATTTTGACGGTTTCGCTTACACAGACGAATTGTGGGCGAAAACGGGAACCTCCCAGGTCACCATCGGCGGCATCAAGCTGGATCTTGAAAACAACGGCTGGTTTGTCGCGCTGACGCCCTTCACCACGCCGGCTGAAATCGCGGTGGTCGTGCTGATACCAAACGGCAAAGCCGGCGCCGAAGCGACCCGCGCGGCGCGCGACTTCATCGGCTGGTGGTATGATGATAAAAACAAATTCACAGGAGAGGTTCCCGTGGTGCCCGGCAACCAATTAATGCCTTGACAGGAGGGAAGAACATGGGCAAATCATATCTTCTCATCTCCGGAAAGGGTGGGGTGGGAAAATCCACCCTGGCCGCTGCCTTGGCTGTGACCGCTGCCAGACAGGGGTCGCGCGTGGCTCTGGTGGACGGGGATATTGGCCTGCGCAGTTTGGATCTGCTGCTTCATCTGCAGGACAAGGTCCTCTATGACCTGAAAGACTTGGTTGAGCATCGCTGCACCTTGGATCAGGCGCTCATCTGGCATGATGAGTTTAAGAACCTTTGCCTCATCGTAGGCGGGCAGCAGGCAAAGCCCAAGGACTTTCAAAAGAAAGACTTGCAGAAGGTTGTAAGGACCTTGACGCGCCGATTTGATCTGGTTTTGGTGGACGGGCCTGCCGGCCTTGGCCGCGGCGTGAATAATTTCACCAATATCGTAGATGAGGTTCTTTTGGTGCTGACGCCGGATCCCGTGTCTATTCGCAGCGCAGAAAAGCTGGCTAATCAGCTGTACGCCGCCGGCCTGCGCCCAAGCATGATCCTGAACAGGGTTAATAAAGAGCTTGTTTATTCCGGGGCTGTACCTCAGCCAAACGTCATCGCGTCCTCGCTTGATCTGCCGCTTTTGGGCGTAATTGAGGAATCCCCCCTGATCTATCAGGCGCTGCTGAACGGAAAGACCGCCGCGCAAACCGAAGATGAAAATATAACCGCAAGCTTTGAAGCCCTTTTGCGCGCTGTCAATGGCGATTTAGAACCCGTCCCTGACTTCAAAAAAACACACAAGAGCCTGTTCCAGCGTATCCGGGACTGGCTGAAGGATTGATATGAGCCAGTATGATGACAAGCGGTCCAGACCGCATTTTGATTTTATTTTGCTCATCGCCGTTTACGCGCTGATGTTCTCTGGCGTGCTTGCTATTTCAGTTGCTACCTTTGACCCGTCGGTCTCCCAGGACCTGCCTCTATTAAACCGCATTCTGGCATCCAATACCGGATCCTGGCAAGCCATTTTCGTAGTTGCTTCACCGGCTGTTGTGTGGTTCGTTGTGTCCATCCCCTACGAACATTTTAAAACTTTCGCGGCGCTTTATTATTTCGCGATCGTTATTTTCCTGTTCGTGGTCTTGGTCACCTCCTCCGCCATCCGCGAAGTTAAAGCCTGGTTTCAATTGAGCCTGGGCCGCATGCTTCAGCCCAGTGAATTCGCCAAGATCACCATCATGCTGATGCTGGGCAAGGAACTGTCCCAGAGCGAAAAACCAATGAGCAACCTCCGTTCTGTTGTAAGGATCGGCATTTTCACCCTGGTACCGGCAGCGATCACCTATCTTTCAGGGGAAACAGGCAGCGTTCTGGTCATGCTTGGTATCGCTTTTATCATGCTGATTTTTGGCGGTGTGGACTGGAAGTGGATCCTGCTGATCGGTTCTGTGGTCATTCTTGGGGTTGCGGCCATTTTTGCGTACGGCATCATTGGCGGAAGCAATGACTACCGCTTTGCGCGCATTCTGGCTTTTTTGGATCCCCATGCTTACAACCTTGACGAGGGCCTGCAGCTTCTCCGTTCCCAGCAGGCCATCGGCGCCGGCGGCATGACCGGCAGGGGGCTGTTTGTGCCCGGTTCCATGAGTCAATTGGACTTTGTTCCGGAAGACTGGACGGACTTTGTTTTCGCGACCATCGGGGAAGCTGTTGGCTTTGCCGGGACTTCGGTCATCGTTTTGCTGTTCTTGTTTATTATCCTTCGCATGCTCTACTTGGCGCGTTTCACCTACGACAAGTTTGGAAGGTTGCTGATCATCGGCGTGATGGCCATGCTCTTTATCCACGTGTTTCAGAACATCGCCATGACAATCGGCCTGATGCCCATCACCGGTATTCCGCTGCCCTTCCTCAGCTATGGCGGCTCCAATCTTCTGACCAATGTCATCGGCGTCTCCCTTGTGCTGAATGTCACAAAAAACCGGACTGCCGGGTTGCCTGCCTACAATGTAACGGCTGGCGAAGCGCTGCGCCGCAGGCGAAAACGCATTTCGCCGGTCTATGTCAACACCAGCGGGGACAAGTCTGCTTTCGGTCTTAAAATAATGAAAAAAAGGCGAAAGTCAGAAGGTTGATAAAAAAATCACTCTATTTGATTAAAACATCTTGCCAACGCCATGGTACGCATATATAATGCCCACGGATTAATATTCTTGGAGGTCCTGATGGGTTTAACGAAATGTCCTCGTTGTGAGCTGAATTACATGAACGAGACAGATACCATGTGCAAGGTTTGCTACCGCGAACTTCACGGCAAATCAAACAGGGATGAAATTGAGATGTGCACATCCTGCAATGAGTCGCCTGCCCTGCCCGGCAAAGACGTGTGCCTTTATTGCCTCAGGGAAATGAACAAGCAGAAGGGTGAAAAGGACGAAACAGATGAACCGGTTGAGATCGGCTTAAATCCTGTTTCCGGGATGGAGGAGATCATGCCGGAGGTTTCCGTGGACGAGGACGAGGAGTTCCATGCCCTGGGTGACGCGATGTCGCTTGAAGAGATGAGCGAAAAAGAGAGCATGGACAACGAGGAGCTGGATGACTGAGTCATCAAGGATATTTGCTATCAGCGATTTGCACTTGCCGGGCGGGGAGGATAAGTCCATGGACTTGTTCGGTTCGCACTGGGAAGGGCATTTTTTAAAGATCAGCCATGACTGGAAAAAAAGGGTCAGGTCCCATGATGTTGTTTTGATCCCCGGGGACATCTCCTGGGCGATGCGGCTTGAGGACGCAGTCAACGATCTTCAGGCGATCGCGGCTTTACCGGGCAGCAAGATCATCATTAAAGGCAATCATGATTTCTGGTGGAGTTCCATAAGCCGTGTCAGGGCGTGTTTGCCTGAAGGGATCTTCGCTCTTCAAAATGACGCTGTCCTTGTAAACGATACGGTCTTTTGCGGGACAAGGGGATGGAACGCGCCCGGAAGCTCTGAGTATGGGCCCGAAGCGGAAAAAATTTACCAAAGGGAATTGATACGGCTGGAATTGTCACTGTCATCGGCTCAAAAGCTGCGTGATGGACGCCGCCTGGTCGCGCTTTGCCACTTTCCGCCCGTGTCCTCCAAGGGAGAAGACAGTGCGGTCACAGCGCTTCTTGAGGATCATCAGGTGGACGATGTGGTTTACGGGCATCTGCACGGTATGTCGTGCTCAAGTGCCTTTACAGGGGTTAAAAACGGTGTTCGCTATTGGTTCACCTCTTGTGACTGTACCGATTTTTCGCTGGTACAACTGCCGGATCAATAAATTGTCACCACTTTATGACACCGATGCCGCTGTCTTGCCCTTCATTTTGATCTGATTCAGCTTTATTTTCACCTTTTATGGGATGCATCCAAACTCTTTTGGGCAATGCCGCCCATAATTATACTTTTCTAATTGACTTTCCGTTTTCATCCCCAAATTCCTGCCGTTTTTATGCCGCATGAATCATAGCATTCAGAACGCCATATGATGAGCTTCTTTGCAGGGCCAAAGAAAATCCCAAAATGAGCCAAAGGTTTCAAAAACATAAAATCATTAAAATTCACAAAAACAAATGTCTTATATCGGATTATAATACAAAACCATCAAAAACGCAAAACAAACGTTCTTATATTGAAAGGCAGGAATAAGAACAGACATTCGCTGTTTTCTCTTTATCCTGCCGAATAATCCGCGATGAACACCCAAAGCCCGAAGCCATGCTTCGGGCTTTGTTTACGCGCGTGGGCAGAATGTGGTAATTTGTGTACGAAAAGGGTGATAAGTGGTGAATGGTGGTGAAAAACTTGCCGGATGAGGGAAACCTGCCCCAAAAACAAGGGCCTGAAGAAAAAAACGAAAAGCAAAGGCTGTCCTCCCGGCGCCTGGGCTTCATCGGGGTATACAACCATTCTATTGACAGTAAAGGCCGCGTCATTGTTCCCCAAACTTTCAGAAACCTTCTTGGGGACAGGATCATCGTTGGGGTCAACATGGCTCAGGATTCCATCGCCATTTATCCGTATGAAGTTTGGGAAGAGAAGGTGGACATGCTCGCCCGTTTGAGCCACGAGGACGTGGCAGCGGAGTTCTTTCTTTCCAGGTTCGCGATGTACTCCTTTGATGGGCTGGGTTTTGACTCCCAGGGCAGGGTTCTGCTTCCCTCAGCGCTTCGGGATCTGTTCTTAAGCGACGCTCAAGGCGTTCAGGTCTCAGGAACCACAGAGTATGTTCTGATCAAGTCTGATGAACAAGCCAGGCAGGAGCGTGAGCGCTTCAAGAAGGAATACCCCAACCCGCTCCAGGCCATCAGCGAGATCCAGGCGCGTGCTAAAAGCAGATTAAAAGATGGACAGTAAACATTTATTAAGAGGAAACTGAAATGCAAAAGACCAGGCAGCCAACTTACAAACAGCACATCATGACTGGAAATCAGTTTATGCAGCATGAGCGAATTGTTGTGTCTTCCCATGTTAATGTAGAAAACAGGGGGGAGATGGACAACCGTGATTTGTTTGTCGCGGCTGAGGTCACAAAACCTGCTTACAATATTTCATTAAAGTGGGCATTTTCCGCGTTATTCCTCTGCGTTATTTTCAGTCTGATCATGATCGGAAGCAAAATTGCCTTGACTGAAAGCCTCAAGGCAGAGTATGCTCAGTTAGGCGTACGCTATCAGGCTGCTGCCACGGAAAAGAAACGCTTGCAGGACGAATATGAATGCAAGATCAACGATTCTGAAATTTTCCGTTATGTGGTTGATAACCTGGGGATGCGCCTGGCCGGATATGAGGAAACGATCAACATCCAGGCGATGCGCTTGCCGGATGAAAGCCGCCCCGCTGCATTCAGGGGGAGCGCCTCAAACGGTCAATGATACTTTTGTTGCGAGGTATGTATGAAACTTTCTCAGCTTGCGGTTGAGGCTTTGGATTATTCCCTGGAGTTAACAGGGGATTGTGAAATTTTAAGCCTCAGTGCCGACAGCAGGGAGCAGTCAGATCATGGACTGTTTTTTTGCATCAAAGGGGCACATTTTGACGCCCATCGTTTTGCGCAGCAGGCTGTGGATAACGGCGCTGCTGCGCTTGTGGTTACGGAGATTCAGGAACACATCAAGGTTCCTCAACTAAGGGTATCCAATGACAGGGCGGCGATGGCTTTAATCGCCCGCGCTTTTTATGGTTTTCCCGACCAGCACTTAAAATTGATCGGAATCACCGGAACCAAGGGGAAAACCACCACCAGTTACCTGGTCAAGGCAATTCTTGAGGCATCCGGGCACAAGGTTGGGCTGATCGGAACGACCGGGAACATGATCGGCGATCAGTGGATTAACAGCAATCTGACCACGCCCGATCCCATTGATCTGCATATGACTTTACGCAAAATGGTCGATGCCGGATGTGATTACGCGGTGATGGAGGTTTCCGCGCACGCGATCTGGATGCGCAGGCTGGAAGGCATCACTTTTGAAGCCGGGTGCTTTACCAACCTTTCCCAGGATCACCTGGATTTCTTTGGCACCATGGAGAATTATTACGAGGCCAAGCGCAGTTTCTTCATGTCTGGCGTGGTAAAGAATGCGGTTGTTTCCCTGGATGATTCCTGGGTTTTGAAACTGAGCCAGGAATTGACGATGCCAAAAATCAGCTATGCCATCTGCACCAACGCTGACCTGTTCGCCCGGGACATTCAGATCAGGGAGGACGGCGTTTCTTTCCTCCTGAGCCTTTGGAATGACAAGTATTACCCCGTCCAATTAAAGCTGATGGGCATGTTCAATATTTACAATGCCATTGCTGCAGCCGGCATCGGTCTGATCGTGGGCGCTGACCCGGAGGTCATCTGCCGCGCGCTTGAGAGCGTGACCAGCGTTCCGGGACGGGCGGAGGTGCTGGACACCCATACGGAATACAAGGTCGTTTTGGACTATTCCCATTCTCCTGACGCGCTGGACAACATCTTAACTGCGATTCGGGAATTTATCAAAGGCCGCCTGATTGTTGTGTTTGGCTGCGGCGGCGACCGGGATCATGGCAAACGCCCGCTGATGGGCGCGATCGCGGGCAAACTGGCGGATTTTTCAATCCTGACCAGCGACAACCCGCGCAGGGAGGATCCAAATGATATCCTGGGCGCCATTGAACAGGGCATCAAACCAACCGGCGGGGCCTACATTGTGATTGAAAACCGCCGTGAGGCGATCAAACACGCCTTAAATAGCGCCAAAAGCGGGGATGTGGTTCTTCTGGCCGGCAAAGGGCATGAGACCTACCAGGAGATCGCAGGCATCAAGCGGCCCTTTAATGAGAAAACGATCGTCATGGAACTGCTCAGGGAACTGAAGGAAGAGGGATCAGAAGGTGCTTGAGGTGCTGAGCGCAGCCATCGCGCTGGTTATTGTCTTTTTATTGATGCCGGGTTTCATCCGTTTCATGAAGGCCAGGGGCATGGTTCAGCCAGGCTATGATTTGGGACCTGATTCTTTCAAAAAGAAAAAAGAAAAACCCCCGAACATGGGGGGGCTAATCATCGCGCTGGGTGTCCTTGTCGCCTCCCTGATCATCGGGCAGTTGAACGGCCCGGTCAACCATCTTCTGCTTTTGATGCTTGCAGCTTTCGGCGGGCTTGGAATTGGCTTTGCGGATGATTACATCAAGGATGTTCAGAACCATCATGCGGGCTTGAAGCCCCGCTACAAGCTGATCGGCCAGACCGCGGTTGGCCTGATTTTCTCTTTGATTACTTCAAGCATCGTGGGCACGGCCATCCATCTTCCTTTTACAAAGACCACCTGGGATCTGTCCTATTTCTATGTTCCGCTGATGACCTTGTTGTATGTTTTCATGACCAATTCCGCGAACTTGCAGGACGGCGTGGATGGACTGATGAGTTCGGTCACCATGGCGGGCAGCGCCGGTCTTGGCGCGGTTGCGATGATGATCCAGGGCGGCAGCCTGAACGATCCCGGCATCACCTATGCTTGTTTCGCGCTGACGGGCGCTTGCCTGGGCTTTCTGGTTTATAATCAGCATCCGGCCAAAATCTACATGGGTGATACGGGCTCCATGTTCATTGGCGGCCTTTTAACGGGGGCCGCCATGCTGCTGAGGTTGCAATTGTGGCTGATCCCTCTTTGCATCACCATGATCATTTCCTCCCTCTCGGTGATCGCGCAGCGCGTTTATTTCAAGCTTACAGGCGGGAAACGCCTGATCAAGATGTCGCCCATCCATCATCATTTTGAGATGTCCGGTTGGAGCGAAAACACCATTGCCAGGCGTTACACCATTCTGGTTCTGATCATGTCTGTGTTGGCAGCCCTGGCTGCCTTGCCCATTGCTCCCTGAGGATACAACATGCAAACCGACCTGTCTGCGATCAATCAGCAAGCCATAAAAGATTACCGCGGCAAAACTTTTCTGGTCGTCGGCGCTGCCCGCAGCGGCGTCGCGGCCACGGAACTGCTTCTTGCCATCGGCGCCTTTGTCGTTTTAAATGATTCGAAAAAAGAATGTGAGCTTGCTTCGCTTCCGGACACCTTAAATCATCCCAATTGCAAAAAATGCTTCGGGCAGCCTGCCGAGCCGCTGTTTTCAGGGTGTGATTATCTGTTAATCAGCCCCGGCATCCCGTGTGACGCGCCGCTTGTAAAAAAAGCAGGGGAGATGGGGCTTCAGGTCATCGGCGAACTTGAATTCGCCGCCTCCTGCGCCACGCAGGAGATCATTGCGGTTTCCGGAACCAATGGTAAAACAACCACGGTTTCCCTTCTTGGCGAGATCTTTAATCAATCCGGGCGTAACGCCTCTGTTTCAGGCAACATCGGATATCCTTTGTCCGCCGCTGTATTAAGGGCAAAGGCCGATGACGTCCTGATCGTTGAAGTGTCCAGTTTCCAAATGGAAACTGCCCAAAACTTCCACCCCAGGGCTGCGGCGCTGCTCAACATTACCCCGGACCATCTGGATCGGCACAAGACCATGGAATGTTATGTTTCTCTGAAGAAAAAAATGTTTCAAAACATGACGGAAAATGACGTTGCTATCTTGAATTACGATGATCCGATGCTGAGGGAAATGGCGGGGGACCTTCCCGCCCCGGTCACCTGGTTTTCCCGCTGCGGCAAGGCTAAGACCGGCGTTGTGCTTCATAATGACAAACTGGCTTTCCTTCAAAACGGCGAGTACCATGCTTTATGCGAGGCAAAAGCGCTGCAGATCCCGGGAAACCATAACATTGAAAACGCGCTTGCGGCAGCAGCCGTCGCGGTGCGCTCAGGCGTTCCGCTTTCTGTTATTTCCAAGGCGCTTCAGTCCTTTAAGGGCGTGGAGCATCGCATCGAGTTTACGGCGAAGATCAATGGGGTCCGTTATCTGAATGACTCCAAGGGGACCAACCCGGATTCCACAATAAAAGCGGTGGAGTCCATGGCTGCCCCGACCGTGCTGATCGCGGGAGGGTATGACAAGCAGGTTTCCTTTGCTTCTTTGGCGGAAACCATCTCCGGCTCAGGGCTGGTCACACACGCGATCCTTTTTGGGCAAACAAAGGAAAAGATCGCTTCCGCACTGCGCGATAAGGGCTTTGATCAGATCAGCTTTGTTCAGGACCTGGAAAAAGCGGTTTCTTTGGCTCAGGAACTGGCTCAGCCCGGCGGCAATGTGCTGTTTTCTCCCGCCTGCGCCTCCTTTGGCATGTTCAGTGACTATGAACAGCGGGGACGGTTGTTTAAGTCCTATGTCAGATCACTGAAAGAGGAAGTTTAGGTGTCCGCTCCTCAATATCCGCATGGCGGCAGCACGCCGCCCCGCCCAAATCCGCGCGATTTGGGCCAGGCATCCGGGGCTGATGCGTCGCGTCCTCCCGGTATCTTTGATATCCCCTGGGAGGGTCAGCCTGATTATTCTCAGGCAGATATGAATGACCCCGGATTTCCTTCCGGCATACCGCCGCAAAATGAATGGGGCCCTCCGGGGAACGCCGGGGGATATGCGCACAAAGAGGACGGCGCTTTTGCTCATGATCCCGAAGTTTACCCGCAGAATGGGCAAATGCCCCCGCCAGCAGATCCTCAGGATACAGACCCAGCGAAACGAAAACTGAGAATCCTGGTCATTGTCCTGATCATCGCTTTTGTTCTCTGGCTGCTGGTTTTCCAGGTGTTTGTGATCCGCAGGGTCAATGTCAGCGGCACTACGGCTGAGATTTGGAAAACTGTCGCAAACGCTGCCGGATTAGACCATAGTCCGTTTTTCTTCTTTGTTAATGAGAACAAAGTACGTGAGGGCGTGGAATCCAATCGTTACCTGATTTTTGAATCCATGCAAAAGATCATTCCGGGCACCGTCAACATCAAGGTGATCCAGCGCAGGCCGTACGCGTTTTTTACACACCTTGGCGTTGGCTATGTTCTCTCAAAAGACGGTATGATTTTGGAGAAGACAAGGGAACTGAGGGATGGAGAGAACCTGATGAAAGTGATCGGCCTGGCGCTGCCGGATCACCAAAGTCCGGGCACTCTCCCGGCGTCGAACAATCCTACCCAGACAGAAACAATGCTGGAATTGTTTAATGAGTTGGCCGTCTGGCAGTTGGCCAAAGAGATCGAAAGCATTGATATCGCGGAGAGCCTGAACCTGACGCTGCTGACCATTGACGGCTATACGATCAACCTCGGCGACGAGAGCAACCTGCACGCCAAGGTCGGCACTGTCGCCGCTGTTGTCAGCGAACTCCGCAGACGGCACATGACCGGCGGCATCATTGAGGCGACACGCCCCGGAGAAGCCACTTACAGAGCGGAGCAATAACAGATTTTTACTGAGGGCGCAGAAAGATACAATTTGTCATTTTCAGCTTGCCGCAAAGGGAGATTTCCTTGTAAAGGCTTGCATATATATCACAAAAAGGTTACAATAAGTCAATCGTGGGTGCTGTTTTTTCGTAGACCTGAAAATTTGATCCTTCCGATGCGAAAAACGCCCAAGAAATGGAGTGAAATGCGATGAGGAGCACCATCAGCGTCATTGATTTTGGCACCAGCAAAATCGTTGCACTGATCGCGGAGGTCAGCACCAGACAACGCTGCGATATCATCGGCGCTGGGACCACCCCTTATGACGGGTACGCCGATGCCAGGTGGAACAACGGTGCTCTGGTCAATGAAGCGATCAGCACTGCCATCGCGACTGCCGAAGACCAGGCGCGGACCTCGGTCAAATCAGTATTTTGCGGTGTGCCGGGGCAGTTTTCCAAAGTCTATTCATTTGAGGTCAAGGTGGACCTTCAAGGCGCCGCTCCCCGCGTGACCGCCAAGGACATCGCGATGTTGTTTACGCTTGCTGACGAACAGGTACAGGGGATTCCCGGTACGCCCATTCACCGCAGCCCCGCCTGGTTTGTGGTGGACGACGGCAAAAAGACCCTCGAACCCCTGAATCAGCATGGCAATGAATTGCGCGCGCTGATCTCCTATGTGGTCGCGGATCGCTTCTTCATTGAGGACATCACCCAACGCCTTCTTGCCATTGGCAAAACAGCGGCTGGTTTCTTTTCCACCCTGATTGGGGAGGGGATGCTGTTTATTTCCGAAACCGACCGCGACCGCACCGCGCTTTTGATCGATATCGGATATCTCAACACCGACATTATCGCCGTTGAGGGGGACGCGATCATTTTTCATAAAAACCTGCCTTTGGGCGGTGGCCACATCGCGGCTGACCTGGCCTATGGGCTGGAGGTCCCGCTTGATTCTGCTGAGCAGTTGAAGCGGGGATTTGAGTATGGCGCTTCAAGCACCAAGAACAGCTTTGACGTGGTCTTGTCAAATGGCGCGACGGAGACTTTTACCCGCGAGAAGGTGGCAGAGATCTTGATGCCCAGGGCGGAAGAGATCTGCGAAGCGATCGTTCAGGCTGTCAAGGATTCGGGCGTACGCCTTGGCAACTGGTCTCCGGTTTACTTGACTGGCGGCGGGCTTGCGATCAACAAGGGCGGGCGCGAATATCTGTCTGAAAAGATGGATCGCCCGGTGCGCGAGCTTCCCCGCAAGGCAGTCAAACTGTCCAGCGCCATCTATTCCAGTTCCCTGGGGCTGCTGGATTTGATCATTGATACCAAGAACACCGCTTCCGCCAACCAGACGGGCCTGCTCGGGTTCCTGCGCGGCCTGTTCAATGGCTGAACGCGATCAAATAAATAATTAGGAGGAGCTTCCATGCAAATAAAGCAAGTGGAGCCTGAAGTCATTCCAAGTTTCGCGTCGATCAAGGTCGTCGGTTGCGGCGGCGGCGGCGCCAACGCGGTCAACCGAATGGTGGACGCGGGACTCAAAGGCGTTGAGTTTATCGCCGTTAACACGGATAAACAGGCGTTGACCGCGTCCCATGCCGACAAAAAGATCCAGATCGGCGAAAAACTGACAAAGGGCCTTGGCGCAGGCGCGGTACCGGAGATCGGGAAGCGCGCTGCGGAAGAGAGCCGCGAGGAGATCGCTTCCCACTTAAAAGGCGCGGACCTGGTTTTTGTCACCGCCGGCATGGGCGGGGGAACGGGCACCGGCGCTGCGCCTGTGGTCGCGGACATCGCCAGGGACCTCAACTGCCTGACCATCGCTGTTGTGACCAAACCCTTCCAGTTTGAAGGCAAGCAGCGCATGCGCAACGCCGAAGCGGGCATCAGCGAACTGAAGCAGTTTGTTGACACGCTGGTCGTTATTCCCAATGACCGCCTTTTGGAAGTGGTTGCCCGGGGCACCTCCATGCTGGAAGCCTTCCGCGTGGCCGATGATGTGCTCCGCCAGGGCATTCAGGGCATTTCCGACCTGATCGCTTTGCCTGCGCTGATCAACCTGGACTTTGCCGATGTCAAGACCGTCATGGAATCCGGCGGGATGGCACATATCGGCATCGGCGTTGGCAAGGGCGAAAACAGGACCGCGGACGCGGCCAAAGCCGCTATCGCAAGCCCGCTGCTGGAGACCAAGATCGACGGCGCCCGCGCGCTGCTGATCAACATCACCGGTTCCCCGGACATCGGCATCCTTGAGATCAACGAGGCCGCCAAACTTGTCCAGGAGAGCGCGGACAGCGAGGCCAACATCATCTTTGGCGCCGGGATTGATGAAAAGCTCAAGGATGAGATCCATATCACAGTCATTGCGACCGGATTTGAGAAGACTGCCTTCCCCACCCGAGAGCCCAAGAAAAAGCCGTTTAAGGCCAGCATCCCCTATGGCAGCGCGACCGCGGCGATGAACCCCTATGAGAACAGAACGCCCCTTGAAAAGCAGGAGACCGGCGGGTTTGAAGCGCCATCCGTTCAGAATTTCTACGACAATCAGGAGTCGTCCTTCTTCCCCGGCGCTGCAAGGCCTGCGCCCCAGATGCCTTTGATGGGTATGCCGCAGCCGGCAGCCCCCGCCTTCCAGCAGCCCTATCCCTATGTGCAGCAGGCACCCAACTACCAGCAACAAGCCCAGCAGCCTGCGCCCTATCAACAGCAACAGCAGCCCTCTCCCCAGGCGGAGAAGGATGATCTGGGCGTTCCGGCTTATTTAAGGCGCGCTGCCAAAAAATAAAAACCGACTTCGGTTGAGCGACCCGGGAGAGTCCGTTTAGTCGGCGCCGAAGGGGAATGCGAAATCTCTCAGGCAAACAGACCGGGTTGGGACGAAGCTCTGGAAAGCTGAAAAGCACCCGCCAGGCAACCCCGAATGAGTGGGGGAATCCTGAAGGTAAAAATACAGAGGCATGCAGGTTTGCATGTCTCTGTCTGTAAGGAGGAGAAAATATGGAAAAAAAGACCCCTCTGTATGAACTTCACCAGGAATTGGGCGGAAAGATCGTTCCCTTTGGCGGCTTTCTTCTGCCCGTCCAGTATGAGACCGGCGTTATCAAGGAGCACATGGCTGTCCGCACTGCCTGCGGCTTGTTCGATGTGTCCCACATGGGTGAGATCCTCATTCAAGGCAAGGACGCGCTGAACAACCTTCAAAACTTCTTGACCAATGACTATTCTGTCATGGAAACAGGCCGTGTCCGTTACAGCCCCGTTTGCAATGAGCAGGGCGGCATTGTGGATGATCTCATCGTCTACAAGTTCGCAGAGGACGAGTACTTCCTGGTTCCAAACGCCGCCAACAAAGACAAGGTTTATGCTTGGTTTTTAAAGCATCAGCAGGGCGAGGCCGAGATCCTCGATGTATCAGATGATTATGCCCAGCTTGCCTTGCAGGGGCCAAAATCAAAAGCGATCATGTCCAAGCTGACGGACGAGGATCAATTGCCTCAGAAGTACTACAGCTTTGTGCGCGATTTGCCTGTTGCGGGCATCCCTTGCCTGGTCTCCCGCACCGGGTACACGGGCGAATTGGGCTATGAGCTCTACTGCGCGCCTGACAAGGCGGTGGAATTGGCCAAAGCCCTGCTTGAGGCTGGCAAGGAAGAAGGCCTCATTCCCTGCGGTTTGGGCGCCAGGGACACCTTGCGCCTGGAAGCGTCCATGCCGCTGTACGGCCACGAGATGTCAGACGAGATCACCCCGCTGGAGGCTGGATTAAGCTTTTTTGTTAAAATGGACAAGGAAACCTTTATCGGCAAGGACGCGCTTATCAAGGCGGGCACGCCAAAGCGTGAGCGGATAGGGCTTTTGATCACCGACCGCGGCATTGCCAGGGAACACTGCGATGTGTTTCTGGGGGATGAAAAGATTGGCCAGACCACCAGCGGCACCATGCTGCCCTACTTAAACAAGGCCTGCGCGATGGCCCTGGTCGAGGCCGGCAGGGTTAAAAATGACACCCAGGTCAGTGTGGATGTGCGCGGACGGCGGTTAAATGCCGTGGTCGTGCCGATGCCATTTTATAAACGCACCTGATAATATTTCAAAATAGGAGGAATTGGTTATGAATCTGCCAAGCAATCTCAAGTATTCCGCGTCACACGAATGGGTCAAGGTCGAAGGCGACCTGGTTGTTGTCGGGATCACCGATTTCGCTCAGAAAGAATTGGGAGACCTGGTGTTTATCAACCTGCCCAACCTGGATGATGAGGTCAGCGCCGGCGAACCTTTTGCCGATGTGGAATCGGTCAAAGCGGTCAGCGACATCATCAGCCCGGTTTCCGGCGTCGTCGCCGAGGTCAATGAAGAACTGCTGGACAAGCCTGAACTGATTAACGACAACGCCTATGAAGCGTGGATCATCAAGGTGAAGAACGCGGCCGGGATGGAAAACCTCCTCAGCGCTGAGCAGTACAACGACCTCATCAGCAAGGAGGGTTAAGATGGGTAGCTATCTGCCCTCCACCAAGCAGGAGCAAAAGCAGATGCTGGAGGCCATCGGTTTAAAGGACTTAAAGGACCTTTTCACCGGCGATGTTCCAAACAGCGTTCTGCTTGAAAACTCCGTTAACATTCCTGAAGGCCTTTCTGAGATGAGCGTTCGGACAAAGATGGAGAATATCGCAGCGAAAAACACGGTGTTCTCAACCATCTTGCGCGGCGCCGGCGCCTATGATCACTACATCCCTGCGATCGTGCCCGCTGTGACCTCCAGGGATGAGTTTTTGACTGCCTACACCCCCTACCAGGCGGAAATCAGCCAGGGTGTCTTGCAGTCCATTTTTGAGTACCAGACCATGGTCTGCGAACTGACCGGCATGGATGTGTCAAATGCTTCCATTTATGACGGCGCTTCCGCAGCGGCCGAGGGCGTCATGATGACCCTGACCCGCAAGCGCGACCGCGTGTGCGTCTCAGCGACGGCGCACCCAGACGTTATCAGCACGATCAAAACTTACTGCTGGGGGCGGGATATTCCCTTTGAACTGCTTCCTGAAAAAGATGGCAAACTGGATCTGACTGCCCTTGACAGTCTGAAGGAGGACACCGCCTGCGTCTACCTGCAGCAGCCCAATTACTATGGCCAGTTTGAGGACGCGGAGCTGGCCAGGGAAAAGATCCACAAGGCTGGCGCGAAAGCGGTATTAGGCGTCTACCCCACCACCCTTGGCTTGGTCAAATCCCCGGGCGAGATGGGCTATGATATCGCTGTTGCCGAAGGACAGCCTCTTGGAATGCCCCTGAGTTGGGGCGGGCCTTACCTTGGCATCCTGGCGGCGAAAAAAGAGCTGATGCGCAGCATGCCCGGCCGCATCGTCGGCGAGACGGTGGATGCCAAGGGACGGAGGGCATATGTGCTGACTTTGCAGGCGCGCGAGCAGCACATCCGCCGTGAAAAGGCTTCCAGCAACATCTGCAGCAATCAGGCGCTTTGCGCGATGACTGCCAGCATTTACCTGGCGGTCATGGGGCCCAAGGGAATGGAAGAGGTCGCTCAGTTGTGCTATGACGGCGCTCACTATTTTGCCTCGGAGCTTTGCAAACTGCCCGGTTTTGAATTGCGTTACAAGGGTGATTTCTTTAACGAGTTTGTTACTTCCTGCCCCATAGAACCTGAAAAACTGGAAAAAGAACTTGCCAAGCATGGTGTTTTATCCGGTTTGCCGCTTGAAAACGGCGTTCTTTGGTGCGCGACTGAGAAGCTGGATAAAAATGCCATTGACGAAGTCGTCGGCATCATCAGGGAGGTGTGCACGAAATGAAGTTGTTGTTTGAACGCAGCGTCAAAGGACGCCGCACTTACCTGATGCCAAAAAGCACTTTTCCCAAAGCAGAACTCCCCGATCATCTGAAACGAAAAGAAGCCCCCCGTTTGCCTGAAATGAGCGAGGTCGCGGTTGCCCGCCACTACAAAGAGCTCAGCAAGCAGGCGTTTGGCGTCACCAGCGGGTTTTACCCCCTGGGCTCCTGCACCATGAAGTACAACCCGCGTGTCAATGAAGCGGCAGCCGGTTTGCCTGGTTTCACCGGGGTTCATCCCCTGCAGCCAAAGGATACGGTGAAGGGATGCCAGGAGGTCATCATCCAGGCTGAAAAGCTTCTGTGTGAGATCACCGGCATGGACAACATGTCTTTCCAGCCCGCTGCCGGCGCGCATGGCGAATTCCTGGGCCTGCTGCTGATAAAAAAGTACCATGAAGAGCGCGGGGACTTTAAGCGCAAGCGCATCATCGTCCCGGATTCCGCTCATGGCACCAACCCGGCCAGCGCCGCGATGGTTGGTTTCACGGTCACCCATGTCCCCTCAGACAGCGAGGGCCAGGTCGATCTGGAGGCCCTCAAAGCCGTTCTGGACGACACTGTTGCCGGCTTGATGCTGACCAACCCCAACACGGTGGGCATTTTTGACCGGAACATCCTTGAAATTACCCGCTTGGTGCATGATGCGGGCGGGCTTAACTACTATGACGGCGCCAACCTCAACGCCATCATGGGCTGGGTCAGGCCGGGCGACATGGGATTTGATGTCGTTCACCTGAACCTGCATAAGACCTTCTCAACCCCGCACGGCGGCGGCGGACCGGGTTCCGGCCCCGTGGGCTGCAAAAAAATTCTGAGCCCTTATCTGCCTGCAAGCAAGCTGGGGGATGAGGAAAAAGAGAAGTCCCTTGGGCAGGTGCGCTCCTTCTACGGCAACTTCCTCGTGGTCGTTCGCGCGCTGACTTACATCCTGACCCTTGGCAAGGAAGGCCTGCCGCAGGCCAGCGGCATGGCGGTGCTGAATGCCAACTACCTGATGCAGAAGCTGAAGGATGTATATCCCATGGCTTATGATCGCCTGTGCATGCATGAGTTTGTCATGACCCTGGAAGACATCAAGAAAAAGACAGGGGTGTCTGCTCTGGATGTTGCCAAAGGCCTTCTGGACTATGGAATGCATCCGCCGACCATGTACTTCCCCCTGATCGTACATGAGGCGCTGATGGTTGAACCCACCGAAACAGAAAACAGGGAGACCCTGGATGAGGCGGCAGAAGCCTTCATGGCCATCTACCAAAAGATCCAGGAGGATCCGGAAAGCCTGCATTTAAGCCCTGCGACCACCCCCATCAGCCGCCCGGACGAGGTCAACGCCGCTCGAAACCCGGTCGTACGATATTCCTTTGACAAGCAATAAAGCATTTAATCATTTTCCGGGCGGGCTTTTGGCCCGCCCGGTTTGTTACAGGAGATGATCATGCAAGTTTGTGATTTGATCAAAAAGCACGAGGAATACATTGTTGCGATGCGGCGTGATTTCCACCGGCATCCGGAGCTTTCTTTCCAGGAAGTACGTACCTCGCAAGTTGTTTGCGATGAGCTGGATAAAATGGGCATCCCTTATGTAAGGCTGGAAAAGAATTGCGTGGTCGGTCTGATCAAAGGTGATCAAGCCGGAGAGAACGGAAAGAAACTCGCCATCCGCGCGGACATGGACGCCCTCCCGATCACTGAGGAGGCAGAGGTTCCTTTTAAGTCGCAAAACGATGGCGTTATGCACGCCTGCGGCCATGACGGGCACACAGCAATGCTGCTGGGCGCCGGAAAGATGCTCAAAGACCTGCAAAACGAGCTAAAAGGCGATGTATACCTGTGTTTCCAGTCCGCTGAGGAAGTGGGCGGCGGCGCCATGATCATCGTTGATTATTTGAAATCTCTTGGCGGGGTGGATCAGGCGATTGCAATTCATCTGTGGGCAGACCTTGACAGCGGCTTCATCTCTGTTGAGGAAGGCGCGCGAATGGCCAATGTTGATCAATTCATGATTGAAGTACTTGGCCGGGGCGGCCATGGATCCAGGCCTGACCTGAGCATTGACCCCATCAAGCCCCTTTGTCAGATCGTTACCGCGATCTCATCCATCCCTGCCAATTATATTGAACCAACGGAGCCCTGCGTTGTTCATGTAGGACGCATCGAAGGCGGCGCCATGTACAATGTTTTTCCAGACAAAGCCAAGGTTTGGGGCGGTATCCGAACCTTTTCAGAGAAAAACCGCAGACGCGTGTCGGAATTGATCAGGACGATTTCGGAAAACATTGCGAAAAGCTGCGGCGCGACAGCACGGGCAGAGTTTCAGCGCGGCATTCCCCTGGTCAACAACAGCGGGGATTCTGTGGCCATGGCAAAAAATGTTCTTCTTGAAACAGAACTCTTTCAAATGGACAAGTTTTATCCTGTCTGCGCGTCAGAGGATTTTGGCTTTTTTGTTGAGCAGTTTGGCGGCTTCATGGCCTTCATCGGCATCCGCAATGAGAAAAAAGGTCTGATCTATACTCAACACCACCCAAAGTTCGGCATTGATGAGGATGTCCTGGCCAAAGGCTCAGCCTTCTTTGCCGCCTACACACGGGCTTTCTTAAACTAATACTAAAGTACATGTCGCCCTCGGGCGACACAAATAGGGGATGAAAACGAGGTGCTCAGGCGCCTCGTTTTTCAGTAGAATGGTGGAAAGAGCAGGCGAGAAGCACGGGATTGGGAGTTGCATC
>JASGUQ010000047.1 GCA_030057655.1 Bacillota bacterium
GGAAGGTTCATCCTGGCGCTCCCGTCCAAATGCAGGATGTCCTGCATGGGGATGATGGCCGTGTCCGCCTTGCTTTTCAGCGTCGCGCGAAGGAAGGCCTCGGTAAACTCCTCATCATGCCGGATGCTCAGGGCAAAAAGGGTGTTGTTTTTTTCGTGATGGGAGGCATGGCCCCACCAGCCCAGCAGCGTGTTGTTGTCATGGGTGCCGGTATAGACTACGCAGTTTTTTACATGATACTTGGGCAGGTGCTCGCTGAAGGGATCGCCTGAGAAGGCAAAGGTCATCACCTTCATGCCCGGATAACCTGCGTCATCCATCAGCTTTCTCACCTTGGGCGAAACCGCGCCCAGATCCTCGGCCACGATCCGCATGTCGGGCAGTTCGCGCTTGACAGCCTCAAACAATTCTTTGCCCGGGCCCGGCATCCATTCGCCGTTTCGGGCGGTTTTCTCGTTTGCGGGCACAGAGTAATAATTAGCAAAGCCGATGAAGTGATCCACCCTTGTGATGTCAAACATGCGGTTCATGCCGGCCAGGCGGTCCAGCCACCAGCGGTAGCCGGTCTTTTTCAGGTAGCGCCAGTCGTACAGGGGGTTGCCCCAGCGCTGGCCGTCAGCGGAAAAATAATCCGGCGGCACGCCCGCGATCCGGGTCGGCTTGTGGTCGCTGTCCAGCTGGAAGACATCCGGGTTTGCCCAGGCGTCCGCGGAATCCTCCGCTACATAGATGGGCATGTCCCCAAAGATGGACAGGCCTTTGCCGTTCACATATTTTTTAAGTTTGAACCACTGCTCAAAAAAGAGGTACTGGACGAACACCTGATAGTCAACATCCTTCTTCAGGCGTTCCCCATAGGAGGTCAGCGCTTCGGGCTTTCTCATGCGGATGTCCTTGTCCGGCCAATCCTGCCAGGAGCCGCCGCCAAACATCTTCTTGATCGCCATGAACAGCGCGTAATCCTCAATCCACAGGGCGTTTTCCTTGCGGAATTTATTGATCTTTGATGCCAGCTTCGCGCCGGACTGCTCAAAAGCAAGGGTTAGCATCTTCTGCTTAAAGGCGATGACAGGAGCGTAATCGGCCTTTTCAGGGTTTTTGACCGGGGGGAAATCCTCCTCCGTTGTCAGGATGCCCTGGTTTTTCAGCGTTCTTAAATCGACCAGGAGGGGGTTTCCCGCGAAGGTGGAAAAGCACTGGTAGGGGGATTCCGCGTAGCCGGTGGGGGAGATGGGCAGCACCTGCCAGATGCGCATCCCGGCTTTGACCAGGAAATCCGCGAACTCATAGGCTTCCTTTCCAAGCGTGCCCAGGCCTTCGGGGGAGGGGAGGGAGGTCAGGTGGAGCAGTACGCCGCTTTGACGCATACAAGATCGTCCTTTCGGGCGCGATAAGCGCCTTGTGTTCATTTTTCTTTCTATACCCTGCCCGGTATCGTTACCGGCATCGGTTTCGCGTATTATAGCACAGTTCCGCCCCGCGCTCAATGGAAATTCCAGTGCAATGATTTTTCTTTTTGCTTTTTGATTTTATTTTGTTTATGGCTTTAAAACCGTTTGAATCAGGCCCCATGAAAGCAATAAAAAAGGAAAATATGACTCAAAACAAACAAATAAACAAGGAAAATGGAAAAAACGGTTGATTGATTGCCTTTACAACTGGTTTTCTTTTTTAGTATAATTACACATCTGTATAGAAGAAATGATCCCCGAGCAACTTCCCCCTCCACCCGACAGGAAGGCGTTGCGTCTATCGCGACAGAGGTGAGCGTCTTGAGTGAATTCATTGGACGGTTGACACCCCAGGCCAGGAAATTGAAAGGCACGCTGAAAGCAGGTTTTGCAGCGGGTCTGCTTCTTGTTTGCGCCGGTCTTGGCTATCTGGTCTACAGAAACGGCGTGGATGGCACGCGCTTTAAAGCCTGGAATCAGGGTTTGCCCGGCAGCCTTATGATGCTGGCCGGCGGGCTTGTGATGCTGGCGTGCCTGGCTGTGTACTTTTTCTCAGGCAAACTCAAACGTGAAAGCGGCAGGCTGCTGGCGGATCTGTCCAAAGACCGGTACAAATACCTGCTGATCGCGCCCGGAATTTTGTCTGTTTTCCTGTTTAACTACCTGCCCATGTACGGCATCGTGCTCGCCTTTAAGGATTTCAAGGCGCGGCTTGGCATTTTGGCCAGCCCCTGGAACGGCTGGACGAACTTCACCCGTTTCTTCGGGAAATCCATCTCCACTGAAGTGATACTGAACACCCTGCACATTGGCGTCGTGCAGCTGCTGGTTTCATTCCCTGTGCCCATCATCCTGGCGCTTCTGATGAACGAACTTCGGAGCAAGCGCTTCCGCCGCACGGTGCAGTCGGTGCTCTACCTGCCGCACTTTGTCAGCTGGATCGTTATCTATTCCTTGCTGTATTCCCTGTTTTCAGTCACCAGCGGCATCGTCAACAAGATCATCCTCTCCATGGGCGGCAACGCCTTCAATCTCTTAAGCGACCCCAACAAATTCCGCCCGCTGCTTTATGGCAGCAACGTATGGAAGGAGGCGGGCTGGGGCACCATCATCTACATGGCGGCCATCGCCGGGATCGATCAGGAGATGTATGAAGCAGCCTACCTTGACGGGGCCAACCGATGGCAGCAGGTGCTCTATATCACGCTGCCCTCGATCATGTTCTCGGTGATGACGCTGCTGATCCTGAATGTTGGTTCCATTCTCGGCAACAACTTTGACCAGATCATGAACCTGCGAACCGCGCCGACTATGGCGGTTTCCAATGTCATAGACACCTATGTTTATGACATGGGCGTCACCCAGGGGCAGTTTGGGCTGTCAACAGCCATTGGCCTCTTCCAGCAGGTAGTCAACTGTATTCTGCTGTTCACGACCAACAGCATCGTAAAACGCATGACAGGCGAGGGCTTCTTCTAAGCTAAAAGCGCTATTGCCATCAGGGAGGAATGCCAGATGTCCAAGAAAAATCAAGGCAACCGCATCAAGCGGTCCACAGGTGAAAAAGTGTTTGACTCGCTGAATGTCATCTTTTTCATCCTTTGCGGGCTCCTGATGGTGCTGCCCTTCTGGAATGTGATCGTTCTTTCGTTCACATCCCTTGGGGAGTTCATGTCCAGCCCCTTCATCCTCTTCCCCAAGGAGCCCACGCTGCAGGCCTACCAGTATGTGTTCGCCACGCCCCTGATTCCCAGGGCCTATCTGATGACCATCATCATCACCGTCAGCGCGACCATCATCAGCGTTCTGGTGACGTCCATGCTGGCTTACGGCCTGATGCGTCCCAGCCTGCACGGGCACAAGTTCTTTATGATTTTCCTGCTGATCACGATGTTTTTCTCCGGCGGCATGATCCCGCGCTATTTTGTCATCAAGGACACCCTGGGCTTGGACAACAGCTTGTGGGCTTTGATTCTGCCCGGCTCTGTCAGCGTTTTCAACTTCATTATCATCCGCTCCTTCTACCGCCAGCTGCCTGCGGCGCTTGAGGAGTCCGCCCGTATTGACGGCGCGAACGACCTGACCATCCTGTTTCGGATCATCTACCCGCTGTCCATCCCGACGCTTGCGACCATCGCGCTTTTTGTCGCGGTCAGCCACTGGAATGCCTGGTTCAATGCCAATCTCTTCATCCGTGACGCCAAGCTTTACCCCCTGCAGCTGGTCATCCGCAATTTTATCTACCGCTCCAACAAACCTGCGGAAATGCAGGCTTTTGAAGGCTTGCGGGACGCCTCCGGCCGCCTGATCTCGCTCAATGAGGAAGCGGTCAAGATGGCGACCGTGGTGCTCAGCGTGGTTCCTCTTCTGGCCATCTATCCCTTCATCCAGAAGTACTTTGAAAAGGGTGTGACCATCGGCGCGGTCAAAGGCTAAGCGCCGGTGGAACAAAAATAGGATCTTGCATTAAGGAGGGTATTTCATGAAAAGATTCATTGCTTTCGCACTGTCCCTGTGCCTTTTGCTGGCTTTGATGCCGGCGGTGGCCTACGAGGGGGAAATCATCCAGCTGCGCGCCAGCTCGGATGACATCTACACCTTTGATCCGGCCACTGACGAAATGGCAGCCTTTATCCGCGATAAATTCGGCCTGGAGTTTATCGACACGGCTTATGAAGGCGACTTTGACAAGATGCGCCTGGACGCGATGAGCAACCAACTGGGCGATGTCAACTACACAAGCCTCTTGTATTACGTACCGCAGATCAGCGAGTTCATCGACCAGGGCTTCTTCCGCGAGATTCCCCAGGAGATGGTGGACAAGTTCCCGCTGACCAAGGAGCTTTTGGAGCGCGACGCGGTCAGCCAGGCGATGCACAAGCTGTACGGCGGATACTTCATGCTGCCCAAGCCCGACTCCGCCGACCCGACCATCTACCTGGGTGAGCGCAAGGGCATTTTCATCCGCACTGACTGGCTCAAGAAGGTTGGCAAGGAGATCCCCACCACCTGGGAAGAGCTTTATGAGGTGGCCAAAGCCTTCACGCTGGAAGATCCCGATGGCAACGGCATCAACGACACCTATGGTTTAACCGGTGACGGCATCGGCAACCTGCGCTTCTTCTTTGCGTCCGTCGGCCACTCCAACCGCTATTGGGTCAAGCAGGAGGATGGCACCTGGATGCATGGTGCGCTGATGGAGGACAACATCCCCATCCTTAAATGGCTGCGCAAGATGTATGACGAAAAATTGATCGACCCGGAACTGGGTTCGACCACTTGGCAGGCCAGCCTGCAGAAATTCAGCTCCAACCAGTTTGGTATGTGCATCCGCAATGCTGACGCTGACTGGATCAACAACGTCATGGTCACCTACTACGGCGCCGCCAACCCCGATGTCAACCCCTTTGAGCGTCTGAGCCTCATCCCCGCGCTGGCGCTTGACAAGGACAGCCCTGTCCGCATGGAAGGCTACGTGAGCTGCATGTGCGCCACCCAGTTTGCCAGCACCATGTCTGATGAGAAGCTGGAGCGCTTCCTGAACTTCTTTGAGTATCTCCTGACGCCTGAAGGCCGTATGCTGCGCATGGGCTTTGAAGGAAAGGACTACACGATCGAAGCGGACGGCAGCGTCAAGAAGATCCGCGATGAAAAGGGCGCGGCGCCTGAGCTGAAGGTCAAATATCCTTCCATCGCCTTGTCCCACTACAATTCCTGGGGCTTTGAGATGGCGGCCGATCCCAAGATCGAGTACTTTGACCAGTACAACGATGAGACCAAGGAACTGAACACCTGGGCCACCGGCGTGCGCAACCCCGGCGCCGTCTTCCCGGCGATTGAGCCCATCCTTGTTGGCGACACAGCGGTCACCGACGCCAACTCCTTCAAGTTTACCGCGGAATACTGGACCATCATCTCCGGAAGCGACCCGGTTGAGGACATGTTTGCCGACATGGTAAGGCGTGCCAACCAGGACGGTTTTGAAGAAGCCACGAAGGTGATCAACCAGCTGGCTCAGGAGCATGGCTGGTAAGCGGTTGAACAAATAACCTCAAGGGCTGCCCTCGTGCGGGGGCAGCCCTTGGTGCATGAGGAGATTTATGACAGCGCTGTATCAGACGGTTTCCTGGCTTTGTGTAATTGACAAAACCGGATTTTGTGGCTAATCTTTAAATATAAAACAACATCAAAAATCGTTTTTTCTCAGAAAGGGGTCAGGTATGAAGTATCTTTTGGGCATCGACCTGGGCACTTCCGGAACAAGGAGCGTGCTGTTTAATCCGGATGGGCAGGTCATTTGCGCTAAATCAGCGGAATATCCTTTGGATCAGCCGCAAAACGGCTGGGCGGAGCAGGATCCGCAGGACTGGTGGGAAGCCGCCATCGCGACCATCTCCCATGTTATCAAAGAGAGCGGCGTTGATCCCAGGGACATTGTCTCCCTGGGCATCTCAGGGCAGATGCACGGCCTGGTCATGCTGGATGAGGAAGGCGAGGTGCTGCGCCCCTCCATCATCTGGGCGGATCAGAGGACGGGGGAGGAATGTGAGGACATCACCCGCCTGGTCGGGGCCGAGCGTCTGATTGAGATCACCGCCAACCCGGCCCTGACCGGCTTCACCGCTTCCAAGATCATGTGGGTCAAGAAGCACCAGCCGGAGATCTACAAAAAAACGCGGCACATCCTTTTGCCCAAGGACTACCTGCGCTACAAACTGACCGGCGACTTCGCCACCGAGGTCTCAGACGCCTCCGGCATGCAGCTTCTGGATGTGCCCAAGCGCAACTGGAACCAGGAGGTGCTGGACAAGCTGGGCATTGATAAAGACCTGCTGGCCAAAGTGTATGAGTCGCCTGAGGTGACCGGCCACATCAGCGAAAATGCTTCCAGATTGACCGGCCTCTCCCAGAACACCCTGGTGGTCGGCGGAGCCGGGGACAATGCCGCGGCCGCGGTCGGCACGGGCACGGTGCGCGACGGCCGCGCCTTTACCACCATCGGCACCTCCGGCGTCGTGTTCGCGCACTCCAGCAAACTGGCCATCGACCCCAAGGGCCGGGTGCACACCTTCTGCTGCGCCGTGCCCGGCGCTTGGCATGTGATGGGCGTTTTGCAGTCAGCGGGCCTCTCCAAGCGCTGGCTCAGGGACACCTGCTGTGAAAAGGAAATCATGGAGGCGGAAAAGATCGGGGAAGACCCCTATGTGCTGCTGGACAAGCTGGCGGAAACCAGCCCCCCCGGCGCCAACCGCCTGATTTATTTACCCTACCTGATGGGCGAGCGCACCCCGCACCTGGACCCGGACTGCCGCGGCGTGTTCTTCGGCCTGTCCGCCATGCACAAAAAGGCGGACCTGATCCGCGCGGTCATGGAAGGGGTCAGCTACGGGCTCAAGGACAGCCTGGACATCCTGGAGGAAATGGGCGTTGTGCCGGAAGGCATGCTCTTAACCGGCGGCGGCGCCAAGTCCTTCTTCTGGCGGCAGCTGCTGCCGGACATCCTGGACACCCCTGTTACCACCATCAATTCGGCCGAAGGCCCCGCCCTGGGTGTCGCCATCCTGGCAGGTGTCGGCGCGGGTGTGTACCAGAGCGTGGAGTCCGCCTGCGACAAACTGGTTCAGCCCGCCCTGTCCTTTGAAAAGGACGAGGAGAGGGTCAAGCTGTACCGGAAGTACCACAAACTCTATCAAAGCCTCTACCCGGCGCTTCAGCAGTCCTTTAAGGATTTGTCCAAGCTTTAAGGTTTTTGTCAAACGCTTGTTTCGCCTTGAAAACAGGCTGCGGTGTGCTATACTGAACAATAGATTTTATAACAATAAAGGAGGGAACCATGTCAATATTTAACAACCTTCCCCAGGTCAAGTATGAGGGCCCCAAATCCAGAAATCCGCTTGCGTTCAAGTATTATGATGCGGAGCGCGTCATCGCAGGCAAAAAAATGAAGGATCATCTCAAGTTCGCCATGGCCTGGTGGCACAACCTGTGCGCCAGCGGCACCGACATGTTCGGTTCAGGCACCGCGGACAAGACTTTTGGCGCGGAGCCCGGCACCATGGAGCATGCGAAGGCCAAGGTGGACGCCGGGTTTGAGTTCATGCAAAAGCTGGGCATTGAGTACTTCTGCTTCCACGATGTGGACCTGGTTCCGGAGGGCGAGACCCTGGAGGAGACCAACCGCAGGCTGGATGACATCACCGATTACATCAAGGCCAAGATGGCGGGCACCAGCATCAAGTGCCTCTGGGGCACGGCCAACCTCTTTTCCAACCCCCGCTACATGAATGGCGCCGGTTCCAGCAACTCCCTGGATGTGTACTGCCATGCCGCGGCGCAGATCAAAAAGGCGATCGAATGCACCGTGAAGCTGGGCGGCACGGGCTACGTGTTCTGGGGCGGCCGCGAGGGCTATGAGACCCTCTTAAACACCGATGTCAAGTTTGAGCAGGAGAACATCGCCTCCCTCATGCACATGGCGGTCAAATACGCCCGTTCCATCGGCTTCACCGGGGACTTCTACATCGAGCCCAAGCCCAAGGAGCCCATGAAGCACCAGTATGATTTTGACGCCGCCACCTCCATCGCCTTCCTGCGCCAGTACGGCCTGGACAAGGATTTCAAACTGAACATCGAAGCCAACCATGCCACCCTGGCCGGCCACACCTTCCAGCACGACCTGCGCATCGCCGCCATCAACGGCATGCTGGGCTCCGTTGACGCCAACCAGGGCGACTACCTGCTGGGCTGGGACACCGACCAGTTCCCCTCCGACGTCTATGAGACCACGCTCGCCATGTGTGAGATCTTAAAGTCCGGCGGCCTGACCGGCGGGCTCAACTTTGACGCCAAGAACCGCCGCCCCTCCTACACGCATGAGGACATGTTCCTGGGCTTCATCCTGGGCATGGACAGCTTCGCCCTGGGCCTCATCAAGGCGGTGGAACTGCAGGAAGACGGCCGAATCGACCAGTTTGTGAAGGAGCGCTACGCCTCCTTTGATTCAGAACTGGGCCAGAAGATCAGGGCCGGCCAGGCCTCCCTGGAAGAGCTTGCGGACAAGGCGGTCAAGAAGGGCAGCGCGCCCCTGCCCGGTTCCGGCAAGCAGGAATACCTGGAGAGCGTGGTGAACCAGGTCCTGTTTGGCTGAACAAGTTAAAAAGGAGGAACCCATGAAGATCGCTTACACCGGATGGACCTGGCTGGTCAATCACAAGGACAACTACACCTGGGAATTTGAGCAGTTCCTGCGCGAGGTCAGCGACCTGGGCTATGAGGAGGTGGAGAACTTCGCCTTCATCATGGACTATTTTGACGGCGACGCGAAGCGCGTGAAAGACCTGCTGGACAAATATAACCTGAAAATGGCCAACCTCTACCAGCATTACTCCGATGACGAGGAGAAGGACTATGAAAACGCCATCAAGTTCATCGGCTTTATGAAGGAGATCGGCGCCACATACCTGAACCTCCAAGCCACCATGTGGCATGACGAGCCGCTGGTGCGCCCGATCGACCGGGAAAAGGTGCTTTTCTACGCCAAACTGTCAAACCGCATTGGGCAATTGGCAAAGGACAACGGCATTGTCGCCTGCTTCCATCCCCACGCACAGACGGCCATTTTCACTGAGGAGGAGATCCAGCTGTTCCTGGACAACACCGATCCTGAACTGGTCAGCCTGTGCCTGGATACCGCGCACACCACCATCGCCGGCATGGACGCCGTGTCCGCGTTTAAGCGCTGGGTGGACCGCGTGGGCTATGTGCATTTGAAAGACGTGGACCCGGACCTTGAAAAATACGAAAATCCCATGAAAGCTTTCTGCGAATTGGGTGTCGGCACGGTGGATTTCCGCGGCGTGCACAAGGTGCTGAAGAACGCCGGCTATGAAGGCGTGCTCTGTGTGGAGTTGGACTCCCGCCCGGTCTGCAACTACAAGTCCGCCATGATATCCAGGCAGTACCTGCACAACGCGCTGGGGCTTTGATACTGAACTCAATCATAAATGCTTTGATGGACTGGTTCTTTTGCGCCTCCGCGTTGCCGCGTCACCGTAACCTGCGCTCTCATCCCGGTGCGGACTTCGTCCTCCCGGGCTTAACGCTCCGGTACGGCTCCTTACCGCTCAAAGGCAGGCCTTTGAGCGAGAGGAGGGAACCCGTAACGCACGCCTCCGCCGAGCTTGCGAAGCGGAAAGGGAGTGAAGGGATTCCCGACGCGGCTGCGACTACGCCTCGTTCCTTCGGCTTAGCGGAGCCATCAAAATCCCTCAGCCCATCGGTGCATTTACTCATTCGTTCAGTATAGACACGAAGCCTTGCACAAAAAGACGCCCGGAAGAAAATGCCGGGCGTCTTCATGCTGTGGGCCAGATTAAACAGGAAGGTCTTTTCTCATAAATAACCCAATCCCCGTTGCGTAAAGCAGCAGTCCCATCAGAAAGAGAATCATGGTCTGCGGCCAGGCGGACAGGCCCCTGGCATAGGGGAGGGGGTCAAACAGGGTAAAGGGCGTCAGGTACTGCAGCACCTTCGCGCGGCTTCCGGTTTTTGACAGCATCTGCAGCAGCAAAAACAAGACCGGCAAGCCGGAGCCAAAGCTCAGCGACCAGCGGGTATCGGAAAACAGGCAGGAGAAAAAGAAACTGAGGCCGGAGATAAATAGGTGCAGCGCCAGCACGCCCAGGTTCATCTTCAGGAAAGCCGGGATGTTCAGCTTCCCCGGCTGAAAAACGGAGGACAAAAACAGACCGAGCCCTGTGATCAGGGCGACCAAAAACAAGGCGCACAGCATCAGGAACAAGGCCTGGGTCAGCGCGATCTCCCTGCGGGTCAAGGGAGCGGCCAGCACGCTTGCGAGGGTGCCGCGCTCCGCCATTTGTGAAACCAGCTTGTTGGCAAGAACCATCAGAACCACCATGGGCACGGCGACCATCAGCATGCCGTAGAAAAACGCGCCCAGAAAGCCAACCAGGTTGGTGGTGACCACGTCAAAGCCAAAAGCCGCCATGAATGCCTGCGGGAACTTAAACGAAGCGAACTGGCTGAACAGGTCCGGCTGCTCCGGGTCATACATGTTGAAGATCACCGAGAAATATAAGATCAGCAGCAGGGAAAAGAACAGGATCAGGGGCCAGTTTGCCCTCAGGTTTCTTTTGAAAAGCGCTTTTGTCATTGCCTCTCCTCCCCGTAATAGGTCATGAAGGCGTCTTCCAGGCTGTGGGTCAGCACATCCAGCCCGTTGACCGGGTAGCGGGCTAATTTGTCCACCAGGGGCTTCACGCTCCCGGTGACCGCGATATCAAGCCGGCTGCCGCTTTGCTGGACCAGCTCAAAACCCTCCTTCAGGAAGTCGCTGGCAGATTTTTCATCCTCAAAATCAAGCGAGTACACCCGCCTTCTGCTTTTTTGCAGCTGGCTCACCCCCTGATCGGTCATCAAGCGCCCTTCCTTTAAGATGCCGATGCGGTCGCAGGTCTTCTCGATCTCGTCAAAACTGTGGGAGGAGATCAAAAGCGTCTTTCCTTTTCTCTTTTCTTCCAGCACCAGCTCCACAAACCGCTGCTGCATCAGGGGATCCAGGCCGCTGGTGGGCTCGTCCAGAATGTAAATCTCAGGATCAAACATCATCGCCGCCACCAGGCCCAGCTTTTGCTTCATGCCTTTGCTCATGTGGCGCACCTTGACGCCCGGGTTGAGTTCAAACCGCTCCAGCAGTTCCTCCTTTCGCTTTCCCGCTTTGCTTTTGCGCAGTTCCTCGCAAAACTGCAGGTACTCGCTTCCCTTGATGGATTCAAAAAAGGCGGTCTCCCCGGGCATGTAGCCAAGCGCCCGGTGCGCTTCTTTGGCTTCCCTGAAGCTGTTCAGGTTTCTGATGAAGCACTGTCCGCTGTCCGGACTGATAAAGCCCAGGAGGTTGCGGATCAACGTGGTTTTGCCCGCGCCGTTGGGGCCGATCAGGCCAAAGGCTTCCCCCCGCGCGATTTCAATGTTCAGGTCAAACACGCCCTTGCGCTCGCCATAGCGCTTGGTCAGGTTTTTTGTGACAATTTCGGCCATATCTGTCCTTTCAGGCGTCATGATCAAGGTTGATTGTCTGGTTTCGCATGGTCACAATATAGCATGCTGTTTGTTTCTGCGTCCACCAAAGAGGGCGGATTTTACAAACTGTCCCAAGCCAGGCGGTAATTTCAGGTTTACTTCCTTGAATAAAACCCTTCAAAGATGGTATAATATAGGCAACTAGAAACAAGGTTTCTATCAATATGAAGGAGGAACTATTTTATGAGGAAACTTCTGGCTATCCTGTTGATGCTGGCGCTGATGCTGCCGCTGGTCTCCCTGGCGGGCGAAACCTATGAGATCGCCATGATCACCGACATTGGCACCATTGACGACAAGAGTTTTAACCAGGGCACCTGGGAGGGCGTGAAGGCCTTTGCCGAAGCCAATGGCAAGACCTACAACTACTACCAGCCCACCGCTCAGTCCACCGAAATTTATCTGGAGTTTATTGAGCAGGCTGTCAATGCCGGCGCAAAAGTCATTGTCACCCCCGGCTTCCTGTTTGAAGAACCCATCTTCATGGCCCAGGACATGTATCCGGATGTCTGCTTCGTGCTGATCGACGGCAACCCCCACAACGCGGATTATTCCGAGTTCCGCACTGAGAAGAACGCTGTCGGCATCGTCTTTGCTGAGGAGCAGGCGGGCTACCTGGCCGGCTACGCCGCTGTCAAGGACGGCTATACCAAACTGGGCTTCATGGGCGGCATGGCTGTTCCCGCTGTTGTCCGCTTCGGCTATGGCTTTGTCCAGGGCGCTGAGGCCGCCGCGGCCGAAATGGGCATCACCGGCCTTCAGCTGAACTACCACTACACCGGCGGCTTTGCGGCCACCCCTGAGGCCCAGGCGCTGGCGGCCGGCTGGTATGCCAATGGCATCGAGGTCATCTTCGCCTGCGGCGGCGCGGTTGGCAACTCCGTCATGGCCGCTGCTGAAGCGGCGGGCGGCAAGGTCATCGGCGTGGACGTTGACCAGAGCGCTGAGAGCGAGACCGTCATCACCTCCGCCGTGAAGGGCCTGGCCCCCGCGGTTGAGCAGACCCTGGCCGCCTATTACGCGGGCGAGTTCCCCGGCGGCGAAGCCCAGGTCAAGGATGCCAAGATGGACGGCGTGTCCCTGCCCATGGCCAACAGCAGGTTCAACACCTTCTCCCAGGCGGATTATGACGCCGTGCTTGCCAAACTGGTGAATGGCGAGGTCACCCTCATCAAGGACACCAACGCGGAAGGACAGGCTGTTGCCGTGACCGACATCCCCGTTTCCAATGTGGTGGTTACCGTTATCGAATAATGCGCTTGACCGGCTGCCCTGCACAGGGCAGCCGGCTTTTTGAAAGCTTTCCATTTTTACCGCAGAGCGGGGACAGAAGCCCTCGCTTTTGCGGCTGTCTATACAGAATAGGATTTGAATGAGCGATTATATCATCGAGATGCTCCGCATCACCAAGGATTTTCCGGGCATTCGGGCGAATGACGACATCACCCTGCAATTAAGGCGCGGGGAAATTCATGCGCTGCTCGGCGAAAACGGCGCCGGAAAAAGCACCCTGATGAGCATCCTGTTTGGCCTGTACCAGGCGGATCAAGGCGAAATCAGGAAGGACGGCGCTGTTGTTAAAATCAACGACCCCAATGACGCCAACGCGCTGGGCATCGGCATGGTCCACCAGCATTTTAAGCTGGTGCACAATTTTACCGTGCTGGAAAACATCATTCTGGGCGTTGAGAACACAAAACACGGTCTCCTTCAGATGAACGAGGCCCGCAAAAAGGTCGTCGCGCTCTCGGAACAGTACGGCCTCCTGGTCGATCCGGACGCCTACATTCAGGACATCACCGTGGGCATGCAGCAGCGCGTTGAGATCTTAAAAATGCTCTACCGGGAGAACGACATCCTCATTTTTGATGAGCCCACCGCCGTCCTCACCCCGCAGGAGATCGAGGAATTGATGCGCATCATGCGGGGCCTGGCGCAGGAGGGGAAAAGCATCCTCTTCATCACCCATAAATTAAACGAGATCATGGCTGTCGCCGACCGCTGCACCGTTCTTCGCAAGGGCCGCTACATCGGCACGGTGGATGTGAAGGATACCACGCCGGAGGCGCTGGCAGAGATGATGGTGGGGAGAAAGATCAACTTCACCATTGACAAGGCGCCCGCCAAATTGGGCGAGCCTGCCCTTGCTGTCAAAGGTCTGACAGTCGCTGGCCACGGGCACAAAAAGGCCGTGGACAAAGTCAGTTTTGAGGTCAAAAAAGGGGAGATCGTCTGCATCGCCGGCATTGACGGCAACGGCCAGAGCGAATTGGTCTACGCGCTCACGGGCCTCATCCCCTCAGAGGGCGAGGTGCTGCTGAACGGCAAGCCGGTTGAGAAACTCAGCATCAGAAAGCGCAATGAGAGCGGCCTGTCCCACATCCCGGAGGACAGGCACAAGCACGGCCTGGTGCTGGATTTTGATCTGCAGCAGAACCTTGCTTTAAAGCGTTATTTCCGGGAAGAGATGCAGTCCCATGGCTTTATCCGCTTTGACAGGGTGCGGGACTACGCGCGCAAACTGATTGAGCAGTATGACATCCGCTCTGGCCAGGGGGAAGACACCGTGGTCAGGAGCATGTCCGGCGGCAACCAGCAAAAGGCCATTGTCGCGCGCGAGATCGATTTTGACCCGGAGGTCCTGATCGCCGTCCAGCCCACCCGCGGGCTGGATGTGGGCGCCATGCTCTACATCCACGAGCAGTTGATCAAGGTCCGGGACGAGGGCAAGGCGGTCTTGCTGATCTCTCTGGAACTGGACGAGGTCTTCCAGCTGGCGGACCGCATTTTAGTTATTTTCGAGGGCAAGATCGTGGCAGACCTGGATACCAAGTCCGCGACGCCCCAGGAATTGGGCTTGTACATGGCAGGCAGCCGGAAAGAGGAGGTTCATGGTGGAAAGGTTTAAAAAAGGATTGTCCAGCATGTCCGCCTCCGTTCTGGCCATTGTTGCGGGCTTGTTTGCCGGGTTCATCATCCTGCTTATCTCAAACCCTGCCAACGCCTTAAAGGGCCTGCAGACCATTTTAATCGGCGGGTGGAACAACGGCATCAAGGGCGTGGGCCAGGTGCTGTATTTCGCGACGCCCATCATTTTGACCGGACTGTCAGTCGGCTTTGCTTTTAAGACCGGCATGTTCAACATCGGCGCGGCCGGCCAACTGATGGTGGGCGGCTTTGTGTCCGTCTATGTCGGCGTCACCTGGACCTTCCTGCCGGGCGCCTGGCACTGGATCGTGGCGCTGTTCATGGGCGCTTTGGGCGGCATGGTTTGGGGCATGCTAGTGGGGCTGTTCAAGGCCCTGCTCAACGTGCACGAGGTCATCACCTCCATCATGCTCAACTACATCGCGCTGTATGCCATCAACTACCTCGTCAAAAACTCCCACCTGTTTGACGCGTTGAAAAACCAGACCGTCAATGTCGCCGCAAACGCCGTGCTGCCAAAGGCGGGCCTGGATCAGATTTTCTACGTGCTAAAAGGGCGATACCACGACGCCTCCTCGGTCAATTCCGGCATCTTTATTGCCATCGGCTTGGCTGTCATCGTTTATATCATCCTCAACAAAACCACCTTCGGGTTTGAATTGAAGGCCTGCGGCTTTAACAAGCATGCCAGCCGCTACGCCGGCATCAATGAAAACCGCGCCATCATCACTTCCATGGCCATCGCGGGCGCCTTGTCTGGCGTGGCCGGCGCCACCATGTACCTGGCGCCTCCCTCTGGCATGCACATCCATGTGGCTGAGATCTTGGCTGCCGAGGGCTTCAACGGCATCGCGGTGGCGCTGCTGGGCATGTCAAACCCCATCGGCATCATCTTTTCCGGCCTTTTTATCGCCCACATCACAGTGGGCGGCAGTTACCTGCAGTCGCTCAAGTACATGAAGGAGATCATCGAGATCATCATCGGCATGATCATCTACTTCTCCGCCTTCTCCCTCCTGGTGCGGGATGTCCTGGCCAGGATCGCCAAACGCCGCAAAAAGGCGGAAGGCGCGACCAGCAAAAACGAGGAGGAGTGCTGATGGACGCGATTTATTTCCTGTTTCAGCAGATGATGTTTTTCTCCATCCCCCTTCTGATTGTGGCCCTGGGCGGGATGTATTCGGAGCGCTCCGGCGTTGTCAACATCGCGCTGGAGGGCATCATGGTTTCGGGCGCCTTCACCTCCATCTTCTTTATCTCAGGCGTTCAAAATCACATGTCAGGCCAGGGGCTGCTTTTGATCGCCATCCTGATCGCCATGGTGACAGGCGCGCTGTTTTCTCTGCTTCACGCCTATGCTGCCATCACGCTGCGGTCTGATCAGACCATTTCCGGCACGGCGCTCAACATGATCGCCCCCGCGGCCGCGATCTATATGGCGCGCATGCTCCAGCCAAACGGCGTCCAGCAGATCCAGTTCAACAACACCTTCCGCATCCCCAAGGTGCCTGTCTTGGGCGATATCCCGGTTTTGGGGCCGCTGCTCTTCCAAAACGCCTACATCACCACCTACATCGGCCTTCTGATCTTTGCTGTCAGTGCCTTCACCCTTTACCGCACCCGCTTCTCCCTGCGCCTGCGCGCCTGCGGGGAGCATCCCCAGGCGGCTGATTCCGTGGGCGTGAACGTGTACAAGATCCGCTATGCCGGCGTCCTCATTTCAGGCGCCCTGGCCGGCCTTGGCGGGCTGGTCTATGTCATTCCCACCTCCACCAACTTTAACGCCACCGTGTCCGGCTATGGCTTCCTCGCGCTGGCGGTGCTCATCTTTGGCCAGTGGAAGCCCTGGCGCATCCTGATGGCGGCCTTCTTCTTTGGCCTGATGAAAACCATCGCCTCCGCCTATTCCGGCATCCCCTTCCTGCTCAACCTGGGCATCCCATCCGATATTTACAAGATGGTGCCTTTTATCGCCACCCTGATCGCCCTGGCCTTCACCAGCAAGCGCTCCCAGGCGCCCCGCGCCAGCGGCGTCCCCTACGACAAGGGGCAGCGGTAGTTCCGCAAATAAAAAGGCCTTCGTCGTGTTTGGTGAAGGTCTTTTCCATTTGCTGGTGCCCTGTTTAAGGAGGGCATAAGCAAATCAAACATCACTTTTTATACTATGTTTACCGCATATTTCTTGACATCCCCCTACACAAAGCCTACACTTTAAGTAGTGATGGACGTGCAGATATGTACTGCCTGTTACAAAAAAAGAATAAGGAGTGTGCAACATGAAAAGACTTGTATCTTTAATTCTTACCGTCATGCTTGCCATCGCGCCTTTCGCTGCGGGTTTCGCGGCGACTTACACGCCCGGCGAGTATGAAGGCACGGCTCAGGGTTACGGCGGCAACGTGACTGTGAAGGTCACCGTTGACGAAGAAGCCGTTACCGCTGTTGACATTGCCGGTGCCGGTGAAACGCCCGGTTTGGGCGCTGTGGCCATCGAGGGGTACATCACCTCGCTGGTCGGCGCGACCGACGCCCAGGCTGTCGACGTCATCACCGGCTCGACAATCACCAGCAACGCCGTGAAGGAGGCCCTGGGCAAGGCGCTGGCCATCGCCAAGGGCGAAGCAACTGTCAACGACGCCCCGCTGGCCTTCACCGCCGGCACCTACACCGCCAGCGCACAGGGTTATGTTGCGCCGGTTGAGCTGAGCGTCACTTTCTCCGACACTGCCATCACAGCAATTGATGTTGTTTCCTGTAAGGAAACCGCGCATGTCGGCGATATCGCTCTGCCCATCATGACTGCGGATATGCTGGCAGCCAACGGCTCCGGCGTGGACAGCGTTTCGGGCGCCACCTTCACCAGCACGGCCATCCGCAATGCGGTCAACGATGCCGCCGCGCAGGCCAACTGCACCAACCTGGATGCGTTCAAGGCCAACACCGTCAAGCACGATGCCCAGGCCGCCATTGAAGATACCTGGGATGTCGTCATCATTGGTGCCGGCGGCGCCGGTATGATGGCCGCCGCGCAGGCTTCGCAGGATGGCAACACCGTGCTCGTTATCGAGAAGAACGCTGAAATGGGCGGCAATACGCTGGTTTCCGGCGGCGCCTTCCAGTCCGTGATGCCCTACCTCGTGTGGGACGCTGCGGATCCCGATGCCACCACCGGAGTCAACCCGCTGGACGGCAAAACCTACGATAAGATCAAGAACGACAACGGCCGAATCGAAGTCCTCAAGACCATTCTCGAATGGTCGGAAGAGCCCTTCAACGGTACCATTGATGCCGAACATCCCTTTGTAGCCGGCGACATCGGCCTGAATGCCGTGCGCGGCGTACATGCCGACTATCTCCCCACCCTGCAGGCCCTGAAGACAGAAATCCAGACTTACCTCGACTGGGCGCAGCCTCAGCTGGACGCTGGCGCCAACGAAACACAGTTGACCCTGTTCTCCACTATGAACCTGCACATCTTCCAGACCTACTATGGCGGCCTGCGGCCCAACGCGGATAAGACCGAGTGGATTTACAGCGACGTTGGTCTTGTCAAGCAGTATGTTGAGGGCGGACAGGATATCAAACCCTGGCTGGTAGCGCAGGGCGCTTCCTTTGATTACTCCAAACAGTTCACGCTGATCGGCTGTCTGTGGCAGCGCGAGAACGCCGTCATTGGCGGCACAGTCGACGGCGTTGAGTATCCCAGCAAATGGGGCGGCTATTTCATGGTGCCCTACAACACCATGGTCACCGCCAACGAGCATAACCAGTTGATGCTCCGCACCACAGCCACTGAGCTGATTGCTAAAGACGGCCGGGTCACGGGCGTCAAGGCGGTCAAATTTGACGGCACCGAAGTGACCGCACACGCCACCAAGGGCGTTATACTCGCCACTGGCGGATATGCGGCCAATATCCCCATGGTACAGGAAACCAATGATTATTGGGATCCTTCCTTCATCGCTGACAACATCGGCACCACCAACCGTTCCTCCTTGATGGGCGATGGCATCACCATGGCTGTAGCCGTTGGCGCCGTCACTGCGGGCGAAGGCTGGACGCAGATGATGCCCCTTGGCTGGGTAGACAACGGTAATCTGGCCGGCGGCGCCGGTGAGAACGTCATCTATGTCAACGCTGCTACCGGTAAGCGTTATGTGGACGAATCCGCCGAGCGCGACGTGCTCTCTGAGGGCGCCTTCGAAAACGGCATGTCCAGGGAAACAGCTGAGAAGCTGGGTCTTAAGTATGTGCCAGGCATCTACGTTGAACTCTCCAACACAAAAGTTACAGCGGGCATGGGCGGCTTCGACAACGAGGCTAGGGATGTCGAAGGCCGTATGTACTTCCGCACGCTGGAAGAAACGGCTGAGATGATCGGCTGCGACGCCGCCACCCTGCGCGAGACCATCGAAACCTACGACAAGTTTGTCATGGGCCAGATTGAGAACCTCGATGTTCAGAAGCTCGCCACGCAGGGTACTGTTGGCGATGTGGAAAAGGACGAAAAAGGCAACTACTTGCCCGATACCTACAAACTTGAAAACCTCCGTGTCCGCTTCCTTGCGCCTTCCACCCATCACACCATGGGCGGCCTGCAAATCGACCTTGATCATCGCGTGCTGAATGCTGATGGCACCGCCATTCCCGGCCTGTATGCGGCTGGTGAAGTTGCTGCTGGCAACCACGCCGGCAACCGTCTGGGCGGTAATGCGGTCACCGAAATCATCGTTTCCGGCCGTGTCGCGGCACAGGCTGTAAACGCTGATAACAAGTAATCTTTCCCCTGCAGCGCAGATTTTCTGCGAATAAAATCAGCGTTGTAAAATACCAGGCTTTAAACAAGGGATGCCGTCCAGCAGGGCGGCATCCCTTGTTCGTCAAAAACACCACCCTGCGGGGTGGCTTTTTTGACCAACTGCTACCATCGCTCAGTTGTTGGTTTTGATTCTGCTTTTTAGGAAAGGACGCACTTTTGATCCTTTTCCTGCAGCTTCAGCGCGCGCAGCGCGTTGAATACCGCGAGGACAGCGACGCCCACATCGGCGAAGACGGCCATCCACAGGCTGGACAGGCCGAAGGCGGATAAGACCAGCACCAGCGCCTTGACGGAGATGGCGAAGACCGCGTTCTGGGTCGCGATCAGCACAGTGCGCCTGGCGATGGACAGGGCGGCTGCCATCTTACAGGGGTCGTCGTTCATGATCACGATGTCGGCAGCCTCAATCGCCGCGTCTGTCCCAAGCGCGCCCATCGCGAAACCCACGTCCGCCCGCGCCAGAACCGGCGCGTCGTTCACGCCGTCGCCCGCGAACACAAGGGTGCCCCTGCCGTCCCTGCCCGCCATCAATTCCTCAATCCGGCTCACCTTGTCCTGGGGCAAAAGCCCTGCGTGAAGCACGTCAATGCCCAGCTTTTCAGCGACCTTCCTGGCCGCTGATTCGCTGTCCCCGGTCAGCATGACCAGGCGTTTAACGCCCTGATTTTTAAGCCGCAGGAGCGCCTCTTTCGCGCAGGGCTTGACCTGATCCTCCATAATAATGCTGCCCAGATAGACACCGTTTTTGGCGACATGGCTCACCGTGCCGCCGTTTTTGTTTTCAGGAACCTCAATGCCCCTGTTTTCCATAAAGGCCGCGTTCCCCACCAGCGTTTCTTCGCTCCCGATCAGGGCGGCCACGCCTTCGCCCGGCGTTTCATACACCTCATTCAGCAGGCTCTCAGGCAGCGGAAACTTGTCCGCCTCGCGTAGGGCTTTCGCGATGGGGTGGGGGGAATGCTTTTCACAAAGCGCGGCCAGGCTCAGCAGTTCCTGTTCGCTGACCCCGTTTGCCACAACAGAACTGACTGTAAAACGGCCTTCTGTCAGCGTGCCCGTCTTGTCAAACACGAAGGTATCGGCCTTGGCCAGGGCCTCCAGGTGGTTGGAGCCCTTCACCAGGATGCCCGCGCGGGAGGCGCCCCCGATGCCGCCAAAGAAGGACAGGGGGATGGAGATCACCAAAGCGCAGGGGCAGGACACCACCAGGAAGTTGAGCGCCCTGTACACCCAGTCGGACAGGAGGGCGCCCGGGATCAGGAGGGACGGCACAAAGGCCAGAAGAACCGCCATGATCACAACGGCCGGCGTATAGATGGCCGAAAACCGGGTGATGAAAGCCTCCTGCCTGGATTTTTTGTCGGTCGCGTTTTCCACCATCTCCAGGATGCGGTTCACAGTGGATTGCTCAAATGGCCTGGTCACCCTGATGGTTAAAGCGGCGTTGATGTTCACGCAGCCGGAGAGCGCCTCATCCCCCGGTTTCACCGGGCGCGGCAGGGCCTCGCCTGTCAGCGAAGCCGTGTCCAGTTGGCTGACGCCTGAAACAACGATGCCGTCAAGCGGCAGCCTTTCCCCGGGCAGAACTGATATCAGGTCGCCCGTTTTTACTTCCTCAGGGTCAATCTTTTTGACCTGCCCATCTTCACCCAGCAGGTTCGCCGTGTCCGGCCGCAGGTTCATCGTTTCCGCGATCGCGCGGCGGGATTTGTCCACCGCGTAGTCCTGAAACATTTCTCCTGTCTGATAAAAGACCATCACCGCCACGGCTTCCTCGTATTCGCCAATGACAATCGCCCCGATGGTGGCCAGGGACATCAAAAAATGCTCGTCAAACACCTGCCCTCTGATGATGCCCATGACGGCATGAATCATTACATCATAGCCCGCGATCAGATAGGACAGCACCATCAGCCCTGTCCTGACCTCCGGGTTCTTCGTCAAAAACCCTGCGATTAAAAGCGCAAGGGCCAGGGGAATGCGGAAAGGCCGGCTTTTAAGTTTGCTGAGCGTCATCTTTCCCTCCGGTTCATCGGATCAGCCGCGCTTCCGGTTCAATGGTTTTGATGATGGCGTCGGCCTTTGAAAGGGCGTCTTCCAGGCAGTCTTCTTTGACATTCAGGGTCAGTTTCTGGGTCAGGAAATTGACCCTTGCCTCACTCACTCCGGGCAGGGCCGCGATTTTCCGCTCCATCTTGGCCGCGCAGCTGGCGCAGCCAAGGTTTCTTATCTTCAGCACAGAGATCATAACTTGTCCTCCTGGTGCCAATGCATCTGTATAATCCATATTATAGTTGAACGGTTGCTCAAGTGTCAATCCTCTTTTGCTTTACAAGCATTCAGCGTTCCATTAGAATACGGACATCAGAAAATGGGGCCGCAAGCTTTGCTTGCAGCCCCTTTTCATATATAAAACCAGTTTATTTAACCTTGATAATAGCCTGTTCCTTGTCAGACAGGTAGGCGTTTTCCAGCAGTTCCGTCAGCGCGATGGCGCGCTCCATGTCAAACAGGATGGGGGTTCCCTTCTGGATCCCGTCCAGGAACTGGCGCATGGCTGTGGGCAGGGCGGGGGGCGATTCCGGCTCAAACCACCCGTCGCCATGGCCCTCAGCGCGCATCCTGATCCTGCCTTCTGAGCGGACGATCGCGCCCCTGGTGCCCAGCAGCTCAAAGAAATCGCCGTTGTAGGGGGAGATAAAGGAGGTCTCCAGCACCGCGATGGCCTTGTTTTCAAACTCTGCCACGGTGACCGCGTTGTCGTCAGCGCCCATGGGCGCGACGGTGTTGTTGAACATGCTGGCGACCCGCGCGGGCTTGCCCAAAAGGTAGCTTGCGATGTACAGCGGATGGCAGCCCAGGTCCATCATCGCGCCGCCGCCCGCGTCCTTGGGATCATACCAGTAGTCCGGCAGCCACCCGGCCAGCGCGCCGTTGTGCGCCATGCGGAAGCGCAGGTAGTGGATGTCCCCCAAGGTGCCCTTTTCAATCTCCTGTCTGCACAATTGGATGAGGGGCGTGGTCAACTGCGGGTAGGAGATGCAGAACTTGACGCCGTTTTCCTTGACGGCCTCAGCGATTTCATTTGTTTCTTTCAGGTTGGTGGCCAGCGCCTTTTCCGTAAAGATGTGCTTTTTCGCCTTGGCAGCCTTGATCATCACCCGGTGATGCGCGGTCGTTTCAGTATCCACGACCACCGCGTCCACGTCGCTTCTGCTCAGCGCCTTGTCAAGGTTCGGCTCAAAATCAACGCCCAGCTCCTGCGCCCATGCTGCGCCCCGCTCTTTGTCCTCATCCCACACGCAGGTGATTTTGGCGTCCGGCGCTTCCCCGATCATGCGGGCGTAGTCCTTGGCGTGCACGTGCCATTTGGACAGCATCAGGATATTGACCATCTTTTACCTCCACAATCACTTTTATATTCAAGTTTTTGCGCCGCTTTTAACCCTTCCCCTTCATCTTGGCAGCCACCATCTGCGCCGCCTCGTCAAACTCATGCCTGGGCAGGTAGAGCACCATGAACAAAAAGGAGTAGGGGCGGTACAGGCTGATGCGCCCCGCGCGGGGGGAAAGCTTGTACCTGGCCGCGTCCTGCCAGAGCAGGTATTCCTCATGCGCCAGAAGGAAGGGCTTGCCCTCCGCGTTTGGCTGGAAGGCAGCCTTGTCATAGCGGATCATCCTGCTCCAGCACTTGAGCCTGGTGGGCTCTATCCAGGTGCGCTTCAAGACCCCCTTGGGGTCCAGCATGTACTGCACGGATTCCCGCCCCTGAAAAAGCAGCATCAAAAGCCCAAGAATGATTAGAAGAAATCCAAGGGCGACCGCGGTCTGGGTGATGCCGGTGGACTTAAAAAAACTGGTGAAGGCGGCAGCGCCTGACATGATGTACTCAATGATCAGCATGATGATGACCGTCGCGGCCACCGCGAAAGCGGCCACCCGGGTGATAAGTCCCAAACGGGCGGGGTCTGAGAGCGCGGGCCTGCTGTCCTCCCACACAAAGCGCACGGAAGGATTGCCCAGCGCCTTCCCGCAGGAATCGCAATAGGGCTGCGCGTTTTGGCGCATACATTTTTGACAGAAATAAACCAGCATGAAGGCATCCTTTGTATCTCATTCTGCGATGGTTCGCAGCTTACTAATTATACCTGTTTTCATGTATGCTGACAAATGTCGGGCTATGCCCGGTCTTGAGATTGTGATAGCATAAGGCGATACAAGAAAGGGAGGGACGCAATGAAACAGCCGCTTAAGATAGCGCTTTTGGGCATCTCCTCCCAGTACATCCATTCCAACCTCGCACCCTGGTGCCTGGTGAACGGGCTTAAAACCTACGCGAAGGCTGACCATCAGGCTGTTGTGGTGGAGGGCACGGTCAACGAGCCCGTTCAAAACATCCTGGAGCGGGTGATTTTGGAGCAGCCGGATCTGTTGGGCGTCAGCTGCTACATCTGGAACATCCAAACGGTGGAAACGCTGCTGCCCCAGGTTAAAAAAACGCTTCCCGCCTGCCTGATCGCGCTTGGCGGGCCGGAGGTTGGCTTTCGGGCGCAAGATGCCCTCCTTTCCTTTCCGGAGGCGGATTTTGTGTTTTCAGGCGAAGGCGAACTGCCCTTTGCCAAATTGACAGACGCGCTGTGCGGGTTTGAGGAGTTGAAAAACGTGCCCGGTCTGTCCTGCCGGGAGGAGGGAACCCTCAAAATCAGCGGGCCCTTTCTGCACGAGAAGACCCAGGGCAGCCCCTACACGGAGGATTACTTATTGGCTTTAAACGGCCGCATTGCCTATTTGGAGACCAGCCGCGGCTGTCCCTATTCCTGCGCCTTCTGCCTGTCCGGTCGGAAGGAGAAACTGCGCCAGGCGCCGCTGGATCAGGCCTTTGCAGACATCCTGCTTTTGGCCAATTCCGGCGCCAAAACCGTCAAACTGGTGGACCGGACCTTCAACGCGGACAGGGCGCGCGCGCTTTTGATCCTGCGCTTCATCGCGTCTGAACATGGCAAGGGCATACCGGAGGGTGTCACCTTCCATTTTGAGATCGCGGGCGACCTGCTGGATGAGGACACACTGGCCTTCTTGCGAACCGTGCCAAAGGGGCTGTTCCAGTTTGAGATCGGCCTGCAGTCCATGGACGAAAAGACCCTGCGCCTGGTGCGCCGGAACACGGACATGGCTTACCTCATCAGGCAGGTGCGCCAATTGATCCAAATGGAAACCGCCCATGTGCACCTGGACCTGATCGCGGGCCTGCCGCAGGAGGATCTGAGCGCGTTTATAAAGGGCTTTGACCAGGCCTATCTGCTGCGCCCCCATGCCCTGCAGCTGGGCTTTTTAAAGCTGATCCACGGCAGCGCCATGCGGGAGGAGGGGGGGAAGTACCCCTGCGCCTTTGATCCCTTGCCGCCCTATGAGGTCCGCTCCACGCCCTTTATGTCTGAAAGTGACTTCGCAGTCTTAAAAACGGCGGAGCGCGCCCTGGACAAGCTGCACAATTCCGGGCGCTTCCCGCGCACCCTGCGTTTTTTAACGGAAGAAATGGAATTTCAGCCCTTTGACTTGTTCCTGAACCTGGGCCGGGCCATTATCATAGCGGAAGGGGAGGGGAGCAGCTTGCCGCTGGACAAGCTGAACGACTGCCTGGCCGGGCACACCGCCATCATCCCCATCCTGGTGGGCTCTGATGAAAACGCCTTCCTGCTGTCCAACATGCTCCGCCATAAGGGCGTCTTCGTGCCCCCCGCGGTCTTCCCCGCCGTTCCCAAGGGCAAGGCCAGGCTCCGCTTCTGCGTGGTCAGCGAGCACAAGGAGGAGCAGATCATCAGGGCGCTGGACGCTCTGGTAGAGGCCGCCCAGGAAGCCGGCATCGAGCTTCCGGCGTAATTCATACTAAAGTACATGTCGCCCTCGGGCGACACAAATAGGGGATGAAAACGAGGTGCTCAGGCGCCTCGTTTTTCAGTAGAATGGTGGAAAGAGCAGGCGAGAAGCACGGGATTGGGAGTTGCATCTCAGATTGTTGAGAAGGCAGAATACTAAACAGTGCCGGGGAGGCTTCAAGCACAAATAAGTGGGCAGAAAGCCCGAACGCTAATCATTGAGAAAGATCAATTCTTCATGCAAGCCACCCCGCCTGCTCTCTCCGATTGAATTATATCATGAAAGGAGGTGAAAAAGATGGAAATCGTGTATCCGATATGTTGTGGCGTCGATGTACACAAATCCTTTTTAGTTGCCACCATCATCACCACCCATCCACAGAGCCTTGAAGCATCTTACCAGAAGAAGCGCTTTTCAACATTTAACAACAGCCTTCTAAGTTTTAAGAAATGGCTGCTGGAAAACAACTGCCGTCATGTGTGCATGGAAAGTACCGGGAAATACTGGATTCCTGTGTTTAATTTACTTGAAGATGCAATACATGTGATTATTGCCAACCCCAAGTGGGTATCTGTGGTGAAAGGGAATAAGGACGATGTGAAGGACTCGAAATGGATAGGCGAATTATTCCGTCTGGGTCTGGTGCCCGGGAGCTTTATACCGGATAAAAAGATACGTATGCTCAGGGAATGCACGCGGTATCGCTGTAAAATGGTGGCGATGAAGGCGAGTGAGAAGAACCGATATCAAAACGCCTTTACAGTCTGCAATGTGGCCCTTGATTCAGTGGTCAGCAGTATGTTTGGGAAGTCGGCAACAGCCATAGTGGATTATATGATTAGTGACGCGCCTTTTGACCCCTTGCACTGTGTGACCCTGTTGCATGGAAGACTGAAGAAAAAGTCAGAACAAATTGTGGAAGCGGTGGAAGGATTTCAAATGGAAGCGGAGCAAAAGCAGAGAATCCGTTGCATTCAGTCCCACATGCAGGCATTGGATATTCTAATAGCACAGATAGATGAAGTCATCAATGAACTGACGGCTCCATTCACAAGTCATCTGGACTTGTTGTGCAGCATACCGGGAGTGAAACGGCTGACAGCAGTAAGTATTCTGTCGGAAATAGGAACGGACATGAGCAAGTTCGCTTCCTCCAAGCGCCTGTGTTCCTGGGCAGGGCTTGTGCCTGGAAACAACCAGTCGGCAGGAAAAAAGAAGTCAGTGCGAATCACAAGGGCGGGCGTGTACTTAAAGCCGACATTGATCCAGGCAGCACATGCGGCAGTACGAGACAAGAGCTGTGACTACTACGGGAACAAGTATCAGAAGATCGCCAACCGCCGGGGAAAGAAGAAGGCAATTGTAGCTATAGCGCGAATGATACTGACAGCGGTATTCCATATGCTGCAAAGCGGCCAAAGCTTTCAGCCGGGTGATTTGCTGAATGAAGAACAATTAGCAGACCTGAGAGAGAAGAAGCATAAAAACTCTTTGAAGGAAGCAGCCAAGTTGATTCAAAAAGCAGGAATCGTACTGCCTGAACAATTTCTGCTTTCCTTGTCAGGCTAAACACAACAGCCCATTTGCTTGTAGAAACGCTCCATGTGAGCGCTTGTTAATTAATCAATTTATTCCCGGTTTTGACTATACAAGAGTAAGGTGTTTTCACGCTATTCCAATCGTTATTGCATCGTCGCGCCGGATTTTATGCTGCCCTGCTGCGTCAGTCAACCTCAATGTAGCTCAGGCTACACCCTCGGTTTCCTTCCCTGCAGGACGGCATAACCCCTCGCCGCTTTTGATGCAATAACGCTTTACATCAGTATAAGATCAGCTTTTTTGATAACTGCCGGTTTCTATGAAAATAGAAGCCGGTTTTTTGTATCAAGGAAAAGGCTTTTGCCTTGCGCGCGCGGAGGGGATTATGGTATTTTAAATGAAGTTAACAGCCAGGATCCGGCGCCAATATCAAACCCAAAAGAACCATGGCTTGTCCGGGTTTTGGCCAGTCAAATAAAATATGCGCGGCAAATTGCCCGCTAAAGAGGAGCGCAACATGAAAAAGAATGTTCAAAAAGGCTTTGAGTACGCGAAGGATGTTTACGCGCAGGCTGGCGTGGACGTGGAAAAGGCCGTCGCGCAGGCGGACAGCATCCCGGTGTCCATGCACTGCTGGCAGGGGGACGACGTCACCGGCTTTGACGGCGCGGACAGCCTGACAGGCGGCATCGCGGTCACCGGCAACTACCCTGGCAAGGCGCGGAATTTTGAGGAATTGAAGGCCGACATCAAAAAGGCGCTGAGCCTGATCCCGGGGCAGACCAAACTGAACCTGCATGCCAGTTACGCCATCAAGGACGGCCGCAAACTGGACCGGGATCAATACACCATCCGTGAGTTTCAGCCCTGGGTGGACTTTGTGAAGGACCTGGGCATGGGGATGGACTTCAACCCCACCTATTTTTCACACCCCATGATGGACGGCAACCTGTCCCTGTCAAGCCCGGACGAGGGCAAGCGCCGCTTCTGGGTGGAACATGGAAAGCGCTGCCGCGAGATCGGCGCAGAGTTCGCAAAACAACTCAACAAACCGAGCGTCATCAACTTCTGGATGCCGGACGGCACCAAGGACACCTGCGTAAACACGGTGGCCTTCAGGGAGCGGATGACGCGGTCGCTGGACGAGATATTCGCGGACAGGACGCACATGGACATCGCCCCCTGCGCGGTGGAGAGCAAGCTGTTTGGCGTGGGGGTGGAGAGCTTCACCGTGGTCTCCCACGAGTACGCCCTGGGCTACGCGATCAAGAACAATTTGACCGCTTGCCTGGACACCGGGCATTTCCACCCGACTGAAATGGTGTCCGCCAAGGTGACGGCGGTCTTGAACTTTGTAAACAGCATGCTGCTTCACATTTCCCGCCCTGTGCGGTGGGACTCCGACCACGTGGTGGCGCTGGACGACGAATTGCAGCGCATCATGGACGAGATCGTGTGGAACCAGCTGGAAAAGCGCGTGTTCATCGGCCTGGACTTTTTTGACGCATCCATCAACCGCATCGCCTGCTGGACAATCGGCATGAGGAACGCGAGGAAGGCCCTGCTGTCCGCCTGCCTGGCGCCTTCAAATGACATCAGGATGGCGGAGGCGGAAGGGGACGATACAACGCGTCTTGCCCTCCTGGAGGAGCGCAAGACCCTGCCCCTTGGCGCGGTGTGGGATTACTACTGCGAGACGAAGGGCATCCCCGCTGACGGGGAATGGCTGCCCCTCATCAAGCAGTATGAGAAAGACGAACTGAGCAAAAGGAACTGACAGGAGCGCGTTCATGAACGATTTTTTTAAGAAGCATCAAAAGGCCCTGAATGATTTTTCCAGGATGTCCTGCGCTGTTGGGGAGCGGGCGGACTATGTGCAGGGCGGCGGCGGCAACACCTCTGTAAAATTGGAGGGCGGGCTGATGGCCATCAAGGCCTCCGGCTTTCACCTGTGCGATGTGAAAGAAAAAAGCGGCTACGCGGTCGTTTCCGGGCAGGCGGTGCGCGAGTTTTACTTAAACAGCAACCCTAATGACTTTGAGGACGTGGAGCAGGCAGGCGCCGCGAAAACAAAGGAAAACACCCTGTCTGTTCCGGGCCTTCCCTCCCTTCGCCCCTCGGTGGAGGTGGGGTTTCATTCGCTGCTTGACACCTTTGTTTCGCATTCCCACAGCGTGTACGCCAACCTGGCCGCCTGCAGCGATGACCCGCAGAAATACCTGGATCTGGCCTTCAAGGACGCGCCCTATTCCTGCGCGCTGGCGCCCTACGTCAACCCCGGGGCCATGCTCACCTTTACCATCAGGGACGCGATGGCAAAAACAAAGGCGGAGACAGGTAAAGCGCCTTCCGTGATCCTGATGCAAAACCACGGCCTGATCGCGCACGCGGACACGGCGGAAACCTGTCTGGCGCTCCATGAGGACGCAAACCTGCGTTTTCAGCAAGTTTTTTCTGTCACAAAGCAGGATTTTCCAAAGCCCGTGATCCGGGCTGTTGAAGGCGGGTTTGAGTCGGACACCCCCTGGCTGCGGCAGCGGCTCAAGGGAGACTTGTATTCCGATGAGCTGCTGCTGACAGAGCCCCTTTACCCGGATCAGATGGTGTTTTTCCAGGGGGTCATCGGCGAAACGGCGAAAATCGACCGTGAAACCGGCATCACCTCCTACCTGGGCCTGAATGAAAAAAACGCGCGGACGCTGGAAGAGACCCTGTGCGCGGTGGTCTTTATCCTGGAGACCCTTCATCGTCACGGCATCAAAGCTGTGCCCATGAGCGATGCCGCGCGCGCCTTTATCCATGGCTGGGAATCGGAGAAATACCGCAAGGCGCTGTCTGAAGGCAAATAGTGCAAGGGGCTTGGGCGGACCCGCACCCAAAACAGAAGCCCGGGCGTTCAGCCCGGCTTCTTTAGAGCAAAAAGGCGGAGCCTGGCTGGACAAGCAGAACAAAAGCCTTGGTTGTTGATTGAATCCTGTTTTGAGGCATGATATACTGGGGTGGAAAAATTGGGCGCATTACCAGGCATTTAAGGACAGGGCCAAACCCCCTGCCGTCCGGTGCAAGTTTGGCCTTTTAACGGGCTGAAACCCGCGCCTGCGCCATGAGCATACAAAACAATACGATGAGATCGCATCATCAACAGAGGAGGAAAAGCTATGATCGACATGGGCAAATGGGAGAGCATCGCTGCGGAAAATGTCAAAAACCGCGATATGAGGCGGCCAGGCCGGCTTTCGGGCAAGATCGCTTTGGTCACAGGCTCGGCCCAGGGCTTTGGCAAGGGCATTGCCGAGGAACTGCACAAAGAAGGCGCCCAGGTGGTCATCGCGGACCTGAACCTGCCTTTGGCCGAGATTGTCGCGGGGGAAATGGGCGAGGGCGCTTTCGCTGTTAAGGTGGACGTCAGCGATGAGGAATCCGTTGCCAAGATGGTTCAAACAACCGTGGAGCGCTTCAAGGGCCTGGATTTGGTCATCTCAAACGCGGGCGTGTTGAAGGCCGGAAGCCTGGACGAGATGGAAAAGAAGGATTTTGAGTTTGTCACCGCCATCAACTACACCGCCTTTTTCACCGTGACCCGCTACTGTGCCCGAATCATGAAGGCCCAGCACGCGGCGGATCCTGACTGGTGGGGTGATATCATCGAGATCAACAGCAAGTCAGGCCTTGAGGGCAGCAACAAAAACTTCGCCTACGCCGGCGGCAAGTTTGGCGGCATCGGCCTGGTGCAGAGCTTCGCCATGGAATTGGTGCCCCATAACATCAAGGTCAACGCCATCTGCCCTGGCAATTTCTATGACGGTCCCCTCTGGAGCGATCCTGAGCGCGGCCTCTTTGTTCAGTATTTAAAGGCGGGCAAGGTGCCGGGCGCCAAGACGGTGGAGGATGTGAAGAAGTCCTACCTGTCAAAAAGCCTCATCAAGCGCGGCTGCCTGCCGCTTGACGTGGCGCGCGCCGTGTTTTACGCGGTGGAGCAGACCTATGAGACCGGTCAGGCCATCCCGGTCACCGGAGGGCAGGTGATGCTGCATTGATTAATCAGGATCTGCTCAACAGGCTAAACGCTGGCAGCGCACAAGAGCGCCTGGCCACGCTTCGGGAGGTCGCTCAAGAAACGCGGTTCCCGGACATGGACCCGCGCTTCATCAACAACCACATCCACACCACCTATTCCTTTTCTCCCTATTCCCCTGCGGCCGCTGTTTTCGCCGCCAGGAGCGAGGGCTTGTGCACCGCGGGCATCGTGGACCATGACAGCATCGGGGGCGCGAGGGAGTTTCTTGAGGCGGGCAAGATCATCGGCCTGCCTGTGACCATCGGGATTGAAACGCGGGTCAATATGCGCGGCACCTTTTTGGAAGACAGGACCATCAACAACCCCGATCAGAAGGGCATCGCCTACATGGTGCTGCACGCGGTGCCCCACGCCATGATCGACAGGGTGCAGGATTATTTTAGGCCGCTGCGCGATTACCGGAACGACAGAAACCGCAGGATGACGGAGAACATCGTCAAAGAAAGCGGCCTGGACCTTGATTTTGACCGGGATGTGCTGCCGCTGAGCCAGTATGATGTTGGCGGCTCCGTGACCGAGCGCCACCTGATGCAGGCCCTGGCGCGCAAGGAGGACCCGGGACGGGACATGCTTTCTGAGTATGACCGGGTGGGCGAACTGAAAAAGTCCTTTATCCCCAAAGTGTACATCAATGCGACGGACGAATGCCCGGATTTTACGGACTATGTTGACTTTTGCAGGTCTGTGGGCGGCATCCTGGCCTACCCTTACCTGGGCGACGTGACCCAGTCGGTGACCGGGGACAAAAAGGCGCAGCAGTTTGAGGACGATTACCTGGATGAGCTGTTCGTTTTCCTGCACGATGCCGGCATCAGGGCTGTGACCTACATGCCCACCCGCAACACGGACGCGCAGTTAAACCGCCTGCGCGCGCTGTGCGATCGCTATGAAATGATGCAGATCTCCGGGGAGGACATCAACTCCCCGCGTCAGAAGTTCGTTATCGAAAAAATGAAGGAACCGCGGTTTGACAACCTGATTAAAAGTACCTGGGACCTGATCAAACATGAAAACGGAGGGAAGTTACCTTGAGAACCAAAGCAGTACGTCTTTACGGCAAACAGGACCTGAGGCTGGAGGAGTTTGACCTTTCCCCCAAAAATGATGATACCGTGATTTGCGAGGTCATCACCGACAGCATCTGCATGAGCACCTACAAGGCTGCCCAGCTGGGGCCTGACCACGCGCGCGTGCCCAACAACGTGGCGGAAAACCCGGTCATCGTCGGCCACGAGTTCTGCGGGAAAATCGTGCATGTGGGCAAGAACTGGGCGCACAAATACAAGGTGGGCGACAATTTTGTGATTCAGCCCGCCCATTCCTACAAGGGTTCCGTCGAGGCGCCCGGCTATTCCTACCCCGAGTGCGGCGGCAACGCGACCTATGTGACCATCCCCCAGGAGATCCTGATCATGGATTGCCTCCTGCCCTACAGCTCGGACACCTATTTCCTGGGCGCGCTGACAGAGCCCCTGTCCTGCGTGATCGCGTCCTTCCACGCGATGTACCACACCAGGGACGGCGAGTACGTGCACGACATGGGCATTGTGGAGGGCGGCAACCTGGCGCTGCTGGCTTCTGTGGGCCCCATGGGCCTGGCCGCCATTGACTATGCCTTAAACTGCGACCGCAGGCCCAAAACGATGGTCGTAACCGACATCGACCAGGCGAGGCTGGACCGCGCGGCTTCCATTTATACGGTGGAATTCGCCAAGAAGCAGGGCATTGACCTGCACTACGTGAACACCCGCGACATGCCCGACGCCGCCCAGCGCCTGCGCGATCTGACCGGCGGACACGGATTTGATGATGTGATGGTGTTTGCTCCCGTGAAGTCCCTGGTGGAGCAGGCGGACGCCATCCTGGCGGTTGACGGCTGCCTCAACTTCTTCGCCGGCCCCTCTGACCTTCAGTTCTCCGCTAGCATGAACTTCTTCAACGTCCACTACAAGCGCACCCATGTCTGCGCCACCTCCCACGGCAATGTGGACGACATGAAGGAAGCCATTCAGATGATGAACGAGGGCAAACTGAACCCTGCGGCCCTGGTCACCCATATCGGCGGCCTGGACTCCGTGATCGACACCACCCTGAACCTGCCCAAGATCCCCGGCGGCAAGAAGCTGGTCTATACCCACATTGAAATGCCGATGACCGCGATTGCGGACTTTGAGGAGAAGGGGAAGACCGATCCGCTGTTCAAAGAGCTGCATGAACTGACCCAGAAGACCCAGGGCCTGTGGAACGCGGAGGCTGAAAAGCTGCTGCTGTCCCGCGCGAAAAAGATCTGATCACCAAGGCGGGATACCCGCCTTTTTTAAGCGACGAAAGGAGAAACTATGGCAAGTCCGGTCATCTTACCCAGGCAGGGTCAGTCGGTGGAGTCCTGCATCATCACCCAATGGAACAAGAAGGTTGGCGAAACCGTCAAGGAAGGGGACATCCTGTTCTCCTACGAGACGGACAAGGCCTCCTTTGAGGAAGCCGCCAAGGTGGACGGCACCCTGCTCGCCATCTTCTTTGAGGCGGATGACGATGTGCCTGTTTTGACCACCGTGGCGGTCATCGGCAGCCCCGGCGAGGATTTTTCCGATCTGAAGCCGGACGGCGCGGGGGAAGCGCCAAAGCAGGAAGAGGCCGCGCCCAAAGCGGAAGAACCCGTGAAACCCGCGGCAGCGGCTGCGCCCTCTGCCCAGGCCATGACGGGCATTTCGCCCAGGGCCAGGATGACCGCGCAGCGCGTGGGCGTTGACCCGGCGCAGGCCATCCCGACCGGCCCCCAGGGCCGCATCATTGAGCGGGATGTATACGAACTGGCTGCCACCGGGGTGAAGGCGCAGCCCGCGCCCGCAGAACCCCAGGCTGCAGCAGCGCCGGCAGTTGACGCGGCGCCAGCCGCGGGCGGAGCGCGCACTTATAAAGACAGCAAGCTCACCAACATCCGCAAAGTGATCGCCTCCACCATGCACCAGTCCATCAGCCAGATGGCGCAGCTCACCCACAACTCCTCCTATGACGCGACCAAGGTGCTGGCGCTTCGCCAGCAGTTCAAGGCAGCGCCGGAGGAACTGGGATTAAACGCCATCACCATCAACGACCTGATCCTCTTTGCCGTTTCCCGCACGCTGATGCGCCACCCGGACCTCAACGCCCTTTTCCTGGGCGACGTCATCAGGCGCTATGACCACGTGCACCTGGGCATGGCGGTGGATACCCCGCGCGGGCTGATGGTGCCCACGATTTACGACGCGGACCTGCAAAATTTAAAGCAGCTTTCAGATAAGGCGAAGGCCCTTGGCAAGGCCGCACAGGCGGGCAACATCAACCCGGACCTTCTGACAGAAGGCACCTTCACCGTGTCCAACCTCGGCGCGCTGGGGATTGAGTCCTTCACCCCCATCATCAACCCGCCGCAGGTGGCCATCCTGGGGGTTGACTGCGTGGTGGAGCGCGTGCGCAGCGTGAACGGTCAGATCACCGTGTACCCCGCGATGGGCCTGTCATTGACCTATGATCACCGCGCGGTGGACGGCGCGCCCGCCTCCCGCTTCTTAAAGGACCTGGTCACGGCGCTTGAGAACATCGACGTGCTTCTGGCCAACTAAGGGAGGGATAATAGATGACGTATGACTTGATTGTTTTGGGCGGCGGCCCCGCCGGTTACCTGGCGGCTGAGCGCGCCGGGAACGCGGGGCTTTCTGTCGCCCTGTGCGAGGAGCGCTCCCTGGGCGGCGTCTGCTTAAACGAGGGCTGCATCCCCACCAAGACCCTGCTGTATTCCGCCAAACTCTATGACGGCGTTCGCCATGGCGAGAAATACGGCGTGAAGGCCGAAGGGCTCACGATTGACCATAGCGAAGTCATCAAGCGCAAGAACAAGGTGGTTCGCGCGCTGGTGGCCGGGGTCAAAGCGCAGATGAGAAACAGTAAGGTGACTGTCTTCATGGCCCGCGGCGTGATCGAGGGCAAAAACGGCGCTGATTTTGTGGTGAAGGCGGGGGAAGAGACCCTGCTTGGCAAAAAACTGCTGATTGCCACCGGCTCTTCCGCCGCGGTGCCGCCGATTGAGGGCTTAAAAGAGGGCCTTGCGAGCGGGTTTGTTTTGACCAACCGGGAGATCCTGGACCTGTCTGAGAAGCCGGAGCGTCTGTGCGTGATCGGCGGCGGCGTCATCGGCCTGGAACTGGCCAGCTACTTCAACTCCATCGGCACGAAGGTGACCGTGGTTGAAATGCTGGATCATATCGCTGGCGAGACCGATCAGGACCTGGTCAAGATTTTAAAGGCCGACCTGGAGAAGCGCGGCATTGTCTTTGAATTAAACGCCAAGGTCACCAGGGTGTCCGGAAACGCCGTTCACTATGAGCAAAACAATGAAAATAAGCAGGTCGAAGCGGACAAGGTGCTTTTGTCCATCGGCCGGCGCGCCAACACGCGGGACCTCGGGCTTGAAAAGATCCAGGTGCTTGTGGAGCGCGGCGCGGTGGTGACGGATGACAAAATGCAGACCAACATCCCCAATGTCTACGCGGCGGGCGACGTCAACGGGCGCAGCATGCTGGCCCACACCGCCTACCGGGAGGCCGAGGTGGCCGTCAACAACATCCTGGGCGAAAAGGACCTGATGCGCTATGATGCCATCCCGGCGGTGCTGTATACAAACCCGGAGATTTCCTCCGTCGGCGAGACCGAGGCGACTGCAGCCAAAAAGGGCCTGCCCTTTAAGACCGTGCAGCTGCCCATGCAGTATTCTGGGCGCTATCAGGCGGAAAACGAGGGCGGCCGCGGCATCATGAAGCTGCTGGTGGATCCTAAGACCGAGCGCGTGCTGGGCTGCCACCTGCTGTGCAACTACTCCTCAGAGTTCATTATCCTGGCAGGCGCCTTCATCACCCAGGGCCTGACCTTAAACCAGATCAAAAAAATCGTCTTCCCGCACCCCACTGTCAGCGAAATCGTCCGCGAGGCAGTTTTTCAGTACAAGTAAGGAGGCATCATGAGCAAGCAACTGGCGATCAACCCGAAGAAAAAACGCACCCCCGGCGTCCTGACCACCCCGGACATCCCGGTAAACGTCTACCAGAAGACGGTCAAGGACGAGAAAGCAAACTACAGCAAGGAAGAGTTTCTCAACATCTACCGCGACATGTGCTACATCCGCGAGTTTGAGACCATGCTCAACCTCATCAAGACCAAGAGCGAGTATCAGGACATTCCTTACAACCATCCCGGCCCCGCCCACCTGGGCATCGGCCAGGAAGCCGCCTATGTGGGCGCCGCCTACATGCTGGGCATGGACGACTACACCTTTGGCTCCCACCGCAGCCACGGCGAGATCCTGGCCAAGGGCCTAAGGAGCATCCAGATCCTGGATGACAAGGAGCTGGAAGGCATCATGGAGGGCTTCTTTGGCGGGAAAACCTATTCCGTCATCAAGGACAAGAACCTTTCCGTGAAGGAAAACGGCATCAACTTCCTGCTGTACGGCATGATGTGCGAGACCTTTGCCCGGGAGAACGGCTTCAACAAGGGCCTGGGCGGCTCCATGCACGCCTTCTTCACCCCCTTTGGCATCTACCCCAACAACGCCATCGTGGGCGGCTCCGGCTCCATCGCGCCGGGCGCCGCGCTGTTTAAATTGAGTAACCGCAAGCCTGGCGTGGTCGTCTGCAACATCGGCGACGGCTCCACCAGCTGCGGCCCGGTCTGGGAAGGCCTGATGATGTCCACAATGGCCCAGGTCAGGACCCTCTGGGGCGATGATTTCAAGGGCATGCCCATCATCTTCAACATCAACAACAACTTCTACGGCATGGGCGGCCAGACCGCCGGGGAAACCATGGGCATGGACATGATCGCCCGCATCGCGGCCGGCATTTCACCAAACGTCCTGCACGCGGAGCGTGTGGACGGCTACAACCCCCTGGCTGTAATCGACGCCTACCGCCGCAAGCTGCCCGTTGCCAAGAAGGACGGCCCGGTCTTCCTGGATCTGGTCACCTACCGCTTCTCCGGCCACAGCCCCTCTGACTCCGGCTCCTACCGCACCAGGGAAGAAGTGGAGGAGTGGGAAGAGATCGACAGCATCGTCACATTCGGACGCGAGATCGTGGAAGCCGGCGTCGCCAAACAGGAAGAGCTGGACAATATCTGGGCCAAGGTCAAGTCCGACATGGCGCGCAACCTGAAATTGTCCATTGACGACAAAATTTCCCCGCACATTCCGCTTCGCGAGGGCGAGCCCAACTACATCGCCGACCTGATGTTCTCCAACCAGACGGTGCGCGCCTTTGACGAAGGCAGAAAACCCGAGGTCCTCCTGCCCTATGAGGAATGCCCCCGGATCCAGCAGATTTCCAAGAAGGAGCGTTTCGCCTTTGACAAGGACGGCAAACCGGTCAGCAAGAACCGCGTCTATCAGCTGCGCGACGCCATTGCCGAACCCATCATCAACAAGTTCTATGAGGACCCCACCCTCATCTCCTTTGGCGAGGACGTGCGTGACTGGGGCGGTGCGTTCGCGGTCTACCGCGGCATGACGGAAGCCATCCCCTACCACAGGCTGTTCAACTCCCCCATTGCGGAGGCCGGCATTGTGGGCGCGGCCGTGGGCTACGCCATGACAGGCGGCCGCGTGGTGGCGGAACTGATGTACATGGACTTCCTGGGCCGCGCGGGGGACGAGGTGTTCAACCAGCTTTCCAAATGGCAGTCCATGTCCGCCGGCATGCTCAAGATGCCCGTGGTGCTGCGCATGAGCGTGGGAAGCAAATACGGCGCCCAGCATTCCCAGGACTGGTCTGCGCTGGTCGCGCACATCCCGGGGCTCAAGGTGGTCTTCCCCGCCACGCCCTATGACGCCAAGGGCCTGATGCAGACCGCGTTGAACGGCAGCGATCCGGTGATCTTCCTGGAGAGCCAGCGCATCTATGACGTGGCCGAGCAGTTCCACGAGGGCGGCGTGCCCCGGGAGGAGTACGAGATCAAGATCGGCGACCCGGATGTAAAGATCGCCGGAAACGACGTCACCATCCTGACCATCGGCGCCACCTTATACCGCGCGCTGCCCGCAGTCAAAACGCTGAAAGAAAAATACGGCTTGTCCGCCGAACTCATTGACGCGCGCAGCATCGTGCCCTTTGACTATACCAAGGTGATCGAGTCTGTGAAGAAGACCGGCCGCATCGTGATCGCAGGCGACGCCTGCGAGCGCAACTCCGTGATGCGCCAGATGGCTTCCACCATCACCGAACTGTGCTTTGACTACCTGGACGCGCCGCCGGTCGTGGTGGGCGCGAAGAACTGGATCACCCCGGCGCACGAGATGGAAGACCTCTTCTTCCCGCAGCCCGCGTGGATCCTGGACGCCATTCACGAGCGCATCCTGCCCTTACCCGGGCATGAGGTCACCCACAACTACACCGTGCTTGAGCAGATCCGCGAAAACAAGCAGGGCGTGTAACATTCCTTTGCCGGCTGCCGCATCATGCGGCAGCCGGTTTGTATCAGACAAGGAGGCGAACCATGATTGAATTGCTTGGCCTTGGCGAGCTGCTGATCGATTTTACGCCCAACGGCGTCAACGAGCAGGGGATGGCGCTGTACGCCAGGAACCCAGGCGGCAGCATCCCCAACATGCTGGCGATGTATTCCAAACTGGGCGGCAAGGCCGCCTTTGTCGGCAAGGTCGGGCCGGACGCCTTCGGGGATTTTCTGATCGGGCAATTGAAAGATACCGGGGTGGGCACCGAACACATCCTCCGGGATAAAAAGGTGCTGACCACCCTGGCCATCGTGAGCCTGCTTCCCGATGGCGACCGCGCCTTTCATTTTTACCGCAAACCGGGCGCAGACATCATGCTGGAGAAGGACGAGCTGCCCCTGCCCTTCATCCTAAAGGCGCAGCGCTTCCATTTCGCGGGCGTCAGCCTGACGGACGAGCCATCCCGCGGCGCCACGCTGTACGCGGTGGAAAAGGTCAGGCAAAAGGGTACTTTTATCAGCTTTGACTGCAATTACCGCGACAGCCTCTGGGAAAGCGAGGAGGAAGCCAAGCAGGTGCTGTATGGCGCGCTGCCATTGGCCGACCTGGTCAAGGTGTCCGAGGAAGAATTGACCCTGTTGACCGGGGAGACCGACCTTAAAACAGGCGCCGAAAAAATCCTGGCCCTGGGGCCAGAAGCGGTGCTGGTCAGCCAGGGCGAGTTTGGCTCCAATGTATACACAAACAGCCTGCATGAGTACCGCCCGGCCTACAAGGTGGACGCGGTGGATACCACCGGCTCAGGCGATGCCTTTTTGGGCGCGATCCTGCGCGAACTGTATACTTTAAACAAGCCTTTGAGTGACATTTCCGCGCAGGAGTGGGGGCGTCTTCTGGCCTTTGGCAACGCAGCAGGCGGCCTGACCGCCACCAAGCGCGGCGGGATCCCGGCGCTGCCTGAGCGAAGGGAGATCGAGGCCCTTCTGAACAAACGATAACAAGGCCCGCTCAAACCCCGTGTTTGTAGGATGAACCTTGTTTTTGTTGCGTGAATTTAGCCCGGCCTGTATTTTTTGTTCAATAAAAAACCGTATTGACATCTAATGGCAGGTTAATTATAATATGGGCATATAAAAGCAAAGGAAGCGGACGTCCAAGTCCCTTCTTGATATTCGGCGGCAAGGCTCCGCGCTAATATTGTTGGATGAATCCAAACATTAATTTAATGGAGGCAGGTATGCTGAAAGGGATTTCTCCCCTCATTTCCCCGGAACTTCTCAAAATCTTGTGCGAAATGGGCCATGGCGATGAGATTGTGCTGGGCGACGCCAACTTCCCGGCGGAATCTTTCGGGCAGCGCACGGTGCGCGCCGACGGCATCGGCGCCGTTCCCCTTCTTGACGGCATTCTGGAATTGATCCCCCTGGACGACTATGTTGAAGACAATTTTGTCCTGATGGAGGTCGCCAAGGGGGATCCCTATGAGCCCGTCATCTGGGAGGAGTTTGAACAGGTGCTGAAGAAGCACCGCCCGGAAGGTCAGGTCAGCCATGAGGAGCGTTTCGCTTTTTATGAGCGCGCCAAAAAAGCCTATGCGGTGGTCGCCACCGGCGAAACAGCCATCTACGCCAACGTGATCCTGAAAAAAGGCGTTATCAAGTAATTTTACGACCTGTTTATGGAGGAAATCTTGAGCAATCAAAAAGAAGTCCTGGTCAGGATGACGGACATCGACAAATACTTCCCGGGCGTTCACGCCCTGGACAAGGTGAGTTTTGAGCTGTGCGCGGGCGAGGTGCACGCGCTGGTCGGCGAAAACGGCGCGGGCAAGTCCACCCTGATGAAGGTCCTGACCGGCATCTATCAAAAAGACGGCGGCACCATCGAGGTGATGGGCCAGCTTGTTGAAGTTCATGACGCAGGCCACGCGCAGAAATTGGGCATCAGCATTGTCCATCAGGAACTGAACCTGATGAAGGACCTGACGGTGGCGGAGAACATCTTCATCGGCCGCGAGTCTGTTAAGAACGGGCTGCTTGACAAAAAAGCCCAGAACGAGCGCGCGGAGAAGCTGCTCAATTCCCTGGGCATCACCATCCCGGCCACCGCCAACGTGGGCAGGCTCACCGTCGCCAAGCAGCAGATGGTGGAGATCGCCAAGGCGCTCTCCTATGAGAACACCCGGGTTTTGATCCTGGATGAGCCGACCGCGCCGCTGTCCGATGTTGAGATTGAGGAGCTGTTCAAGTTTGTCCGCAACATGCGTGATCGCGGCGTGGGCATCATCTACATCTCTCACCGCATGGGTGAACTGCAGGAGATTTCAGACCGCATCACCGTCATGCGCGACGGCCAGTATGTGAGCACGCTGATCACCAGGGACACCAGCATGGATGAGATCATCCGCCTGATGGTGGGCCGCGTGATCTTTGAGCAGCCCAAGACCAAAAGCATGGTGAAGCCGGGCGCGCCGGTGGTGCTTGAAGTCAAGAACCTGAAAAGCCGCGAGGTCAAGGACGTTTCCTTCCACTTGTACCAGGGTGAGATCCTGGGCCTTTCGGGGCTGGTTGGCGCCGGGCGTACCGAGGTGGCCCGCCTGATCGCCGGCGCTGACAAGCGCGACTCGGGCGAGATCTACCGCGACGGCAAACTGGTCAACATCCAGACGCCTGCGGACGCGGTGGAGGTGGGCATCGGCTACCTGTCTGAGGACAGGAAGCGCTATGGCCTCTGCCTGGGGCTGACCGTGGCCAACAACATCGCGCTGACCAGGCTGAACAACTTTATCAACGGCATTGTGATCAACGACCGGAAGATCAAGGGCGTCGCCGGAGAATACAAGGAGAAGGTCGATATCAGGACGCCCACGGTGGACACCCGTGTGCGCACGCTGTCCGGCGGCAACCAGCAAAAGGTCGTTCTTTCCAAGTGGCTGGTGCGCGACTGCGACATCCTGATTTTTGACGAGCCCACAAGGGGCATTGACGTGGGCGCCAAGAATGAGATCTACAAGCTCATGCACGAGCTGATCGACGAGGGCAAATCCATCATCATGATCTCTTCGGAAATGCCCGAATTGCTCCGGATGTCCGACCGCATCGTGGTCATGTGCGAAGGTGAAAAAACAGGGGAGCTCTCCATTGAAGAAGCGACCCAGGAAAAAATTATGGCGCTGGCGGCGCCAAGGAAGTAGGAGGAAACCCCCATGTCGTTGCAAAACCGCAACAAGTTTGACCTGCAGAAGCTTTTGGCACCGTCGGTACTGGTTATTCTGTATGCCTTCTTCGCCATTTTCGGCAAGAACTTCTTCTCCAGCTATACGCTGAAGACCATCCTGGAATCCGCCTATTACACCGGCCTGATGAGCTTTGGCATCACCTTTGTCATCATCACCGGCGGCATCGACCTGTCCATCGGCACCAACCTGATGTGCTCGGCGATTGTCGGCGGTGTGGCCTACTCCATGTGGGGCTGGCCGCTGTGGCTGGCGCTGCTCCTGGTGCCCTTGACCGGAGTGATCTTTGGCTTTTTAAACGGCATCCTGGTCGCCAAGGCCAAGCTGCCGCCGTTTATCGCCACGCTGGGCATGATGCTGGTGACCCAGGGCTTCGGCTCCATCATTTCAAGGGTACAGACCCAGCGCTACCCCACCATCGGCACCACAGACGCCTGGTTTAAGACGGTGTTCTACCGCGCGGGCGAGTTCCCGACCGGCGCCCTCTACCTTCTGGCTGCCTTCCTGATCGCCGCCTTTGTCCTGAGCAAGACCCGCTTTGGCCGCTATGTGTACGCGATTGGCTCAAATGAAGAAGCCACCAGGCTCTCCGGCGTGAAGGTGGACAAGTACAAGATCCTGGCCTACACGGTCTGCGGCCTGTTCTGCGGCTTTGGCGCCATCCTGTTCGCCTCCACCTACACCACCGCCACCCCCGGCACCGGCAACGGCTTTGAAACCTACGCCATCGCGGCCGTCATCATCGGCGGCACCTCCATGGCGGGCGGCTCGGGCACGATGGTGGGCACCCTGATTGGTATTTTCATCATGGCCGTGCTGCGCGCGGGACTTTCGTCCATGGGCCTGCAAGGCCACTGGCAGACCTTCTTTACCGGCGTTGTCGTGATCGGCGCTGTCCTGATGGATAACCTGCGCGTGCGCGCCGCCCAGAAGGTCAAGGTCAGAAACTAACCTGGAATTTAGCGCGCTTGCGCTGAAGAATAAAAAGGAGGAAACCTCATGAAAAAATTCCTGTCCCTGCTTTTGGTCCTTCTCCTGGTGCTGGGCACCACCGCTTCCTTCGCCGAGGAAAAGATGCTGATTTCCGTCATCTCCAAGGGCGAGCAGCATGCCTTCTGGCAGGCCGTGCGCAAGGGCGCTGAAGACGCAAAAGAAAAATATGGCGTCGACATGTTCTACTATGGACCTCCCTCTGAGGCTGACATCCAGCTCCAGGTGGAAGCCCTGAAGGCCGAGATGGCCAAGAACCCCAAGGCCCTGGCCCTTGCCGCGCTTGACACCGCCAGCGTCATGACCGAGCTGCAGGAGTGCATCGACAAAAACATCCCCGTCATCGGCTTTGACTCCGGCGTCCCCGGCGCTCCCGAAGGCGCGATCAAGGCGACCGCCTCCACCAACAACCAGAACGCCGCCGGCCTGGCCGCGGAAAAACTGCTTGAGATCGAATCCCTTCAGGCCAAACTGAAGGAAGCGACCGCTGAGAAGCCCGTCATTGTCGGCGTGCTTTCCCAGGATGCCACCTCCGAGTCCGTCACCGGCCGCACCACCGGCTTTGTCAACAAGTTTGTCGAGCTGGCTGCCGCCTACGGCACCGTGCAGGTGCAGGGCCACACCAACTGGGCCACTGATGCTGAGAACCCCGCCATCATCGTCCATGTTGAGATCGGCGCTTCCCCCAAGATCGACGACATGACCAATGCCGCCAATGCCATTCTGAACAAGGAGAACGTGGCTGCTCTGTTTGCCTCCAACGAAGGCGCGGTCGCGGGCGTGCTCGCTGCCACTGCCGACGGGTCTGAGTTTGGCGAAGGCGGCCGTTTCAACGGCGTGCTGGTCGCGGGCTTTGACGCCGGCGCCCCCCAGAAGAACGCTGTCCGCAACGGCTGGTTTGTCGGTTCCGTTACCCAGGACCCCTACATGATCGGCTACCTGGCTGTGGAACTGGCTTACAAGGCCGCTATGGGTGAAGAAGTCGCTGACGTCGACACCGGCGCCCAGTGGTACACCAAGGACAACATCGACGAGCCGAGCATCGCTCTGCTGGTGTATGATTAATCTTTAACCCATCCAATGGATTTGACCGGGCGCCTGCTTTTGCGGGCGCCCGGCCATCTTTTGCTGATGTGCGTATCAATTTATGCCAGACGGTGATGCTTTTTCCAACACCTTCAGCTCGTTAATCCGAAGCACGCAGAATTTTTCACCGCCGTCATTGCACAGGTCAAACAAGCCAGTCATTTCCACAGTGCTCATGGGCGGCGGGTATGTGCCGGGCGGCGGGTTGCCCGTTAAAAGAAACTCCAGGCCCACCTGGCAGCAAGCCGCCATGTCAGAAACAATGACGCCATGAACCCGGGTAATGCCCTCATCATCCGTCAGGGGATAATACTCCCCCTGAACCTTCACCGTCTGCCCCACATAGCCCTCCGGCTGCATCAGCATGGCGTACAACTGCGCGTACGCCATGGTCGCGCTCATCCGGCTTAAATCCCAGTGGATGAATTCACCGATCTCAATGGGCCCGATGTCCTGGTAGTCCCTGGCCTCAGGCCGCAGGGCGGAAGGCGGGCCGTCATAGCGCAGCTGCTCAAAAGGGTCGGGGGTGGCTGCTCCGGCGCTGCCTGTGTTCTGATCAGCAAATGTCGCCTGAGGAAACGGGGTTATTTCCGGCTCAGCAGACTGAGTGGGCAGGCTCCCAGGCTCCTGGGCAACGGGTGCCGCGTCCTTTTGCGGCCCGCAGGCAGTCAGCGTCAGCGCCGTTGCCAGCAGGAGGATCAGGGCTATTTTACGCTTCATGCTCATTTTTTGCCTTTCAACGCGCCCAACAGGGAAAACAGCAGAAAACCCGCGATGTCCGCCGCCACAATGGTCGCGCCCACCGGCGTGCCCGCCAGGATGGATGCCACAATGCCAACCAAAGCCGCGGTCACGCCAAAGACCGCGGCGCAGATAACCACAGAGCGGAAACTTTTGTACACCCGCATGGCGCTGAGCGCCGGGAACACCAGCAAAGCTGAGATCAGCAGCGAGCCCACCAGGTTCATGGCAAGGGAAATCACCGTGGCGATCACCACGGCGACGGCGGCGTTGTACAGCCCTGTGCGCATGCCGGTGGCCGCGGCGAACTCCCCGTCAAAGGTCAGGGCAAACACCCGGTTATAAAACAGCACAAACAGCACCACCACCACAAAGCCAAGCCCAATGCTCAGCCACACCTCCTCCTGGCTGAGCGTCAGGATGGAGGTGGAACCAAACAGCGTTGTGCATACATCCCCGGACACATTGCCGCCCTTTGGCGGGAACAGGTTAAACAGAATATAGCCGATGGCCAGCGCGCCCACGCTCATCATCGCGATGGCGGCGTCCCCCTGGATTTTTACCCGCCTGCCGCCATGAAGCAGCAGGATGGAAAACAGGATGGTAATGGGCAAGACCAGCAGCATGTTGTTGCTGAAATTCAGCACCGTCGCGATCGCCATGGCGCCAAAGGCCACATGGGCAAGGCCGTCGCCAATGTAGGACAGGCGGCGCAGCACCAGCACCACACCCAGCAGCGAGGCGCTCAGCGCCACCAGCACCCCCACGATCAGGGCGTACTGCACAAAAGGGTAGGACAGGTAAAAACCAAGGGTCTCCCAAATTCCGCCTGTATTCATGGATTCGCCTCCTTTAAAAACGCGCTCCCCAAGGGGCTTTGGGCGTAGCCTTCGCTTTCCCCGAAATACAGCGGCGTGCGGGACACGTGCAGGATGTGGGAGGCATTCCTGATCGCCGCCCCCACGTCATGGGTGATCATGATGATGGTTAGCCCGCTTTGATTTAAATCGCCGATCAAGTCATACATCTCCTGGGTGATCTGGGGGTCCAGCCCTGCCGCAGGCTCATCCAGCAGCAGCATTTTATCCGCCGCGCACAGCGCCCGGGCCAATAAAACCCTTTGCTGCTGCCCGCCGGACAGCTCGCGGTAGCAATGGTTTGCGATCTTGGTGATGTTAAGCCGCGCGATGTTTTTGTCAGCCAGCGCCTTTTGCGCCCGGGTAAAAAACGGGCCCCTGCCCCTGGACAGGCATCCGCTGAGCACCACTTCCCGCACCGAGGCCGGAAAATCCCGCTGGACAGGGCTCTGCTGGGGCAGGTAGCCAATGTGATGGCGCACCCCTTCTTCCAGGGTCATCTTGCCAGACAAGGGGGGCAGCAGGCCCAAAATGGTCCTCATCAGCGTGGTCTTTCCTGAGCCGTTCTCCCCGACGATGCACAGGTAGTCTTTGGGATTGACCGCGAAGGTGATCGCCTCCGCAACAGGCTTTCCTTCATAGCCAACGCTTACATTTTCACAGGTTAAAAGTGCCATACCGTCCTTTCTTCTTTCAGGAAACAAAGCCGCCCGGGCGGATCATCCGCCCGGGCCAAAGCCCTTATTTCAGGGCCTCCTTCAGGCTTTCCAGGTTCTTTTCCATCACGCCAAGGTAGGTCGTGCCCTCCAAAACCATCCGGGCGTCCACCGTCTGCATGCTGTCCAGCATGATGACCGGGCGGCTGGCGTCCTTGGACGCGTTCAGCACGGCCTTGGCGATCTTGCCATCGGAGCCGTCCAGCACCAGGATGGCGGGCAAATTCAGCTCATCCGCCTTGCTGGCCAGGAAGGCCACCGTCTCAAAACTGGCTTCCGTCTCAGCGGAGCAGCCGGAGAAAGCGGCGAAATAGGTCAAACCATAGTCCTCCGTCAGGTAACGGAAGGGGAAGCGGTCGCCAAAGAGCAGCGTCTTGTTTTTCGCAGCGTCCACCGCCTCCTGGTACTGTTTGTCCAGGCTGTCCAGTTTGTCCGCGTAGGCCTTCTGGTTGTTCAGGTAGGTTTCCGCGTTGTCCGTGTCCAGGAAGGCCAGTTCCGCGGCCATAACCCGGCTCAGTTTCTGCGCGTTGCGCAGGGACAGCCAGATGTGCTCGTCTTCATGGCTGTGAACATGCCCGTCATGCTCGTGCTCATGTTCATGTTCATGCTCATGTTCGTGCTCATCATGGCCATGTTCTTCCTCATCATGGTCATGATCAGCGCCTTCCTCCCCATGGTCATGGGCGTGTTCGCCCTCCTGCATGCCTTCCACGCTCTGGCCCATCACCGCGTCCTCGCCCAGGGCTTTGAGCAGGTTGATGATCACCATGTCCTTGTTCTTGGCTTCCTTGAGCGCATCCTCCATCCAGTCATCCGAGGGGCCGCCGATGTACACCAGCATGTCGGCTGAGGATACCTTGATAAAGTCCTGGGCGGTGGGCTGGAAGTTGTGCAGGTCCGCTCCGCTGTCCTGCAAAAGGGTCAGTTCCACCGCTTCCAGCCTGTCGCCCAAGATGCTGCGCATCCAGTCATAGGAAGGGAAGGTGGTGCAAACGATGTTCAGTTTCTTTTCCTGTGCCATGGCGCTGCCCAAAGACAGGGCCACGATCAGCGCCAAAGCGGCTGCTATGATTCTTTTCATTTTTTTCCTCCGTAATATCTTCAGGGTAAGCATGAGAAACATGCCCCTTTTTCTCATCAGAAAAAGCAGGGACATGCTGGGTATCTCAATTGTTCATCTTGACCCTGAGGCTTACGGGGGTAAGGGGTTGGACTTCTAAACAGGAAGGCTGCATCCCCTCCAAACGGCGCTGGTCAAAGTGAAGGGTCAGCAGGATCAAAAGCGCCGCCAGCCCCTTGGACAGCGCTTTAAACACATGGCAGAAAAAGGCGCAGACAGGGCAGCCGCCCTGAGCCGACGGGCCTTCCTGAGGATCATGGCTGCAGGATACATGGCAGCCATGCTTCAAATGCTGGGCGGCATGGACAAAGCCCGCCAACAGGAACAGCACAAAGAATATGCTGATGATAAGGGCGGAGCGGCGCCTGATCATGGCAGCTCCCCCCGGCAGGCGGCGCACTGTCCAAGCAGCAGGGTCTGGCCCTTGTCCAGGGTAAAGCCCTGCTTTTCAGCTTCCCGCGTCACCCGGCCTGTTTCTTCCTCCCCAAGGTGGATCAATTTGTGGCACCGGGTGCACTTCAGGTGCAGATGACCGTCGCAGCTGCGCCCGACGGGAGATATTTCATACACATAGCTGCGGCTGCCCTCCAACAGATAGCGCTTGACAAGACCCTGCGCTGTCAGTTTCTGCAAAAGGCGGTATACTGTGCTTTCCCCAACGGTTTGCGCGGAAAAAGGATCCTCCTTCAGCGCTTTTATCAAGTCCCGCGCGGTAAAGGCCCGGCCAGGATGCTGGCGCAGAAAATCCACCAGCGCCTTGCGCTGCAGCGTCTGGTACCCGCCCATGGCCATCCCTCCTGGTTTCAAATTGAGAGTCATTCTCATTTTTAAAATACCACGCCTTTTTAGAAAAAGCAAGGGATGCGTATTTTTTGAAAAACGATGATGGGACCGCGCGAACAACAAACATTCCTGCTTTTGCGAGCCGTTCTTATTTGTTTTCAATGTCTGATTGTGTGGTTTTCAATTACCTGTCATGGAATAAAGCCAAATCAATTGATCCGCCCTGTATAATTGCAGCATTCGCAGCCTTCTCCCAAGCAGCACATGCAGATCCCCGGATTTTCCCGGGCAAATTGATCCCAGTCAAACTCATCCTCTTGCTGCATTTTGCCCATGCGCCCTCCTGGAAAGGCCCTTTTCACCGCGGGGATCCCTTCGCTGTTCTTCTTCGCCTGGGGAGAAAACAGCAAGGCCTGCATCATCGGGCTGGCGATGCCGTTTTCCTCAAGCCCGTTAATTTTCTGAAACAGCTTCACGCGAATGACACAGGTGGTGTTGAAGGTATCGGACATGGCTTGATTTTGCCGGTAATAGCCCAGATCCAGCAAGCGTTTTTTCAGCGCTTCAACGTCTTTCCCTTTGCTGCCAAACTGCAAAGGACGGTAATCCAGCACCTCCGCCCCCAGTTCGGAAGGGGTCAAAAACTCCGCAGCAACCCAGCCAAATTGATGGTCATCCAGTTCGACCTGACAAAAGCCGTTCTCCTGTTTTAAAACCTTCACGAAGCTATGATTGGGGAGCCTGGCGATGATCGTGCTCCGGGCATCCGGCTTGCTGCGCACATTCAGCTGACCTTTGAGCGTTGTCACCTGGCAGATCTGTTCTGATGAATTGTCTGAAGGCATGGCTTCAGATTCCAGCGCGGCGCCTGTCAGGCAGGTGATCAACAAAAAAGTGACAAGCAGATATTTTACAAAAATTCGTTTCATGGGTCTCCTTTAATTCCACGGTTGCAGCGGCAAGTAAACACCCCCATTGTATGCGGCGGCATCCGGCTTGTCAAAACCCTTGGCTTTAACAAAGCGAATTTCGCGCGCCTCCCAAAAGAACATTGGAACGCCCCCGGCATCGGAACGCTGCATATAAAATGAGCCCGAAACCAGACAAATTCACAGCGCGTTCATTGAATCAAAAGGGGGGACATGTTACAATAAAGGCATTGAAGAATATCGCGGAAAGAAACCGCAGGACAAAAAAGGAGGACATATGAATTACCCGAAAATCGGCATCCGACCCATCATCGACGGCCGCTGGGGCGGCGTTCGTGAGAGCCTGGAGGAGACCACGATGGTCATGGCCAAAGCGGCCGCGGACCTGATCTCCACCCTCAGGTATCCGGACGGCACGCCCGTCCAGACCGTGATAGCGGACAGCACCATCGGCGGCGGCGCGGAAGCCGCGGCCTGTGAAGCCAAATTTTCCAAAGAAAACGTGGTCGCCACCCTGAGCGTCACCCGCTGCTGGTGCTACGGTATGGAGACCATGGACCTGAACCCCAACACCATCAAGGCGGTCTGGGGCTTTAACGGGACAGAGCGCCCCGGCGCCGTCTACCTGGCCGCCGTCATGGCCGCCTACGCGCAAAAGGGCCTGCCCGCCTTCTCCATCTATGGCCGGGACGTGCAGGACCTGACGGACACCACCATTCCGGATGACGTCAAGGAAAAACTGCTCCGCTTCGCGCGCGGCGCCGTGGCTGTGGGCTGGATGAAGAACAAGTCCTACGTCAACATCGGCGGCGTGTCCATGGGCATCGCCGGCTCCTATTGCGACATGAACATGTTCTCCAAATATTTCGGCATCCGCGCCGAGTTTGTGGACATGAGCGACGTGCTGCGCCGCATCCACCTGGGCATTTATGACCCTGAGGAATATGAGAAGGCGCTCAAATGGATCAAGGAAAACTGCCCCGAGGGCTTTGACGTGAACGCCGGGAAGCAATTGCCCGAGATCATCACCCGCTCAAAGACCGTTCCGGCTGACAAGGATTGGGAGTTTGTCGCCAAACTGACCATCGTCATCCGCGACCTGCTCTACGGCAACAAGAAGCTGGATGAGCTGGGCTGGCATGAGGAAGCCCTGGGCAAGAACGCTGTCGCCGGCGGCTTCCAGGGCCAGCGCGCCTGGACGGACTGGCTGCCCAACGCCGACTTCTCAGAAGCCATCCTGGCCTCCACCTTTGATTGGAACGGCGCCCGCCAGCCCACCCCCTTCGCGACGGAGAACGACACCCTAAACGGCGTCGCCATGATGCTGGGCACCCTGGTGACCAACTCCGCCCCCTGCTTCCACGACGTGCGCACCTACTGGTCGCCTGAGGCCACTGAGCGCGTCACCGGCTGGAAGCCCGACGGCAAGGCCAAGGACGGCTTTATCCACCTGATCAACTCCGGCGCGACCGCGCTTGACGGGACCGGCGCCGCGGTCAATGACAAGGGCGAGCATTGCATGAAGCCCTTCTGGGAGATGACCGACAAGGACATCAAGGCCTGCCTGGAAGCGACGGACTGGGAGCGCGCCAACTACGAGTATTTCCGCGGGGGCGGCTTCTCCAGCCACTTCAAGAACGAGCACGCGATGCCCGTCACCCTGCTCCGCGTCAACATCATTGACGGCATCGGCCCGGTGCTTCAGATCGCGGAGGGCGATACCGTGCTCCTGCCGGAAGACGCGCATGAGACCATCATGAACCGCACCGACCGCACCTGGCCCTGCACCTGGTTTGCGCCGAGGATCACAGGGGAAGGCCCGTTCAAGGACGTTTACTCCGTGATGGCCAACTGGGGAAGCAACCACGGCGTTACCGTCTATGGCCATGTCGGCGCCGACTTGATCACCCTGGCCTCCATGCTCCGCATCCCGGTGTCCATGCACAATGTGGCGCCTGAAAAGGTCTACCGCCCGCATGCCTGGGCCGGCTTTGGCACAGAAGACATGGAAGCGGCCGACTACCGCGCCTGCAAAAACTACGGCCCCCTGTACGCCTGAAAACCCTCCGGGGCAGCCTGAAAAATGGCTGCCCCCGGATATTTAAAGGAACACTTGAAGGAGGAAACATGGATTTCCAAATGATACACCCGGCTGATCAGCTTGTGCTGATCATGCAGCGCATTTATGAATACGGGCTGACCACGACCTCCGGCGGCAACCTGTCCATCCTGGATGAAAACGGGGATATCTGGATCACCCCCTCCGGCATTGACAAGGGCGCGCTGCGCAACGCGGACATGATCCAGGTGAAGCCGGACGGGCAGATCATCGGCATCCACAAACCTTCGGTGGAGCTGCCCTTTCACAGCAAGATCTACAAGATGAGGCCGGACATCAAAGCCGTGCTGCACGCGCATCCGCCAAACCTGGTCGCCTTCAGCCTGGCCCGCGTGATCCCGGAAACCCACCTTTTGCCCAACGTGCCCAGGCTGTGCGGCGAAATCTCCATGGCCGCTTATGCCGTGCCCGGCAGCGACCTTCTGGGCGAGTACAACGCCCGCGAGTTTGAAAAAGGCCACAATGTGGTCATGATGGAAAACCACGGCTGCGTCATCGGCGCGGACGACCTGTTCAGCGCCTTCAGGATCTTTGAGACGCTGGACACCAGCGCACAGCTTCAAATCGACGCGGTCAAGATCGGCAAGCCCCGCGTGCTGAGCGATGAAGAGATCAAGATGCGGGAGCAGTCCCACCCGGTGCTGGACGAGTTCATCCACAAAACCGTGTCCAGCCAGGAGCGCGCCATCAGGCGGGATATGTGCCGTTACATCCACCGCTCCTATGAGCAGCGCCTCTTCACCTCCACCCAGGGCACCTTCTCCCACCGCCTGGATGAGAACAGCTTTGTCATCACCCCCTACAACAAGGATCGCAAGCTCATGGAGCCGGGGGATATGGTGACCATCAAGAAGGGCATGTGCGAGATGGGCAAGCGCCCCAGCCGCTCGGTGCTGCTGCATGAGGCCATCTACAAGGCGCATCCGGAGATCAACTGCATCCTGATCGCGCTGCCGCCCGCCATCATGGCCTTTGCCGTGACGGACGCGGAGTTTGACTCAAGAACCATCCCCGAGAGCTACATCAACCTGCGCGACGTTAAAAAAGTGCCCTTCCTTTACGGCACCACGAACATCGCGGACACCGTGAAGCTGCTGGGCAAAAAGACGCCGGTTCTGATCATGGAAAACGAATGCGTTCTGGTGACGGGTCACAGCCTGCACGCGGCCTTTGACCGCCTGGAGGTGCTGGAGTACAGCGCCAAGGCGCTCATTTCCGTGCGCGACATCGGGCCTTTGGTTCCCATTTCTCAGGAAGAGATCGCAGAGATCGACAAGGCGTTCAAGCTGAACTGATCAAATTCTCTTGTCTTAGAAGTGCCCGCAGACATTTCTTTGAAATGCAAAACGCAGTACCAAAGCGGTGCTGCGTTTTTTGTGCTGTCATTTCGCTAAAATCAGAATTATTTTTCTTTGACCGGGTAACGCCCTTCAATATAGGCGTCCGTATACCCGATGCCCAGCACCTCGTTCTGGGTGCGTGCGTTGTTGCGGACGCCGTTTTTGTCCAGTTGGTTCAGCTGCTTGCCCATGAAGATCATGGCGCTGGTCCAGCCGCCGTCCAGGTTGTAGGCCAGGGTGCAGCCCAGGTCCTTCATCAGCAGGGTGGCGTCCGGCAGCTTCAGGCCGTTTGAGGGGCCGATGCGCCCTTCCACCACCACCGCCCAGTAATGCCCTTTTTCCACCATGCCGATCATGGAGCGCGGCTGAAGCGTGGTGCCGTAGGTGGAGTAGCTTTCATTGATGACCCCGTCCCGGATCAGCCAGGGCCCAAAGCTCAGCACGTCCCGGGCGCCCAGATCCACCAGTTCCTGGGCGGTGATTTCGCTTGCCGCGTACACCTTCATGTCCCCGTCCGGGAAAATGGCCAGGTGATCCAGGGGCGGCAGGAAGGTGCGGTCGGGGATGGCGGGCTTGTCCACCAGGATCCTGTGATCCCTGATCTCAACGCCCACCGCGCGGATCATCTTGTCCCGCCGTGCTGAACCCAGGCGGTAGATGAAATAATCCCCGCCCATGGTGAACACCAGGTTGTGCTGCCTGGCGATCACATCCTGCTTTGCCAAATACTTGTTGATGTCCTGAAGCATGTTGTCCCGGTCGTAGGGCGCCATGAAGAAGGTGTCCGCGCCCGGGCGCACGAAGATCTCCGCGGTCAGCCAGCGCAGGCGCTCTGTCTTGTGGGTGTGCCGCTTGATCTCTATGCGAAGATCCGCGTTCGCGTAGCGCCAGAGGCCGGCTTTTTCGTCAATGAAGACAAACTCCTCTTCACCCGCTTTCAGGAAGCCCTGCCCTGTCAGCGGCGGGAAGCCCTCGATCTCCATCCTCCCGCTGTCTGAAACCTCCTGTACCGGCGCGGGCCTTGGCGCGGGCAGGGGCTCCGGAAGCAGTTGGCTGAGCCCCGCAAACACATAGGGGTCATTGAGGCTGCCGTAGCCGGTCACGGGAGGCGCTTTTTTCATGTCCAGGACCAGGACAGGTCGGATGCCGATCCGGGCATCATTGGCCGGGGCATAGTCAGTTTCGCCGTTTACGCTGATATAGCGCTGAAGCCCTTTGTCCTTGACGGACTGTTCCCGCATCCAGTAGGCCGCGCCCTTTTCCCCGTCCGCAAGGACGCCTTTTGACAGGGCGTAGGCAGTGGGCCTGGCCACCCTGGCCTTGTCCTCCGCCATGCCAAGGTTCTTGTCATCCAGCAGCTTGCCGTCCGGCAGCCGCAGGGCGGGGGTGCCCTTTGTAGTTAACAGCAGCTCCTGCTGCTCCGCGTCAAAGGCGGTATCTTTAAAATCTGCTTCAAGCCAGGTTTTGAGGTCAGAAGCCGGGTAGCCGGCGTAATCCGCTCCCGCGTGCGCGGGCAGCACGTCCAGCACATACTCGCTGATGAGGACGGCCTGCTTCTGATCCTTTTTTAACACGCGCCAGAGGATGGGCTGGGGCTTTCCGTCCTTGTCCCCGGGATATTGCCCGAAAACAAGGTAATGCTGCCGTCCGATATAGTGGTCATAGGCGGTCAAGGTTTGAGAAAAACCGGCCAAAGGTAGCAGAATCAATACCAGCATCAGGCATAAAAAGATTTTTAAACGCATGATTGTTGTTCTCATGGCGTATGAAAGACCGCTTCCCCGGTTTCAAGAAAGCTGTCCGGCAGGGCTTCAAACCCGCGGGGCGGCTTGGTGAATGTCAGCTTTTTGAAGATGGCCTGCTGCTCCTTGGGGTCAGTGACCGGGGTCGGCCGATAGTCGCCTGTTCCGGTCGTCACGCAGGGGATGACCCTGATTTTGGACAAGGCCGGTTTCTCCCCGGACAGGTCATATTCCACCTGAAAAAGCCCGGTGGAGGGATCCACCTTGCTCATGGTGCCAAAGGTGAAATTGCCGGTTGAGAACAGCACGGGCTTCCCCTCATACAGGGCGATGGGCTGCACCACGTGGGGGTGGTGGCCGTAGATCAGGTCGATGCCGTATTTCATCGCTTCCCTGGCAAAATTGTACTGGGTGTTGTTGGGGATCAGGTGGGTCTCCCGGCCCCAGTGCAGGCTCAGCACCACCAGGGCACAGCCCTCTTCCCGCAGCTCCGCAACCGCGGTCTCCAGCAGCTTCAGGTCGCTTTTCTGCGGGTAGGTGAAGCCGACAAAGCCAATCTTGACGCCCTTGCGCTCCACAATCGTCTGGCGGTTCACCCCGGTGCGGCTGGGCGGGCTCAAGGTGCCGAAATGGGCGATGCCGGCGGCGTCCAGGCTGTCCAGCGTGTCCTGATAGCCCTGGGCAAAAAAGTCAAGCGCGTGGTTGTTGGCGGTGTTCACCACCTCAATGGAGCCTGACTGCAAAATGCCCGCGTGGCTGGGATCGATCACCAGGGGCCAGCGCGTGTCCTTGTGGCGGGTCAGGGTGGTCATTGAGCCCTCCAGGTTGGCGATGGTCAGGTCATCCGCCTTCAGGTAATCGCTCACCAGGGAAAAAGGCCAGTCCATGCCCTTCTCCCGGATGACACCGTGGTAGCTGGTGTCCCTTTTCCGGAACTGGATGGCGTCCCCGATGCTGCAGTCCCCTAAAAAGGTCAGGGTCAGCGTTTCAGAAAGCGCTCCAAAAACGATGAAACAAAACAAAAAAGTGAAAAGGAGCAATCGCTTCGTTTTCATAAAACCTCCCAAAACCTTTTGCGTTATGATAACATAAGGGCCGTGATTATTCACCCGTGAAAGGACAGCGGTATGAAAAAACATTTCCTCATTTTAATGCTCCTCTTTGTGTTTCTGGCATTTTCCGCTTCAGGTGAAGTTGCTGCGCCGCAAAGCTCTCCCGCGCCGCAAACGCCGCTCACCGTGCAGGGCATTGAGGTGACGGAGGAAATGGAGTACCTGGACCTGGGCAAGGTGAAGGTGGAGAAGTACAAGGATTTCACCGAGGAATTAAAGCAGCTGCCCAACTTAAAAAAGGTGGACATGTTTTCAAGCCGCCCGACTGAAAAACAGGTCTGGGCGCTGGTTGAGACCTTTCCCGGGATTGACTTTGGCTTCACGATGAAGATCGCGGGCTTTAATTGCAGAACGGATGACGTTATTTTTTCCATGCACCGCAGGGGCGAACCCCTGTACAAGTCCGAGGCCTTTCAGCAATTGACCTTATGCCCCAACATGCTGGCGCTGGATCTTGGGCACAACAGGATCAATGACCTGAGTTTCCTGAAAAACTGCACCAAGCTCAAGTACCTGATCCTGGCGGACAACAAGGTCACCGATTTGAGCGTGCTTGCGGAGCTGAAGGACCTTGAGTACCTGGAGATCTTCATGAACCAGGTGACCGATCTGAGCCCGCTGGCGGAACTTCATGAACTGCTGGACTTGAACCTGGTTTTAAACCAGATCACGGATTTAAGCCCCCTGTACGGCCTTGACAAGCTGGAGCGCGTGTGGCTTTCCCGAAACGGCCTGCCCAAGGAAGAGGTCGAGGCCCTGCGCGCAGCCCTGCCCAGGGCGGAGGTCAATTCCACCACAAAAATGGCGACGACCGGCGGCTGGCGGAAGCATCCCCGCTTTTTCGCCATGCGCCACACCTTTGACAAGGGCATTTTTATTCCGTTTTCCAGTTTGATGGAAGAAGAAAAATAATTAAATGCTTGGGGCAGCTTTTATAGATGGCGCGGGCCAATCCTGCCTTTTCAGCGCGCAGCGCGCTGTCACCAGGCAAAGGCCCAGGCAGACGGCGGCCATGACCAGGTAGATGATATTGGTGTCAATATTGGTCTTGTCCAGCGCAAACTCCAGCCCCACGATCACAAAGATGAGCAGAAAAAATGACGCCTGGGCCAGGTGCCGCGGCGCCTTCCAGGCGTTGTTTTTGTGCCCGTACAGGCCATAAACCAGCAGCGCGTACAGGGTGATGGCTGAAAACATCTGGGAGGCTTTCACAAAGCCCCAGGAGAGCACCTCGTCCTTCCTCAGGCTTTCAAACAGGATCTGGGAAGCGCAAAACAGGATCACGGCCAGCCTGGTCCTGTTCCCCGTGCCTGCTTCCTGTTTCATCACGGGCAGGATAAACAGCAGGGCCGCCAGCCCCTCCAGCATAAAAATGGCGTAGCGCCATTCCTCATACTCATTGACCACCGCGAAAGGGAAGAACCGCAGGGAATCGGTCGCCTCCTGCCCAAAGCCCTGCCCGGCAAGGCCCTCGCAAAAGCGGCCCAGCGCCAGCATCAACAGGGCATAGGGGACAAGCGCGTCCAGCAGCGCGGCTGGTTTGATACCTGTCCGCTTTGCAGCAAAGATGCCCGCGACCAAAAACGCCAGGATCAGCCCCCAGATGGAGTAGCCGCCCTGCCAGAAGCGGAGCGCCAGCGCGTTTTCCCAGGAAAGGAAGAAATTGAGCCGGATCAAAACATACATCCCCCTGCCCAGAATGACGCCAAGGGGGATGACAAAGATCAAAAAGGTCTCAAGAACCCGGGGCTCAACCCCCTTTTTTTTAAGGCCAATGGCGGCTAAAACGGATACCAGCGCCAGGCTTACAAGAAGCCCAAGGTTGTACGCGGTGACCGGAAGCCCTGAAACTTCAAACAGCGGCTCACTCAACCTTGAAGTCCTCCTGATAGGCGCTGGCAAAATAGATGATGTCCCCGATGGCACGGCTGCGCTGCGCCCGGGGGCCGTTGATCTTTTCGTCCTTAAAGACAATGGTGGCGGAGGAGCCGCCGTCCAGGTTGTAGGCGCTGATGACGCCGGGGAAGGTTTGGATCAGCCGGATAAACTGATCAATGCCCATGCCTTTTGAGTTTTCGTCATTGGGGCCCTCGCAATACACCACCAGGTAGGACAGCGGCCCCGTCTGGCAAAAGGCGATGCGCTGGGCCAGCACCGCGTCCGTCTTGGCCTTGGTCATGTCCTCAACCGGCTTGCCGTCCATGAACAGCGCGGGGCCGAAGGTGAAGGCGTTGATGATGTGCTCCTTGTTTTCCTGTTCAAAGGCTTCTACAGTTGCCTTGTCCGGGCGCAAAAGAAGATGGAAATCGCCCTTATCGTCAATGATCAGCACATCCTGCTGGCCGGTCAGGCTTTTGCGGTAAAACTGCGCCTGGCGCACGATGTAGCCGTAGTTGTGAAAGGCGAAGAAATCCCCGCCGATGGCCAAAACAGCCTTCACCCTGCGCGCCATGACAGCGCCCGGCAGTTCCTGGGTGGAGCCGTAGCGCCCGGCTTTCAGCGTCCTTAACTGGCTGGGATGGGCGATTTTGATGTGAACCGCCGTCCAGTTGGTGTCTTCAAAACGGCCATGCTCAATGTTGACGCTGATGGATTCGTCCTTGTAAGCATGATCGCCCTGATAGCCCCATTCATAAGGCGGGATGCCGCCCTTCTCGTCAATGGGCAGGGGGACGATCTCCGCATAGGAGTAAATGGCGCCGGAGGGCACAAGCACCAACAGCAGGGCCATCAGCAAAATGATGATGATTACCCTCAGCCACCTTGTCCTGTCATGTCCCTGTCGCATCAAGCCGCCTCCACTTGTTTAATCATTGAAAAATATAGCAATCAGGCCATAAAATGTCAACCGGAATGGCTTCATCGCGTTCCGGCTTTTCCTCAATCCTCAAAAGAAAGAACCGGGCCGAAACCCGGTTCTCAAACTGTCTAAATCAAAGAAGTGTCCAAAGACACTTCTTTGATATCTTATGCCTCGTAAGTCGTCAGGTCTTCCTTGGTGGTGTGCATCCGTGTCCAGACATACCAGCCGTAACCCACTGTCACCAGCGCGGCCGCGATGTAGGAGGCCGTGTACACATGGGGGTTGTCCTTGGTGAGGCCCAGCAGGGTGTCCAGGTTCAGGCCGATGTCCGCGTGGAAGATGAAGCTGAACACGATGAAGGTGTAGAACATGGCCGGGATGTAGGCGATCCAGAAGTTCTTCTTGTGCACCGCCAGGTAGATGGAAGTCATGCCCAGCGCGAAGACGGCCAGCGCCTGGTTGGCAAAGCCGAAGTAACGCCACAGGATGTTAAAGCCGCTGGCGTTGGTTTTCGCCCAGACGAGGATGGCGATCGCGGGGATGAACAGGGCGATCGCCAGGCTGACGCGCTTGCTGTAGGGCTTCTGGTCGATGTTGAAGCGCTCCGCGACCTGAAGCCTCAGCGCGCGGAAGGCGGTGTCGCCGGAGGTGATGGGCAGCACGATGACGCCGATGATGGCGAAGAGGCCGCCGATATTGCCCATGAACTGGCGGGAAATGGCGCCCACCATGCGGGTGGTGTTGTGGTTGAGCGCGGTACCCGCGACCAGCGCGTCACCGGCTTCGTTCAGCTGAGCCATGTTGAACAGCACCATCGCGCCGGCCGCCCAGGCCATGGCGATCGCGCCTTCCAGGATCATGGAGGTGTAGAAAATGTGGCGGCCCTGCTTCTCGTGTTCGATCGTGCGGCCGATCAGCGCGGTCTGGCTGCCGTGGAAGCCGGACAGGATGCCGCAGGCCACCGTGATAAAGAAGACAGGGATGAAGGGGAAGCCGTTCATATGGCCAATGAGGCCGCCGGCAAAGGGGGTATAGGTGTTGACGCCTTCCACGGTTTTAAAGATTAGGCCGTTGAGGTTGCCCAGGTACTGGCCGCCGGTGGCGAACACGCCGATCATGACGCCCAGCGCGGACACGATCAGGAACGCGCCAAAGAGCGGGTAGATGCGGCCGATGATCTGGTCAATCGGGAAAAGCGTGGCCGCGATGTAATACAGGAAGATGACCCCGTACACCGCCCAGACAACCCAGTTGTTGGCGGCGGTGGACAAGCCCAGGATGTCGCCGACGATCAGGTCGCCGGGGGTGTAGACAAAGACCACGCCGACCAGCAGCAGCAGGATGCTGGAGAAGACCAGGTACAGGCCCTTGACCTTCTTGCCCAGGTATTTGGTGACGATCTTGGGCATCTGCGCGCCGCCGTTTCGGGTGGCGATCATGCCGTTGAAATAGTCGTGCATGGCGCCTGCCAGCACACAGCCAATGGGAATGGTGATGAACGCGATCGGCCCAAAGAGGATGCCCTGAATGGGACCCAGGACGGGGCCGGTACCGGCGATGTTCAGCAGGTTGATCAGCGTGTTCTTCCAGCCCTTGATGGGCACATAGTCCACGCCGTCACCTTTTGCGTAAGCAGGAGTTTTCCGGTCATCCGGACCAAACTGTTTTTCCACATACTTGCCGTACAGCCATCCGCCAGCGACCAGGATGACCAGGCCTACCACTAAATAAACCATATCATACCTCCGTTAAATGAATTGGGTCCCACATTGAGAAAACCAGTTCGCGACTCAACCCCCATTGACCATCCCCTTTTCTTTGAATTACACAAAAACCTTTTGTGAAATAAAAACAAGGTGGCGCCTTTTAAATTTGGCTATCCACCCTGATAGTCGATATCTCACATAAGACCATCATATCCCGGAGGACTTAGACGGCTTACTCCGCGCAGGAAGTTTTCACCAAAAGCGCTTTGACCGTTAATAATTATTCTTTTGTGTATAAAATAATATCAACGGCCCGGGCCTTTGTCAAGCGATATTGACCAATCTCGCGCTCAAAAATCACATAAAAAATGCAGATGATACAAAGGATTTTGCGTTTTTGGCCTTCCTGCAGCGCTTCTTCGGAAGTGCTCGACATGCAAAAGAGATATGCACGCAATATGCACGAAATATGCACGAAATATACAAGCGATAAGCATGAGATAAAAACGCGACACCCATGACAGATGTGCTGTGCAGATAAAAAACATGATAAAAAAGCGAGGTCAATAAAAACGGGCGGGGGACAAACCCCGCCCGCCAGACTGCCAAAGAAGTTGGTTAAGCGCAAGCAAAACTGTGTTCTTTGCCAGCCCCTGATTCGATGACTAATGTTAAGGCGCCATGGCTTCGTTATAAGTTTTGGTATAGATTTCCAGATATCTGTCGGCACCGAAGCGACGCAACTCATCCTTGTAGGCATCCCAGCCGCTGTCCAAGTCGCGATCGCCAATGATGAACTGCACGGTGGCTTTGCGCACGAAGTCCTTCAGGTTGGTTTTGATTTCGTTGAATTCATCAGACACATCAATGTCTACAAACAGCGTAGCCGGCAGGCGTTCCTCCGCGATGTATTCCAGCAAGGGCTGCGTATCCAGGGCGATGCGCTGTTCGTAGTTTGCCGGGTCATACAGGTCTTCAACTGCAGGCAGCATGGACAGCCTGAGCGGGGCAAGGTCGGCTTGAGGGCCGTTGCCAAAACTATAAGCGTCGTTTAGCTTCTGGGCTTCGGGGTTCTTTTCGGTGGCGTCCAAACGCAGGTAGTTGGCAGGATTGCCGAAAATGTCCACGGTGCCTTCCGGCGCATAAACCCAGCCTACGCCCTCTTTACCCCATTGCTTACAAACCGTCACATACTCTGACAGTTGATAATCCAGCCAGCGGAAGGCAGCTTCCGGATATTTGCAGGTGTCCGTGATGACGCCCATGAAGCCCTGCACTTCGCCCTCGTTGGCGTTTTGCGGCTGACGCTGGAAGCCGTCCGGTCCCTTGAGCGGCATCATGATGGTGGCGTTCATGTATTCTTCGCGGTTGGTGTTCTGCACACCCATGCCCACGTGATCGCACACATATGCGCCCACAACTGGCGGATCCTGACGGATTGTCTGCGCCATGATGTCTTCTTTTTGTGAGAAGGCAGCCTTGTCAATCAGGCCTTCGTCATACAGGCTCTTGATATAGCGCAAGCCTTCGCGATAGGCTTCCTGTTCCGGTGCGAATTTAACCTCGCCATCTTCCAGATACAGCCAGAAATCCGGCTTCACCGGCAGGTAGGACCAGCCCAGCAGCGCATATTCCACCATTGTATTCCAGGTAGTAGCGCCAGTGAGGCCGATTTCATCCGCTTCGCCGTTGCCGTTGGGGTCGCCTTCCACAAAGGCTTTGAGCACTGCGCGGAATTCTTCCGTTGTGGTGGGCATTTCCAGATTCAGTTTATCCAGCCAGTCCTGACGGATATACACCTTGGGATATGCCATGCAGTGGTAACACTCCGAAAAGCGCGGCACGCCATAAATAGCGCCATCCGGCGATGTCGAAGTAATGCGGAAGATGTCGTTGTACTCAAACACGCGCTTCAGTTCGGTGCTGTATTCCTCAATAAAAGGCTCAATATTAACCAGAATACCTTCCTTTACACCAAACTGCATGATGTCGGATTTGTTGAAAATCGCCGACCAGTTCGTCAGGAAAATGTCAGGAAATTCACCGCTGGCCAGCAAAATGTTCCGTTTTTGCAGCGCGTCAGCAGACGGTGAAGGGATGATGGTAACATGGACATTGGTTTTTTCAGCAACTTCCTGCAACCACCCGTTGGTTGTCCAATCCGTATCAGTACCGCCCTCCATCCAGGCGGTCAGATAGATGGGTTCGCTGGTGATGGGGAACTCGCCTGCTTTGTTGGTAACCACCTCGCCTGAGGCGGCGGCTGCCGGCAACAGCAGCGCAGCAATGAGTACCAAGGTAAGAAACCGTTTCATAGTAAACCTCCTTTTCTCATGTGCCCTTGGGCACAAAGATTCAACCTTTGATGGCACCAACCATGATGCCGGACACGAAGTACTTTTGCACAAAAGGATACAGGACAGCCACCGGCACCGTAGCCACCACGATGGTGGAGTATTGCAGCAGGTACCTCAGGCGCTGCTGTTCCAGTTGTTTGGTTACATCCATGGAAATACCGGCTGTATCGTCTTGGATGAGGATATCCCTCAGCACCAGCTGGAGGGGATAAAGAGCATTGTCGTTCAGGTAAATCAATGCATTAAAATAACTGTTCCAATGCCCAACTGCGTACAACAGCACATTAACGGCGATAATGGGCACGCTTAATGGAAGGGCTATCTTCCACAGGAAGCGGAAATCGTCACATCCGTCAATGTTGGCGCTTTCCAGCATCTCATCAGGGATGTTGCTTTGGAAGTATGTCCTTGTGATGATAACATTCCAAACCGTCATGGCGTTTGGCAGCAGCATGGCCCAGCGCGTGTTGAGAATTTTAAGGTCTTTTACCAGCAAATACAGGGGAATCATGCCGCCGCTGAACAACATGGTGAACGCAAACAAGAACATCACAGGGTTGCGGATCTTCAGATCACGGCGCGATAGCGGGTATGCGGCCAAAATGGTCAGCAGCACATTGATTACCGTACCGGCTCCGGCATAGATCAGCGTGTTTTTAAAGCCGGTGACCAGCATTTTGTGTTCCAGCACCATCGTATAGCCGCGTATATTAAACTCGACCGGCCATAAGAACACCCGCCCGGCCATTAGCGCATCGGGTGATGAGAAAGATGCTGCTACCACAAATATCAAGGGTACAAGAATCACCACGGAAAACAAAATGCTTAACGAATAGACCAGAACCATGTACAGATGATCTGTGGGCGTACGGTATACTTTTACACCTGAATGATTTGACATATTCCTCACCCTCCTTAAAACAGGCTGGTGTTGCCAACACGTGCCGCAAATTGGTTGGCCAGCACAATCAGCACCAGATTGACCACAGAATTGAGCAATCCTACCGCTGCTGCGTAGGAATACTGGAATTGCGTCAAGCCGCGTTTATACACAAATGTGGAAATAATTTCTGATACATCCAGGTTGATGGGGTTTTGCATCAGATACACTTTTTCAAATCCAATGCTCATGATGCCGCCCATCGCCAGGATCAACTGGATGATGATCGTGGGCATAATGGTGGGCAGATCAATGTGCCATACGCGGCGAAAACGCCCCGCACCATCGATCAGGGCAGCTTCCACATTGGATTGATCCACTCCCCCAAGCGCCGCAATATAGATGACCGCGCCGTACCCGGTGGACTGCCACACCGCCGACCACACATACATGTGGCGGAACAGTTTAGGCTCGCCCATAAAGTTGATTGGGATGCCTCCTAATCGCTCTATCACAGTGTTGACAAAACCTGCCCGGAGAGAAAAGAAGTTCATCATCATACCTACCAGCACGACTGTGGAGATAAAGTATGGCAGGTAGGTGACCATCTGAACTGTCTTGCGGTACCGAGGGCTTCTCACTTCGTTGATGGCCAGTGCCAGCACGATGGGCATGGGGAAGGTGGCCAGCAGGCTATAGCCGCTCAGGATCAGTGTGTTGCGCAGCAACAACGCGAAGTTGGGTGTGGTAAGGAAATTGCGGAAGTGCTTGAATCCCACCCACGGGCTGTCCCAAATGCCCTTGCGGATTTGAAAATCCTTAAAGGCGATGCTGGCTCCACCCATGGGCAGATATGCAAAAATGATGATGTACGCAACAGGTAACAACAGCATCAGGTACAATTGCCAGTGCGTTTTGATATCATACCGATATGTATCCCTGCTGCGTTTACGCTTGGGTAATGACTGGTTCATACACATCAACCCCCCATTTCAAGTTGTGCCAGTATTTAGATAGATGTGTAATTATTATCACATTCCTCCCTTTTTGTCAACAATGATTGTGAAAATATGAAGCTTGCGTGCCTTATCAATCGTGTGCTCCTGATTCACGCTAATATTCAGGCAAAACAATACTTGTTGTGTTTCTACCGATCCTGCGAAGCTCCTTTGAAAGCGCACCGTGTATTGATGCAATAAGCGAGATATAACGCAATATCCATGACAGATGTGCTGTGCAGATAAAAAACATGATAAAAAGGCGAGGAGGAACGGGAATTTCTGCCTGTTCGTTGATGCTCACGGTCGGCAGAAATTCGCGGAACGTTTGGGCTAAAGCCCAAACCTGCGGCACCGCACATGTCGCTGCCGCAGATTACCATCGGAGGGTTTTCCCTCCGATACCTCCCTAAATATAGTTTTTTGTCAGTCTGAACGGGCGGGTTATCCCGCCCGTCAGTTCATTTGGAAACCAGTGGATGAACGAATCAAACGACATGTCCTGTCTGGTTAGTTTTTCTTTGGGAGATTATGTCAAAAAGACCTCTTGCCCATTGCTTATCCTTTTACAGCACCGACCATGATGCCCTTGATGAAATACCGCTGCATGAACGGATACACAAGGAAAATGGGCACTGCCGCAAACAACGTGGTGGTTACACGCACACCCTTTGGCGTTAATTGCTGGGTGACAGCGGCCTCCACATCCTTGATGTTGCCCTCTTTCAAGAGCGCTGCCAAGCGCTGGGCTTCGTTCAGGAATTTGTACAGTTGATATTGCAGCGTCATCAAAGGGGGACTATTGGTGTTGTAAATGTGGTTGTCAAACCAACTGTTCCACTGTCCCACCGCTGAGAAAATTGCGATGGTTGCAATGATCGGGATGCTCAGCGGGATAATAACCTGGAAGAACACCCGCAGGTAGGACGCACCGTCGATCATGGCTGCTTCCTCCAGCGCGGGAGGCAATTGCTCAACGAATGTTTTGACCAGAATCATATTGTAGGCGGACACAGCGCCGGGCAGTATATACACCAGAAAATTGTTGGTTAACCCATACGAGCGGTAAATGAGGTAGGTCGGGATAAGGCCTCCTGACACATACATGGTGATAATCACCGCGCGGTAGAAAAAACGGCGGCCGGGCATTTCTTGTTTGGAGAAAAGATAACCCAGGAAGGTGCAGCAAAATACCGTGATTCCGGTGCCCAGCACTGTACGCAGCACACTGTTTAACAGTGCGCGGTCAATGCCTTGTAAGCGCAGCACCTGCTCCACATTGTAGAAACTGAACCCGCGAAACCAAAACGAAACGCCTTTTAAGGCTTCGCCGGGGTCGGAGAACGTAAAGATGACAAGATACCAGAACGGGTACAAGCAAAGCAGCGCAAAAAAGCCCAACAGAAAATAGATAACCACATTTGCTGCAACTGTACCGGGTGTTTTTCTGTGAATCATGATATCGCCTCCTTACACGATCGAGGTGCCGCGCACCTTTTTGGACAGGGTGTTGGCGATAAACAGCAATGCGATGGATACAAAGGATTTCATAATACCAATAGCCACGCCGTAGGAGTAGTCGCTATTCATCAAACCAATGCGGTAAACGTACAGGTCCAGTACCTCGATGTTGGCGGCGGTCACGTTGTTTTTGAACACAAAGTATTGGTCAAAGCCTACGTTAACGAAATTGCCAATGGACAACAGCAGCAGCACGATAAAAGTAGGCATCAGGCTGGGTATGGTAATGTGCAGGATGGATTGGAATCGGGTAGCGCCGTCAATGCTGGCGGCTTCGTACATTTCCTGGTCAATGCCTGCAATGGCGGCCAGATAGATGATGGATGACCAGCCCAAGTTTTTCCATTGCCCCAGCAGCGTTTGGAACCAGTACACTGCGTCCTTGTCCGCTAACACGTTGGTGGGTGATGAAATCAATCCCAGGTTCATCATGATGTCGTTGAACACCCCATCGGTGGAAAAAATCGTAAACATCAAGGAGTACACGATGACCCAGCTGACAAAGTTGGGCATGGTGGAGATGGTCTGCACCGCTTTTTTGTATTTTGCGTGCTTGACCTCGTTTAGCATGATGGCAAAGATCATCGGCAGCGGGGAGACAAGATATCCGATCAGCGCGAAGATGACGGTGTTCTTCATCACGCGGTACATGTCGTACTTGTCGGTCAGGAACATCTGGAAATACTTGAAACCCACAAATTTGCTTTCCAGCAACGAAATGCCGGGACGGTAGTTAAACAGAGAAAACGACCAGCCAAAAAGCGGCACATAACTAAACAACAATACCAGCAGCAAGAAGGGCGCTGCCATCAGCAGTAACTGATATTGCTTTTTGCGCGGCTTAATCTGGATATTAGGGGTTACTGAACTCATAGAATCACCTCATTTTCTGCACAACTTCAGTGCTTGTGCGAAAGTGCCCGCCCGCAAAGGCTGCGGGGCCATTGCGGGCGGGAAAATACAGTTGTTTTTATTCGAGGCTGTTGATTTTTGCCAAAGTGCCGTTCCAGTTTTCGTTCCACCAGGCCCAGGATTCCTCGGCACCGGCAGCCTTGAGCTCTTCCAGCAGGCTGGCTTGCGCAGCGTCAAAGGCATCCTGATCTGCGGCGCTGACCAATGTGGGGATGGCGCGGTTTACAATTTCTTCCATACGGGAGTCAATTCGGATGATGTTATCCGGGCGCACTGACAAGCCCAACTGCACGGCCTGCGTCTGGTTGCCGGCCTGGTTGATGGCCTTGCCTTCCTGAACCATATTGTAATGCACTTGCGCGGGGTATTTTACGCCGTAGAAGTCGGCATAGTCTTTCTCCAGCGGGTTCAGGCCGGAATACTTCAGATCCGGGTCGTCCCACAGGGAGTAGAAGCTGCCGTCTTCAGCCGTGGAATAGGCAGATGCGCCGATGGTGTTGTTGAAACTGTTGATACCTGTATGCTGCCAAGCCTCGCCGCCGGTCTGGCGCAGGGCGACAGTCTCAGGGAACAGCGTGGGCACGCCGTCAACATAATCCCATTCCTCACCTTGGACGCCGGAATAGTGGATGCGGTTGAGTTCATCAGAGTCCAGCGCGTTCAGGAATTTAACCGCTAACGGAACGTTCTTGCAGCTTTTGGTGATGAAGGTCAATTTGTCGCTCCAGCCCACCGTGTGGTTGGAACCGTACCAGCCGCTCATGCCATCGCCGTACACAGCGATGATGCCTGCCAAGGTATTCGGATCCTCTTTGCGAGCTGCGTCATACAGACCGCCTGTATACCATGAGCAGTAACTGCCTACATACTGGCCGTTGGCGGCCTTTTCACCTACTTGGTCGCCGGTCATGGTGTAGCTGTCCGGATCAAGCAATCCTGCCTGGTTGAGTTTGTAGTAAAAGCGCATATTGCTCCAGAACGGGGAGGACAGATCCATGTAGTTCTGGATGACTTCGGTGTTCGTGGTGTTGATGGCATATGCCCAGCAGGTAGAGTTGGAGTAGCCCTCATTGGCCATGGCGCGGATGTTCCAGGCCCACTGCTGGGAGCCGTGCAGACCCATGCCGTACACCGGCGCGCCGTTGGCGGGCTTGGGCGCTATTTCTACCATCTTTTTGAGCACTTCGATGTATTCATCATCGCTGTTGATGGCAGGGGCGCCGAGCTGCTTATACAAATCCCAGCGTACCAGATAGCCGTTCCAGCTGGTAACGCCGCCAGTCATCTCTTCTGGGCCAGTGCTGGGGGTGTGGAAATACAGCTTGCCATCACCGCCAGAGACGAACTCGCGCATGATAGCATTACGTTTTTCAAACTTGAGAATGTTGGGGCCGTACTCTTCCAGATAGTCATCCATTGCCACTGCTAACCTGCCGTCGATGATGGTGCTGGCGGTATTAACCATCATCAGGTCAGGCATGTCGCCGCTGGCCAGGGTGAGTTTCAGCGTGTCGTTGTCATACTGGATAAACTCGATGTTTGCATCAATCATGTCTTCCAGATGTTTAATGAACTTTGTCGGATAAAAAGGCTTGTCGGTATTCATGTTCAGAAGAGAGCCATAGGTGAGCGTTTCACGCTCCTTCGTTTCGGCCACAACGCCGGTCAGCATGGCAACCAGCATCGCAACAACGGCCAATAGGGATAAGAATTTACGCATAGAGAGCCTCCTTTTAGTATTTAATTGGAAAAATACCGCCCAGTATTGATACATATTTTGCTCCAATCTGTCCGTTTTGTCAACAAGCAGTTTTAAATTGATAGGACAAAGATACCATCTTTTCGTTTTTAAATTGTTTTTGTTAGATAAATTAAGCCTGACACTGTTCATTGAATATCACAGTGCCAGGCAATATGTTTTTTCGCACGCAGCAAATGGTGCCTGCTGCTGAATGTGGCAGGGATTTTAGTTTTAATAGCTCTTGTTGCTGATCTCCACCTTCACGTCATCGCAGCACATGAGCTTGGGCACCGCAAGGGCCTCCGGGTTCCGCGCGTCATAGGTGGAGGAGGTGTTGTACACGGTCGTTTCAGAGGACAGCCAGCGCAGCTTTTCCCCAAACAGGTCGCCCAATTTCTCGGTGAAGCGCACGTTGTAGGGCACCACAATGCTGCCGTCCTGCTTAAACATCAGCGCGCCAAAGCGGGAGGTGCCGGTGATCAGGCCCTCAGTCGCGTTGACAACGCCGGTGTAGTGAAGATAAGGCACATAGAGGAGGTCGCCCTCTTTCGCAAGCGCGCTCAGCTCCTCCAGCTCGTTGACCTTTTGATCCCCAGGCAACAGGGAGTAGCTGAGGTGGGCCACGTCATGCCCTGTGGCTGTCTCCCCGTGCTCGTCCGCCGCGTCCTGCGTCCAGATAAAGCCGGTGAAAACGCCCTTGTCATACCAGGCTTTCTTTTTTCTCCTCCTGCCGTGGTTGTCCGCCGGGATGGCGAAGGTGTCCAGGCAGGCCGGATCCTCAATCAGGCTCACCTTTTCGGACAGCCGCTGTTTGCCGATGTCCTCCTTAAGGTTGATGCTGTTGTCCCGCTTCATCATGCCGCCGTCCACGCCCAGGTAGCACAGCAGGCTCAGGTATTCCGCCGTCGCCGCCGCGCCAAAGACCACGCGGCAAGGCCCCAGGGGCAGTTGCTGCGCTTCACAGGTGAGGTATTTATCTCTCAGGAAGGAAAGCCGCTTGCGCATTGCTTTCGGGTCAAGGTCAGAAAGCCTGGCCGCGCTTTGCTCCGCGTTGATCTCCCACTTGTCTTGAAGGGAGGACAGTACCAGGGTGATCTGCGCGTCCGTCGCCTGCCAGACCACCGTGTGCTCCGTGGCGGTGGACAGGTTGATGCTCAGGGTGCTGCCCACTGAAAAATTGCCGGACAACTTGATGTCCTCATTCTCAAGCCCTTCCGCGGCGGTGTTGATGTAGGCCAGGATGTCCTCATTGGAGATATGCGCCAGGCCCTCGTCATACCCCGCCCTGTCTTCGCTGCTTTCATCAATCACCGGGAAGGTGGGGGAGTAGTTCAGCGGGCTTGCGTATTGGAGCATCTCGCTGGCCTTGTCCACCGCCTCAAGCAGGGTTTCTTTATCCGCAAGGTCGCACATCACCTGCACGCCCGCCGTCTTCTTGTCCGCGTAGGCCGTTACCGATACGCGGGTCAAGGCTTCGCTGGTGTTCAAGGAGACGCCGGAATTGGCCAGGCGCACCAGGTGGCTGTCCTCCCGGTGCAGGCTCAGGGTGGCCCTGACGTTCTTTGAAATGGCATAGGCCCTCAAAGCCTTTAATTGTTCAACAGCTTGCTTGATCTGCATCTCATTCACCCACCTTTACATTGTCAAACCGGCACACGGGCACCCCGTGGCCCAACTGCATCACCTGGGAGGGCATGCCCTTGCCGCAGTTGGGCACATACTGGACCTGCCAGGTGCTTTCATCGCCCACCGCGCTCAAGGAATTGTAAAAGGGCAGCGTGTCGCCCGAATAGGCGGCGTTTCGCACGACCTCCTTCACCTGCCCGTCCTCCACCAGGTAGGCGTAGTCGTTGGCGAAATGGAACTGTTCGCGGTTGGAGCCGATGGACCAGCTCTTGTCCCCGGACAGCACGATGCCCTTTTCGGTGGAGGCGATGATGTCTTGCAGCGTCCCGTCCGTCCCCGGGTCCACGGAAATGTTGGTCATCCGCTCAAGCGGCGTCCTGTAAAACGCGGTGGCGCGGGCCGTGCCGCCGGAGGAGGTGAAGATCTGTTTTCCCGCGCGCTCATTGGCCTCCGTCACCATCTGCCTGGAGGTGATGGCGTTAACCAGCACGCCGTCTTTGATCAGCATGTAGTTTTGCGCCTTCACGCCGTCATCGTCATAGCCGAAGGAGCCGGGGCTGTTTTCAAGCAGCGCGTCCGCGCGCACATTCAGCTTTTTGGAGCCGTACTGCAAACTGCCAAAGTCGGAAAGCCGCACAAAGGAGCCGCCCGCGTAGCTCAACTCATAGCCCAAAATCCGGTCCAGCTCCAGCGGGTGCCCGATGGTCTCATGCACCTGCAAAAACATCTGATCCGGCATCAGGATCACGCTGCGCACGTCATGGGGGCACCTGGGCGCGGTTAAGGTCTGGTTCAATTCGCGCACGATGCGCTCCGCCTCGGGCAGCCAGTGCTCCTCTTTCATGATCTCATAACCGCGGGTCTTCCCAAGCCGGGGCGGGCTGTACTTGCGTTCCTGGGCCTCCCCGTCCGCGTCCTTGCCCCTGACCATGATGGCGGGAAACAGTTCCCGGATGTGTTTAACGATCTTGGCGCCCTCGGTGTCGTAATACTCGATGGTTTTGGATTGGGCGCTGATGTAGGAGATGCGCTGGCTGACGCCCTTTTGCGCAAGCGCCTTGTCCATTTTTTGCAGGAAGTCCGCCTGAAAATCCCTTTGCACGCTCAGCGTGTCTAAATCCGCGGGGGAGGTGAAGCTGCCGCTTAGCACCTCCTTGTCCGCCAGGCGGATGGGGCGGGTCAGCCTTTTGGCCGCGGCGCGCGCGTTTGACAGCGCCTTGTCAAAGGTGCCCGTGATGTCCGCCATGTTGCTGGACGCCGCGAAGCCCCAGGCGCCGTCCGCCAGCACGCGCACGCCAAAGCCGCTTTCCCGGCCCTGCTCAAAGCTCAGCATGTTGCCGTTGAGCATCACCATGAACAGGGAATCGTCCTTGGGGTAGTGGCGCACATCGGCATAGGCCGCCCCCGCCTTCATCAGCCGGTCCAATTGTTCTTTCCATTGATAGGCCATGAATTCGCTCCTTTTTCATTCTTTTGTCAATCATGTTGGCGCTCTATTATAACACTATAAAAAACTCCGGGAAACAGCCGGGCGGAAAAGCCGCTGTTTTTACACGCTTGCTCAATTGACACTTCTCTCGTTCATGCCTTATCATGAAGGAGATTAGAAACGCTGAACCGCAGCGCGCCGGCGATACGGATGCGGCCATTGATGTTGTTTTGTTGAATAGCGTTCCCAAAAATGCTGCAAGCCTGAGGACACAACAGACTCTTTTTGCAAATTTTATACAGGAGTGTGGAGATCATGAAAAAAACCTTGCTGATTCTGCTTCTGCTGACCTTGCTTGTTTCAACCTGTTCTCTGCCCTTGGCGCATGCGCAGGATGTAACGGAGGAGGAGCGCCAGGCCCTGATCGGCCAATTGGAGCACCTGGACGGCCGGGGGATCCTGGTGGCGGACTTTCAGCGGCATCCGGGAAACAATCAGCCCTGCGCCTTTGTCGTGACCACGGACAACATCAAAAAACCGGGCTCAAGCCCCGCCTTCGCGCACTGGTATCTGACCGCCGTCGCGCCCCCTCAACTGCTGATGGACGGCCTGAACCTGGGCGAGGGCTATGAGGGGATGGCCGGCGCTTTTGCTGCCACCAACCTGCTGCAGGGCTTTTTGCACAACGATGAGCTTTATTTTGTGGTTTCCATCATGGCGGACGGCTTCACGGGCGAGATGTCCATGCTCTATCACGCAGGGGAAAAGGAGCTTGAAAACCTGCTGGGCATTTCTTACGGCGCCTGGCATCCGCAGACCGGGCTTTTGGATACGTCAATGGTTTGCGTCAACGATTCCTGGAGCGAGGACGACATCCTCCTGATGCCTGTCTTTACCTCGGTCAGCCCTGAGGGCCTCCTTGCGCTGGGCGCAGTGGAGATCGACGAAGAGGACCTTTTGACCCTGGACAACGGCAATGACCTTGTGCGGCAGATTCGGAAGCTGAAGCAGAAGCTGACCTCGCTTCATTACCTGCCCAACAACGTTGTGGTGGCAAACTTCAAAGGCAAGGGCAGCAAGGGGACGATCTATTACTGCCTTTTCATCGGCATTGAAGACAACAAAGGAACCTTTGTCCGCTATAACTTCAAGAAATTGTCGGAAGTGCAAAAATCCGCTCAAAAAGGCAAGCCCATTTGGATCAAGGAGAAGAAAGCGGCCAAGGCCCTGATGCCCGGCAACTACCCCATCAGCGAGAACGAGCTGAGCCCCGACGTCTTCCTGGATGCCGATCCGTCCCTGGCGCCGCTGTTCGGCTGGGATTAGGGCGGCCAGGTAAAGAGTATCCGTCAAAGCATCGCGAAATATTTAAACCAATTGTCTGTTTGATTACGGTGATCCAAGCTTCGCGGGTTGATTGGGCACGGTTAATACCGAATGAATGAATAAATGCACCGATGGGCTGAGGGATTTTGATGGCTCCGCTAAGCCGAAAGAGCGAGGCGTAGTCGCAGCCTACGCTGAGTGAAGGAGGCAACGCGGAGGCGCAAAAGAACCAGTCCATCAAAGCATTTATGATTGAGTTCGGTATAGAATAAAACTGGTTCCTTCCTCCTGATGGCTGGTTACTTTGAGCGTGCCGCCGTGCTGCCTTGCGATTTCAGCTGCAATGGACAAACCCAGCCCGTGGCCTCCTTCCCGATTGCTGCGGGCCTGGTCTATGCGGTAGAAACGATCAAAAATGTGGCTTAAATGCTCCTGGGGGATATAAACCCCGCTGTTTTGAACGCAAAGCGACAGCTTATCCGCGTCTTTTTTCAGAATCACCTGGATTTTGCCCCCTTTGGGGGTGTATTTGACCGCGTTGTCCAGCAGGATGGACAATAATTGCCTGAGCAGGTCCGCATTGCCCCTGATTAACAGATCGGGCGCGATGCCGGGGTCAAGCGTCAGGCCTTTTTCATAGGCGGGCGCTTCAAAGGCCAGCGACATCTCATTGGCGAGGTCGGACAGGTTGACCAGCTCATATTCCGCGGGTTCCCGCATCTCATCTGTCCGGGCGAGAAAGAGAAGGTTTTCAATCAGCTTTTTCATGACCAGGCCTTCCATTTTCGCGGCGGACAGCCACTGATTGCCCCCCTGCTCGTTTTCCAGAATGTCAAGGTTGGCCAGTATCACCGTTAAGGGTGTTTTTAACTCATGGGATGCGTCGGAAATAAAACGCTGCTGCTGGATCCAGGCGGCTTGCGCCGGTCTGAGCGCGCGGTTTGTAAGCAGGAGGGCCAGCAGAAAGAACAGGCCCAGCGCCCCGACATAGACCAGGATCCAGGCCCAGCGGCTGTTTTTCAGCTGCGCGTATTCATTTTGCAGGTTGGCAAAGGCGATCCGCCCCTCCCGCCTGGCATAGGCGATGCCCAGGTCCGGCCAGAAGCCATCGGGGGAATCCGCTGCCTGAGCGCGCTCGCAAAGCGACAGGAAGGTGTCCTGTTCCATCTGCATCCAGGGAGTAACCAGTTTCCAATCTCCGTTGCCATCCTGAAGGGCAGTAAAGGTGATTTTGGCCGGCTGCGGACGCTGGCCGGGAGGCGGCAGATTGGTCCAGAAGGATTCTCGCCGCTGCCTTCTCATATCCCATGACAGTTCAAGGCCGATGGCGGCCTGATAGTCCTGGACAAACTGCATCTGTGTAAAAAAGATGCCCGCCAGCAGCACGACGGTCAAAATCAAGGCGACCAGCGCCATGCTGACAAGCACGAATTTGCGGCGCAGGGTTTTCAGCATGCCGTGTACTCCAATGAATAACCCAGCCGCCTTTGGGCGACGATCTGCACAGCGCTGTTCAAATAGAACAATTTTTTGCGCAGGAAGGAAACATAGGCCTCCACGTTGTTGTCCACCGCTTCGCTGTCCGCTCCCCACACCTTCATGATCAATTCATCCTTGCTGATGATGTGTGAAGGGGGAAGGGACATCAGGATGCGCATCACTTCCTGCTCTTTCCGGCTGAGGCGAACCTGCCTGTCCTGACAGGAAAGGGTGCTTGCGTCAAGGGACAGTGAAAGATCGCCAAAGGTGAGCGTATCCATCTGTACTGCCCCCTGCCGCCGAAGCAGGGCGCGCACCCGCGCCAGCAGTTCCTCGGTGGTGAAGGGCTTGGTCAGGTAGTCATCCGCCCCGCTGTCCAGGCCGCGCACCTTGTCCGTTACCTTGTCCCTGGCGGTCAGCATCAAAATCGGCAGATCCAGCCCCTCTTTGCGCAAAGCGGAAGCGACTTCAAACCCGCTGAGCCCCGGAAGCATCACATCCAGGATCATCGCGTCATACTGCCCGCTGAGGGCGTAGTCCAGGCCGGATTGGCCGTCATGGACCGCCTCCGCCAGGTAATTTTGCCCTTCAAGCAGCTTGACCAGCGCGCTGGCCAGGTTGTTTTCATCCTCCACAACCAAAATCCGCAAACTGAACCCCTCCTTACCTTATTTTATATGATATGGAACGATCCTGAAAAGAACCTGAAAAAGAACAGCGTCATTTTTCAGCATCGTTTCAGTTTGCTTTGATAGGATTCATGGCATGAAGCACACCTAAGAGGAGGCTGTATGATGCGAACCCTGATCCAACTGAAGAAAACTGTTCTTATTTTTTGTCTGGTGCTGGCGCTGCCGATAATGGCTGCTGCCGGCAGCACGGAAAGCCCGGCGGAAGCGCCCAAGTATATCGAGATCCCCCTGAGCCTGGGGAGCGTGACCAAAACGGTTATCGCCACGGGCTCTTTGTGCTATGACAAAGAAGAGATCCTGACATTGCCAGGGGATGTCACGCTGAGCTTTATAAAGGTCAAGCAGGGCGACAGCGTTGTTTCAGGACAGGTGCTGGCCCGGTACAACACCAAAGCCCTCAATGACGCGGTCAAGACATTGCAGACCAGTTTGGATGAGCAGGATGAGGCCCTTTTGACCCTGCTCAGCCAGCAGGACAGCGAACAAAGCATCAAACCGACCATGTCAGGCGTCATCAAAGTGTTAAACCTTGAAAAAGGGCAGATGGTACAGCAATCCCTGCAGGGCAGGCCGGCCGTTATCCTCTCAACCAACGGCCTGATGCAGGTGAGCATTACGCCCGCTGCTGAATTATCCCTTAACCAGGCGGTTACTGTGAAGGTTGGAAAGCAAAAGCAGAAAGCCACTGTGGCCCGCCTGATGGATGACGGCAGCGTTATCATCACCTTTCCGGATACCAAGGCGCTGCCGGAGGAAACGGTGCAGGTCATGTTGGGCGGAACCGTTGTGGGCGAAGGAAACGCGCAGATCAACCAGCCTTATTGCCTGTATACGGATGTGGATGGGGTGATTGACAGCGTCCCTGTCAAAGTAAACAGTTCTGTTACCAAGAAGACCACGATTGCGAATGTCATCAACGCCGATCCGACAACGGAGTACCGGCAGGCGCTTGAGGATCGGGAAGAGACGGCGCAGGAGTTGAAGAATCTTCAGGCGATGCTGAATGATCCTGTTTATAAAAGCCCGATTAACGGCATTGTGTCAGAGATCATTGCGCAGACAGGGCAGGCGCTGGCTGAAGGGGACAACCTGCTTAAAATCTATCCTGAGCAGCCTTTTGTGATGGACGTGGCGGTAGATGAGCTGGATATTCTGTCCGTAAAGGAAGGGCAGGAGGGAACCGTCGCTTTGGACGCGCTGCCGGACGTTCCCCTCAATGTCAGGGTGGAAAAGATTTCCCGCCTGGGTACTGTATCCTCAGGCATCACCAGCTACACGGTGACCCTGTCAGTGCAGGAGGACAGCCGCCTGCTTAGCGGCATGAACGGCACGATGACCCTGAACGTTGGCGAGGAGGCGGGCACGGTTTTGGTGCCGCTGGCTGCCTTGATGAACGACAGGCAGGGCAATTATGTGCTGCTCAAGGACAAGTCCCTGGCTGATGACGCCGATCAAACAGGGATTAAGACCTATGTTCAGGTCGGGCTTTCCGACGCCAACTTCGCCGCCGTCGCCTTAGGCTTAAAGGAGGGGGACGTGGTGCTGGTGCGGCCCGGCGCTTTGCAGACAGACAACAACCGGCGCCAGGGGATGCCGGATTTTGGGCAGATGCCTGACTTTGGGCAGATGCAGCCTCCCGGCGGCGGGCCTGGCGGCAATTTCCAGCCTGGCGGAGGGCAGCGCCCATGATCAAAATGCGGGATATCACCAAGTGCTATCAACTTGGCGGGGAAAAGGTCCACGCGCTGGATCGGGTCAGTTTTGACATTGACGACGGCGAATATGTGGCCATCATCGGCCCCAGCGGCAGCGGAAAATCGACCCTGATGAACATTATCGGCTGCCTGGATGTTCAGGACAGCGGCACCTATCATTTGGACGGTGTGGATACGAGTAAATACTCCGGCAGGCAGCTTGCCAGGCTTCGCAGCACGCACATCGGCTTCATCTTTCAGGGCTTTAACCTGCTGGGGAAATTAAACGCGCTGGAAAATGTGGAGCTTCCCCTCATCTATCAAGGCGTCGGCCGCAGGCAAAGGCGACGCCGGGCTGAGGAGGCGCTGAGCAGCGTCGGCCTAAGCGACCGCATGAAGCACCGCCCTTCCCAGCTCTCAGGCGGCCAGCAGCAGCGGGTGGCCATCGCGCGTGCGCTGGTCGCAAATCCGCACCTGATCCTGGCGGATGAGCCCACCGGCAACCTGGATACGGCTACCGGAAATGAGATCATGGGATTGTTTGAGCAGCTTCATGAGCAGGGAAACACCATCGTTTTAATCACCCATGACCGTGGGGTCGCCGCCCGCGCGCAGCGCGCGCTGCGCATTGTGGACGGCAGGATCCAGCCGGAAGAGAATCAGGAGGGATAAACCGTGCAATCGATCCAAATGGCGTTTAAGTCCATCCTGGGCAACAAAATGCGTTCTTTTTTAACGATGCTGGGCATCATCATCGGCGTTTTGTCTGTGGTGGTGCTGGTGTCCATCGGCCAGGGGGCCAATCAGTCTGTCAGCGCCAGCATTCAGAAGATGGGGACCAACCTGTTGAGTGTCAACATCAGAATGCGCCGCAACAACCCCATTACCTTGCAGCGCGTCAATGAGATGCGCTTGCTTGAGGGCGTGGCGCAGGCAAGCCCGTATTCCATGAGTTCGGGCACCTTAAAGGCGGGTCTTCAGCAGTATGAAGACGGCTCCATCATCGCGACCACCCCCGGCTATGATGTGATCCGAAACTATTCCATGGCGCAGGGGCGTTTTCTGACGGAACCCGATGTGAACAACCGCAGTTTTGTCGCGGTATTGGGACAGGAGGCGGCTGAAGAGCTGTTCGGAAGCACCCGCGTTGTGGGAGAGAGCTTCACCTGGATGGGCTATCCTTTTACGGTGGTGGGCATTCTGGATGAGATCGGGACCAGCATGGCAGGTTCGGGGGACAATCTGATCCTGATCCCCTACACGGTGGGGGAGCGGCTGTTTCAGCGCAAGGGCATCAGCAGCGTCTATGTGTCAGCAGCTTCATCTGAGGAAGTGAGCACAGCGCAGGAAAGCCTGACCGCCTATATGGACAATTTGATGGTGGGCGCTTCTTCTTCCACCACCTATAATATCTACAACCAGGCCACGGCCCTGGAAACGCTCAACACGGCCACCTCCACGCTGACGCTGATGCTGGGCGGCATCGCAGCCATCTCGCTCCTGGTGGGCGGCATCGGCATTATGAACATCATGCTGGTGTCCGTTTCCGAGCGCACCCGCGAGATCGGCATCAGAAAGGCCATCGGCGCGTCCCGCCGCAACATTTTAAGCCAGTTTCTGGTAGAAGCCCTGGTGATCAGCCTGATCGGCGGGCTGCTGGGCCTTGGCATCAGCCTTCTTGCCACTCATTTCCTGTCTCCGGTATTAAAAATGGAGCTTCAGGTCTCGCCCCTCATTGCCGGTGTCGCGATCGCTTTTTCGCTGACAATCGGCGTCGTGTTCGGCCTGTATCCGGCCAACAAAGCTTCCAAGCTCCTGCCGGTCATGGCTTTGAGGCATGAGTAATTCAGGCGATTTGTCTTAAACAGGTTATAATTTAATCATCGGAGAACGGCTTGCACCTCCCCTGCTCTATGGGGAGGTGCAAGCTTTGGCGGATGCTGTCAAGCATGTTCCATGATTGTTGACTATCCTTTTATTCCCGACGAGATAAAGGCATCAATGATGTTTCGCTGAATTAAAACATACAGGATGATAACGGGCAATGTGGCCAAGGTGGCTGTTGCCATAAAAGGCCCCCAGCGGTTGCCGGCCTCATGGTCCAAAAACTCATGCAGGCCCACTGTGATCGTGCGGGTTTCAGGCTTTGACAAAACCAGCAAGGGCCAGAAATACAGGTTCCACCCGTCGATCACACAGAGGATGAACATGGCGGAAATCGCGCCTTTGCACAGGCTGAACACCACGTTCCTCAGCGCCCACAGGGAGTTGGCCCCTTCAATGGATGCCGCTTCATAGAACACCTTGGGGATGCCGCGGATGTGCTGGCGGATAAAAAAGAACGTTGTTGCGCTCGCGATGTTCGGTATGATGACCGCGCCCCAGGTGTTGATCAATTTCATCTGGCTCATCAGGATGTAGTTGGGGATCATGGTAACCTGGAACGGGATGACCATGGTCAGGATGAAGAAATAGAAAATGACCTCGTTGATGCGGGTCTTATAATAGGTCAGGCCGAATGCCGCCAAAACAGCAACCAGTACCTGCAGCACCGAGATGCCAAGGGTGGTCGCGACGCTGTTGACCAGCCAGTTGGCGATGTTGTAATCCCTGAAAACGGTGAAAAAGTTTTCCATGGTCGGCGACTTGGGGATCAGGCGGATTTCGTTGGTGAACAATTCGTTGGGGTTTTTGATCGCTGAAGAAAGCATCCACAAAATCGGGAAGATGTTCACCACAAGGAAGATGATTAACGTCAGGTGGAGGAGGATTCTTCCAATATTAATTTTAATTTTCATAGTAGCCAAATCCTCCCATTCCTTTCATCATGATTCCCGTTACGATTAAGAACAAGACAGAGGTAAAAATCGCGGTCGCGCTGGCTAAACCGATGTTAAAATACTGAAAGCCAAACAGGTAGATCGCGTGGGACAGGTTGGTTGTGGAGTTGCCAGGCCCGCCGTTGGTTAAGATGTTGATTGGCGTAAAGGCTCTCTCCGCGGCAAAGATAACGGAGGTCGTTGTGATATAAATCGTTGTCGGGCTCAGAAGCGGCCATTTGATGTGCCAGAAAGTCTCCCACCCGTTTGCTCCGTCAATCTTGGACGCCTCGATGTATTCGTCAGAAATTGTGACAAGCCCGGCGATAAAGAGGATCATGTTCGAGCCCATAAATTTCCACCCGGACACCATGATGATCGAAAGCATGGCTGTCTGCTGTTCGCTCAGCCACGCATAACCTTCCTTTCCAAACAACATCAACAGGTTGTTCAGCAGACCGAAACTGGGGTTAAATATCCACATCCAAACAAGGCAGATGATCGAGAACGCGAGGATCGTTGGTGTAAAAAACATCGTGCGATACAGGTTTTGAACTTTTTCATGCTTGATGTTTGATAAAAGCACCGCAAGCAGCAGGGGGATGACCACAAAAAAGGGAAACAAGCCAATGATGTAGTACAGGGTGTTCATCAAAGCGGATGTAAACGACTCTTTACCAAACATCGATGCGTAATTGTCCCAGCCAACGGAACGCATTTTCCCAACAAAATTCCAGCGTTTAAAGCTCAGTATGAAGCTGTAGATGATTGGCCAATATTTAAAGACAAGGAAGAACAAAATCCCCGGCAGGGTATATACAAGAAGCCCCAGGTATTGTTTTCCATGTTTGTACAGCCTTTTGCGCTGTTGAACGTTCATCATTCCGCAACTCACCCTCTCAATTTCAATCAATTATCATTGAACAAAGCAGCGATCTTCTTGATCTGCGCTTCGGGATCTTGCCTGCCGTCAATTTCCAGCACAAATTCCCCCTGATACCCTTTTTCACGCACATATTGATAAATTTTCGGCCAGTCGGCGATCCCGTCATCAGGCAGGTTGTGGGCGTCCGACAGCCCGTCGTTGTTGTGAACATGAAAAGAGATCAGCCTCTCGCCCGCAGCGTCAATTTCCTCAAAAACATTGGCCTTGCTCAAAGGCACATGCCCGATGTCCAGACAGAAATTCAACTTTTCTATCTCAAACAAGGCTTTTTGATTTTTCAGCGTGCATGAAATATCGTTATGCTTTGGATCGGATGCGTCCGGGATGTTTTCAAGCGCGATCGCAACCCCTCTTTGATCCGCGTATTCGCACAACTCCGCCAGCGTATCCTTGATGATGCCCGCATCTTCCATTGTGTAGGGGTACTCGATCCGGTTCAAGGCGTGCATCACAAGAATGGGGATTTCAAGCTCATTGCAGTCGTCAATCGTCTCTTTCCAGAGGCCCATGCGGTACTTCAGAAATTCATCGCTGTTTTTCGGAGGATTTGCAAAATTCCGGAAAGGCGCATGCGCGGAATGGACGTGAAGGCGGTATTCATGAAGCCAGGCCGCGATGTCTTTGCGGCTGATTTGAGCCCGGGGATCAAAATGCACCGTGTCCGCCCATAACTCGACGGAACGAAAGCCATATTTTGAAATACAGGAAAGTGTATCCTTTAACGGCATGGATTCAAACGTCCATGATGAAATTGCGTATTCCGACTTGTTTTTATAAGGATTAACTGCCATTCTCATTCCTCTCAAAACTGCCACGGCGGCTAAGCGCCGTGGCAGTTGGTTTTCCCTTAGGTTCTTATACTTCTTTTAGTCCAGCAGGGCATTGCACTGTTCGACCAGGGCATCAAGCGTTGCTGCCGGGTCGAGATCGCCATGGATAATGTCCGTGCGCTTGTTGATGTAAATCTGGTCGATTTCCAAACCTGCAGAGCCGCCGGGCCAGTTTGTCCATGGGACAGCGTAAGCCAGTTGGTTGTATGCCGGCTGCTGGCCTTCCGCCACGGCAACGTCCGCCTTGGTAACGCAGACATACCCCGTCTGGGTGAAGATCTTCATGGACTCATCGTTTGTCGCGTATTCAATGAACTTCCATACGGCGTCTTTCTTGGCCGCATCGTTCAAATCGGTAAAGGAGATGAACGCCGCGCCGCCGGCAGGAAGCTTTCTGGGCTTGTCACCAAAGCTCGGATACTCGGCAACGCCAAGCTCAAAATTGCTGGAAGTCCGGATGGCGTTGAGCTTCATGACGGAAGAAATGTACATCGCAACGTTTCCGGCGATAAAATCAGCCATCAGTTCGCCATCCGTATTGACAGCAGCGTAACCGGACTGATGCAGCGACTGCCAAAGGCTAATCGCTTCGACGGCCTGCTCGTTGTTGAACGCAACCTTTTTGCCATCCTCGGACAGCATCGTGCCGCCGTTGGAGTAAATCAGCGCAAGATCAGGCCAACTGTCGACTTTCTGCATGCCGAAAGCGTATTTTCCGGTCTTTTCCTTGATCACTTCAGACACCTTGACCAGGTCGTCCCAGGTCTTGGGTATGTCGGCATCGCTTAAGCCGGCCTGGGTGAAGATATCTTTGTTGTAATACATGACGATGTTGCTCAAGGCGAAGGGCGCGCTGATCTGGACGCCTTCGGCTTTGCCCAGGTCAAACAGGTTCGGCTCATACCGATCCACCAGGGCTTGCCAGGCTTCCTCGTTTGGCGCCAGGTCCTTCAGCTCGTTGGGGTCCAGCTCATGATAAATGTAATTGAACAGGTTGTAGCCGCCCAGGAAGAGATCCGGCGGGGCGATGCCCGCGGCAAGGTCGGCAATCATTTTTTGAAGCAAAGCGAAGTACTCGCCGGCCTGGGCAGTAACTTCCACCTTGATCCCGGGGTTTTCCGCTTCAAACTGAGAGATGATCGTTGTGAGCTTGGATTCCACGTCGCCGGACCACCTGTGCCACAATTTAATTGTTGTTACATCTTCTGCGCTAACAGCAGTAAGGGATAAACCCAACACCAGGATACAGGCAAGAAACACGGACAAAAACTTTTTCATTATCTTATCCTCCTTATAATTATACAAAACCGGAACCTGTTTAAACATTTCTGACCTTTCATCACCTCATTGCAAAATTGTCAAAAGGTTTGCCGTTAATTACAAACATTCCATAGTTTAATGCTAACAGCACCATCGAATAAAGTCAACGGTATTGTTCTGTTAAAAGGTATTTTTAGTACAAATTTAGCGTATATTTAGCATAGTTTTTACATTTAGTCATGTGAATAACATGTAAATAAGAAAGTTTATTGACTTTCCAGATAGGTGCCGATCAGGTTGGCGGCGGTCTCCAGGTCTTCCCTGGCTACGTCGTTGTGGGTGACAAAGCGGTAATACAGCCCCGGGTCGCCGTTGATCAGCACGCCGCGTTTTTTGAGGTAATTGACAAAATCCGCGTCCTTGAAGCCCGGCTTTTCGATCTTTGCCCAGACCATGTTGGTCTGCACAGAATCGGGATTGATTTTGATCCCCTCAAAGTCCGACAGCATTTTGGCCAGGTATTTCGCGTTGTCATGGTCGTCCTTCAGCCTTTTGCTCATTTCCTCAATGGCGATTATTCCGCAGGCCGCCAAAATGCCGGCCTGCCTGAGCCCGCCGCCCAAGACCTTGCGGTTGCGCCTGGCGCGCGCGATGAAGTCCTTTTTGCCGCACAGCATGGAGCCGACCGGCGCGCACAGCCCCTTTGACAGGCAGAACATGACGGAGTCCACATCTTTCACCACCTCGCTCACGGGCACTGCCAAGGCGGCGGCCGCGTTAAACAGCCTGGCGCCGTCCATGTGGACCATCAGTCCCTTTTCACGCGCGGCCTCCGCTGCCGCCCTGATTTTCTCAAGGGGCACCACCGTGCCGTCGCTCATCGGGTTTTCAAGGCACAAGAGGGTGGAAACAGGATGGTGGATGTCCTTTGCGCGGATGTTCTCCCTCACGTCTTCCGGCGTGATGCAGCCGTTTTTTGCGGTGTCCACCATCATCGCGCTCACCCCGGACAGCCGCGCGTAGGCGCCCGCCTCGTGCTGGATGATGTGGCTCATTTTGCCGGTGATGATCTCATCGCCCATATTTGTATGGGACATGATGGCCAACTGGTTGCCCATGGTTCCTGAGCACACAAACAGGGCCGCTTCCTTGCCGGTCACCTTGGCGGCCAGCGCCTCCAGTTGATTGACAGTGGGGTCATCCCCGTACACGTCATCGCCCACCGGGGCTGTCATCATCGCCTCCCGCATTTTGATGGTCGGATGGGTGACGGTGTCGCTGCGCAGATCAATCATGGCTTTCTCCTTTGTTTGCATGGAATATTGCTTTTTGGATTATATCACGCGGGGCCGGCCTGCCCCAGCCCTCCCCTGTATTTCCACGGTTGTTTTTTGATTAATACCGAACTCAATCATAAATGCTTTGATGAGCTGGCTCTTTTGCGCCTCCGCGTTGCCTCCTTCACTCAGCGTAGGCTGCGACTACGCCTCGTTCTTTCGGCTTAGCGGAGCCATCAAAATCCCTC
>JASGUQ010000048.1 GCA_030057655.1 Bacillota bacterium
CGGCGGAACTACCTCAAAGTGGCCAAGCAGCGCAAGGCAAAACTGAAAGCGACCAGGCGCGCTATCGGGGAACAACTGGACTATGTCGGAAAGAATCTCGAAACGCTGAACCGGCTGAAGGTAGAAGCTGGTGAGGAAAGACTGAGCCCCTCAGACAAAGAACGGCTCGAAACCACTGAAAAAGTGTATGAGCAGCAGCGCTTCATGCACGGTACGGGAACCCGCAGCTGTCCTGACAGGATCGTCAGCCTGCGCCAGCCGCATATCCGCTGCGTCGTGCGGGGCAAAGCGGGCAGACCTTACGAGTTCGGACAGAAGCTGCACCTGTCGGTAGTCAATGGGTTTACATTCATCGAAGACCAATCATATGACAACTACAACGAGGGGGTAAGGCTTCAGGCATCGGCTGAACGATACAAGGATCGCTTTGGTTACTACCCTGAAGCGATTCTGGCAGACACCATCTACCGCAACCGGGAAAACAGAGCCTTCTGCAAGGAGCACAACATCCGCCTGTCGGGTCCGAAGCTTGGCCGGCCAAGGAAGGATGGAACTGACGAAAGCGACGCTCAGGCCTATCAAGACAGCTGTGATCGCAATATGGTAGAGGGCCGCAACGGGATCGGCAAGCGTCGCTATGGTCTGGACCTGATCATGGCCTACTTGGCTGAGACCGGAAAGACGGAAGCGGCGTTTATTATCCTGGCAATGAACGTGGCGCACCTGCTGCGCTTCCTTTTAGCTCTTTTTTGGCACATGCTGAATATCGTAAAATGGTCTGGGAAATCGATGCGGACGGCGCAAGTTGCTGTGTAATGGAACGTTACAAGCAAAAATCGCTTTTTTCAGCAGGCCCCAATTATACCAGAAAACCGCTGAGAAGTGTTGTGAATGCTGGGGTTTTTGCTTGTTCAGGGGACACTAACATACGCTATTGTATCAGCGCCAAAGGCACTGATCTTATTGCAAATATGGCTCAAGTCTGTGCCGAAAACAAGTGCGAGTTTCATTGCCTTCGGGACAGCGAGCCCGGCTACTTTCCTAAGGATCATCCTATTGTTCGGGCACTGACAGATATCCATCATGAGTATACGGGAAATGATACGCAACCCTATGTGATGGGAGGTGGTACATACTCACGTAAATTGCCCAATGCCATCGGATTTGGCTTAGGAGGCATACCTCGGCATGAAAGCCTGCTGCTTCGCTCCGGGCACGGTTCTCCCCATTGTCCGGATGAGGCGCTTGATGTGGTAAATTATTTCGAAGCATTGACAATCTTTACGCTAGGACTGGTGGAAGCGGACCGGCTGCTTGGTTAGGAGCGCTATATCTCTATTTTGTAGAGCTACAGAATCAAAACATAAAGCATTCAAACAACTTCTGGCAAAAACCATTACAACAATGATCATATACCTTGCTAGTTGGGTATAGGGAAGTATGGCACAAAGCTTTACGTATGTGTTATCTGGCAACCGTTCTACACGGTTGCATCGATGCAACCCCCAGTACCTATAATGCAACCCCCTGGCGACTTCCGTGCGGTTGTATCAAATTTCAAGTCCAGATACACATCGTCATCAGCGATTGATGCGACAAGACCCACTTCAAACTGAGGTGGGTCTTTGCGTTTCAGGATCCTTGTGTCATGGCAGTTTCAATCTGCTAATACTGAACGAATGAGTAAACGCACCGATGGGCTGAGAGATTTTGATGGCTCCGCTAAGCCGAAGGAACGAGGCGTAGTCGCAGCCTACGCTGAGTGAAAGAGGCAACGCGGAGGCGCAAAAGATCCAGCCCATCAAAGCGTTTATGATTGAGTTCAGTATAAGGTTTTTAGTTTTGCTTCTTCATCAATTCTTCAATTTGATCAGGCTGCCAGCGGGAATCCCGCAGGGAACGCATCAGAAGCGCAGCCGCCAGCAGGTCCGCGCTGCCGCCAAAACTGACGTTCCAGAGCGTGCACTGCTCGTCAAATTTTACCATTTCTTCGTCCGGGCACCCCTGTTTTAACAGTTCCTTGGCCTTGAGCCGGACCAATTCCGAGCGTTCAGGCCCTGCCCGTCGGAGCAGCACCGAGTCCTCCGCTACCGACATAACAGCCATCAGCGCGCAGATGCAGGCGTCATTCAGCGTTTTGCCTTCTTCAAGGGCTTTTTCCAGCGCAGGGAGCGCGGTGTGCAGCACCGTGGGAAAGCCCTGCGCAGCCTCCGCGCGGGCGCCGGCAAGGCGCCCTTTCATCAGCGCTTCCCCGAACGTATTGGGCTGCTTCATTCCATCCAGTTCAGCCTGCAGCGCTTCTGAGGTCATCTGTGAAGAAATATCAGACAGAACCTCCGGGTTCATGCCAAGATGATGGGCCCGGGCATACCCTGCCGCCGCGCAGAGGATCCCCAAGGAAAACACCGCGCCTCTGTGGGTATTGACACCCTTTGTCGCGCGGAGCATCCGGCCTTCAGCCAGCGCCCCTTCAGCGCGCAGGCTTAAAAAGCATCCTTTCGGGGTGACAGCGTGAGCGCCCAGACGCACGCAAGTATGGAAATAGGGCGCAAGCGCGGCAGCGCTGTCAAGGAAGGTAAAGAAATCCATGTCCCTGTGGCAGCCGCTGTCCTTGCGGTCGACCATGCCGGGCTTGGGGGTCGCTGCCAATTCCGTGAGCAAAGCCCTGACAGCAAAAGAGGAAACGTCAGCGGCAAACTGTTCGTCAAAATGCTGACGGATGATGAGCATGGCGGCACTGAACAGGTCTTGGGCGCTATGCCTCCGGCTCCTGGCGCAAGCTGTCACAGGCTCTTCACACAGCAGGCATTTTCGAGGGGGTTGGGCAACCTCGTTTCTGGAGATCTTTGTTCCGTCCAAGTCAAGCACGTCGATGTCCAAGAGGCGGCCCAGGGGGTTGCGGTCCTCAAGGCGCACCATCAGGCGCTTGACCCTTAAAGGTTCGCTGTCTGCACAAAAGAAAGCTTCCGATCCTGTCCGGGACAGGCTTTGATCGCGGTACAAAACCTTGATATGGTTGGCGGCCAAAGTGTCTGACACCATCATGACGCCTTCATGAAAGGCATCTTTGATCAGGCTGTTGAGTTTCACAGCTCCTGCGATGTTCATGGTCAGGCAAATCAGCGTTTTCCCATGGGCTTTGAGGAGGGCTTGCTGTTTCAGAGCCCTCGCTTCCCGCGCTTGCGCCATGTCCTGGACGGTAACCGGAAGCAGTTCAGGCAAGGGGGTTTCAGGCATCCCTGTAATGATTGATCAGGCAGCCCGCAATCAGGATCTTGCGCTCTTCCTGGGTGAGATTTCCCAGTGACAGCGACACCTCCCTGATCTGGCCATCCGCAGCGACATAGCCTTTGAGCGTCTTGACGGAATCCTCAACCAGGGCATTTTTAATGCCCGGGATCAGCACATAGGCGTTCAGCGGCAGGTCTTCCTGCACCTCAAAGGGCATCATGCCCCAGTTGAGCAGGTTGGAACGGTAACGTTTTGTCGCGTATTCATTGGCAAAATTGGCCGCGCCGCCCAGCACACGCTGGGAGCTGGCAGCCTGTTCGCGCGCGGAGCCGTCACCCGGTTTTCGCGCGTAAACCGCACTGCCATAGGTGATCTCATCCGCTTTGCCAGGGAGGCCCGCAGCCTGGCTCAATTCCTGCAGTACGCCGGACAATTCTTCAGGCAGGCCGCCCTGTTCAAGCCGCAGGCGCTGGCCGTTCACTTCCTTCGCGCGCCCGACATAGCCGGGGTCACGGCGGCTGAGGGTGAACTCCGCCAGCCTCAGGGGGTTGGAACGGTAGGATGAGGTTTCCCCGGAGGGGATCAATTCATCCGTGGTTGTGACCGGGTCGGTGATGGAGGACACGATCTTGACGAGCAGGTGATCTTTCAGTTTCGGGATGTCCGGCCAGTCCTTGATGTTGGGGCCCATGACCAGCTCTTGTGAAGGATCGGGGGCTTTCGCGCTGTACACGCGCTTTTCATAAATGCTGCCGTCAAAAGTAAAGGCCGGGAAAGCATCGTCGTAATCAATTTCATCAGCGCCGGTGAGCAGACCGCCGTTTCGCGCGGTCGCCGCGATGCTGCGGGCATCCATGAGCGCCACAAAGGATATCTGGCCTTCGCCGGGTTTGGATCCTTCGCGGTTGGGGAAATTGCGCGTTGTGTGGCGGATGCTGAAAGCACCGTTGGAAGGGGTGTCGCCAGCGCCGAAGCAGGGGCCGCAGAAGCTTTCCCTCAGGATGACTCCGGCTGCCATCAGGCTTTCCAGAGCGCCTGAACGCATCAGGGCGAGGTTGATGGGCTGGCTGCCCGGATAAGCGCTCATCGCGAATGCGTCGTTGCCCACGCTGCCGCCCTTGAGGATGTTGGCAGCCACAGACAGGTTTTCATAGGTTCCGCCGGAGCAGCCCGCGATGATGCCCTGATCGACCCGGAAGCCGTCAGCGCTTACCTTTTCAATGAGATTGAATTTCAGGGAGTCACCGAACTGCTGGCGCGCCTCATTCTGAATCTGGTTGAGGACATCCTTCGCGTTCGCCTTGAACTCCTTGATCGTCATGGCGTTGCTCGGGTGGAAAGGAAGGGCGATCATCGGGCGGATCTCAGACAGATCGATGACGATCATCCGGTCATACCAGGCCACAGAAGCGGGTTTCAATTCCTTGTAGTCCCCTTCACGGCCGTGGACGCGGTAATAATCATGGACTTTCTCGTCCGTTAGCCAGATGGAGCTTAAGCAGGCGGTCTCCGTGGTCATCACATCGATGCCGTTGCGGTATTCAATGGACAGGTTATAGACCCCCTCGCCCACGAACTCCAGAACGCGGTTTTTCACAAAGCCATCGGCGAACACCGCCTCGCACAGCGCGAGGGCGACGTCCTGAGGGCCAACGCCATGCTGCGGTGCGCCTTTCAGATAGATGCCCACGACCTCGGGCATATCGGTGTCCCAGGTGCGGCCGAGCAGCTGCTTGACCAATTCGCCGCCGCCTTCGCCCACGCCCATGGTGCCCAGCGCGCCGTAACGCGTGTGGCTGTCCGATCCGAGGATCATTCTGCCGCAGCCGGTCATCATCTCACGGTTGTAGTTGTGGATGACGGCGATGTTGGCAGGAACAAAGATGCCGCCGTATTTCTTGGCCGCGCTGAGCGCGAAAGCATGGTCGTCCTCGTTGATCGTGCCGCCAACCGCGCAAAGGCTGTTGTGGCAGTTCGTCAACACATAGGGCAGGGGAAATTGCTTCAGCCCGCTGGCCCGCGCGGTCTGGATGATGCCCACATAGGTGATGTCGTGCGAGGTGAGGCTGTCAAAGGCGACCTTCAGCGCCTTCCCCTCCCCTGCCTTGCTGTGGGAGTGCAGAATGTTCCAGGCAATGGTGCCCTTTTTCCCTTCCTCAGGAGAAAGAGCGGGCGCCTTTGGCAGAGAACGGGCTTCCTCTGTGGTGACAACGCGGCTGTTATCAAGAAGAAAGGCCCCTTGTTTGATCAGTTGCATCGTTTTTACCTTCCTTTACAGTTTCATGGGTTTGGTCTGGCGCACGACATCCAGAATGCTGCCGTCCCGCGCCTCCATGATGGCCACGACCCGGTCATAAAACTCCACCTGATCCGGAACGCCTACGATCTGGTAGGCCTCGTTCTTGAGTTCCTCGATCGTTTTTAGAGGCAGGCCCGCTTCCGTCAGCGCAGCAAGCAGATCCGGCCTTCTGGGGTTGACGGCGATGCCGTAATCGGTGACCACCACATCAACGCATTCCCCGGGTGTGGTAACAGTCACCACCCGCTCGCAGATGGTTGGCATCCTGCCACGGACCAGGGGCGTAACGATGATGGTGCATTTGGCTCCCGCCGCGGTGTCCGGGTGTCCGCCCGGGGCGCCGCGCAGAACGCCGTCTGAGCCGGTGATGACGTTGACGTTGAAATCCGTGTCCACCTCCAGGGCCGCGAGGATGACAAAGTCCAGCTTGTTCACAAAAGCGCCCTTGTTTCCGGGGCTGGCATACTGGGAGGTGGAAATCTCAAAGTGGCGGGGATTGTCCTGGACTGAACGGACTGAATCGATGTCAAAATCCTGCGCGTCCACAATGGTCTCCACCAACCCCTTGTTGAGCAGGTCCACTGCCGGCTTGGTGATGCCTCCGATGATCCATTTGATCTTGTAGTTCTTTTCAAGCAGCATCGGCTCCAAAAAGCGGTTCGCCGCCAGGCTGGGGCCGCCAGCGCCGGTCTGGAAGGAGAAACCGTCCTTAAAGTACGGCGTTGCGGCAATCACCTTGGCGCAGTACTCCGCCATCATCAGATCGCGCGGATCCTGGCTCATCCGGGCTGCTTTGGTGGCGATTTTCTTGGGGTCTCCGATGGCATCCACCACCACAACATAGTCCACATTTACCGCCTGAATGGAGGGCGGAAAATTGGGGAAATCCACCAGGGTATCGGTGATCACGACCACCTTGTCAGCATGCTGCGCGTCCACCATGGCGTAGGAAAGCACGCCGCAGTCAGACTTGCCGCCGACACCGCGGGCATTGCCGTAGCAATCGGAGGTCGGCGCGCCGATGAAAGCGATGTCGATGTGCACCTCGCCCTGCTCAATGGCCCTGACGCGCCCGCCATGGGAGCGCAGGATGGCGGGAGTCTTCAATTTGCCGTTGGAGACCGCTTCGCCGATTTTTCCGCGGATGCCGCTGGTCTGAAGGCCGACAACGATCCCCTGCTCAATGTATTCAGCGACAGGATCATGCGCCGCGCCCACGGAGGAGGCGGCAATGGTGACATCCTTGATCCCCAGGGCAACGACCTCCTCCATCACCATGTTGATGACATAGTCACCCTCACGGAAATGATGGTGGAAAGAAATGGTCATCCCGTCCTTCATTCCGCACTGCTGGATCGCTTCGCGGATAGAGGGAAGCACCTTGCTTTCAAAAGATTTTTCTCTGGCTCTGACAACAGGAGCAACTTTTTGATGCTCTGCTCCGTCATAATAGCCGCTGCCCATGAACGGTTTTCTGCCGTTTTGCAGCAATTCATCAGGTATTTCCCGATTCACAGCATTTTTCATTTATAAGTCCCCCTTGTAAAGACCTGAAGCCTTCGCCATCATAATCACGCGCTCAGCGCCCGGAATGAAGGCGATGTCGATCATCTTCCCGTCCACGGAAAACACGCCGATGCCTTTGGCCGAATTTTCCCGCCAGACACGGACGATCTTCTCGGCCTCCGCGATTTCCTTTTCTGTGGGCGCGAACACCTCGTGCACAATGGCGATCTGACGCGGGCTGATGAGTGATTTCCCGTCAAAGCCCATCTGCTTGTTCTGTTCCACTTCCGCGCGGAAGCCCTCGATGTCGTCCAGGTTGGTGAACACAGTGTCAAAGCACTGCACGCCTGCCGCCCTCGCGGCAAGCAGCATCGTGGCGCGCCCGCCAAGCATCTCAAGACCGCCGGGGTAATACTTTGTCTGCATGGATTTGCGGAAGTCACCGCCTGAGATGGCCACGCCCACCATTCTTTCCGGGCAGGCGATGCAGATCTCATAAGCGTTCAGGACGCCAAGCGGGGATTCCAGCGCGGCCATGACCAGGGTATACCCGGGCTCCGACTTGAACTCCTCCTCCGCCATTTCGATGTGGCGCACCACGGTCCGAACATCGTCCGCCGTTTCACATTTTGAAATGCGGATCATGTCGGCGCCGCCGGCCACCGCCACGCGGATGTCCTCCTGCCAGTGGGGGGTGTCCAGGCCGTTGATGCGCACCACGCGTTCAACCCCCCGGTAGTCCACGGTCTTCAGCGCATGATACAGTGAAAAGCGAGCGGCATCCTTCTGGTTTTCAGCTACCGCATCCTCAAGGTCCAGCAAAAGAGAATCCGGTTTGAAGATATATGCGTCTTTGATCAACGCGGGCCGCTGGGCGCTTAAAAAGAGCATTGAGCGGCGCAGGCGTTTAAGTCTCTGTATTTGTGTCATCTGATTGCACCTCCCCAAGGATAATCCTTGTCCACCCCGCAGGCGCGGAATACAGCGCACTCAACGCGCGCGCGAAGCGTGCAGTCCAGCGCGCCCTTGTCAACGACCTTCACTCTGGCGTTTTCAACGCCCAGACGGTCCAGCGTCTCAAGGACGGTTTCCTTGATCTGCCTGCCGTACTGGTTGATGACGTTGGACTCGATGCTTATTTCAATGCCGTTTTCAGCGTTTTCCACTGTCACCTGCGCATCGCTGGACTCAAGGGTGCCTGCGAGCGCGGTCTGAATCAGCTTCATATTTCTACCTCCGTGAGTTTGTAGGTCAGGTTGTGTCAGGCCAGCCATTCAGCGACCAGCTTGAGCAGTGAAGGGAAGATGGTGATGACAGAAATCATGCGCATCACCTGCAAAAGGATGAGCCAGATGTTGCGGATGCCAAGATCCGCAGAGATCAGCGCCATATCGCTTGCCCCGGCAGGCGTGGCCGCCAGCATGGCCTCGCGGAAATTGAACAGCTTCAGGCGCTTCAAGGTCATGCCAATCACAAAGGTTCCTGTCGCCAGGGAAAGAAACAGGATCAGGGCAGGGCCGGCCAGCAAGCGGAGTTCCATCAGTTCTGCCAGGCCGATGCCTGCGCCCACGTAAGCGCCCGACATGCACTGGGCGACTTTGCGCACATTCCGGGGCAGGTTCGCTTTGGGATAGAACAGTTTGAACACGATGCTGCCAATGGTCGCAAAGGCCATGGTGCCGGCAGGCAGCCCGCTCAGTTTGCCAAGCAGGCCCGCGGCGGTGGCAACGGCGATCGTCAGGAGAACGGGAAGCACGCCGTCCGCAGATGATTTTGTGCCAAGCGAAGCGCCCTCATTGTTCTGGTCTTCCTGCGCGGTGATCTTTCCGATCAAGGTGGGAAAAATGCCGATGCCGACAACATAGCGGACAAACTGCATCACCAGCACCTTGGACGCGTCCGCGCCCATGTCCGCGGCTACGATGGGAATGTCACTGATGCCGCCGGGCGTTGTGCACAGCAAGGCGGTCAAAAGGTCAATGGAACTGGTTTTGTAGATGAGCAGTCCGGAAAGGACGTTCAGGACAAACAGCCCCAGGATAACGATGACAGCCGGTTTGAAAGCCTTGCGCATCTCCCGCATCTCGCTGCGGCTGACGCCTGCGCCGATAAACGCGCCCGCTACGATCTGGGCGGCTGTCTTAAAGAAAGAAGGCATCTGGGCTTCGCCCAGTATCAGGTTCGTCGCGCAGGCGCCGATGACCGCTCCGATCATGATGCCGCCGGGTATGCGGAACCTGCTGAAAATCAGCCCGACAGCAGCGGCTGCCAGAAGGGTGTATACGATGGACAAGGCGGTACTCCTGCTTAGAGGGCACGGCCTTTCGGCCGTGCCCCAAGTTCAAATATTACTTTTTGACGTTTCCAGCGGGTTTGAATTTCTTCTTGATGATCGGGGACACCACCGGATACAGCAGGGCGCCAATGCACACCAGCATGACGATGCCCGCGATCGGACGGTTGAACATGGTCCACAGGCTGCCGCGGCTGATGGTAAAGGCACGGCTGAAGTTGCCTTCGCAGATACCGCCCAGAACCAGGCCCAGGATGAGCGCGGCGCTGTTGAACTTCATCGCGCGGAAGAGAAGCCCGGCGATGCCGGCGATGGCCATGATCTTCACGTCCATGATGTTGGAGCTTGTTGAATATGAACCGATAAGCGCCAGCATGATGATGATCGGCCCGAGGAAGGAATAGGGCACGGCCAGAATCTGGGCAAACACCTTGGCGATCAGGATGGCCACGATGACCATGACGATGTTGGAGATGATCATGGAAACGAAAGTGGCGCTGAGGTAATCGGGCTGGTTGATCAGGAGCAGCGGACCCATCTGGACGCCCTTTAATACCAGCGCGCTCATCATGACTGCCGCGGCGTTGCCGCCGGGGATGCCCAGGGACAGCAGGGGCACCATCGCGCCGCCGGTGGCGGCGTTGTTGGCGGTTTCAGAAGCCGCAATGCCGTCAATGATGCCTGTACCGAATTTCTCAGGATGCTTGGACAGTTTTGTTTCTACGGAGTAGGACATGAACGAGGCAATCGTCGCGCCCGCGCCCGGCAGGATACCAACCACTGTGCCGAGAATTGAGCTGCGCAGGACGACCCACTTGATGGACAGCCACTCCTTAAAGGTGGGCATTTCGGTGTTTACCTTGCCGCCGCCGATGCCGTCAGATCCCTTCAGGTGAGATTTTTCGCCGGTCTGTGTGAGAACCTCGGTGACCGCGAAGATACCGATCAGCACCGGGATCATCTCGATGCCGGACAGGAGCTGGTTGGAACCGAAGGTCATGCGCTGCACGCCGTACATCGGGTCCTGCCCGATGCAGGCAAGAAGGAGGCCCAGCAAGCCGGAAATGATGGTGCGCAGGATGTTCGTGGTGTCCAGGCCGGTCAGGATGGAGAGGCCCAGGAAGGTAACCGCGAACATCTCGCTGGGGCCGAAGGACAGCGCAGCCTGGGTCAATTGGGGGCTGAGGAGGAACATGGCAAGCGCCGAGAAAAGGCCGCCAATTGCGGAGCAGCCCAAGGCCACGCCCAGCGCCTTGCCGGCCTTGCCCTGCTGCGCCATGGGATAGCCGTCAAAGGTGGTCGCCGCGCTGGAGGGCACGCCCGGGATCTTGAACAGAATGGCGGAAATGGAGCCGCCTGTGATGGAGGAGCAATAAATCGCCACCAGGAAAACAATGGACTGCACCGGCCCCATTGAATAGGTGAAGGGGAGCCCCAGGGCCACCGCCATGGTCGCGCTTACGCCGGGCAGGGAGCCGAACAGCGTGCCAAGGATGACGGCAAAGAAAACCATCAGCAGCATGGTCGGCTGGAAAACAACGGATAGTCCGTTAACCAACATTTGAAATAGATTCATGTTAGCCTCCTCAGGAAATGAGCTGTTCGAGGAACAGCGCAAAGTCGCGCAGGAAAGGAACAGTGCCGCGGGGCAGGTTCACCTGCAGCAGTACGCCGAAACAGATGTAAAGCACCAGCGTAAGGATCAGCGAGATCAGCAGCAGCCGCAAGTATTTCTTGTCACCCAGCAACAAGCCATAGGTGAACAGTATGATGAAGCAGGTGACAATGAAGCCCAGCGGCTCAAGGATGAAGGAAGCAAGGACAACGAGCAGAATCCCCAGGAACACCTTGCTCTTAAAAAACTCCACCGCGCCGCCCGCGAACCCTTTCAGGCAGAAGGTATCCTTCCCCTTGTTCTTGAGGATAATTTTTACGATGTTCACGATCAAAAGGATAATCAGCAGAACCAGAATGACAGAGGGCCAAATACCAGGCTTCAACGCATAGGGGTTTTTCTGCACCTTCAGCGGAATGGGTGCTTCCACTACGTTAAAAGCCAGGGTATAGGCAAGAAACAGCAGGAGCAGCACGTTTAAGATCAGTTCAAACACAGCAAATCATCTCCTTTTTAAGGAAGGGGGGCAAAAGCCCCCGCTTCCGTTTTGCTCAAGACCAGGCTTTTAATTAATACTCTTTGGCAAGGACGCCTTCCTCGCGGAGGTATTCGGTGAAGAGTTCGTACTCGCTGTCAAACAGGCTCTGGAATTCTTCGCCGGTCTGGAAGCCGGGACGCTCGTCATAGGCGCCCTGAGCCAGGAATTCCTTCCAGCTCTCTGCCTCGACTGCCTGCGCAACGGCTGCAACCATGGCGTCGATGGCTTCCTGCGGGGTGCCCTTTTTGGCAAAGATGCCGCGCCAGGTGCCGATGTAGGAGTTGATGCCCAGTTCACCGGTGCACTCCATGTCGGGGTAGATCTTCATCCGGTTCTCAGAGCAGGCTACCAGCGGAACAACGTCGCCAGAATCGATCAGGCCCTGGATCTCGTCCGTGCCGGTGATCATCATGTCGATGTGGCCGCCCATGAGCGCGGAGTTCATCTCGGAGCCGGAGGCATAGGAGATTTCCAGGACGTCCAGGCCAGCCAGGGCCTGCTTGAGGGAAGCGCCATCCGCGCCGGTTGCTGAGAGCATGCCCACGCTGACCTCAAAGGGATTGGCCTTGACATATTCCACCATGCTGGAGAAGCTGTCATAGCCTTTGGCTTCCATGGCCTTCCTGGAGCCAGCGATGATGTTGATGGAATGCACCAGCTTGGCGACCGGGATGAACTCATCCTTGTAGTTCATGGAGAGGTTGCCCTGAAGGTCCTGCATGATGAGCGACTGGGTGCCCAGCATGAAGGTATACCCGTCGGCAGGCTGCTTGTAGGTGAACTCGACGCCAGTGACGCCGCCAGCGCCTTCCACGTTCACTACATCGACCTGCTGACCGATGACGTCTTTGAGAAGGTTGGCCATCGGACGAATGGTGCTGTCCGCACCGCCACCGACGCCCCAGGGACAGACGATGTCGACTTTCCGCTCGAATTTCCATTCAGCGGACGCTACAGAGAAGGCTCCGACCAAGAGGAGTGCTACGACCAGGATGCTGACCAGTTTTTTCATGAGATATCCCTCCTTATAAATATATGTGAACCGGCCATTTCCATCATTGACCGAATCCCCATCGCGTTCCCTTACTCAAAACACTCATAGAGTGAAACAATATCTTGATTGAACTTGTCCTTTATGATATATAGAAGTAAAATATCTGTCAAGTTGAATTTGTATTATGCTGAATATAATCAAAAGCTTATGGGAGGGGGCGTTCAAATGATCAGCGTGAGGAACGCAGAGATCGTCATGGCCATCCTGCGCAGCGGGAATTTTACCAATGCAGCAAAGAATATGTTTATTTCCCAGCCGGCGCTTAGCCAGGCAGTCCGGAAGATCGAGGAAAAACTGGGAACCCCCATTTTTTACCGTAACTCAGAGCCCATTGCGCTGACAGAGGCCGGCCAGGTCTACGTGGACGCGCTGAAGCAGGTTGTGGCGATCAATACCAGGCTGACCAACGAAATCAGTGAGATTCTTCAGGAAAACAAAGGAAAATTCCGCCTGGGGATCTCGCTGCAGCGCGGGATGCAGCTGCTGCCGCTGGTGATACCGGATTTCACGAGGCAGTACCCGCTGGTCAAGATCGAACTGCTGGAACATGGTTCCTGGGCTTTGGAAAAATTGCTGCACGACGGGATGTGCGACATCGCCCTGATCACGACGACACCGCGGTATGAATATCTGGAATATATTCTGCTGAAGAATGAAGAGGTGGTGCTCATGGCTTCCAAGACGACCAGCCTGGCAAGCCGTCTTGAAGACGGGGCTGAAATCAGCATAACGGAAGCCGCCCGGGAAAAATTTGTATCGCTCATCGCCGGGCACAGCGTCCGGGTCATTCAGGACCAGCTTCTCTCCTCTCATCACATCAATCCGACCATCCTGCTGGAAACGGACAGCCTGGAGGCAGCCAAGCGGCTTACCGCAGCGTCGGACGCGGTGATGCTGATCCCCTACGTCTATGTCGCTCAGTCCCCGGAAGTGCGAAAAAGGGTCAAATGCTTCCGGGTGAAGAACATTGACTGCATGCGCCATTTCTATCTCTGTTACCCCAAAGGGGTGTCCATGCCGCGCTTCATGAATGATTTTAGGCGACCTCTAAAAACACAAGCAAGGCGTGCTAATTTTTGTTAAAATAGGGTGTATGAAACAGATTGGATTATTTGACGAAAGCAATCGTCTGAAGAAGTTAAGCTCCCTTGGAGATCCGC
>JASGUQ010000049.1 GCA_030057655.1 Bacillota bacterium
TCTGCTTTCCTTGTCAGGCTAAACACAACAGCCCATTTGCTTGTAGAAACGCTCCATGTGAGCGCTTGTTAATTAATCAATTTATTCCCGGTTTTGACTATACAAGAGTAAGGTGTTTTCACGCTAACTCAATCATAAACGCTTTGATGGGCCGGATCTTTTGCGTCTCCGCGTTGCCGAACTCACTCAGCGTAGGCTGCGACTACGCCTCGTTCCTTCGGCTTAGCGGAGCCATCAAAATCTCTCAGCCCATCTGTGCGTTTACTCATTCGTTCAGTATTACTGCATATAAAATTCATACAATATAACCATACCCCCGGAGCCGGTTTTATCCAACCAACCCCGGGGGTGCATGTTATTAATTCCCAATTAAAGTTTTTTGCACCGCTTTTTTTCAAAAAAGCGGTCGTCCTTTCCGTCCCTCTTCTTCTTCCCGCCCTTACAGCGTCCCGGCCAGCCTTCTGGCGTTGTTGATGCTGACGGATGAGGCGTAGCAGGGATCCTCCATGCCCTCAAACTCGATGGCGACGTCGCCTTTGTAGCCGGCCTCCTTGAGCGCCTTGATGGTGCCGGGCACGTCCAGGTCGCCCTGGCCCAGGATGGAGCCGCGCAGGAAGGTGCCGCCCTTGCTGGTAAACCAGGCGCCCTGCTGGTAGTTGGGCGTGGTATCGCCGGGGTTTTCCTTGCGGACGTAGAAGTCCTTCAGGTGGACCATCCTGGCCTGTTTGGCCAGCATGCGCACAAAGGCGATGGGGTCCTCGTCCACGCAGATGATGTTGCCGGTGTCAAGGAGCAGGCCATAGTTGCCGGTCTCCTTATTCACCGCGTCAATGACCAGCTGCACGCGGTCGGTGCCGTTGACAAACTGCCCGTGGTTCTCCAGCAGCGTCATCACGCCGCGCTTCTTGGCGTGTTCGGACACGCGGATGGCGGCCTCTGTCATGCGGGGGAACATGTCGGCAAAATCCATGGCGGTGTTCTCTTCCAGCTTGCGTCCCCAGCCGCCGATGTCATGGCGCATGATGGAAAGGCCCAGTTCAGCCGCGATGTCCACCTCATGGCAGAGCCGATGAACTTCCTTTTCCTGCTCCTCGCCTGTTTGGAGCAGGTTGCCGGACACGGAATAATTGCACAGCCGGATGCCGGCGTCCTTTGCAGCCTGCTTCGCGCTTTTGATCTTGTCCATGTCGATCTTGCCGCTCACCTCATCGTCAAAGCGGAAGGCGAAGGGGACCATCTCAAACACCTCAGCGCCGTTTCTGGCCGCCCAGTCGATCGCGCCCTCCAGGGTGAACTCGCCCCGCGCGATGACGCCGTTGATGGAATAGGAAGAAAGACCGATTTTCATGTTTGACCTCCAAATAATGATTCATTTTCAGGCAAGGGGAGAATCCTCTTGTTCCTGTACTCACAGATCCGATAGGTGTAGCCGCCCGTTTCCATGTTTTCCGTGCAGCTGACCAATTCCCAGTTGGGCTTTTCGTCCAGGTTCGGAAAATATTTGTCCGCGGGCGCCTCGGCGTCCACCTTGGTCACGATTGCGCTTTTGCAGCAGTCAATCAGCGCATGGTAGACGCTGTCCCCGCCCAGCAGCATGACGTCCTCATCCTGATAGGGCATAAGCAGGTCTTTGAGCTGGGCAAAATCCCGCGCGATCACGATGTCATCCCGCTTAAAATCCGGGTTGCGGCTTAAAACAATGTTGACCCTCTTGGGCAGGGGCTTGCCACCCGGGAAGGACTCCAGCGTCGCGCGGCCCATCACCAGCACCTTGTCCCGGGTCGTTCTTGCGAAATGCTTCAGGTCCTCCGGCAGGTGATAGAGCATGCTGTTTCTGCGCCCGATGGCATAGTTCCTGTCAACCGCAACGATCGCGATCATATGTTACTCCGCCACCGGGATCTTGTGCGAAAAGGGGTGAAAAACATAGTTCTCAAGGCGGATATCCTCCGCCGTGTAGTCCATGAAATCCTCTTTTTTGCTGATGTGCAGTTTGGGCGCCGGCAGCGGCTCCTTCTTGATTATTTCTTCCACCAGGGGCACATGCCGGTCATAGATGTGCGCGTCCGCGATCACATGCACCAGCTCCCCGGCCTCAAGCCCGGACACCGAGGCGAACAGGTGGATGAGCACCGCGTACTGCGCCACGTTCCAGTTGTTGGCGGTCAGCATGTCCTGGCTGCGCTGGTTCAAAATGGCGTTCAAGGTCTTGCCGGTCACGTTGAAAGTCATGGAATAGGCGCAGGGGTAAAGCGCCATCTCGCTCAAATCCTGGTGCACATAGATGTTGGTCATGATGCGGCGGGATTGCGGGTTGTGTTTCAGGTCGTACAGCACCCGCTCCACCTGGTCAAACATGCCCTCTTGATAGCGGTGCTTCACGCCCAGCTGGTAGCCGTAAGCCTTGCCGATGCTGCCGTTCTCATCCGCCCACTGATCCCAGATGCGGCTTTTGAGGTCTTTTACGTTGTTGGACTTCTTCTGCCAGATCCAGAGCAACTCGTCCACGCAGTTGTTCAGCCAGGTCCTGCGCAGGGTCAGGATGGGGAACTCCTCTTTTAGGTTGTAGCGGTTCACCAGCCCGAACTTCTTGATGGTGTGGGCGGGTGTCCCGTCCTCCCACCTGGGGCGGACGTCAAGCCCCCTGTCCCAGACGCCTGTGGACAGAATCTCTTTGCAGTTGTTAATAAAAACGGTGTCCGCGTAACTCATCCCAAGACCTGCTTTCTTCCCGTGCTTTAACTATCTTACACCAAGCCTGCTCCAATTGCCATGGTTAAGCGCCTGTTTTCGCGTCTTTTGGCGGGAAGGCCAGGCCGAAGCCAACCCCGCACAGCCCGCCGATGATGTGCGCGAGCTGGGAGATGTTGTCTTTTGCGAACATGTTCACAACCTCCTGCCCCAGGTAGATCAGCGCCACCAACACCAGGGTCAGGGGGATTTTGCTGCTTTTCCTGGTGGAGGCTGCGGACAGGAGGATCAGCATGAACACAATCCCGCTGGCGCCCAGGGAGACTGTTCCCGGCGATAAAAGCAGGTTCAATGCGCCGGAGATCAGGGCTGTGATTAAAAACATCAGGGCTAGCCTGCCGCTGCCGTAGCGGCTTTCCACCATCGGGGAGAGCAGCAGGAACATCGCCATGTTGTTGGCGAAATGCGTGAAATCCGCATGCCCCAGCACGTGCAGGAACAGCCTTAAATAAAACAGCGGGCTCATCATGCTTGAGCGGTACACGGAAAACAGCGCGCGCGTGCTCCCGCCCCCGGTCAAAGCATGAAGCAGCAGCGCCAGGGCCGACAGCGCAAGGAAGCTCAGCGTCACAGGGGAAGAAAACTCCATCCACTTTCTGGGATCGATTTTTTGCCAGAACTTTTTCATGCAGCCTCCCTGAAAAACAGCCCGAAACCGCGCAGGTTCCGGGCAAATTATTAATATGATGCTTACTGTCCTGAGATCGTGATGCCGCCCACGGCCAGCCAGGGCAGGGACATCGCGCCGTCCTCAACCGTCTCTTTGGAGATGCCCTCCACGCGGCTCAGCATGTCGGCCAGGTTCCCGGCGATCATCGTTTCGCTCACGGCGCTGCCGACCTTGCCGTCCTCAATGAGGAAGGAGTTTTTGGCCACGCCGGAAAACTCCCCGCTGGCGCCGGACGCGCCGCCTGAGTAGCGGGAGACCAGCAGGCCTTTTTTCGTGTTTTTGATGAGGTCTTCAAGCGCCGTTTCGCCCGGCTCCATCACCAATGCGAAGCTGCCGTTGGGCGCGCGCCTGTTCCCGGTCTTGTTGGCGGCGTAGGCGGACAGCATAAACTGTTTGAGCACGCCTTTTTCGATCATCGTGTAGTCAAAGGCTTCAAAGCCTTCGCCTGTGTAGGTCTGGCCTGAAACGATGCGCGCGTCATGGGGAGCGACCCTGATGGTGATGCGTTCATCAGCCACCCTGGTGTTCAGCGCGTCCTTCCATTTGCTGGTGCCGTCCAGCAGCACGCTGTCAGACGCGAAATTGGAAATCAGTTCGCCCAGCATCCCGCCCAGGCAGTCCGGGGTAAAGATGACCGTGCCCTCAAACTTGCCCTTGACCGGCACCGTGTGGATCTGGTTTTCCGCGTCCTTCACGTTCTGCCTCAGGCTGGCCTGGTCCAAAAAGGGCTTGTCCAGGCTGTCCGTCACAAACCCGCCGCCGTTAAAGGAGGAGGACTTGCCGCCCTCATGCCCTGAAAACATCAGGGACACGCCATAGCGGCCTGCGGTGGTCACATATTTCACCCCGTGGCTGTTTAAATACACCCCGGTTTCCATCGTGTGGTCGGCGATCACCTGCTCCAAAATCACCTTCGGGTATTCCCTGTGGATGGTCTCGATCAGCTCCTGCGTGCGGAAGAACAGTTTATCAAGGTCTGGCTCGATGTCACCCCTGGTCACTTCCTTCTGTCCTTCACGGGCAAATTCCCAGGCGGGGTCGGCCTGGCCGGCCTCGGCGGAGGACACGCAGTCCTTCGCTGCGGCAGCGACGGCCTCTTCCTCAAAGCTGTTGCTGCCCACTGTGCCGCGCTTCTGGCCCTTCAGGGCTGTCAGGCTCAGGCTGTGGTCCAGCGTGGTCCGAAGCAGGGTAAACTTCCCGCCCTCCGCGTTCAATTCGCTTTTTTTGCTGGTCATCGCCCTGGCGCTTGATTCCTCAGCGCCCAGGGCAGTCATTTCTTGAATCGCCAGGGTGGCGGCTTGCAGTTCTCTACTCATCTTATTTCCCTCCTACCATCACTTTGCAGCGCAGCTCCGGCCCGCCGATGCCCACCGGCATGGGCTGCTTCTTGCCGCAAAAGCCTGAGGAGCCCCAGGTCACGGTGTCGGACACCATGTCCACGGTTTTGAGCATGTCAAAGGCGACGCCCGAGATGGTGGTGTCAAACAGCCCGCGGCCCAGCTTGCCGTTTTTGATCTCATAGCCGACTGTCACGCCAAACATGAACTCGCCCGTCGTGTCCGCCTGGCCGTTATTGGTGCTGATCAGGTAGTAGCCATCCTCAGTGTTCGCGATCATGTCCGCCAGCTTGTTGGGGCCGGCGTGGATGGCGGTGTTGCGCATGCGGATCAGGGGCTCGTCGTTGAAGGCAAAGGCCCTGGCGTTGCCGCGGGGCTGCATGTTGAAATGCCGTCCCAGCTCGCGGTTTAACATGTAGCCTACCAGCTTGCCGTTGCGGATCAGTTCCGCGTCCTCTGCCAGCACGCCCTCGTCGTCCACGTACACGGGCAGCGGCGCTGTCTCGCCAAAGGCGGTGTGCGCGAAGTCCGTCATGCTGACCAGGGGGCTTGCCACCATCTGGTTCAGGTTTGGGCCCGCGACCGAGCCGCCCAGCACCAGGTCGCCTTCCACCGTGTGGCCGACCGCCTCATGCGCCAGGATGCCGGACAGTTCGCCGGAGAGGATCACGGTTTTCACCCCTGCCTCCGCGAACACGCCCTCCCGCTTTTTCATCAGGTGCTCATAAAGTTGGTCGATCCCGCCGTAAAGCAGCGCGGGGTCTGTGAAATTGTCCTCAAAGGTGCCGCTCTTGCCAAAGGGCTTAAAGACCTCCACCGGCATCCCGTCCCTGGTCTGGCTGCTCATCATCACATAGATGTAGGCGCGCGGGGCCAGGGTGTGGGCCTGGTAGCCGTCGCTGGTCAAAATCTGCTTCTCCATGGAGTCGGCCGTGGCCACGATGGTGCGGCTGGCCAGGTCCGGGTATTTCTCCACGATGTACTGGTCAATCGCCGTCACAAAGTCCAGGTAGCGCTTCTGCTCCACGTCCTTAAAGTCCTTTTGCGCGGGCAGAACACCCCTCATGATTTGGGGCAGCGGGCCTTTGCCGGGATTGGTTTTTTCATTCAGGAAGGCCGCGTTCTGGGACGCGGTCAACAGCGCCTTCTTCGCGGCTTCCGCGCTCAGGTCTGCGGCGCTGGCGAAGCCGTACACGCCGTTTTGATACACGCGGGCGGACACGCCCTGGCTGTCCTGGCGCGTGTTGCCCACCAGGCTGCCGTTTAACAGCACCACGCGCCTGTCCAGGCTCTTTTGCGCGCGCAGTTCGGAGTGAGCGCCGGGTGCAAAGCTCCCGCTCAGGGATGATACAATATCTGAAATCAAGTTTTTTCCTCCTTCACATGGGTTAGACTGCATACCTTTTTATTATAACAGAAATCGCTTTGCGTTCACAAATCTGCTTGCCAAGATGACACCAGGTTCGGCATAATCAGTATTATTGAAAACCTCGGTCACTCAAGTCCATGTCCACGGTCAAAAAAGGCCGCCAACGCTTAAACTTTTACCAGTGATTTGTACAAGGGTAAAAAACCATGTTATACAACAGCGAAGCTAACACTATTCCGTCAAAAAAGGTTTTCCGGTCATGATTTTGGCGGCTATAAAGCTTGTAAGGGGGGCTGCGGCTATAAGGCCAAAACAGCCTACAAGCGTTACCATTATTTCCGCCACCACAAAGCGGTAGTTTAGCATATCTATAACGGGCGTACCTTGACCGCTAAAATAAAGCAGCATACTTAAAAAGCCGCCGGCATAGCTCATAACAAGCGTGTTAGACATGGTGCCTATATCCATTCTGCCTATGTTGATACCGGACATAAAGAGCTTTCTTGCGGATATATCAGGCGCGTGGGTTATAACCTCCGTGCAGCCTGCAGCGATATCCATCGCCAGGTCTATTACAGCGCCGGCATTGCCTATAAAAATAGTGCATAGGAACAGCTCGTTCATATTGAACCGCATTCCGCTTTGGGATAGCAGCGGCACTATATAGGGAAGCACACCGCCGTCCAGCATAAACAGCTTTGTAAACAGCATGCCAAGAAGAATTGTAACCACCGTACCGCCAAAGCCGCCAAGTATTGCAGTAAGCGCACGCTTGTTTGCGCCTGCAACCAGCACGCACATCACGATACCAAGCACAATTATAAGCCCTATTGCTGTAGCTACAGGCGGGAAGCCCTTTAACATGAGGGGTATATATAGTTTCCATATAACGATTGCAGTAAAAGCAAGCGATATGGAAGCGCCAACCCCCGATGTACCGCCAAATATGGTCAGCATTATAAAAAGCAAGGCTACAAGCAGTATCATAACAGCACGCCTGTCGTGGTCTACAAGGGTGCCGCTTATGCCCGTTTCCCTATCGTGTATCATACATATGGCTTTATCACCGGGCTTATAAAGTTTGTCCTTATCAAGCGCGGCATTCATATAGTTTTGCGCCGGGATTTCCTTTCCCTTATGCTCACCCTCGTTTATGCGCACGATACAATCCTGTGCGCCGTTATAAACGATGCCTACCGGATCAAGCACATCATTGTTTACGGATAGAATTTCAACTTGCGCCCTGGGTATCGCAGTTGATTCGTTTTGAATAGGGTCAGGAATCATTAAAAGAAGTGCGCTTAATATAGCAACAACAAGAAAATGCACCCATTTATTTTTAACGACACGCATTGTTTACCTCCATTAGTACATCATACCTGTTTAGCATAGCAGTTTAACAGGAGCAGGTTAAGCTACGGTAAGCGCAGGTTAAGCTACGGTAAGCGCATTGGGGGGCTTTATACTGAACTCGATCATAAATGCTTTGATGGACTGGATCTTTTGCGTCTCTGCTTTGCCGCACTCACTCAGCGTAGGCTGGCGACTACGCCTCGTTCTTGCGGCTTAGCGGAGCCATCAAAATCTCTCAGCCCATCGTTGCATTTACTCATTCGTTCAGTATTACTATAGCAAAAGTTAGAGTTTTTAAAGACATCCCGTCAAGGGGGAGACGGGATGTCCAAGAGGTTAAGACAGGGGATTTTTATTTTGAAGCCGTCTTAACAATGTCAGGGGTCAAGTTCATGGCACTCATAAACTTGAAGAAGATATCCGTGTTGTCGAAGAAGCCGAGGAAGTTCTCCGCGCCTACGCCCTGAGCATATACGGGTATCTGCAGTCCTGTGTGCGCATAGGATGTGTACGCAAGGCCTGCCTTGTTGTTAAGGATGTGTGCGCTGGTTACGGTGAAGGGCTCATAGCCGCCGTACAGGAAGCTTTCCTGTTCGCCGATTACGCGCTGTGCCTTGGGAAGCATGCTCATGGTATAGGCATCCTTCATACGGCCAATTTCACTTGCGGTAAGGGAGAGCTCTTTACCTTCTTCCATGGACATGCCGTAGCACTCTTCAACTACTGCCATTGCATCTTCAAAGGAGGCGCCGTCTTCACGCAGCTTAGCAACGCGTTTGTCGAAATCCTCATAGGATATGATCTGGTTGTCAAGGTAGTTAAAGTGTGTATCATAAGCAGTTGTAGCAAAGCCGATGGTAAGGCCGCCGGTCTCATGGTCGCCAGTTACTACGATCAGGGTCTCATCGGGATGATCCTTCGCAAAATCTACTGCAACCTGTACTGCGTCTGACAGGGCGATGGTTTCGTACATGGTGGTTACGGCGTCGTTGGCATGGCAAGCCCAGTCAAGCTTTCCGCCTTCTACCATCATGAAGAAGCCTTCTTCGTTATCTTTCAGGTAGTTGATTGCTGAACTGGTCATATCTGCCAATGAAAGAGAGTCTCCGCCTTCTTTGTTTATACGACGACGGTCTACTTCGTACTGCATTGCATCGGAGCCAGCAAGGTCGGGAGCAATCATCAGGATACGCTCGCCGTCTTCGGGCTTCAGGTTGCGGATAGCATCGTTATCATTTAAAAATGTGAAGCCGTTCTCTTTGGCGATTTCAAATACGTCTTTCTGATCCTTCTCTTTGCCGGTGGGCTGCTTGTAGCCGCCGCCGCCGATCAGGTCGATTGTGTCGCCGGTTAAGCCTTGTACGGCAATGTCATAATAGTTGTTGCGGCTGGGAACCTTGGCATAGAATGCCGCGGGGGTTGCGTGGTCGAGAGATACGCTGGAAATGATACCAATCTTTTTGCCGGCTGCCTTTGCATACTCGGTAATGGGTTTGAACTGACGCTCTTTGTTCACGTCATAGTTGATAACGCCTGAAAGCGTCTTTTCGCCTGATGCCATGGAGCTTGCTGTAGAAGCGGAGTCCGGGCAGAAGCTGGTGGAGTCATAAGTGGTCATAAGACCGCCGCTCTTGAAAGTGGTGAAGCTGAGTTCAGCGGGTACGGGGAACGGGGCGTCGGGATTGTTTACTGTTCCAAGGAAATAGCGTGTTGCAGTTATCTGCGGGCTACCCATGCCGTCGCCGATAAAGAAGAACACGTATTTGGCGGGCTTGGCAGCCTCCTGCGCGGAGACGGAGCCAACCAGGGCCAGGCACAGGACAAGGGCCAGGAGCAGGGAAATCAGTTTTTTCATTTTTTACATTCCTTTCTGGATTGATCCACGAACACAATACCAAGGAAATGTAAAATCAAAGCCTTGGGCAATGTACAATTTTGGCGAAACTTGGTTGTGCGTTTTACCGCCAGGGATCCTTCCTTTTTCCCAATCCGGCCAACAAAAGGAGGCTTCCGGCCTTCTGTAACAGGTAATAAAAAGACAAAATGTTTGTAAAAAATAAAACAAGTATTAAATCAGACAAAACCGGGCATCAAAATCCCTCCGATGCCAAGGTTCTCTATCGCCTTGTTTTTTCATGATAAAGCAATCCATGCTGTCTGGATTTCTGTTCTTTTGCTCCTTTTCTTTCAAAGAAGCTTATGAAAGCCTAACTGGTTCTGTTTTCAGCAGCCGTTTATATTCATTGCGCAGCGTTTCCGCTTCGGTGATTGTTTTGCCATAGAAAAACTTGCGGTCAGGCTTTCCATCAGGCTTTACTCCAACGGTCAGCGTTCTTGCTATGCGTCCGTCTTTCCGCTCACCTTTCCTCCGGCGTTTCTTTGTATCAGTCATGGAATGTAACGCCGCCAGCCTTTGGGTAAAGAATGATCTTTGCCGAAATCTTTAAAATCATTCCGTCATTGAGTTCGAGTTTACCTATGATTTCTTTCGGATTATCTTCACGAACAGAAAGCACATCAACTATTTTGCCTTCGCTATTCTTTGTTGTAACTGCTGAGTAATAAGCGTCCGTAGCACACTCTACCATATATATTCCGGCTGGAATATCAACGCCTATTGTGTATGTTCCTGCATCTACTTCGATTGATGAAAAGGTGCGCTTTTTAGCAATCTCAGCCTGTACATCATTCATTAGCGTTGTTAGTTGGTCGAGCGTCATGCCTTGCAAATCAAAACCATGGGCTGTTGCTGCCGTTGCTGAAAGAAGCAGAAAAAAGGTTGTTGCTAATAATATTATTTTTCGTTTCATCGCTTGCTGTTCCTCCGTTATTCTATATTTCGTGTGTATCTTACCGCTTTACCGAGAACCCGTATACTTTCCGCTTCCTTTCCCAAGTAAACAAAGGGTTCATAAGCGGGGTTTGAAGGAACAAGTTGAACTCCGTTTTTGATTTTATAAAAGCGTTTCAGTGTTGCGCTATCATCTATAAGCACAACTGCGATCTGACCGTTTTCAACTGAAGGCTGAGAGCGCACAAATACAATGTCGCCATCCTGTATGTACGGTGCCATGCTGTCGCCAACAACACGCAGGGCGAAGTCGCAAACCGTTTCATCATCAACCGATAAGGTTTCTGTGTAATCCTCATCAGCCCAAATAGGCTCACCACCAGCGATGTTGCCGAGAATTGGGATTGTCCTTCTTTTAACTCCGGCAAGATTGTAGGTTGTCGCAACATCCTGTTCCCCTTCAATCAGGTAAGAAACGGTTACGCCAAAGTAATCCGCTATTTTCTGAAATGATTCTAAACTCGGTCTTCTGTCGCCTGATTCGTATAGGGATATTATGCTGCCGGATGAGAACTTTAGCCTTCGAGCGAGTTCGCTTTGTGAAATGTTCTCCGCTTCTCTCAAGTCACGGATGTTCCTGCTCCAAACTTCCATCGTTCCCCTTTCCTTTAACTGTACTAACTTTATGCTATCACAAAAAGTAAACGGAGTCAACGAAAATTCGCCAAACGTTGACAATATGAAATATATCAGGAAATACTCAAACGAACCACAAAACATTTTATAGAAAGAAAAACGAATATCAAGCGACAGGGCAAAGAAGATGATCGAAAACTCCTATGAGATTACAGGGCAATATTTCTTTAACTACCGACTATGACAAAGAAAAACAACATACAAAACGAGAATATTTGCTCTCGTTTTGCTTAATTGACTAATGACGAAAAAGCAAGGAGTTCTAAACGGAGGCTGTCAATCACCAATTTTAATAGTTTGGGTGAGAGAATTTGAACCACCAGCCTCTTGAACCCCATTCAAACCCCTTCCTTACCCCAGCAGCGGCTTCATGAAATCCCAGATCATGTCCTCCGCTCCCGGCAGGTTCTCATGCCCGAAGTCCGGCCACAGCTCGTGGGCTTTTTTGGCCCTGATCTTGTTGTAGGCCGCAAACTGGGTGGAGGGCGGGCAGACGGTGTCCATCAGCCCGGTCAGCATCAGGGTCTCGCCCTTGATGCGGTGGGCCAGGTGCTGAACGTCGATGTAGCCCAGCTTGGCGTAGATTTCTTTTTCGCGCTTGTGCCGGGGGTCAAAGAGGCGGAAATAATCGCGCAGCTCCTTGTACGCGCCAACCGCCAGGTCCATGTCCCACACCCTTTTATAATCAGTCAGGAAGGGGTAGACGGGCGCCAAGCGCCTGATGCGCGGCTCAAGCGAGGCGCAGGCCAGTGTCAGCCCGCCGCCCTGGCTGCCGCCGGAAGCACCGACGCGGGCCTCGTCCACCTGGGGCAGGGCCATCACGATGCGGGCCAACTGCGCGGTGTCCAGGAAAATCGCGCGCATCAGCAGTTTGTCCTCATCCTCGTCATGAAGCCCGCGGATGATCTGGCCATACATGGTGTTGCCAAAAACGCCGCCCACGTCCTCAGACTTGCCGCCCTGGCCGCGGCAGTCCAGCGCCGCCACCACAAAACCCGCCTGGGCATAGGCCAGGTAGTTCATCCAGTCGCCGGAGTTGCCGGTATAGCCGTGGAAGCGCAGCAGCGCCGGGCAGTTTTCTTTCCCCTCCGGCATCAGCAGCTTGGCGTACACCGTCGCGCCGCCCACACCCTGAAACCTCAGGTCAAAGCAGGAGACACCTGGCGCTTTAAAGTCCGCAGGCGCTAAATCGCAGTCCGTTCCCAGTGCGTGCATCTCTTTTAGCGCGCGTTCCCAGTAGGCCTCGTGGTCCTGTGGCTTGGGATTGCTGCCTTCGTACACCAGCATTTTCTCCAGGGGCATGTCAAATATGGGCATAGGAACCTCCTGCTGTTAATTCTTTAACTCAAACCCCGACATTCGCCTTGATGCGGCGCACGCCGGCGGAGGAGCTTTCTTCCTTTAAGATCTTGAAGCTGACAAGGTCGCCGGTATTTTCAGCGTGCGGGCCGCCGCAGATCTCTTTTGAGAAATCGCCCATCGTGTACACGCGCACCTTGTCGCCGTAGCGCTCCTCAAACAGGCCGATCGCGCCGGATTTCAGCGCCTCGTCCACCGGCATCTCCGTGTAGGAGATGGGGGCCTTGGCGGCGATGGCCTCATTGACCAGCCTCTCCACTTCCTGGACCTCTTCCTTTGTCATCTTGCGGCCAAAGGTGAAGTCAAACCGCAAGCGCTCAGCGGTGATGTTGGAGCCCTTCTGGTGCACCTCATCGCCCAGCACCTTGCGAAGCGCCGCCTGCAAAAGGTGGGTCGCCGTGTGCAGTTTGGTGGTCTGTTCGCTGTTGTCGGCCAGCCCGCCCTTGAAGCGCTGCTCCGCGCCCGCCTGGCTGGTCTTCTGGTGCTCGCGGAAGCGCTCTTCAAAAGCGTCCTGATCCACCTTGAGGCCGTTCTCCTTCGCCAGTTCCATCGTGATCTCAACTGGGAAGCCGTAGGTGTCGTACAGCTTGAAGGCGTCCCTGCCCGGGATGGTCTTCAACTTTTGGATCACCTTGTCCAGCTCATCAGCCAATCCGCTGAAGGGGCCGTCAGTTTCCTCCGCCTTTTTCATTTGCTCCAGGATGTCCTTCAGTTCCGGCAGCGGGCGCAGGCCGGAGCGCGTGTTTTTGATCGCGTTTTGGGCATTCGCGGTCTCTTTATCGCTGCCCAAGGGGGCTTTCAGGGTGTCGCGCAGCTTTTCAAGCGCGTCGATGTTGCCGAAAATGCGTTTTTGCACCTTCTCAAACTCTCTCATGCCCTGGTTCAGCGTCCGGGCAAAGCGCTTTTCTTCCATGATCAGCTGCTCTAAGATGAAATCGCGGTTGGTGTCCAGTTCAGGGTAGATGTCCTGGTATTCCTCAATGATCACTTCGGCGATCTGCGCGGTGAAGTCCTCGCTTAACCCCAGCTGCATCCCGTGGCGCACAGCGCGCCTGATCAGCCGGCGCAGGATGTAGCCCTGGTCGGTGTTGGAGGGCGCCATGCCCCTGGGATCGCCCAGGATGAAGGTGGCGGTGCGCATGTGGTCGGCCACGATGCGGAAGGACTTCAGGGTCTCCTCCTCCGCGCCCAGGTAGGTCTTCCCGGACAGCTCTTCGATTTTTTTAATGATGGGCTCAAACAGGTCGGTCTCATACACAGAGTCCTTCCCGGTCAAAACCAGGATGGTGCGCTCAAGCCCCATGCCGGTGTCAACATTCTGCTGTTTGAGCGGTTCATAGGTGCCGTCCGCCAGCTTGTTGTACTGCATGAACACGTCGTTCCAGATCTCAAGGTAGCGTCCGCAGGAACAGGCGGGGGAGCAGTCCGGGCCGCAGGGCTCCTGATCCCTGACGATGAACATCTCGGTGTCCGGGCCGCAGGGGCCGGTCAGCCCGGCAGGGCCCCACCAGTTGTTCTCCTTGGGCAGGAAGAAGATCTGCTCCGGCCTGGCGCCCGCCTTCACCCACAGGTCAAAGCTTTCCTCGTCCCTGGGCGCGTCGCTGTCGCCCTCAAACACGGAGAAGGCCAGCTTGTCCTTGTCAAGGCCCAGCCAGTCGGGGCTGGTCAAAAACTCCCAGCTCCAGGCGATCATTTCCTCCTTGAAATAATCGCCCAGGCTCCAGTTGCCCATCATCTCAAAAAAGGTGAGGTGGCTCTTGTCGCCCACATCGTCAATGTCGCCTGTGCGCACGCACTTTTGCACGTTGGTCAGCCGCTTCCCGGCCGGGTGCTTTTGGCCCATCAGGTAGGGCACCAGCGGGTGCATGCCCGCGGTCGTAAACAGTACCGTCGGATCGTTCTCAGGGATCAGGGAAGCGGAAGGGATCAATACATGGCCCTTCTGGATAAAAAACTCAACAAACAGACTGCGCAGGCTTTTCGCGTTTAATTCTCTCATTTTCTTGTCCTTTCTTCAGGCCAGGTCCACAAACTGCAGGAGGATCTTCAGCGCGCCTTCCATGTCGCGCATATCGATCACCTCGTTGGCGGAGTGTACATAGCGGCAGGGGATGGAGAGGGTGCCGGTGGGCACGCCGGCGCGGCTTAACTGGATCGCGCCGCCGTCCGTGCCGCCAAAGGCCAGCACCTCGCGCTGGACGATGACCCCGGCTGCCTGCGCCGCTTCAAACAGCTTCTCGCGCACGGCGGGGGTTGCGATCATGCTGCGGTCCATGATCTTGACGGCAGGCCCCTTGCCCAGCTTCACGGCGGGCAGTTTGGTCTCCGGCGTGTCGCCCCAGGCGGTCACGTCAATGGCAAGCCCGATGTCAGGCTCAATCGCGTAGGCAGCCACCCCGGCACCGCGCAGGCCCACCTCCTCCTGGGTGGAGAAGACGCCCACGATGTGGTTCTTCTGGTTGTCCGCGTACATCAGGAGTTCCGCCAGCAGCGCGCAGGCGCAGCGGTCGTCCATGGCGGGGGAAGCCACCCTGTTTTTGCCCAGGTAGGTGAAGTCCGGCGCGTACACGCACACATCGCCCACGGACACCAGCTTTTCCGCTTCCTCGCGGGTTTCAGCGCCGATGTCCACAAACAGGTCGCTCAGATCCTGGCGCGCCTTGTTTTTGACGTTGGGCTCCAGGACCGCGATGCCGGGCAGGCCGTCCTGAAACACCATTTTGCGCCCGCGGACCAATTCCGGGCTGATGCCGCCCACCGCGCCCACGCGCAGGAAGCCGTTTTCCTCAATATTGGTCACGACCAGGCCGATGTGGTCCATGTGCGCGGACACCATGATGGTTTTCGCGTTTTCATCCGCGCCGAATTTTTCCACGATCAGGTTGCCAAGCGCGTCCGTTTTCATGCTGTCCACATGGCCTTCCAGAAGCTCCCGGACCTTTTCGGCCACGGCGTGCTCGCTGCCGGAGGGGCCGTAGGCGTTTAGCAGGGTTTGCAGGGTATCACGAAGCATAATTTGTCCTCCTTATGCCGTTAAGCTTTTTAAAAATGCCAGGGCCAGGTCACTTTGCGCCTTGATGTCGGAAAGCTTGGCCACGCTGTTGCCGGAGTGGATGTAGCGGCAGGGCACGCTCAAAACGCAGGTCCTCGCCCCCTTGCCGCGCCGCTGGAAGCTGCCCGCGTCGTTGCCGCCGGTGATGCCGCGCTTGATCTGATGGGGAATGCCGTTCTTCTCGGCGGCCTCCTTCATCATTTCAAACAAGCCCTTGTCCGCGATGGACGCCTTGTCCATAAAACTGATGGCAACGCCCTTTCCCGGCACGCACACCTGGAAGCGCTCTTCCGTGTCGCCCAGGTCGTTGGCGGCGGTGCCTTCCAGCACGATCGCAATGTCCGGCTGGATCAGGAAGGCGGCGCTCGCGGAGCCGCGCAGGCCCACCTCCTCCTGGGTTACAAACGCGCAGCACAGGTCGCCCGCGTAATCGCTGTTTTTTAAAATCTGAAGCAGGCTCAGGCAGCCCACCCGGTCATCCAGCGCCCGGACCGCGACAAAACCGTCGCCAAACTCGGCGTATTCGGTTTCAAACACCGCGTAGGTGCCAAGCGGGCAGAGGGCCTCCGCCTCTTTTTTGTCATTCGCGCCGATGTCGATGAACAGGTTGTCATAGTCCAGCACCCTGGCCCTGTCCTCCGGCGTTTGCAGGTGGATGGCCATCGCGCCGATGACGCCGCGCAGGCGCTCACGCCCCAGCAGCACCCATTTTGACACCACCACGCGGGGGTCCACCCCGCCCACCGGGCGGAAGCGCAGCAAGCTATCCTCCGTGTGCCCGGTCACGATAAAACCGATCTCGTCCATGTGCGCTGCGAAGGTCACGGAGGGCAGGCTGCTGTCCGTCCCTTTGCGGCGGCACACCAGGTTGCCGGCGCGGTCGATGCTGATATCGTCACAGAATTTGGAGGCCTCTTCCTTTAACAGGGCGCGGACTTCGTTCTCCATTCCGGAGGGGCCAAAGGCCTCGGTCAAGGTTTTCAGGTCCACAATTCATCCTCCCATTCCGCGCTGACGGCTGCCGCGAACTGCGCCAGCAAGCGTCCGCCCTCCTTTAAGGTGTTCCGGTTGAAGGTTTCAACCGTGGTGTGCATGTATTTCAGCGGCAACTCCAAAAGCACCGTGGGCACGCCCGCTCTCGCGCGGCCCAGTTCATCCGCGTCTGTGGAGGTGTTTCTGGGCACCACCGCAGTTTGAAGCGCGATGTTGTTGTCCTTGGCGACCTCGGTCAATTTCCGGCGCAGAACGGGGTGAATGTAGGGCCCCATGGAGGCCACCAGGGAATCCAGTTTGTGCGTGCGCCAGCCCGGCGCGCCGGGGGTGGCCGCGTGGCAGACGTCCAGCGCCACGCCAAAGTCCGGGTCAACGCCAAAGGCGGCGGTCATGACGCCGCGGCAGCCCACCTCCTCCTGGGAGGAGGCTACAAAATACAGGTCGGCCTCATGGCGGATGTTTTGAAGCAGTTTCAGCGCCTGGTACATGATCGCCACACAGGCGCGGTCGTCGCAGGTCTTGACCGCAGCCTGGTCGTTTTTCAGTTCAACATAGCGGTGCTCCAGCTGCACCTGATCCCCGATCTGAACCAGTTCCTTTACCTTTTCATATGGAAAGCCCAGGTCCACGTACAAATCCTCGCGCAGGTAGTTTTTCTTGCGGTCCTCATCCGTCAGCAGGTGGGGCGGCTTCGCGCCGATGATGCCCAGAAGCGGCTCTCTGCCGTACACGGTCACCCGCTGGCCCGGCAGGATGCGCGGATCCACCCCGCCCACATTGCCCAGCCTCAGGCAGCCGTCCTTTTCAATGTCCACCACCATCAGCCCGATCTCGTCAAGATGGGCTGAAAACATCACCTTTGGTCCCGGCCCCTTCTTGCGCGCGATCACATTGTTCATCTTATCCACGGTGATTTCATCGCAAAGCGGGGCAAAGGCTTCTTTGACAAAGGCGCTCACCAGCGCCTCATCGCCCGACAAGCCCCTGATTGCGGTGATTTCCCGCAGGAAATCCTCAATATGCATACAGCGTCCTTTCATCGCTTGCCCAAAGGGCAAACCCAAGTTCCAGCGTTGTAAAATACTTAAAAATAAAACAGCGCCGACGCCAAGTATAGCAAAGGCAGGGCGCTTTCTCAAGTGCGGGCGCGGGCGTTTTCTTATTGCTTTTGCAGGTTTTCCGTATACGCGGGCAGGTTGATGGTGAAGCGCGTGCCAAGGCCGGGGGAGGAAAAGACGTCAATGTGCCCGGAGTGCCGCTCCGTGACCCATTTCGCGATGGACAGGCCAAGCCCGGTGCCGCCCTTTTGCCTGGCGGGGTCAGAGCGGTAGAAGCGCTCAAAGATGTGCTTCAGGTCCTCCGGCTTGATGCCCATGCCGTTGTCCGTGACCGAGAAGCAGGCGAGGCCGTTTTCGCCTTTAAACGCGCGCAGGGTGATGGGCGAGCCCTGGGGAGAAAACTTGACCGCGTTGTCCACCAGGATGCGCAAAGCCTGTTTGAGCATGGCCTCATCCCCAAGGGCATATACCGGTTCCTCCGCCCGCAAACGGAACACATGGCTTTGATCGATCAAGGTATATTCCTCATGCGCTTCCTTCAGCAGTTCCCGAAGATCCACCTTGCCGGGCGTGAAAGGGGTTCTTCCGGCGTCTCCCCGCGCTAAAAACAGCAGCTGTTCCACCAGGCGCTGCATGTTGTCCGCCTCGTCCTTGATGGCGGCCACGGATTCCTCCATGACTTTTCTGTCATCCTTGCCCCAGCGGGTGAGCAGGTCGGCATAGCCCCTGATGACCGCGATGGGCGTCCTGAGCTCATGGGAGGCGTCGGACACAAAGCGGGTCTGCTGGCGGTAGGCCTCGTGCATTCTGGTCACCAGGTTGTTGATCGCGTTTTCAAGGCCGGAGAGCTCTGTGTTCCCGGTCTGCACCTTGGCGGAGGGGGACTGCACGCTCAGGTTGTCGATCGCGTCCTCCAGGTTGTGAAACTTCTGCGGATCAAACTGTTCCTGGCTCAACTGCTCGGCGGTCTGTGTCATCAGCCGCAGGGGCTCTAAAAGATACAGCGTTCTTTTGTTGAATCCCCTGTAGTGGAAGAACACCAGGATGATTTGCGCGATTACAAGCGCGTGCACCGTGCGCAAAATGGCCAGGATCGCGCTGCCCAATGAGGCTGTGTTGACAATTTCGCTGCCTGGCAGGGAGTAGGAATACTCCACCTGTTTGAGCCACTCAAGCCCCCTCCTGTCCTCGGGAGCAGAAAACCTGCGCTCCAGATAGGGCGTCCAGTCTTCGCCCAGGGCGGATTTTTCGATGCTGAAAATCGATAAGCCAAGCGAAGTGGCAATCAGGATGGCGTTCACCAAAAGCAGGATCAAAAGCACCCTGAGGAGAAAGCTCAGGGACACCCTTCTGGCGATGGAGCGCATGCGCCTGGTTTCTGTCATGCGGATTCATCCTCGCGCAGCACGTAGCCCAGGCCGCGCACCGTCTGGATCAGGCGCTGGTCGGTCTTGGACGCGATCTTGGTCCGAAGATAGCGGATGTACACATCCACCAGGTTGGTTTCGCCCACAAAGTCATAGCCCCACACCTTGTCCATCAGCGTTTCACGGGTCATGACAATGCCCTGGTTTTCCATCAGGGTCTGCAGCAGCGCGAACTCACGCCCGGTCAGATCGATGGTTTCTCCGTTCACGCTCACCGTGTGGCGCAGCACGTCCAATTCAATGGGGCCATAGACCAGAGCGCTCGTTTCCTGCTTCACCTGCTTGCGCAGCGCGCTCCGGATGCGCGCCAGCAGTTCCTCAATGGAAAAAGGCTTGGTGATGTAGTCGTCCGCGCCCATGTCAAGGCCGGTTACCTTGTCCATCACCGCGTCGCGGGCAGTCAGCATGATGACCGGCATCTGGCTGGTCTTGCGAAGGCGGCGCAGCACCTCAAGCCCGTTGAGGCCGGGCAGCATGATATCCAGCAGCATCAGGTCAAAGCCGCCTTTCTCAGCCAGCTCAAGCCCTGTCCTGCCGTCCTCCGCCTTGGTCACCTCATAGCCTTCATGGCTTAATTCCAGTTCGACAAAGCGCGCGATGCTCGGCTCGTCCTCAACCAACAGTATCTTTTGCATCCTGTCCTCCGTTACGTTCACTCATCAATCCCATCATGCCACCAAGCGGGGGACCTTGCAAGTAATGATAAAGATAAAACCGGGAAGCGCCCGGCTTCCCGGCCATGTGTCACAGGGTCAGTCCTTGTCTTCATCCTTGTTGATGCTGGTTTTGATGCTTTCAGCCGCCTGGGCGGCCTTGTCCATGGCTTTGTTGACGCTGTTCGCGGCCTTGTGGCCCCTGAAGGAATAGCGGCAACCAAAGAACAGGGAGATGACCATCGCGGGCATCACCCACCAGAACATAAAGATGAGCAGCAGCGCCAGCACTGTCAGGGGGAGGGAAGTCAAAAGTTTGTCGTGCCTGTGAATGTCCATGTAGATGTTGTTGGCTTTGTTGAAGACCTCGCCCAGGTAAGCGAACACCTTGGTCAGGGTTCCGCGCAGGTCCTGCTCCGGTTCCTTTTTGGGCTCCGGGGGTTTTTGCGTTGTGTAGCTATCCGCGTTCTCCTTCCTGATCTTGCCCTCGCTCTCCAGCAGGATCAGCGCGTCCAGCATGTCCCAGTTGCTTTTTTCCAGAGCGTTCTTGGCTTCCTCATAAGTCACATTGGCGTGATTCCGTAATTTTTCAACCATTTCAAAATGTTCCATAACAACCTCCTGGTTTCTTGATGATTGCATCTTAACCGGCTTTCATTAAGGCCGGCAGTTGAACTGCATTAAAGAACGATTAGAAAACATCCTCTCATATCCCCGATGTTGCTGCGCTGTTTTTGTTACGCAGTTTTTACGATTTTGTTGCGTGTTAGAGATGGGTTGCTTATAATGAAACGGATCGGCGGCATGAATCAGCTTTCCGCCGGTGTTTGATGAAAGAAGCTGTTTCGCCGCCCGGACAAGCGGCCGACTGAAAGGATAATGTATGAGTTTTGACCCGCGCAGCCTGGTTTATGCCTTAAGGGAAAACGTCCGCAAGGTCATCGTCGGCAAGGATGAAGCCATTGAGTTGACCCTGATCGCCCTTTTATGCAAGGGCCACGTGCTGATTGAGGACGTGCCCGGCGTTGGCAAGACCACCCTGGCGGCGGCGCTGTCCCGCTCGCTTGACTGCACCTTCAACCGCATCCAGTTCACCCCGGACGTCACGCCGTCTGACGTGACCGGCTTTACCATGTACAACACCCAGACAGGGGAGATGGAGTTCCGCCCCGGCGTTGTGATGACGCAGATCCTTCTGGCGGACGAGATCAACCGCACCTCGCCCAAGACCCAGTCAAGTTTGCTTGAGGTCATGGAAGAGGGCCAGGTCACCGTGGACGGCGTTACCCATGCCCTCCCCAAGCCCTTCATGGTGCTGGCCACCCAGAACCCCATTGACTTCGTGGGCACCTACCCCCTGCCGGAGGCGCAGATGGATCGTTTCTTCCTGCGCGTCATGATCGGCTATCCCTCCATTGAGGAGGAAATGGACGTCCTGGACCGCTATTCAGGCGCCGAGTCTCCCTTAAAATCCCTAAGCCCCGTCTGCGGCGCCAGGGAGATTATCGCGATGCAGGAGATGGTGGGCACGGTGTTTTGCAGCAGGGAGGTCAGAAGCTATGTGGCCACCATCGCGGCGGCGACCAGGGCGCACCCCTCTTTGCAGTTGGGCGCTTCCCCCCGCGGGGCCATCGCCCTGGTCCGCGCGGCGCAGGCCTGCGCCATCCTGGCCGGGCGCAATTATATTTTGCCGGATGACGTAAGAAGGATGGCCCGAAGCGTCTTGTGCCACCGCCTGATCTTAAGCCCGGAGGCGCGCATGAAGGGCATCACGGCAGAGAGCATCCTGGGCCAGTTGCTGGATACCCTGCCCGTGCCCGGCGCTCAGAGATGACAAGCCGCCTGTACGCGGTTTTGGGCGTGCTGTTTTTCAGCGCCCTGTCCGCCCTGTCCCTGGGCGGGCAGGTGTTCTATTTTGTTTTTTATGCCGTTGCCTTGATGCTTGTTTACGCCCTTTTGTCCGTCCTGCTTTTAAGCCGCACCCTCAGGATACACCAGCGCCTGGACAGCCTTCAGGTGGAGCGCGGCGGCAAGGCGGAATTGGTCATCACAATTGTATCCAAAAGCATCCTGCCCCAGGGCCCTGTCACCCTTCACCTGAGCCTGCCGAACGGCCGCAGCGAGGTGTCCCTCTATCCCGGATTGCTGTCTGAAAAAACGGCCTCTTTTTCGCTGCAGTTCAACCACATCGGCATCTGGGACTGCGGGGCGGACAGAATGAGCGTGAGCGACGTCTTTGGCATCTTTAAAAAAAATAAAAAAATCAGGGATCCGCTTCCGCAGATGGCGGTTTTGCCGCGCGGCTTCTCGGTGACCGCCCTGCCTTTTGCCCAGATGGATGACGGCAGGGCCTTGCCCAACCGCTCAGGGGAGGATGTGACCAGCCCGGAGGACACCAGGGCTTACCGCATCGGCGATCCTTTCAAGCGCATCCACTGGAAGCTGTCCAGCCGCAACCGGTCCCTGGTGGTCCGGCGCTTTGAGATCCCGGCGCCCCCTGACACCCTCATTTTAATGGACTGCACCGAACCCATCGGCGGGGAACAGCACTTGGACGGCGCCCTGCGCCTAAGGGACACCCTGTGCGAGACCGCGCTGGCGGTCGCCTCCATGCAGATGGCAAATGAGCACGCCGTCCGCCTGCCGCTGTATGGCGCGGTTCAATCGGAGTTTCACGCCGACCGCTCAGGTTCCCTGCACCTTTTAAAGGAAGAACTGGCCTACCAGCTGTTCAGGGGCGGGGAAGCCTTTGACCGCGTGCTCAACCTGGAACTCAGGCGCATGCGCCGCACCGGAGCCTGCGTCGTTATCACGACCAGGCTGGACGCCCTCATCGCGGAAGGGGTCAACCAGATCAGGCGCTCCGGCCCCCATGTCCGCTTTTATCTGATCACCTTTGAAGCCGGGCATGAGAAGTACGCGCCCTACATCGCGCAGATGCAGCAGCACATGGTGGAGGTGAACTATGTTACGCCTGCCTAAACTGCTGTCCGGGAAATTTTTCGCTTTTCTTTTGACCGCCTTTATCGCGTACGCCTTGGCGCTGCCGCTTTTAAACGCGGCCAAAATGCCGCAGGAGGCCGTGCTGGCAGGCGCTTACGCCCTGCTGTTCTCCGCGCTCATCGTTGGATACACCGCTTTGCCGGTCAAGGTGCGCTTTTTGGTTCCGCTTTTGTTTCTGGGCTGGGTCGTCATTAGCGGGGTTCTTTTGAAGGGTTCCGCCGTTGCCCGCCTGGTGGCCCTGGCGCGTTCTCTTGCCAGCGGGGTCAAATTTTATCAGGCGATGAACCTGTACAGCGACGCCCTGCTGCCGGCCTTGATGCTGCTGCTTGTTTTCTTCGCCCGGCTCATCATGGAGGGGGAGCCGGCTTTCGCGCTGCCGCTTTTGACGGTGCCGGTCTTTATGCTCTGGTTCCTGGGGGATAAAACCCAGGTCGGGGTGTTTTTCCCCGCGGTGATGAGCCTGCCGCTTTTGTATGTGTACACCGCGCACAGCAGCAGGGAAGGCCTGCTTTCAGAAAAACCCAGGCTGCTGCTGATCCGCGCGCTCATTCTGGTTCTGGCGCTCTCCCTCCTGGCTTTTTCCATGACGCCAAAGGAGCGGCAGACCCAGCCCCGGTTTGAGCAGCTGGCCAAGGACATCAAGACGAAGCTGGAAGACCTGTTCTTCTTCACCGCCACGCGCAGCATGTTCACCCTGGACTCCCAGGGCTATCAGCCCATGGGGGAGAAGGGGCTTGGCGGGCGGCCGGACATCTCCCTGAAACCGGTTATGACGGTCAAAGCAAGCGGTAAGGTCTATCTGCGCGGCACCGCGCTTGACGCCTACACGGGCCGCAACTGGTATGATTCCCTCAGCAGCCAGCGCTACGGCTGGTTTTCAGGGCGCTATGACAACTTAAAAAAGCAGCTGTTTGATGCCGGCCTCCCGCAGAATGAAAGGAATGAGGCCCTGTCGGCCGAGATCACCCTGCTGTCTGACATGCCCTCCACCCTCTTTGCGCCCCAGCGCCTAAGGGACATCACCGTGGGCCGGGACATGGTGCCCTATTTCAACGCGTCCTCCGAGCTGTTCATCACCCACGACTTAAGGAACGGGGATGAATACTCCGTCCTTTATGAACCCTATGTCGCGGGGGAGAGCAGGACGGACGCCCTGGCACGCAAGCTTCAGGCAGGCATATCGCCCGCGCCTGATGATATCCTGGCCAAATACACCAAATTGCCGGATCACCTGCCTCCTGACGGCCTGATCGCGGAGCTTGCCCAACAGATCACGGGCAATGAGCAGAACGCCTATCAAAAAGCGCTTCTGATCATGCGGCATTTGCAGAAAAACTATGCTTACACCATCGAGGTGCCAAACGCCCCCACCAACCAGGATTTTGCCGCCCACTTCCTGTTTGAACAAAAGGAAGGCTACTGCACCTATTTCGCCACCGCCATGACGGTGCTGGCCCGCTCGGTTTATCTGCCCGCCCGCTATGTGGAAGGCTTCCTGGCCGATCCCCAGGGTCAGGGCTCCGTCACCTTAAACGGCACCAACGCCCACGCCTGGACCGAGATCTTTTTTCCGGAATTGGGCTGGGTCACCTTTGACGCCGCGGCCCAGCCCGGCCAGGACAACAGCGGCAATTCCGACAACCAGGGCAATCAGTCGCCGGAAGGGCAGCCTTCACCCTCGCCCAGCCCAAGCCCTTCTCCCAGCCCGGAACCTGAGGAGGAGCCGCAGACCGCGCCCACACCGACCCCGCCTCCCCCGGATGCGCCAAGCCCCAAGCCCACGATGCAGCCGGATGATGACGGCGCTTCCCCGCCTGAAAACAAACCGCCCTTCCCCTGGTGGCTGCTGCTTGTCCTGGCGCTGATCGGCTTTTTAACCTGGCGTATCGTGCAAGGGGATCCCCTGCGCCGTGAAAAGCGCCTGAAATCAAACGGCGCGGCGCTTCTCATGTACTGGCAGGAGTGCCTTGAGATCAACAAAGCAAACAAACAGGGCATCCTGCCCAGCGAGACCCCCCTGTCCTACGCGGCCCGCTTAAACAGCGCCAGCGCGCTTCATGAACTGGCCGAGGGCGTCAGCGCCCTGGTCTATGGGCGTCAGGAACCGGACCGGACGCAGGTCGCAAGCGCGCGGGACTTGTATCAGAAGGCCTGGAAGAGCGCCAAATGGTATCACAAGCCCGGCCTCATCCTCCGCCGCGTCCTGCGCGACGCCATTGCTTTTGCTCGCTTGGTGAAGGACAGGGTCAAAGGCGCGCCAAAGCGAAAACGGCGCGGGAAAACAAGGAGAATGAAGGATCCTGGCTCTGATTATTGATGTTTGTAAAAAATACTTGCGCCTTTTCAATAATTGTGGTATCTTACTTAGGCTGTCACCGCAGACCTGTTTTCAGGTCAATGCGCGAAGGACCCAAACGGAGGGAAAACAAATGGGCAAACTGTGTGAAGTATGCAAAAAAGGCACGATGAGCGGCCATAAGGTCAGCCATTCCAACCGTAAAAGCAACCGCGTCTGGGCGCCCAACGTCCAGAAAGTCCGCGTGATGCAGAATGGTTCTGCCCGCAGGCTGAACGTGTGCACCCGCTGCCTGCGCAGCGGCAGTGTGACGCGCGCGCTGCCCAGCCTGCCCCGCGAAGCCGAAGCCGAAGCCTGAGCGCAAGCCGGCGTTTCGCTAAAGCCGCCCGAATTAAAGGGACGGCTTTTTTCGTTGAAATAAGACGCTTAAAACAGTATAATCTTATCCATCAGTTAAAGGAGTTCTTTCATGAAACTTGGCATCGTCGGTCTGCCCAATGTAGGCAAAAGCACGCTGTTTAACGCCATCACCAACGCCAACGCGCAGGCGGCCAACTACCCCTTCTGCACCATCGAGCCCAACACCGGCATCGTCCCGGTGCCGGACACGCGGGTTGATTGGCTGACGGAACTTTATCATCCCAAGAAAAGCACCTACGCCACGGTGGAGTTTGTGGACATCGCGGGCCTGGTGCGCGGGGCCAGCAAGGGGGAGGGCCTGGGCAACCGCTTTCTCTCCCACATCCGCGAGGTGGACGCCCTGGTGCACGTGGTGCGCTGTTTTGAGGACGGCAACGTCGTCCATGTGGACGGCAAGGTGGATCCTGAGCGGGACATGGAGACCATCTCCCTGGAATTGATCCTGGCGGACATGGAGACCGTTCAAAAGCGCGGTGAAAAAGCGCGCAAGATGTTCAAGACCGGTGAAAAAAAGTACGAGGTTGAGGCCGAACTGGCGGACAAGGTTTTGAAGACCCTGGAGGCGGAGAAGCCGGCCCGGCTGTGCCAGTTAACCGCCGAGGAAAAAGAAATCACCGATTCCTGGTTCCTTTTAACGGACAAGCCGGTGATCTACGCCGCCAACATCGCGGAGGATCAGGTGTCAGAGGATCCTGCGGCCCTTCCTCTTGTTCAGAAAGTGCTGAGCAAGGCAAAAGAGGAAAATGCCGAGGTTGTGGTCATTTCCGCCCAGATCGAGCAGGAGATCGCGGCCCTGCCGGAGGATGAGAAGCAGCTTTTTCTGGACGAGCTGGGCATCCGGCACAGCGGCCTTGACAACCTGATCCATGCCAGCTACCGGATTTTGGGGCTGATCTCCTTCCTGACCGTCGGGGAGGACGAGTGCCGCGCCTGGACCATCAAAAAGGGTTTCAAGGCGCCCCAGGCCGCCGGCAAGATTCATACCGATTTTGAGCGCGGCTTCATCCGCGCTGAGATTGTCGCTTTTGACGCCTTGAAGGAGCAGGGCAGCATGGCCCGCTGCCGCGAAAAAGGCCTTGTCAGAAGCGAAGGAAAGGATTATGTGATGCAGGACGGCGATGTGACGCTGTTCCGCTTTAATGTGTAGTATGACGAGGATCGCTTTTTTCATCAAACGCCTGGCGAAGATCGACACCCAGCGGTTTAAGAAGACCTTTCATGATCTTCTGATCCTGACCGGTAAAAGCAGGGTGGGGTTGTTTGTTGACCTCCTGGTCTGCGGGATCAGGTACAACGCCGGGTACATGGATTACAAGATCGCGCGCATGGACCGGCTGAACCACGCCCAGCGCAAGACCGTCATCACCCGCGGCGTCAGCAATGACATCGTCAAAAGGATGAACGATAAGGCGTACTGGCGCTACTTTGACGACAAATGCGTCTTCAACGCCACCTTCTCAAAATGGGTCAACAGGCAGTGGCTCAGGGCGGACAGCAGCCTCACCGCAGAAACCCTGGCCGCCTTCTGCGCGGGCAAGGGCCCCCTGTTTATCAAGCCCCTTGAAGGTTCCTCCGGCGTTGGCATCGAGCGGGCGGAACCCAAGGATTTTCAGGACATCCCCGCCTTTTTGAAGCGCGTAAGGGACAAGGGGGACTGCATCCTGGAGGAGACCGTCATCCAGCACCCGGACATGGCCAGGCTTTATCCCGGCAGCGTCAACACCGTGCGCGTCGCCACGCTCCTTGGGGACAAGGCGGAGGGCATCGTTTACGCCTTTGTGCGCATCGGCAACGGCCGCGTGATGGACAATGTGGACGCGGGCGGCATGGCGGCCCGGGTCAGCCTTGACACCGGCGTCATTGATACGGTCGCCGCGGACAAGCAGGGGCATGAGTACGCCCGCCACCCGCTCACGGACGCGCCCATCACGGGTTTCCAAATTCCTTACTTTGACGAGGCCAAGGCCATGTGCCTGGAGGCCATGCGCGTCATTCCCCAGGTCCGCTTTGTGGCCTGGGACGTGGCCATCACCCCGGACGGCCCGACCTTGATCGAGGGCAATTCCTTTCCCAGCCACGCCGTACCGCAGTTTGCCGCGCATTACCCGGACGGCATCGGCATCCTGCCGGAGTTTGAGCGCTATATCGCGATTTGACCGACATGCAAGAAAGGCTGTTTTTTAATCGTTTGATGATCGGACGACTTTGACGCCAAAGGAGAAAACACGATGGATTTAGTAAAAACTTTGCTGGTGTACATGTCAGTGCTGCTGACAAGCTCCACCATGATGAGCCCCGCTTTAACGCCCATGCCGCAAAGCATGATCACGCCGACCCCCTATGTGACCCAGGCTGTAACGGCCCCGACGCAGGCGCCGTTTGCGCAAACGGCCACCCCGGCGGCCAAGGCGACGCCCACCCCTGGCCCCAACTACACCACCCTGTATCAGGGGGACCGGGGGCAGAACGTGCGCACCATGCAGACCAGGCTCAAGGAACTGGGCTACCTGACCGGCAAGGTGGACGGCATTTTCGGCAAGGACACCCGCCGCGCGGTGGAACGCTTCCAGTCCTACAACAACCTGAAGGTTGACGGCGTGGCCGGCAAACAAACCCTGGGCAAACTGTACACGGACCCCAACGTGGTCTTTGCCCCGGTGGACGTCACCCCGCCGCCTTCCACCCAGCGCCCGATCGTCACCACCACTTTCCCTGTCTACTACATGTCGGATACCGGCGAAAAGCTGTATACTGAGGTCGTTGCCCTGCAGGAAGGCCGCACCACCATCAGGGCCAATTCCAGCAAGGTGCCCAGGGGCTATGCCCTGATCAGCCCCGCTGCCGTCACCGTGACCGTGGACAAAAAAGGCGTCGCGACGCCCGGCTTTGTCACCTTCAACTACATAAAGCAGGAGGTTGAGCAGCCCACCATCACGGCGGATGTGACTGTAAAATACGTGGATGAGAAGAACGCGCAGCTGCACAGCGTCACCTACACCCTGCCCACAGGCCCCAATGTTATTTACGCCGATGACAAGCTGGTTCCCGCTGGCTATGTCTTGACCGGCGCGCGCAGCGTCAAAGTAAACGTCAGCGCCAAGGGCGTCGCCACCCCCAGCGCCTTCAGCTTTGTTTACACCAAGGCCGACGTCACCGTGACGGTGCCCATCAACTACATGGATGATGAGGGAGCCATCCTTTACCAGGACAGGATCACCCTTTCCAGCGGCTCCTACACCATCAAGGCCAATGACAGCTATGTGCCGGAGGGCTACACCATTTTGGGCCCTGATACCCGCTCCATCACCGTGGACAAGAACGGCACCGCGACCCCTGCCATCCTGATCTTTGTCTACCTGACGCCGTCCGGTGAACCGACCGATGCCCCGACGGACACGCCAACGGATGCGCCGACCGATGCTCCCACGGACGCACCGACCGACACGCCAACGGACGCGCCGACGGATGTTCCAACGGACGCGCCGACGGACGCCCCAACGGATACTCCCACGGACGCCCCGACGGATGTCCCGACAGATACGCCAACGGACGCACCCACGGATGCCCCAACGGACGCGCCGACGGATGCCCCGACGGATGCGCCGACAGACGCGCCGACGGATGCCCCGACCGATGCTCCCACGGACGCGCCTGATCCCATCACCGCGCCGAACTTCCCCTCCGCCCAGACGGTCACCTTCGCGGAAGGCAGTTACGCTGTCCATGCCGGCCCCGGTGAAACCTACCTCCCGGCTGCTTCCGAGCCCTATTCGGGCGGCGAAGGCCAGCTCTACGGCAAGGATGGGGACTATATCCTCATCGGCTATCACACAGCGGACGGCAAGGCCCACACCGCCTACATCCCGGCTTCCGCCCTGCCGGACGGCGCCAGCGCCGATGCGCTGAAGTTTGGCTCCATGGAAGGCAACCTGACAGCCGCCCTTGACCTGATGGACGCCCCAGCAAACGGCGGCACCCTGGGCAATTTGGCCTCCGGCTCCCGGGTCACGGTCCTGGCTTTCCAGGGCGACATCGCCTATGTGGAGGTCGCGAATGTGGACGGCAAACCCGCCCGCGGCTTTATCCCGAAGGCAAATATCCAATAAAATTCACATAAATCCAGAAAAGGGCTGCGGCAGATTTCAAAGTCTCCCGCAGCCTCTTTCTTTTAATGCTTTTATACCTGATTAATCAAAGAGCAATTCTCGTCTCTGTGATAGAAACATATTATGTCTGCTCAGTTCAATTTCCTTTCTCATCATACAGGAGCGGCAGAATTGCAAGAGCGGTGGATTTCGCCACACGAAGCAGAGCATCAAAATGATCCCAGGGGTTTTTCGCTTCCATCAGCATACTTACGGTTGCCTTGATTAACAAGTTTTCCGATTGAGGTGTGGAAAGCTTTGAGGAGGACCCGCTAAAAGTTTGCACACCAAAACCAGGATCAGGAAAGTCAGATGTGATGTTTTTATTTTCAACAAGTGTGGTTACAATCTTAGCGAGGGCTTCAGCTTTAAAGTATGGTTCAGTGATGGAGTTCGTGGCATTGATTGCGAGATTGGCGATCTTGACGGCTTCCTCGTTGTTGCCAGCTTGTGCAAGTGCACGAGCAATATTAACAAGGGCTCGAGCTTTATCATCTGAATCGGTGATGGAGTTCGCGGCATTGTTTGCGAGTTTGGCGATCTTGACGGCTTCCTCGTTGTTGCCAGCTTGTGCAAGTGCACGAGCAATATTAACAAGGGCTTCAGATTTATAGTATGG
>JASGUQ010000050.1 GCA_030057655.1 Bacillota bacterium
CAGCGGATCTCCAAGGGAGCTTAACTTCTTCAGACGATTGCTTTCGTCAAATAATCCAATCTGTTTCATACACCCTATTTTAACAAAAATTAGCACGCCTTGCTTGTGTTTTTAGAGGTCGCCATATCATATTCCATATCTAATTATTAATGCATATCGTGTCGAACTAACAAACTATCATTCTGACTTTAAAAACAAAAGTTTCAAGTGGGATGCGGAGATTCACTACAGCCAAGGAAAGAATAAAGCAAGAATCTATCGTCCTGTATTGGAAGATAAAAATCTTCCAGAGAGTTATCAATCAAATATTGATGAGTTCTTAGCTAATATCCGCAGAAAAACACCTTCTGATATGAATAAATTTCAGGAAGCTTATTGCATGGTATCAGAAGATCGCAAAAGTCGGTCTTTGTTGGGACCATATGAATTACTAGATTATATTAGAAGTTTCATAGATAGCCTTCTTACCCCTGATGAGCAAAAGAGCCTAATGCCTATCAGGAAAGAACCTTATCAATTACCCCTTGCAATCGCAGTTGGCTACTATATTCTATCAAATCTTGTTGAATATATGGGAGGAAAAAACAATGGATGCTGCTACTAGAAAAGCCCAACTAAAAGAACTACGGAAAAATCAGGAAAATCAAGTCATGACAGGCATCCCTCTACGTTATAAGGGGTCAACAAGAACTGAAATCGTTTGGCGTATTCCGTTGGATTTTCTTATCTACAACAAACATAATGGAAGAATAGGCTCTGATGTTTTATCATACGAGAAACAAAATGGCGAACTGAATGCTGAACTGGATTCAGATCGTGAAACTATTGAAAAATTTTTGTATGAATCAAAAGTTGATCGTAACGAAACCACAATGGATAGCCTGTTGAAACTTGGTCAGCAAAGGTATGGCATTGTAACAGCAGATGGTACCATTGTTGATGGCAACCGTCGTGCTATGTTGCTAAATCGCTTATACCATAAACATACAGAACTTGGCTATTCGTATTCTCAAGTAGAAAAATGTAAATATTTTCTTGCTATCATTCTTCCCGATGATGCAGTCGAAAAAGACATTCAACAACTTGAAACAATTTACCAAATGGGTGAAGATGACAAATTGGACTATAATCCAATTGAAAAATACTTAAAGTGTAAGGAACTAAAAAGGCTTGGTTTTTCTGAACAAAACATTGCTGAGTTTATGAGTAAGAAGCCTAGTCAAATCATAGAGTGGCTTGATATTCTTAAATTAATGGAAGAATATTTACAAGAGTATGGTTATGATGGCATTTATACTCGTCTTGAAAAAACAGAAGGTCCATTTGTAGATTTAAAAAACTATCTTGATTCTTATGAGAAGAGAGGAGCCAATGTTCGAAATGTAGATTGGTCGTATTCTGATCTTGATATTTCTAATTTGAAAGTAGTATCTTTTGACTATATTAGGGCGCGTTACGAAGGTAAAGAATTTCGAGATATTGCAAAAACAGGAAAAGAAGGAAGCATTTTCTTCTTTAAAGATTTATGGGAGGAATTTTTTAGGCTTCATAATGAGAGTCTTCCTGATAATGAGGAATCCGTCGATGAGCTTAGGGAACGTTTTCCAAGCGAAGAACTCAGTCTATTGCTCAAACGACGTGATAGTGATTGGATTGAGCAAGTAAAAGGGAAGTTTAAGGGCAACCTAAACCGTTTTACAAGACGACTGGAAGATAAACGCGATGCCAATAAACCAGCTGATCTTATTGAGCGTGCACTTAGTGCCCTTCAATCGGTAGATTGCGAGCAAGACAGTTTTAGAGAAGACCCGCGTATTGAAGAAATGATTAAGAAAATCAGTAAAATTACATGGGATATGAAAAAAATACTGGAGCGAAAATAACCATGTCAGCAAATATCTCTATAGATTTTGATACAACAAAAAATGAAATCCATCTTTTTGGAGATATTACTGCGCTTCAGAAACATCGTTATGCATGGAGATATGTCCGTGATTATCTCCGTCCCAGTATAAAAGATGAGTATATTATTATTCCTGTTGGAGACAACGAACCATTTGCTATAATGTCAAATATCAGTTCTATGTTAGCGAAATATGGTTTTACGGAGTGTCAAAGCGAAAATTCAGAAAAAGTAATTCTTGATTATTATGAAGAAGAACGCCGATTTAAGGAATTTTCCGATAAGGCACTCAAAATTCGAAACAATGAATGTAATAAAGATGATTTTGCAGAATTCACACAATCTGTATCAAATTATTTAACTACACGTTCTCTATATCCTCTCCAGCTTCTTTCAGCTTATCATATGGCGTTTTCTCAGAATGCATGCAACTTCTCTGTGCCAGGAGCTGGTAAAACAAGTATTGTCTACGGTGCTTATGCGTATCTGCATAACCTTCCCGAAAAAGACCCTAAACACATTGATAGGCTTTTAATTGTTGGACCGTTGAGTTCATTTGGTCCCTGGGAAACAGAGTATGAGGAGTGTTTTGGTAGAGCACCAAAATCAAAACGGTTAGTTGGGGGTATCGACAAGACTGCAAAACAGGACTATCTGATTTCAGCACATCCTTTTGAATTAACATTGATTTCCTATGCTTCGTTGATTTCACTTCAAAAAGAAATAGGTTTCTTTTTAAGGACAAACAAAGTTATGGTGGTTCTCGATGAAGCACATAAAGCAAAAAATACAACTGGTGGTATCATTGCACAGGTTGTTCTTGAGATATCAAAATATAGCAAATCCCGCATCGTGCTCACAGGGACTCCGGCTCCAAATGGATATGAGGACATCTACAATGTTTTTAAATTCATTTGGCCAAACAAAAATGTAATGGGGTTCGAAGTAAATCAACTTCGTGATATTACTGTTACTGGAGATACATCAAGAGTGACCCGTTTGATTGATAATATTTCCCCATACTTTATTCGTATTCGGAAAAGTGACTTGAATATTCCTCAAGCTACAGTCCATCCTCCTGTTTATGTTCCCATGGGGCCAATACAACAAAGAATATATGATTTTATTGAGAAGAAATATATGGATGAGTTTATGGCTGATGGAATTGCAGATACTTCTTCTCGCTTCAAAGCTGCTCTGGCGCAAGCTCGTACAATTCGTTTAATGCAGGCTGCGTCAGATCCTGCAATGCTTAGAGCTCCTTTGCAGGATTTTATTGAGGATGAAGAGTTTGTTATCGAAGCATATCAAGCGATTAATGATTCAGATGTTTTGAAATCAATTCTTGATTATGAATCAAGCGAAACGCCGGCAAAATATATTGCAGTAAAGCAACTGGTAGATAAAATACTATCCGAAAACGGGAAAGTGGTTATTTGGGCAACATTTATCCATACAATACATGGGCTGAAGCATTACCTTGAAAGCTATGGAATTCCATGTCAGGAATTATATGGAGCAACTCCTATCGAGCGAGAGGGCATTGATGATGATGCTATGCTTACGAGGGAAAAAATCGTAAGAGCATTTCAAAATCCCGATTGTCCCTTTAAAGTAATTATAGCAAATCCGTTTGCTGTTGCTGAATCCATCTCGTTACACAAGGCTTGTCATAATGCAATTTATATTGAGAGATCTTTCAATGCTGCACATTTTGTGCAATCAAAGGATCGAATACATCGTTATGGGCTCAAGCCTGGCACTGTCACCAACTATTATTATGTCTTGTCTCTGAATACTGTAGATGAAACCATCGACACAAGATTGGCAGAAAAGGAGCGGCGAATGACGGAAATTATGGAGAGCATGCCAATTCCACTGTTCTACAATATTTCCGAAGACCTGGGGGATGAAGATATTAAGGCGCTGATTAGAGATTATGTTAGACGTACTAAGAAACATTGAATATCGTAGTGGTAAAGAGGGTCTTCTTTTTTTCATCTGCGATGTAGTAGGTAATGGCAAGATAGGCTTTCGGGATGCTGAGATAATATACTCACACACCCCTGGGAAACATTATTTATCTATCAAAGATGTTGTTAGTTATTGTATTGCATTTGATTGGATTCAAGAAACTGACAATGTATTCTCTTTATCGCCATTTTTACTTCCACTTATAAATGATAAACAAAAACTGAATGAAGCACTAATCAAATCTACTATAGAAAAACTGTTTGCAGAAAAAATACTAGCTTCTAATATGTTTTTTTATGATGCGATTCAATGTTGTTATGCTTTCAAAAATGAACTTTTCCCATTATTCTTGTCAAGCGTGCGTAATGTATTAATTAGTCAAGGATTTCTAATTCAACAAAGAGAATATCAAGGGACACGACTTTATATTGCACCTGTGTATGATACTCTTGTTGCTAAACATTGCAAAGCAAGACAGAAGCAGCTCTCTCTAGAGAGTCTAAAAAAGCAACTTGAGAACAAAGAACTTGCTGGTGAAAAGGCAGAGTTATTTGTTTTGTCCTATGAAAAAAAGCGAATCGGACAGCCGTTATGTGAAAATATCAAGCGGATATCAGAAGTAGATGTTGCTGCTGGATATGATATCGTATCCTTTCACTCTTCAGAGTCTCAAATGCCAAATCGTTTCATAGAAGTAAAAGCGATATCAAGTTCAGGGTTTTATTGGTCAAGGAATGAATATGAAATCGCTAAGCTCAAAGGTGAAGCGTACTATTTGTATTTGGTGGAACTAGGCAGAATTGACGAGCTAGATTATTCACCAGAAATGATACAAAACCCAGCAATAAATGTTATGGAAACAGATGATTGGTTTGTTGAATCGCAGTCTTATTTTATCAAACGTGTATAACTGGTTAAATAGTTTTATTCCTCTATCTTAAGCTCTAAATCAATCGCCTTGAATACTACGTCTATTCCTAATTCTTTCTTTACAATTTGCTGGAACATATCAGCTAAATGAAAATTGCTCAGGTCTGACATTTCTTCTTCTGAACCGGTTTCTTCCAGCAGAAGATTAAAGTCTGAATCCTCCTCATACGCGCATCTGCAGATGATTTCTAAAGTATCCTTCAGCTCCATTGTCAGCTCTTCTTTGCTTTCAAGAATGAACATCTCGCCGTTGATATTTAAAAGAATCGTCTTTTCATCCGGTGTTCCAAAAGCGAACAATTCAGAAAGGCTGACTTCTAAAGCGGCAGCGATTTTATGGAGGTTTTCAATGGAGATGTTTCTCTTTCCCAGCTCCACGTTCGCGATATAGGTTCTGTCCAAACCGCAAACTTTTGAGAACGCTTCCTGGCTGTAGCCTTTCCGGTTTCTCAGTTTCCTGATTTCCTGACCCACCAAACTCTTTATCATTCAATCATCCCCCGCCTCTATTGAGCAACCTGATGATACCAGTTTGTGGTTTATAAGTCAACGGTTTTTAAGTAACATTCGCGCGTCCGAGCGCGCTGAAATCGGAAAAAACGATCAAGGGACAGGCTCAGTACAGTTGTTTTTAATGCCATATCTTTGCTAAAACGAGAAACAAATTCCTTTAGAATTCATTCATCCCACCCAAAAAGCGGGTATATTGATAAGGATCAAAACAAACAAAGAAAAGGAGCCGAAATGACAAAATTTCAGGACATGAAGTATGAGCGCCCGGACTTTGAGAAGGTGCTCAAAGACGCGGGGAACTTGGTTGACCGGATGGAGAAGGCGCAGGACGAGCAGGCCTTTTTTGACGCCCTGTTTGAAATCGAAGCGCTGGAGCGGAACCTTGCCACCATGTCAACTTTGAGCAACATCCGCCACACCATCGACACCAGGGACAAATTTTATGAGGCGGAGAGTGACGTCTGGGACGAGATGGGCCCCAGGCTCCAGGCGGTGGGCGCGAGGAAGGTGGAGGTGATTTTGGCCTCTCCTTTTAAGGGCAGGATCGCGGAAAAATACGGCCCGCACCTCTTGGAAAAGGCGGAGGTTTCGCTGAAGGCCTTTAAGCCTGAGATCGTGGAAGACCTGATTGAGGAAAACAAGCTGACCAGCGAGTATGAGAAATTGACGGCCTCCGCACAGATCGAATTTGAGGGCAAGACCTACAACCTCTCCGGCCTGGCGCCCTTCACGCAGTCAACCGACCGCGAGACGCGCAAAAAGGCCAATGACGCGCAGTGGGGCTGGCTTGCGGAGCGTGTGGAGCAACTGGACGAAATCTATGACAAACTGGTCAGGATCCGCCACCGCATCGGGAAAAAATTGGGCTATGACAACTTCATCCCCGTGGCCTACGCCCGCATGGGCCGCACCGACTGGGATCAGCAGGACGCGAAGGTCTACCGCCGGCAGATTATTGATTCCGTGGTGCCCCTGGCGCAGAAATTGTACAAGGAGCAGGCCAGGCGCATCGGCGTTGAGCAGTTGAAGAACTATGACGCGACGCTGGAATTTTTAAGCGGCAACCCCAAGCCCGCGGGCGATGAAGAGGTTCTGGTGAAGCACGCCTCCAAGATGTACAGGGAGCTGTCCCCTGAGACCGATGAGTTCTTTCAGGTCATGGTCAATCAGGAATTGATGGACCTGACCACCAAGCCCGGCAAGGCGCCCGGCGGGTACATGACCTTCCTGCCCGATTACAAGGTGCCCTTTATCTTCAGCAACTTCAACGGCACCTCGGGCGACGTGGACGTGCTGACCCACGAGGCCGGGCACGCCTTCCAGGGCTACCTGCAGCGGAATGTGGAATTGATGGCCATCTCCGACTACACCTCCGAGGTGGCGGAGATCCACTCCATGAGCATGGAGTTCTTCACCCATCCCTGGATGGAGGGTTTCTTTGGCGAGGACACGGAGAAGTATTACTACAGCCATGTGTCATCCGCGCTCAAGTTCCTGCCCTACGGGGCCAGCGTGGACGCCTTTCAGGAGTGGGTGTATGAGCATCCGGACGCCACGCCGCAGGAGCGCCGGAAGCAGTACCGCGAAATCGAAAAAATCTATCTGCCGCACCTGGATTATGACGGGTTTGAGTACCTGGAGGGCGGCGGCCGCTGGCAAAAGCAGCTGCACATCTACCTCTACCCCTTCTACTACCTGGACTATACCCTGGCCCAGGTCTGCGCGCTGCAGTACTTTGTGTGGAGCCTGAAGGACAGGGAGGCCGCCTGGAAGAGCTACCTAACCTTGTGCATGGAGTCCGGCCGCGTCCCATTTAAGCAGCTGGCGCCCAAGTCCGGCCTGAACAGCCCCTTTGTGGAGGGCGCCATCGCTAAACTGACCCCGGAGCTTGAGAAATACATGGATGGTTTGGACAAAAGCAAGATTCTTTAAATCTATTAAGATAAAATTACGCCCTCCGGTTGTTGCCGGGGGCGCTCTTTTTGATTGAAGGTTTTTTATAATTCCCTTCATTGTATCCCCCTTTCCTCCTGTGTTAAAATACCTATCAGAAAAGCACATCGGCCGCGCTGCGGCCTGTTTCCCTTATTCAGGGCCGGACAGTGGCCTCAACAGAAAGGACCATACATGACTTCAGGTTCCGTTCATTTCATCATCGTCAACCGCGGCAAGGCCAACGGCCTTCTGCGCCGCGCGCAGGAGATCGGCGCGAAACGGGGCACCATCTTTCTGGGGGAGGGCACCATGTCCTCCCGCTGGCTGGAACTTTTGGGCGTCAACCAGAGCCAGAAAGAGGTGCTTTTGATTGCCGTGCCGGACGAGGTGACGGAACGCTTTTACACGATGCTCAAAAAGGAGTTCAACCTGCACAAAAAATACCAGGGCATCGCTTTTTCTGTGCCCTACCGGACCATCATCAAGGACACTGATAAACGCGGGGAAGCCGTGCAGGACTACAAGGCGAATCACATCTGCCTGATGACCGTGCTGGAGCGGGGCCTGGCCGGGGAGTGCATGCGGATCGCCAGGGGCGCGGGCGCGCGCGGGGGCACCATCTTAAACGCCCATGGCGCGGGCGTGCCGCAGGACTTCTACTTTCCCCTGGTGATCGAGCCGCAAAAGGAAATTTTGATGATCGTCGCCCCAAGGGAGAACGCGCCCAAGATCCGCGACGCCATCTTTGAAAACATGCGTTTGGAGCGCAAGGGGGCGGGCATTATTTTTGCCCTGCCGGTCACCCGGACCCTGGGGCTGTATGAGGAGCGCCAGCAGGAGAGGACGGTGAGCCCGTGAGCCTCTTAAAGCGCAAGTTTTCCGAGGTCAGCCGTTCCCTCCTCCCGGTCATGGCGCTGGTGCTGCTTCTGGCCTTCACCCTGGTGCGGCCGCCGGCCGATGTAATCTGGCGGTTTCTGCTGGGCAGCGCGCTGCTGCTGTTCGGGCTGTCCGTGTTTCTTTTGGGCGTTGACCTGGGCATGAACCCGATCGGCGACCACATGGCGGTGGAGGTGGCCACCTCCAAATCCGGCGTCAAGGTCGCTGTCATCGCCTTTTTGCTGGGCTTCCTGGTTACGGTGGCGGAGCCCGACCTGCTGATCCTGGGCTATCAGGTGCAGGACGCCTCTGGCGGCACGATCCAGGCGCAAGCGATGGTCTACATGGTATCTGCGGGCGTGGGCGTCCTCATCATGTTCGGCACCTTCAGGCTGCTGCGCGGGCGCTCCTACCCCCTGTTCATGGGCCTGGCCTACCTGGGCATCTTTGTGCTGAGCCTGTTTGTGTCCGAGGAATTTCTGGCCATCTCCTTTGATTCCTCCGGCGCCACCACGGGTGCTTTGACCACGCCCTTTATCCTGGCGCTTTCAGCGGGCCTCTCCCGCGTCAAGGGCGGCAAGAGCAGCGAGGAGGACTCCTTCGGCATGGTCGGCGTGATGTCGGCAGGGCCCATGTACGCCCTGATGCTCATGAGCATCCTGACCGGACAGAGCAGCATTCAGGGCGAGGCCGCGGAGTTTATGCCCCAGCAAGGGATTATCGAGCCCCTGGTGTACTTTTTGCCCAAGGAGTTCTGGGGCTCCCTGATCGCCCTGCTGCCCCTGACCGCGTTTTTCTTCTTTCTCAACTTCATCCACTTCAAGGCGCCCAGGCGCGAGATCGCGCGCATCGTGAAAGGCCTGATCTACACCCTGCTTGGGCTGACCGTGTTTTTGACCGGCGTGTACGCGGGCTTCCTGGACATGGGGCAGATCATCGGCCGCTCCATCGCGCAAAGCCATCCGTGGCTTTTGCCGGTCGTTGGCTTTTTCATCGGCATGATCGTGGTCTTGGTGGAACCGGCGGTGATCGTGCTTGGCCAGCAGATTGAGGAGACCACCGGCGGGCGCATCCCGGGCAAGATCATCAAGATCACCCTTTCCATCGGCGTGGCGCTGGCAGTGATGCTGTCCATGCTGCGCATCATGATCCCTGATTTAAAGCTCTGGCATTTCCTCCTGCCGGGCTTCCTGACCGCGATCATCCTCTCCTTCCGCTCCGACCCGGTCTTTGTGGGCATCGCCTATGACGCGGGCGGCGTGGCCTCCGGCCCCATGACGGCCACCTTTGTCCTGGCCTTCGCCCAGGGCGCGGCGGCCATTGTGCCCACGGCCAACGTGCTGGTGGACGGCTTCGGGGTCATCGCGATGGTGGCGATGGCGCCCGTCTTGTCCCTGATGGTCGTGGGCGCGGTCTTCGCCATGAAAACAAAGGTTAAGCCCAGGGAGGAAGCGCCCCTGCCCGCCCATGCGAGCCTGCCTGCAGGGAAAATTGAACATTATGACTGCCTGGTGGCCATTGTGAACCGCGGGCTTTCAGAGCGCGCTGTAGAAATTTCCCGCGCGGTCGGCGCGCGCGGCGCGACCATCCTGCACGGCCGCGGCTCCGGCGGGCATGACATGAAGGTGTTCAACATCGAGATCCAGAAGGAGAAGGAGATCATCTTCTGGCTGGTGGACACCCGCTTGAGCGACGAGATCGCCCTGGCGCTTTATGAGCAATTGGAACTGGAGGGCGAGGGCGGCGGCGCGGTCTTTATGATGCCCTCCGGCGCCATGGGGCTTGACGCCCCGGTCACCATCGGCGCGCGGGAAGAGACCGAGCAGGAGAAGGCCGCCCACCCCAAAGAGATCTCAACGGCGGAGGAGATGCTGCCTGAAGCTGCGGAAGAAACCGCGGAAAGCGGCGAACAATAAGCGTGTTCTGAACTACAAAAAACCGCCCGCTGCTGTTTTGCGCGGGCAGTCTTTTTCAGGCGATTTGTTTTCTTAATTTAAATGCGAGGAGTTCCGGAAACACAGGGTCACTTAAGCCCGGCAATCTCTTCATACACGTCGCGCAAAGCCTTTGTCAGCATAAGCCCCACATTGCTCTGCTCTCCATCGTCATCCGTTTGGTGGCCGATCACGACACCGACGACGCGGTTGTTCTCATCCAGGATGGGGCCGCCGCTCGCTCCTGAATCCTGATCCATTTTATACTGAAAGTGCTCAGGCTCCATGAAACACAATTCTCCTTGATCGGCATACAGGGTGCCGTCGCTGTAACCCACGATTGAGGCTGTTTGCGCAGAAAAAATGCTGTTGTCTTCCGGCCAAAGGATCTCCAGGCAACCAACTTGCTCTCCGATGGGCTCATCAAGCAGAACCACCCCCCAGTCTTTCTGAAAGCTGTACTCATGTTCCAGATAATCATTACCAGCCCAGGCTTTCCAGTTGCCATCATAACGCAGGCGGTATTGGCGGTGGTTGCGGTAGCCGAAATAGAAAATAATGCTCTCGGCTGATTCACCGTGATCCGCGCAGACCAGCGCGTGAGCGGCGGTCAGGATGATGTTGGGCTTGCCTGCGATGGTACCCGTGCATTCCCATCCGCAGCCGCAGGCGCAGATCACATCCATAAAGGCAACGGCTCCATAAGGAAATGCTTCAGTATCTTCAATCTGGATTCGGTCATCCTGCCCAATGATTTTTTTAGGCTGAAAATGATTCTTTCCCTGCACAACAAGGGCCTCAGCAGGGTTTGAAATGTTTAAGGGGATCACAACGCCATTTTTAAGGGAACGGGTGTTGGAAACCTCCCCCAAAGCGCTTGTGTTGACGAACAGGATTATCAAAAACAGCAGCATGGCAGGCAGGCGCCTTTTTATAAAAACACGGCTCTTGTCCCGCTTTTTGTGCAGCCTCATGGCGTATTTTCCTTTCTGAGCATGGTCATGTTCATTGAAAGGGAGAAATCAATCGTCTCTTCCGCAAGCGGGCCTTCACCATCCTGGATGGAAAAAGTGATCGCAACCTTCTTCAGCTCATCGCTCAGCTGCAAGGACTGAAGGGTTTCCAGCGGGATAAAGAGGCTGATCTGATTGTTCTTCTCTTCTCCCGAGGGAATCAGATAGCGGAAGGTGTCAAACTGGGTGGGCTCAAGGGGAAAGTCGTTTGGGAATGCGCGGGTCGCCTGCAAGATCACGTCGCTTTGCCGCTGGTTATCAACACGCATATTCAGCATCAGGCCCGCGTCTATGCCAGTAACAAAAAATCCATCTTCCAGTTGGACAGAAAGCCCTTCCGCCAAAGAAGCCGTCTGCGGGTCAGCAACGCGCAGGTGCGGGCTGGGAATGGCTTTGACGTTTGAAAAGTGTGTCTCTCCCTGTATGTCGGTCAAACGAAGGTAGGCATAGCGTTCGTACCGATCCCAGGCCTCCAGGAAACTCAATTCCAGGTCTTTGTTTTTTGGATCAAAGAGGACTGTCTCCTCCGGAAAATACAAAGAAAACTGTAAAGATGTCACCGTTTCTTCCGAAACGACGTTCTGGGGGCCAAAGGACACCAGTTGAACCTCGTCATAATCAGCCAGATCAACAGCGGCAGGTAAAAAAATCTGATTCTCCCCGCCATGGGCCGTCATGACCTGGGTCAGATTGAATCGACCTTCACTGTCCCTTTGATAGACCAGGTTAGCCGCCATGGGCTCCCAGCCTTTATAGACAAGACCATATAAAGTCACCCCGTTTTCGATGGGGAAATAGCTGATTGGCCCCTTGATCGCGCCGCTCTTGTGGTCGATCAGGTACAGCGCATTGCCCATATAGTTTACTGAAACTTCGCGGTCGGTTACTTTCACTTTTTGATCATCATAGTACACCAGTTTGTAGCTGTCAGAAGCCACTTTTTCCAGCACCAGGAGGCGGGACCGCACCAGCATCTTCGCTTCTTCTTCTGTGATCGGCATTTTAATACGAATCCTGCCTGTTTCCTCCTGCAAGTCCATCAGATATTGACTTGTATGGCTGAGGAGCGCGTCTTTTAGGTATAAGTCTGTAATGCGTTGGATAAAGGAACGGTATGAAGGAGAAAAACTGCTTTTTTGGTACTGGGAGGCCCAGGATGCGATGTATTGGCCTTTGTTGTCAAAGGGATAATAGATGCTCAGGCCGTTCATGTACTCACCGTTCTGGACATAATTGGTCAGAATCATATCATTGAGCGCGCTTCTTAAGTTTTCACAGTTTGTCAGGCCATTGTTTTCATACATGCTGATCAGATCGATCAGGTCAATCAGATCAAAACGGGATGTTGTATTTTCCCCCAATGTTTTTGTATTCGCCCGGCAACGCGCAAGCGCCGGGTAATTGTCAGTGGTTACCGGAAGCTCGACATCACTGAAGCTTTGTTCCATTTCTAAAAGTACGCGGTCCATCTGACTGAGGTCCAGGCAGGAAAGCGTGGCGGTTGCCAGGGATCCTGAAAGCGAGTCCGCGTAAGCCTGGATGATTCGGTTTCCCCAGGCCTCCCCGTTTTCCTCAGCGCTGGCGTCTTTCAAAAAGGCATAGTCCCATCCGCTCGCCACTTCGGTCTCCTGAGAGGCGATCATGTATTGAGCATAGGGGGCTGCAAGCGCAGCCACTTCAAGCGTACTCATCAGGCAGGCGTCAAAGCCGATAAATGCCAATTGATGCGATTGAAACGGGCTGTCCCGCAAAGCTTCTTCAAGCTCCTTCATGGAAAGGGAGTCCATTCCCCGGTTCTGATCCGCATAAACTTCATCAAAGCAGACGCCAAGAAGCGGGCCTGCGCCATGGTTCCAGAGGATCAGACCGTACTCATCCGCCGGCGCGTAGGAGTAACCCCAATGAAGAAATTCCTTCAGGGTGAGGGCTTCGCCCATGTTTTTGGATCCCTCTTCCTCTTCCTTATGCCATCCGCCGTCGCGTATCTCAATGCGCGTGCTTTTCTCCGGATCAATATCCAATTCCCATTGGCTGGCGCCGCCTGCTTGCACCAGAACCCGGACGCTGCCGGACTGTGGCAAAGCCTTCGCCATTTCAAGGATGTCCGCGCTTGCTGCCTGACCCCGTGTCTCCAGATCGCTTCCTGTCATATAGACCAGCAAGGTGAAGCGTTTCCCCTGAGCCGAGGAAATATGATTTAGCGGCAGCGTAATCAGCGCGACCAGGATCAGCGCCATGATCCGGCACATATGTCGGAATAATAACCTTTTTTTGATCCCAGTTGTCTGTTTGACCATGCTGCACTCCTTTGATCTATTCAAACAAAAAGAAAGGGATAAACCCCGTTTTTCAGGATTTATCCCTTATGATAACAAACTTTATTGAAAGCCGTCGCCAACCATGTACTTGTAGATTGTAGTTGTAATCCGGCGGCCTATATTGATTGGCGGGTTATTCGATTCAGCGGCAATAATTGCAACGGCGTAATTATCAAAGTCGTAAACCGGTCCGCCGCTGTTTCCCTGGACGTCGTCCGCATCATAAGTCATCAGGTTGATGTTTTCCGCGTAACCGTTTCCCCAGTCCATTTTCAACTTGTTGTCCCGATACCCGGCAACCTGAAAATATCCCGAATTAATTTCGCTGTCAGATGCGAAACGAATACCCATCCAGCCTGTTTTGTCGCCAACATTTTTGGAGAGCTTCAGATAGCACCAGTCATGGTTCATGGTCGTATTATCATACCGGTAGTTGGGAAAATCCGTACCTGCCAAACCGGTCCATCCTCCGGTGTATTTATACAAGTAGTTTTTGCTGCTTTTGTAGCCGAAGTAGAAAGTAACCTTCTTCGCCCACTTATTGTGTTCCGGACAAATCATGCAGTGGGCTGCAGTCATCAAAAAGTTGCGGCTTACCATAAAACCTGTGCATTCCCATTTGCATTTGCACGCACCGGTTACCTTCATGTTTGCAATGGCGCTAAAGGGATATTGCCCCGGTGCGTTGATCTGAACACGATCATCCCGCCCGATGATTGCCTTTTCCAATTCATTCGGGGCAAAGCCTTCAGAAACGACAGCGGGCTCTGTTATTTCTTCCTGTTCTGATACCGGCGCTACCTTGATGGTTCCTTCTTCGCCTTCCTGCTCAAAATCTTCTGTCAGAGATTTGGTGGGCATAACTAAATCCAGGCTTTCCAAATCCACATCCAAGGTGCTTGCGCTTGCCAAACCAATCATAAAGACTGTGAGAATCAGCAAGCAAAGAATAGAGCGCTTCTTCATCAAGGGAACCTCCTCATACATTTTTCCTTGCCAGAAGTATGTCATGATGCAATGAACATGTCAATATCAATGAAATTTGAGTTACTGCATGCTTTTTTGTTTTGTAAAATTTCGCTCACTTGCGGACAAACAGGGCTTCATATATAATAAGCACCAGTCATTTAAAAATAAAAAGGGCGGATGATGTCCGCCCTCATCAAAAAAAGAACGGAGGCAAAAACATGGCGTTTGAGAATCTTTTGGAACAATGGCTGGTGATGGCCAAGGACGAACCGGATCTGGTGGAAGAACTGAACAAAGCCAAGGAAGATCCAAAGGCGTTGGAGGACCGCTTCTATCAGGATCTCGCCTTTGGAACAGGCGGTATGCGCGGCGTGATTGGCGCCGGGCGCAACCGCATGAACATCTTCACCATCCGCCGCGCGGCGGCGGGCCTGGCCGACTATCTCAACGAGGATGAGGACAGCAAGGGCAAGTGCGTGGCCATCGGGTTTGACTCCCGCAAGTATTCGCAGCGTTTCGCAAAAGAGACCGCCCTGGTGCTCTGCAAGCGCGGAATCAAGGTGCGCCTGTTTGAAAGCCTGCGCCCTGTGCCCCTTTTGTCCTACGCGGTGCGCAAATTGGGCGCGGCGGCCGGCGTGGTGGTCACAGCCAGCCACAACCCGCCGGAATACAACGGCTTTAAGGTTTACGGGCCGGACGGCGCGCAGCTTTCGCCCAAGGCCGCGGACATCATGACGGTGAAGATCCGCAATCTGACGTTTGAGGAATGCCTCCCCATGGACGAGGAGGAGGCTTTGTCCAAAGGCCTGTTGACCATGATGGGCGAGGACATCGACGCGCCCTACAACGACATGGTGCTGGGCCTGATGGCCTGCCCGGATCTGGTCAAAAAGGTGGGCGATCAATTGTCCATCGTCTATACGCCGCTTCATGGCTCCGGAAACCTCCCGGTGCGCCGGGCGCTGAAGAGCGCTGGCATCAAACAGGTGACCGTGGTGCCAGAGCAGGAATTGCCCGATCCCGCTTTTTCCACCGTCAAGGCGCCCAACCCGGAGGATCCCGCCGCCTTCGCCATGTCCATCCCCCTGGCCAAGAAGGTGGGTGCAACCGTTATTTTAGGAACGGATCCGGACTGCGACCGCCTGGGCGTGTGCGCGATGGACGAGAGCGGGGAGTTCCGCACGCTCACCGGCAACCAGATCGGCTGCATCCTGCTGCACCATCTCCTGTCCCAGAAGAAAAAGGCGGGCACGCTGCCTGAAAACGGCGCGGTTGTCATGTCCATTGTGTCCACAAGCCTGGCCAACGCCATCTGCGAGGACTACGGCGTCACCCTGTTTGAGGTGCTCACCGGCTTTAAATACGTCGGTGAAAAAATCCAGCAATTTGAGGAGACGGGCGATTATACCTTCCTCTTTGGTTTTGAGGAGTCCTACGGCTACCTCTCCGGTACCGATGTGCGCGACAAGGACGCGGTGAACGCCGCCCTGCTGCTGGCCGAGGCCGCCTGCGTGTGCCTGGACGAGGGCATCACCCTCTTTGACCGGCTGCAGCAGATCTACAAGCGCTACGGATACTACTCCGAGGACATCCATTCCGCCACCTATCCGGGCAAGGAGGGCGCGGAAAAGATCGTCAGCATCATGAAAACGCTGCACCAGGAAGCGCCTGAAAAGATCGGCGGGCTCAAGGTGCTGGCCTCCCGCGATTACCTGAGCGGGGAAATGAAGAAAAACGGCGAGGTCATCAAGATGGGCTTCCCGCCCTCCGACGTGGTCTATTTTGACCTGGAGGGAGGCGCCTGGGTCTGCGCCCGGCCTTCCGGAACCGAGCCCAAGATCAAGTTCTACTCCGGCGCCAGCCACAAGGAGAGCCTGGAAAAGGCAAAAACAGCCTCAAAAAATTTGCTGGACGCCTTTATCGGGATGAGCGAGTAAGTCTTTTTAATATGATTTCACTTGTGTTATAATCAGACGAAACAAGGAGGTTGATATCATGATTGTTCATGTTTTTGAGTCCAAGGATCAGGTTGCCAAGGCTGCCGGCGCGATTTTCGCGGCCCAGATTTTAAAAAAGCCGGATTCCATTCTGGGTCTGGCCACCGGCTCCACGCCCATTGAAACCTACGCGGAGCTGGTCAAGATGTACAAAGCCGGGATCCTTGATTTTTCCAAGGCCAAGACCTTCAACCTGGATGAGTATGTGGGCCTGCCGGCCAGCCATCCTGAAAGCTACATCAGCTTCATGCGCCGCAACCTGTTTGATCACATCAACCTAAAGGAATATCATCTGCCCAATGGCCTGGCAAAAGACCTGGAGCAGGAATGCCGGGATTATGAAAACACCATCAAGCAGGCGGGCGGCATTGATCTGCAGCTTTTGGGCATCGGCAACAACGGCCACATCGGCTTTAACGAGCCCAACGATCATTTTGTCTACTCGACCAACCGCGTCAAACTGGCCGAAAGCACCATCAAGGCCAACCGCCGTTTCTTTGACTCGGAGGATCAGGTGCCCAGGGAAGCCCTGTCCATGGGCATCGGCACCATCATGCAGGCAAAATCCATCCTGATGATCTGCCTGGGTGAAGGCAAGGCCGAGGTTGTTGAGAAAATGATCAACGGTCCGGTTGACCCGAAGGTTCCCGCCAGCATTTTGCGCACGCACCATCATGTCACAGTGCTGCTGGATCAGGCGGCTGCCAGCAAGCTGTAAGCTGTTCACGAACCTGTTGATAAGGCAGGGACGGTTTTCCCGGAAAGAGATGAAAGGGCCTGAATCGCTTAAATACTTGTTCCGGGATAACTTGTCCACTTGGGGTTGAACCTGTGGAAGGCGTCCTGTAAAAGCGCTTTGTATGGAGAATGTAAAATTTTTATCTGACGGCAAACCAACACGCTGTCCGCTGAAATTGTTTTATGCTCTCCCAAAAAAAAGTGGAAAATGGATGAACAAAAAAACTTGTCCATGTCCGTCCACAGAAAAAGGCTTTCATCCACAGTCCGTTTTTAACAATTTTTGAAGGAAAAACAAGCGTGTTTTGGTTTTTCCACAGCGTCCACAGCCCCTACTACTACTGCTACAATGATATTTACTACTGCCGGACAACATGATTTTTAACCCGGCGTCTCAAGGAGGAAGCCCAAATGAAAGTCGCCTTCAACGCAAGTGATTTTAATCACGGAATGAGCATGGTCAGCCACGCGCTGCCACCGCGTGCCGTCAAAATCTATCAGGAAGGCGTCTTTTTGGAGACCATGGACGCCGGCCTTCGCCTCACTGTCACAGACGGTGAGATCGCTATTCAGTCCGTTATTCCAGCGGAAGTGTCAGAGGATGGAAGCGCGCTGCTTCCTGCCCGTCTGCTGGGCGAACTGGTGCGCAATCTGGATGGCAATGTGGAGTTGGAAACCGAGTCCAATCAGGCAGCCACTGTTAAAAACCATGGTTCAAAAACCAGGCTTCTGCTGTTCGCGGCGGACGGTTTTCCGGACATTCAGGAGATCGAGGCGGAGTCTGTCACCAGCATCTCACAGACGCAGTTTAAAAACGCCGTGCGCAGCATCATCTTTGCCCTGGCGACCGACGAGACCCGCCGCATCCTGACCGGCTGTCTGATGGAAACCAGCGCGGACGAGGTGCGTTTCACCTGCCTGGATGGTTATCGCCTGGCCATGCAGCGAGTCTACTGTAGCCATGAAATGCCCAAGGACAGGGACATCCTGTCTTATATCCTTCCGGGCACCCTGGTGGGCAACATCAGCAGGATGCTGGCGGATTCCGATCAGCCCATCACCCTTAAAATGTCCAAAACGCACATGATGGCGGAATTTGACAAAACCAAGGTCTATTCCCCCCTCATTCTGGGCGAATACATCAATTATCGCCAGATTCTGCCCACGTCCTGGACCACCGCGATCCGGGTGCAGCGGACGCTTCTGGCTTCCGCCATTCAGCGCGCCAGCCTGATCGCGCGCGAAGGCGACAACAACCTGCTGAAACTCAAGATAGAGGATCAATCCCTTACCATCTCCGCCATGGCGGACAAGGGCGCGGCCACCGAACAGATTCAGATTGATTTTGACGGAAATCCTCTCAACATCGCGTTTAACGCCAATTACCTCAGCGACGTTATCAAAAATATAGACACCCCCGACCTGTCCATGCGCTTTAACACCAGCGTCAGCCCCTGCGTGATCTGCCCCGTTACCGGCAACCAGTACACCTATCTGATCCTGCCGGTGCGCGTGTCGGACTAAAAACCACCGGCTCAGCCGGTGATATGCACGAGACCTTCAAGGCCATTTACTGGCTGCGTCTCAAGACGCTCTGAATAATCTGGCAACCGCAACTTTTTCTCGGGCCGCCGCTTAAGCGGCCTTTTTTATGCCTTCTCGGGCTTGCTACCCGTGAACGGGTCTATGTATTCCTTGAACGAAAGTTGATCCGCTGCTACATTCATTTGCAATTGTTCTCGGATATATTTCGTTATCCTTTCCTTGTTGCGTCCCACCGTATCCACATAGTACCCGCGACACCAGAAGTGACGATTCCCATACTTGTATTTTAAGTTCGCATGCCGATCGAATATCATTAGCGAACTTTTTCCCTTTAAGTACCCCATAAACTGCGACACACTTATACTTGGCGGAATACTTACCAGCATATGGATATGATCCGGGCAGGCTTCTGCTTCGTGGATCTCTACCCCTTTCATCTCACATAATTGCCTGAGTATTTTCCCGATGTCCGCTTTGATCTTCCCATACACAATTTGCCGTCGGTACTTCGGAGCAAATACGATGTGATATTTGCAGTTCCATTTTGTGTGTGATAAGCTTTTGCTGTCATTCATCTTCGATGACAAACCTCCTTTGCTTGCACTGCGGTTGCCAGACCGGCTCGATTGTAGCAAAGGAGGTTTATGATAGCTAAAGCTTTTTTATTCCACCAGCTCTGCTGGTGGTTTTATGGGATGAAGCGCACAATACAAGCAAACTGCCGTCTTTTGGGGCGGCAGTTTACAAAAGCTAATTAATTTCATTCTGAATTTCAAGGGTTTTTAAACACCGTTTTCGCGTAATCCACCGCGTCCATGGCGGTCTTGCCGTAAAAATCGGCCCCGATGCTCCTGGCGTATTCGGCGGTCAGCACCGCGCCGCCCACCATAATTTTGGTGTCAGGGCAGTTCTCTCTTAAAAGGCGGATGGTCTCCGCCATGCTTTCAACCGTGGTGGTCATCAGGGCAGACAGGCCGACCAGGCGGCAATCTTCCCTTTGACAGGCGGAAACCACCTTCTCATGATCTACGTCCTTGCCCAGGTCCAGCACATGGTAGCCGTGGTTTTCAAGCAGGGCGCGCACGATGTTTTTGCCGATGTCGTGGATGTCGCCCTTGACGGTGGCGATCACGATGGTGTCTTTTTTGATGTTTTGATCGGCTTCCTTGGGCAATTTCTCCCGAACCACCTCAAAGCTGGCCGCGCAGGCGTCCGCGGACATCATCAGCTGGGGCAAAAACAGGGCGCCCTTGGCAAAATCATCGCCCACCCGGGTCAGCGCCGGGACCAGGATCTGGTTGATGACCTCCATCGCGTCCTTTGTCTCAAGCGCGGCGCGGGTCAGGCGGGCCGCGTCCTCCTTCAGGCCCCGGATGATGGCGTGGGAGAGGCTGTTTTCCGGCTGATCATCCTTCTGCGCTTGGGCTTTTGCAGTGCCGGAGGTCATCGCGGCCTCCCGCCCGGTCTGGTTTTTGATGTACCGGCGCGCGCCCTCGTCCTGGCCGGACAAGAGCAGGTAGGTGTCAAAGGCCGCCATCATCAGTTCGCTCCCCGGGTTGATGATGGCAAAATCAAGCCCGGCGTTCAAGGCCAGGGTCACAAAGCCGGCGTTCACCGCCTGGCGGTTGGGCAGGCCAAAGGAGATGTTGGACACGCCCAGCATGGTCTTGACCTGAAGGGTGTCCCTGATCAGTTTCAGCGCCTTAAGGGTGACCTGGGCGGCCTTGCTGTCCGCGGAAACGGTCATGCACAGGGGGTCGATCACGATGTCCTTTTTGGGGATGCCCTCCTGTTCGCACCGGCTGACGATCTTCCTGGCGATCTCAAGCCTTCCCTCCGCGGTCTGGGGGATGCCGGACTCATCCAGTGTCAGCCCGGCGATCACGCCGCCGTATTTCTTGACCAGGGGCAAGACGGCAGCCAGGCTGTCCTCCTTGCCGGTGACGGAGTTGATCAGCGCCTTGCCGTTCACCGCGCGCAGGCCGCTTTCCAGCACCTCGGGCTTGCCCGCGTCGATCTGAAGGGGCAATTGGCTCACCTCCTGCACCGCGCGCACCACCTCCGCCATCAGCCCGGCCTCGTCAACCCCGGGCAGGCCCACGTTGATGTCCAGCAGGTCCGCGCCTTGCTCCTCCTGGATGATGGCCTGGCGGCGCATCCAGTTGAAGTCCTGCTCGCGCAGCGCCGCCTGCATGGCCTTTTTGCCGGTGGGATTGATGCGCTCGCCGATCAGCAAAGGCAGGCCGGCCCTGACCGTTCGGCCATAGGAGCAAAGGAGGGTGTCGTTTTTGGGCACAGGCTGCTGATATGGAACGCCCTTCAATGCGGTTTTCAGTTCCCTGATGTGTTCCGGCGTGGTGCCGCAGCAGCCGCCCAGCGCCTGAACACCGAGGGCCGCGTATTCCGCCATCAATTGGCCAAAATCCTCCGGCCCCATGTCAAACACGGTTTTGCCATCCACCTGATGGGGCAGCCCGGCGTTGAGCTTCAAGATCAGGGGGAAGGACGCGGCCTGCACCAGGTCCTCAATGACAGGGCGCAGCAAGCGGGGGTCCGCGCCGCAGTTGAGGCCCAGGGCGTTGACGCGCAGGCCCTCCAGCAGCGCCACCAGCCCCGTCGCGTCAAGGCCGCTTAATAATTTGCCCTGCTCGTCCACGGCCGCCGTCGCGAAAACAGGCAGATCGCAATTTTCTTTTGCCGCCAGGATGGCAGCCTTCATCTCATAGGGGTCGGTCATGGTCTCCACCACAACCAGGTCGCAAAGCGGCGCCGCAGCGATGACAAGCTCCTGATAGGCGGACACACAGTCCTCAAAATCCAGGTCGCCAACCGGCTTTAAAAGCCGCCCTGTCGGCCCGATGTCCAGGGCGACAAAGGCCTTTTTGCCGGTCTCTTTTTCATGCGTCAGGCAGGCTTCCCGGGCGTTCCTGGCTGCTGCCGCCGCCAGCTCGCCCACGGTGTGCGCCTCCCCTTTAAACTTAAAGCGGTTTAAACCAAAGGTGTTGATGTACACCACATCGGCGCCTGAACGCAGGTAATCCAGGTGGATGCCTTTGATCACGTCCGGCTGATTGATGTTCCACAGTTCGGGCAGTTCCCCGGCCTTCAGGCCTTTTTTCTGCAGCTGGGTCCCCATGCCGCCGTCCAGGATCAGGAAATCATTTCTATGAGCGGTGAAAGGCATCTTCTCCCTCGCTTTCCACTTTTATTTCACGCATTGCGCAGTCTGTTTTTTCGCAAGTCAGGCAGGGACTTTTTTTGCCTTTAGTTTCCTTGCCTGCTATCAGCCCCGTGATGGCGGTGACGCTTTTTTGCGGCGTCAGCATCAGGCTGTCCGTCACGGACAGGCCGATCAGTTTGCCGGCGTTTAAAAGCCGGATCAGGTCCGGCTGAAGCTTCAGCGGCAGATCCCCGTAGCCCGGGGAAAAGCGCGGCCTTAAACTGAAGCCTTCCTGCTTGATCTCTGCCTTCATCGCTTCTTCCTCCAGGTCCAGAACCTCCTCCAGGCAGGCCGCGGCCAGCGCCTGCAAAACCAGCATGTCAAAGGAGGAGGTCAGGGACAGCCTTGTCATCAGCCTGTCCACCCCGCTGCCCAGGGTGGCCGCGGTCAAAAACACCGCCCGGCAGGATTTCAGGTTGATAAGCAGGTCTTTGCTTTTGATCACCAGGCCGGACAGGCGGATCTCCTCCCCTGAGACGCTGATCTCAAAGCGCTGCCGGACCAGGCGGGGCGCGGCGGCTTCCTTTAAAAGGCCCGTCACCTCGCCGATGCGCTCCCTGACCCTGTCCTCAGGCATGCTGCCCCGGTAGCCCAGGTAGCGCAAGGCTTCCCGCTCCGGGATCTGGGGAAAAGGCCTGGAATAGCCCTCAGGCATCCGGGTTGCTCCCGGTAAAGATGCGGTCCAAATTGCTCATGATGCCTTCCACGATCTGCGGCTTGTTCATGGTGTACAAGTGGATGCCCTTGATGCCGTTGGCGATCAGGTCGATGATCTGGTTGGCGGCGAACACGATGCCCGCCTGCTCCATGGCCATTGGGTCGTTGTGGAATTTGTCCGCGATGGCCAGAAGCTGGGCTGGCAGGTTGGTGCCGGAGATGCGCTTGATGTGGGCGATCTGCTTGTAGTTGGTCAGCGGCATGATGCCGGGGAGGACGGGCAGGGTGACCCCGGCGTCCCTCAAGCGGTACATGAAGTTGTAGAAAATGTTGTTGTCAAAAAACATCTGGGAGATCAGGAAATCCGCCCCGGCGTCCTGCTTGATTTTCAGCGTCTTGATGTCGTGGTGCTTGTCTTCGCTTTCCACATGGCCCTCCGGGTAGCAGGCGCCGCCGATGCAGAAATCCCCCTGGCTTTTGATCTCGGCCATCAGGTCGGAGGCGTGGGGGAAATCCTTTTTGGGCACAAAGCCCTCCTCGTTGGGCATGTCGCCCCTTAAGGCCAGCACGTTTTGAATGCCCTTGGATTTCAATTCCGCGCATTTCTCTTTTACCGTCTCCCTGGTGGAGGCAATGCCGGTGAAGTGGGCCAGCGCGGTCAGGCCCAACTCGTTTTGCACCTGATCCGCGATGGCCACGGTGTTTTTGGACGTACCGCCGCCGGCGCCGTAGGTGACGGAGCAAAAATCAGGCTTTAATTTCGCGATGCGCCTGGTGCAGGCCATCACACTGTCAAGCGGCAGGCCCGCCTTGGGGGGAAACACCTCAAAAGAGATGGTGATCTTGTCCTGATTCAAAATGTCGCGGATTGTCATGCTCGCCCTCCTTTGTTTCGCTTATTATAGCGCAAAAGCCGTCATCAGACGGCTTTTTATCGGCATTTATTGTATTAATTGTATCAGAACAGTTCACCTTTTAATTGAGCGCCAGGTTTTGGCCTGTCAGTTATTCTTCCGGGATTGCCGGCGCGAACCAGGGCAGGCTGCCATAAGGCGGGGTGACGCCCAATTTGTTCAGCGCCTCTATATTGTACAGGATCTGGAATTTTGCCCCGGCGTCAAAGGGGGTTTTGGCCGCGTCCTCGCCTCCAAGGATCCGGGCAGTCATCAGGCCGGCCCTGTGTCCCAGGTTGCTGGCGTCCGCCAGGCAGGCAACGGCCGCGCCCTGGGCCAAATGCTCGGGGCTGACGCCATAGACCAGTTTCTTGGCCGTTTCGGCCGCCTGCAGCAGGCTGTCTGACAGGTTTTTGTCAATTTCCCGGCTGCTAAGGATGATGGCGTTGGAAGCGTCGCGCATGAATTCCTTTGCCTGCGCGAGTTCCTCCTCATTGGACAACTCCATCAGCAGGACCTCAGGCTGGCCGGGCATGCTTCCAATCCACTCCAAACCCGGCAGGAAGCCGTCTGAAAGGCGCAGCAAGCCCGCCTGTTTGGCATTTGGCTCAAAGAGCCTTACAGCATACAGCAGCTGCTCAAGGGGCGCCGCGCTGCAAACGCCGGTCACCGGCCCCTTGCCCAGGCCATTGGCATTGATAAGCCCGGCTGAAATGGGGTTGTCCACATCGGTGAAAATGAGCGGCATTTTGCCGTTAATCGCCTTCCGGGCCAGGCTGGCCGCCGGTTCGCCAAGGGCGATGACGGCGTCATAGCGTTTTTGGCTGACCTCCTGCGCGATGTCCTGCGCTGTCTCCGGGTCGCCCTGCGCTTCATAGAAGTCGATCTGAATGTTTTCGTTGATGCGGTAGCCTGCCTGCATCAGCCCGGTTAATACGCCGTTTAGAAGATCGTTCTGCCTGCCGCTTTGCTCGTACTGGATAATCGCGATAACCGCGCCGTCCTTTGGAATGACGAAGCCCCCGGGGATGAAAACATCATCATCCGGCTGGTCTCCAGGCCAATCGCCGGGTTTGTCTTCAGGCTTGTCTTCTGGCTGATCTCCAGGTTTGTCTCCGGGTTTGTCTTCAGGCCGATCTCCCGGTTTGTCTTCAGGCTTGTCTTCTGGCTGATCACCTGGTTTGTCGTCAGGCTTGTCTCCCGGCTGATCTCCCGGCTTGTCGCCTGGTTTATCACCTGGCTTGTCACCGGGTCTGTCTTCAGTCTGATCGCTTGGTTTGTCGTCAGGCTTGTCTCCGGGCTTGTCACCGGGTCTGTCTTCAGTCTGATCGCCTGGTTTGTCTTCTGGCTGATTACCCGGTTGGCCTCCCGACCTATCACCTGTTTTGTCTCCAGGCTGGTCGCCTGGTTTGTCGCTTAGCTGGTCACCAAGCTTGTCAACAGGCTTGTCACCGGGTTTTTCTCCGGATCTGTCGCCGGGTTTGTCGCCGGGTTTGTCAGAGGGCTGATCAGCGGGCTTGTCTTCCGGTTGTTCAGGGGGCAGGTCCGGCCCCGGCTTTGGATGCGACATTGCTTTTTTATCACGCTGCACGGTGATTTTGAAGGTGGTGGAGGCTTGTGAGCCCAATCCGCACTCCGCGCTGACCGTTACCGTAAAGCTTCTGGTAAATTCGCCCTCTTTCCAGTCGTCCACTTCCGGCTGTCCGGAGATCGTGTTCTTCAAATCGTGTTTGACGCCCTTGGGCAGCCCAAAGACATGGATTTTGACCCAGGTGGGGCTGGATGTGTTGGTCTGGATCGTAACGGGGGCGATTTCCTGACCAATCTGCACGGTCTGATCGGGGATCGGGGAAATGACCAAGCTGGCGTCCTCTGGTTCACCCGACCAAATAAAATTCTTGGAGTGTCGAAGCACCGTGAAGCTGATCGTGGTCATTAAGTCAAATCTTTTTGCTACGAACAGCCGGTTTCCGGGCATAGAATAGGGCTTTCTTTCAGCGGTTGCCCGTATGGTCGCCAGATAATTCCGGACGGTCTCCCCTTCTTTCCAATCCTGCACTTCAACAAAGCCGTCCACCACCTGCCCGTGCCCGATTGAGACCCCGGGCGGCAGCCCCTCTGCCGTTATGTTAGTCAGGTTGTAATCCGCCCTGGTGCAGGACAGGTAAATGGGGTTCATGCGCTGCAAGTCAACAACTGTCTGCGGGAAAATCCTGTCAAATTCCGGGTCTTCCATCAGGTCTAAGTCCCTGAGAATGATGATTTTGAATTGTTCGGAGAACCACTTTCCCTGGTAATCGAAGTAGGCAAGTATGTCAAACTGGCGGTTGGTCTCGCCGGGAAGCCAATCCGTTATCTCAGCGGAACCCGCAATGGTATCTTTCCGGCTGTTAAACTCAAAACCCTTTGGCAGGGAAGTGCATCTGACGTTGACCTTTTGGTTATCCGGGGTGACAGTCAGCTTGATTTCGCCATACTCTTTCTCCTTTATGATCAGATCACTCACGGGTTCAAACTGATACCACGGCCCCTTGTCCGGGCTCAGGATGGCGATGTGCAGATTACCAAAAACCTGGTAACCTCCCGCTGAGACACGGACTGTCAGCTTTAAATCGGACAATCCATCATCATCATATTTTTTCCATCCACGGGGTATCCCTGTCACCTTATAGCGCAGGAGTCTGTAGCCAAGATCGTCGGATTTGGGTGTTTCCCCGGCTTTCGTTAGCCACAGCCCATATTGATCCAAATATCTTTCTTCGATTATTCCTTTATTTAAGATAAAAACACTTTGGAAGATGTCTACCTTCACATTTCCGCTCAGGTTGGTGCGCACCACCAGGGGGATGTCCTTTATCCGGTTGCCTTCAACGACAAACCTGTGGGGGATGAAGTCCAAAGAAAGGATCTCATCCGCCAGGCCGTCCCCGTTCTCATCCCGCTGTACATGCATGATGAAGCTTCTGCTCGCGATCTGGTCGAACTCGGTTTTAGCGGAATAGCCTACTATGACATCCCTGCTGAGCTCCCTGTCATGCGCCCAATTAACGAAGGGGGTTCCGCTGATCGTGGCATTCTCGCTGAAGCTGTTCGCTTTGGCGGGCGACACATGGATTCTGAAAATGCCTGTGCCTATAGAATACTGAACAGGCCAGGTCAATTCAGGGCCGTCGACAACACTGTAAGTAAGCGGCTTCATGGCCTTTTCGGCAATGACCGTCGTGTCCCTGATTTCCGTCAGGTCAAAGGCGCTGAACAGTCTTTTCTCATTCAGGTCGGGGACGCCGTTGCGGTTGGCGTCGCGCAGGTACCTGATGGTGAAGCTGGTCTCCGCCGTTACCCGGCCTTCCGGCGCCTGCCCATGCGCCTTGATGGTCAGGAGATATTTTTTTTCAAACTCTCCTTCCCCCCAGATTGCTCCCTCATCCTCGAAAACATATGCGGAATAAGAAAACAGGTGTTTATCCTTTGCAATTAAGGTTCGAATGGGTTCCGGGAAGGAAGCAAGCATTTTGCTCCGGGGATAATTGGCGGCAATCATCATTAAGGTTCGTAAGGGTTCCGGGAGGGAAGCAAGCCGAAAATATTTATTGTTTCCGTTTATGAGCTGGCCTAAAAGGGCCAGCCCGTTAGATAAGGAGAGGCGGATACTGTCGTTGCGCGACAGGATCAGGAAGGGCGCAGGGTTTCTGACCTCAAAGCCGATGTCTGTGATTCCGGGCTTGCCGGCGACCTTGATGTCGATAGGCGCGATCTTGGTGCCCTCCAGCACAGTAAAATCTTCAATCGGCACAATTTCGAAGATCTTTGGGGGCAATTGGGGTCCCGGGAAGATGGGGGGCAGGTTCGCTCCCTGATCCTGGTCCGGGCGCACGGTGAATTGTTCGCTGTCGTCATAGATGGTGGAATACTTGTCCTTCGCGATGCCCCGTCCGTAGTAGACGCCGGGCTCCGTGGGGACATAGGGCCATCTGCGGCTTGTGTTGGAGGGCAGGACCTCAACAAGCTTTCCGTCCCGGTACACCTCGATTTCCACGGTTTTTCTGCCAACACCGCCATTCATGGAGGAAGTGAAGGTAACGGTTTCGCCGACAAGGGCTTCCGTCTTGTCAATTTTTATCTGGAGCCCGTACAGCTTGGGCGGGGGTTTGGGGGTTGGTTTGGGAGTCGGTTTGGGAGTCGGCTTGGGGGTCGGCTTTTTGGTCGCTGGAGCCATGGGGGGCGCGATGGAAGCCGACAGGCTTGAAAAAGGGATCAGGGAAAAGACGAGAAGAAGAGCCAGGAACGCGGATAAAACCGAAGCCAAAGAAACTCTTTTTTTCATTTGGTCCTCCTTATGATCAGGCATGGTCGGAATGATGAGCGCTGCAGAAAGGGAGGAGAAGTCGAGTTGTCTTTTCTTGTGGTTTGGGTTGTTTTTTTATGTTCTCGTGTTTTTGTCTTTTTATATTGCAACATGATTATTTTAACACAAATAAAGCCTTTTTGTCTATCTTTTTTTGTAATAATCAGACAAAAAGGCTGCCAAATCGGATATGCTGCTGTTCTGTTTTAAAACATCGCCTGTTCCTGCGCAATTTCCCGGTTCCGGGGTTTGAGCAGGCGCTTTAAGGCAGGGTTTCGGGTTTATATCGATGAAAATACGATTGAAGTCAGCATGATCAGTCGCATCTGTCGCAAAAGGCGATGATGCCGGAAATGTCCCTGGCGGTTTGGTTTTTTTCGGACTTGCTGAGGATCTCGTCCATGAAGATGATCGCGGCGCTGCCGCCCCCGTCCAGGTTCAGGGCTTCCCTCGCGCCCATCGCCAGCATTTTTTCAGCCATCCAGCCAAAGGTCGCGCCCTTGCTGCCTTCTTTTCGGCCGGTGACCATCAGCGCGCAGTACTGGCCGGGGGCGATCATGCCGACCGCGGTCCGGGGTTCCCTGTAGCTGCGGTAGTCCCTGGAGTAATAATACCGCGGCACCTCGCCCTCCTGAACCAAAATGGGGCCAAAGGCCCAGGTGTCCGTGACCCCCATGTCGATGTACTCCTGGCCGGTGTGCGCGTCTGAATCAAAGGTCTGCATCCGCCCGTCCTTAAACAGCGCGATCACCTCCAAAGAGGGGATGCGGGAATGTTTTTGCGGAACGGTGTTGTCCGACTGAACGACGGAATCGCGCACGATCACGCCCACGCGCTCTTCCGCGCGCACCCGGTAGCGGTAGTAATCGTCGTTGATGACCAAAACCGCGCCGTTTTTCCGGGCCAGGTCCAGCGGGTCCTCGCTGCGCTTGCCGTCATTTCTGGAGCTGATGGATTTTGGCATTCCAGGGCCGTTGTAGGTGATGTAGGCCTCAAACCACTCGATCTGGCTTTTTGCCTGGTAAAAGCGCGTGACCTCCACCCGGATCTTGTCGGACAGGTAGTACCAGTAACCGTTCTCCCTGTCCTTGATCACAAAGGGCTGGCTGCCAGGCGCTAAAAAACCTGTCTCCGTCAGTCCGGCCGGTTCCTCATAGATGATCTCAGGCACGCTGTCCGGGTCAACATTGTAGATAGGCCTGTCCTCCGGCAGGGGCGCCTTGACCACCTCTTTTGAGTATAGCAAATTCAGGGTCGCTTCATCCGCGACGCCGGTCCCCGCCAGGCCGTTGGCCTGCTGGAAATCGATCAGGTGCCGAACAGTGTCCTTGTTAAAATCGTCCTTCGCGTCCTTCAGGCTTGGATAATAGCCCAGGTTAAAAAGGCGCAGCTTGAGTTTTTTAACCGCTTCGCCCCGGTCCCCGGACTGCAGCGTCTTGTTTTCCGCGGACACCCCCATCATCGACCCCAAAAGCAGCGCCGCTGCCAGGATCAGCAATATCAAGCGTTTGTTTCCCATTTTATCTCCATTCCATCCTAAAACTGTTCTCATTCAACCGCTTTGCGCGGCCGGCATCGTTCCTCCGGCGCTGTTCTAAAGCCGGAATTACCATACAACGCAGAATGTACCCGCCTTCGTCCATGCAAGAATCATTTTACAGTTTTGAGTTTTTTACAAGAAACCCAAGAACCCGCCCCAACTTGCCAAAAAACAAAAAAATGGGCTATAATGTCCTCACCTGTTGAAAATTAAAAACAACCCGCAAGGGAAAAAAACGGAGGTTGAAGATGAACAAAACCAAGGTTGCCTTGTTTGGCTCAGGCTTTATCGCGGAGATCCACATGGAAAGTTACACCCGCTTTGTGCCGGACGCGGAAGTGGTGGCGGTGTATTCCAGAAGCGCGGAAAACGCGGCAAAATTCGCCAAGAAGCACAACATCCCCCACGCCTATGACGACATGGACAAATTGCTTCAAGAGGTGGAGGTTGAGGTGGTCGATATCTGCCTGCCCAACTTCAGGCACCATGAGGCCGCGATGAAGGCCGCAAACGCCAACAAACACATCATCATCGAAAAGCCGCTTTGCATGACGCTGGAAGAGGCGGACGAGATGATCGAGGCCTGCAAAAAGAACGGCAAATACCTGATGTACGCGGAGGAACTGTGCTTCGCGCCCAAGTATGAAAGGGTGCGCGAGATCGTGGAGAGCGGCGCCATCGGCGACATCTTCATGTTAAAACAGGCCGAGCAGCACTCCGGCCCGCACAGCCGCTGGTTTTATGAGGCAGAGAAGGCCGGGGGCGGCGTGCTGATGGACATGGGCTGCCATGCCTTCGCGTGGTTTTACTGGATGCTGAAAAACAAGAACCCCAGGGTGAAGAGCGTGTACGCCGACCTGTCCCAGATTATGCACGACACGGACGCGGAGGACCATTCCCTGGTGCTGGTTGAGTTTGAGACCGACCACGGCAAGGTGGTGGGCCTGGCGCAGAACTCCTGGTGCAAGCATGGCGGGATGGACGACCACATGGAAATCCTGGGCACCAAGGGCGTGGCCTTTGGCGATCTGTTCAAGGGCAATTCCTCCACCGTGTACAGCCTGGACGGCTACGACTACGCGAGCGAAAAGGCTGGCGGCACCGTGGGCTGGACCTTCCCGATCTTTGAGGAGGCCTACAACCAGGGCTATCCGGCGGAACTAAAGCATTTTATCGACTGCGTGCGCACCGGCAAAACGCCCAAGGTGACGGGCGAGGACGGCAGAAGGGTGCTGGAGATCCTGTACGCCGCCTATGCCTCGGCCAAGTCCGGCGCCAAGGTGGAACTGCCCTTCCACAAGAAGGTATCCAAGCCCTGGGATCTCTGGAAAAAATAGAGACTGCCTGGTGTTTACAGCATGAAAAAAGCGGGAGAAACGATTGATCCAAGTTAAAAACCTGAGCAAGACCTACGGGGAGAAAACCGCCCTGGACACGGTCAGCTTTGAGATCAAGACAGGCGAAATCGTGGGCTTGCTGGGCTTAAACGGCGCCGGCAAGTCCACCACCATGAACATTTTGACCGGCTACCTCTCCCCCAACTCCGGAAGCGTCCATGTCAACGGCTTTGACATGGGAAAAGAACCCGGCAAGGCCAAGCGGCACATCGGCTACCTGCCGGAGCAGCCGGCCTTTTACGGCGGGATGCGGGTGAATGAGTATTTAAATTTCATCTGCGATTTAAAAAAGATTCTGCCGGACAAAAAAGCGCGGCAGGAACACCTGGACGCCCTGTTTTCACAGGTGGGATTAAGCGCGGTCAAAAGAAGGCTGATCAGGAACCTGTCCAAGGGGTACCGGCAGCGGGTGAGTTTCGCCCAGGCGCTGGTTGGAAACCCGAAGGTGCTGATCCTGGACGAGCCCACGGTGGGGCTGGATCCCTCCCAGGTCATGGAAATCCGCCAGCTGATCAGGGAAAGGGGGAAGACGGCCACCGTGCTGATTTCCTCGCACATCTTAAGTGAAATCAGGGAGTTGTGCCAGCGCATCCTCGTGCTGAAGGACGGGAAGTTGATCGCGGATGACAGCCCGGAAAACCTGGCCAAACTGACCAGGCGCCCCCATCAGGTCAAGATCCGCGTGAAGGGCAGCGCTCAGCAGGTCCGGGAAGCCCTGAAGGACACGGCAGGGCTTGTTTCCCTTCAATTCCTTGGAGAAAACGAGGAAGGGACGGTGGACGCGGCGATTGAGACGGAGGAAGGGACGGACGCGCGGGAAAATGTGTTTCACGCGCTGGCCCAAAACAGCCTGCCGCTTTTGTATACCTATGGCTCTGAGGCTTCTCTGGAAGACATCTTCCTGCAACTGGTGAGGAAACAAGATGACAGCCATCTTTAAGCGCGAGATCAGCGCCTATTTCCATTCCGCGCTGGGCTTTGTGTTCTGCGCGGCGCTTTACTTCTTTACCGGCTATTATTTTTTGACCTACAACATTTACAACGCCACCGCGGATTTTTCAAGCCTGTTCACGCTGCTGTTCCCGGTTGTGCTGTTCATGGTGCCCATCCTGACCATGCGCCTGATGAGCGAGGACAAGCAGTCAAAAACGGACCAGGTGCTCTTGACCTCGCCCGTGTCCCCCTTTTCCATCGTGCTGGGCAAATACCTCTCCGCCCTGTGCGTGTTTCTTCTGGCCATTTTGATGACCCTGGTTTTGGCGGTGGTGACGGAAGTTTTCGCCAGGGTGGACTGGCCCTTGTTCATCGGGCACTTCTTGGGGCTGACGCTGCTTGGCGCGGCCCTCATCGCGGTGTGCATGTTCCTGTCCTCTCTGACTGAAAGCCAGGTGATCGCGGCGCTTTTGGGGTTCACGGCCTCCCTTTTCCTGTTCATCATGGACGCGCTGACGGCCATGGTCAGCAAGGGATTTCTGTACAACCTGTTTTATTACCTCTCTTTTTCAAAGCGCTACCAGCCCTTCACCTACGGCATCCTGGACCTTTCCAATGTGCTGTTCTTTGTCAGCATTGCCGCCTTCTTCCTCTTTTTGACGACGCTGACGCTTGAAAAGCGCCGGTGGTCCTAAGGGAGGCCTGAAATGAAGAACAGATGGCAAATCCTGAACAAACCCCTGTTTTTGGCGCTGATCGCGCTGATGACGCTGAATTTATACCTCTTCAACATGGCCGTTTTGCGTTTGAGCAACCGGCACAGCCTGTTTGTTGATTTGACCGCAAGCCGGGCCTACCAGCTGGATGAGGAGAGCGTCGCCCTGCTCAAATCCCTTGAAACCCCGGTGCACATTGACGTCCTGGCCACGGAGGACAGCTTTGAGGGCAGCCCCTACCTGCGCCAGGCCAGGCAGATTTTAAACCGCTACCCTGCCCAGTCGGATCTGGTCTCCCTTGCCTACATCGACTACCAGAAGGATCCCTCCTTCGCGGCCTCCTACCCGGATTTAAGCCTCTCCCCCGGCAGCATCCTGGTCACCTCCGGGGACAACCAGAGGCTTTTGACCCTTAACGAGCTGTTCAACTACACCTATTCCGCCGCCGGCCAGGGCGGCATGACCGTCGCCTCTTCAAGGGCGCAGGAGGCCATCTCCTCCGCCATTTTGCAGGTGACCAGCGGGCAAAAAACGCGCGCCGCCGTGCTGACAGGGGCCGGGACCGCGCAGATGAGCGCGCTGTCCTCCCTGCTGCTTGACAACAACTACCAGGTGGAGCAAAAAAACATCGCGAGCGGCGACCTGAGCGGGTTTGACGTCCTGCTGCTTCTGGCCCCGACGGTGGACCTGTCCGAGGACAGCTTAAAACGGCTGGACGATTTCCTGTACAACGAAGGCCGCTACGGCAAGGCCCTTGTCTATGCCATGGACGCCTCCCAGCCCAGCCTTCCAAAGATGGAGGCCTTCCTCGCCGAGTGGGGCATCCTGCCCCTGGACGGCGCGGTGTTTGAGACCCGCCAGCAGATGACCTACAGCATGCAGCCCTTTTACCCGATCAGCGAGTACAGGGATGAGGAGATCGCGGGCAAGCTGCGGGACAGCAGCATCCCGGTTTTGATGCCGCGCGCCAAGCCCTACAGCGTCCTGTTCACCGCCAGGGACCGCCAGCAGACCCGGGAATTGATGGCTTTTTCAGCAACCTCCGGCGTGCGCCCGGGCCAGGCCGGCAGCGATTTTGCCCCGGACAAGGCCGCGATCAGGGGGCCCCTGCCCGCGATGACCCTGGCCTCCAGGGTGGTGAGGGACAAGGAAACCGGCCAGGTTTTTGCTTCCCACCTGATCATCAGTGCCTCAACCGCCATGCTGGACGCGCAGTGGCTCCAAAACCCGCAGCTGAACAACGGGGAATACCTCTTAAAAACCCTGGGAAGCGCCCTTGACCAAAATCAGGGGGTGGTGATCCGCCCGGTCAGCCTGGCGTCTGAAGCCCTGTCCTTAAACTCCGGCACCGCATCCCTGCTGGGCATCCTGTTTGTGGCCGTGATCCCGGGTCTCCTGCTTGTAGCCGGGATCGCCGTCTTCCTGTACAGGAGGTTCCAATGAACAGGCGCCTGTTGCGGCTGACCCTCTTTTCCCTGGCGATGACCCTGCTGCTCGCCTCCCTCAACCTGCTGATCGGCAGGGGGCAAAAGCCGCTTCCCAAAAAAGAAAACCTGACCCTTTTGAACCGGGAGCCCACGGACATCGACCGCGCGGACATCCGGAATCAAAAAGGCGAATACAGCATTTATTACGACAGCGAAAACGGCGGCTACGTGGTCGGCAATTTGCCCACGGACCTGGTGGACCTTGAGCGCTTTGTGGATTTCATGGTCGCGCTGTCCAATATGAAAGCCGCCAGCCGCGCGGCCGAAAAAACGGATGACCCGGGGAAATACGGCCTGGATCAGCCGGGCGCGGCCCTGTCCCTCCGCTTCACGGACGGTGAAAGCAAAGAGATCAGGATCGGCAGCCTTGAACCGGTGTCCCAAAACTACTATTTGAGCGTTTCAGGGGACGAAAGCCTGTACACCCTGAAAAAGGACCTGGCGGAAACCCTGCTTTTGGGGCAGGAGGCCTTCCTTTCCCTTCAGGTAACGCCCAAGCTCAGGGTTTCAAGCCCGCTTTCCGCTGTCAGAGACGCCACTTTTTCAGGCGCGGCCTATGAAGCCCCCTTCAGCGTCAAAGCGGTTTCAGGCGCGGGGAGCGAAACCAAGCTTCAGGCCCTGTCCTTTGGCACAGCCACCCACCTGATCACCTTCAAAGGCACCCATGCCCTGGATCAGGAGGGCGGCATCCGCCTGCTGGGCTCGCTTCTGGACATCAAAGCCATCAAAGTGGAAGGCTATCAGCTGACGCAAAGCGAACTGGCCGGGTACGGCTTTGACCAGCCGGACGCGCGGGCGGAGTTTGTGCTGGCCGGAAGCAATGAGAAGATCGTTCTGACGCTGAAAAAGGCCGGGGGGGACACCTTTTACGCGGCGGTAGACGGCAGGGACGCCGTCTACCTCATCAACCGTCCTGCCTTTTACGACATCCGTCCTTCCGAACTGGTGCTGCGCTACCTGCTAAACCCGATGCTGATGGACTTAAGCGGGGTCAGGGTGACAACGCCTGAAAACGAATACGACATCGCCTATGAACGCCCCACGGGCACGGAGGGGGAGGCCAAAGTAAACGGAAAAGCCGTGTCCATCAGCAGCTTTCACGCTTTCTTCAGGCTGCTGACCTCGGCCGCCTCAGACGGCAGTCTGTACACAGGGGATGAGCCAACTGGCGCGCCCGCGCTCAGTGTCACCTACCGCTACAAAAACGAAAGCAAAGAGAACGATGTCCTGCGGTTTTATCCCTTGGAAGCAAGGCGCATGGCCGTGTCCATCAACGGCATAACGGAGCTGGTCATCCGCGACAGCTTTGTCACCCGCCTCATACAGGCGGCAGAGGACCTGAAAAACGGCGATCCCATTGAGGAGGTCTGGTGAAGAAGGAGGACTTATGAAGGATAACAAACTGGTTACAGCCGTCATCGGGGCCGGCATGATCGCCAACAAGGCCCACATCCCGGCTTACAAAAGCCTGCCGGAACAGGTAAGCATTGAAGCGGTTTTTGACAAACGGGAGGAAGCCGCCGCGCAAACAACGCAGGCGCACAACATCCCCTTTCACTACACGGACGCGGAAAGGATGCTGCGGGAGATCAGGCCCAACCTGGTGTCTGTCTGCACGCCCAACATGTCCCATGCCGCCTATGTGAGGATGGCGCTTGAGAACGGCTGCAATGTGCTGTGTGAAAAACCGCTGGCGATGACCTGGAAGGAGACCAGGGCGCTTTATGACCTGGCAAAAGAGAAAGGCAGGCTGCTCATGGCCTGCCAGACGCTGCGCTATGGGGAGGAATACCTGGCCGCCAAAGAGATGGCGGACGCGGGAATGCTGGGGGACATCTATTTTGCGGAGTTCGCGGCCATCAGGCGAAGGGGCATTCCCAAGTGGGGTGTGTTTCACCGCAAGGAGGATAATGGCGGCGGCGCCCTGTGCGATCTGGGCGTCCACCTGATAGACGCTTTGGTCTGGCTGATGGGCTCCCCTGCTTTCAAGTCGGTCAGCGGATACACTGCCGCCCATATCGCCCAGCATGAGAAAAATGTCATCTCCAGCATTGTGGAGTCCGGCGCGCCCGCCGGGGTGACCAGGGCCCTCAAGTACCAGCCGGAGGAGTTTGAGGTGGAGGAGTTTGCCGCAGGCACCCTTCAGTTTGAAAACGGCATCAACGTGAACTTCAAGACCTCCTGGGCGCTGAACCTGCCGCCGCAGTTTGGCCTCAGCATCGCGGGCACCAAGGCCGGGCTGACCCTGCCGGATTTAAAGCTGTACACCGTGATGGGTCGCTATCAGACGGACATCGTACCCAAGGTGTTCAAGGAAGGCCCGCACGCGAAGGAACCCTTCTCCGGTCATTTCGCGCTGATCAAAAACGCGGTGGACCATCTGATGTACGGGGCCCCGGTTCTGGTGACCCCTGAGCAGACGCTGACCGTGGCCGCGGTCATCGATGCCTTCTACCTGTCCGCGAAGCTTCAGCGAGAGGTGCGCGCGGAGGAGGTATACACGGCCTGAGCGGCTCTTTTCCCCGTTTGAAAAAGCGCGCTCAGGCACGGTTTTTCTAAGCGACGAAGATTGAAAACAGGCCTTCCCTGTGATATGATGTACACAATAACAGCAAATATTCGGAGCAGAAGCTCTGAAAATATGAAAACCTTGAGGAGGAATGGTTCATGAGGAAACTTATCGCGCTGTCCCTTGTCCTTGCCCTGGCGTTGAGCCTGATGGCGGTGTCTGTTGGCGCCGCTGAGGGAGAGGTCCGCAAGCTGAAGCTGGCGAGCCACAACGCGGAGATCGAGGGCAACCCCTACCGTGTACGCTATGAGCTGGATATCCAGGAAGCTGCCAAGGCCGCTTTGGAAAAGGGCTTTGACATCAGCTACTCTTCTTTCGTATCCAACTGGGACCCGGCAACGGAGACCCAGCAGCTGCAAAACTCCATCAACGAGGGCTATGACATCATCCTGGTCAACCCTGTCGCCTCCACCGGCCTTGACCCCATCATTGAAAAGGCCCAGGCCGCCGGCATCACCTACATCAACGTGGACGTGGAGTACCTGTCTGAGGACGTCAACATCCTCAACATCTGCACCGACCAGTATTACCTGGGTTACAAGACTGCTTCCTACGCCGGCGAAGTGCTGGGCAAGGGCGCCAAGGTCGTGCTCATCAGCGCGATTGCCGGCAACTCCGCCAACGACTTCCGCGATGAGGGCTTCCTGAAAGCCGCCGAGGAGCAGGGCCTTGAGATCGTCGGCCGCTACAACCACAACTGGAGCAACACCGAGAGCCAGCAGATCATGACCGAGATCATCAACTCCGGCATGGAATATGACGGCGTCCTGGTCTCCCAGTGCGCGGACGCGGCCCTGGCCGCCTTTGACACCACCGGCGCCCCCCTGCCCAAGTTTATCGGCTTTGGCGACACGGGCGAGTACATGCAGCGGTGCCTGAAGATCAACGAGAATGAAACCGTGATGCCCTACATCGTTGTATCCAACCCTCCGGGCGTTGGCGGCTCCGCCCTCAACTTCGGCATCAACCAGATTTTGGGCAAGGAACTCAAGGACGACGTCTATGAGAACGGCAACATCAAGTACCACAGCATCTACCTGCCCAGCAAGATCTGGTTCACCGATAAGAACCAGGAAGAATACCGCGCGATGGCCGAATCCATGGCCCCCGGCGACACCATCACCTATTGGCTGACCATTGACGAGGTGGCTGAAGGCTACTTCAAGTAAGCCGCTTGAAAACTCTAGTTCTGTGATTAGCGCGCTTGGCCGGGCTGGCGCAGCCGCTCGGCCAGGCCGCGTTTTTTATCAGGTTTCCCGATTATTCCTCTGGAGGTGCTTCACCCTTGATTGAGATGAGGGACATCACCAAGCATTACGGCGCTGTACAGGCCTTAAAAGGCGCATCAATTACCATTCCCGCCGGCAAGATCACAGCGTTGCTGGGCAGCAATGGCTCCGGCAAATCCACCCTGGTCAAGGTGCTGGCGGGGCTGGTCAGCCCCAATTCCGGTAGCATTCTGATCAATGGGCAGCCGGTCGTCATTCGCTCCGGCAATGACGCCCAGGCCCGGGGCATCTCCACCGCCTTTCAGGACCTGAGTCTTCTGCCGATGATGACGGTTTCCGACAACCTGCTGCTTGGCAATGAGCCAAGGACGCCGTTTGGGATGGTGGACAGGGAGAAAAGCCGTCAGATCGTGAAGGACCTGATGGACCGCTTTAAAATCCGCTGTTCGCCCCAGGACTATGTCCAGTCCCTGCCCTCCTCCACCCAGAGCATGCTGGAGATCGCCAAGGCCGTGCACAGAAACCCCCGGGTGCTGCTGCTGGACGAGGCCACGGCGGCGCTGCACATGGACGAAATCACAGTGCTGTTTGATATTTTGCGCGATTTGCGGGATCAGGGGCTGTCCATCGTCTTTGTCACCCACAGGATGCACGAGGTGTTTGAGCTGTGCGACGAGGCGGTGATTTTAAGGGGCGGGGAGACCGTTAAATCAGGCCCTGTGACGGAATTCACCCTGGATGACCTGGTGTACTACATGACAGGCCAGAGGATGGCCCATCACGCTCCGGGGCAGGACGTGTCCGAAACATCTAGGCAGGGCCAGGCGGTGCTGGAGGTCAAAAACCTGAGCCTGCCGCCCAGGGTCAAGGACGTCTCCATGACTGCTCATGCTGGCGAGATCATCGGCATCGGCGGCCTGGAAGGCCAGGGCCAGTCCGACTTTATGCGCGCGATTTTGGGCGCGAAGCATAAAACAGGCGGCAGCATCCGTTTTCTGGGCGAGGAGGTCGCTTTCCGCCAGCCCGCACAGGCGGTGAAGGCGGGCATGGGCCTGATCTCCGGCGAGCGCAACCGGGAGGCCATGTTCCCGGACCGCACCATCGCTGAAAACATCTTTGCCGGCAACGCTGCCGTGGGGCCGCGCTTCCGCTTTTTGCCCAAGAAGTTTGTCAGGAAGTTCTCAGAGGACGCGGTCAAAACTTACCGCATCAAGATCGGCTCCTTAAAGGACGCCGCCAGCACGCTCTCCGGCGGCAACCAGCAAAAACTGGTCATCGCCCGCTGGATCGCGGTCGGGCCCAAACTTTTGCTGCTGGATGACCCCACCAAGGGCGTTGACATCCATTCCAGGCTTGAGATCCATCAGATCTTAAGGGAAAGCGCCCAAAAGGGCATGGCGGTCATTATCTCGGCTTCGGACATGGATGAGCTGCTGGAGATCGCCCAGCGCGTCTATGTGTTTTATGAAGGCCGGGTCTCCGGCGTCCTGCAGGGGGACAGCATGACCCAGGAAAACATGGTGTCCCTGATGATGGGCTTCACAAACGAGAAGGCGGATGGGCTTCTGATGAAAAGCAAGGAGGCGCAGGCATGAACACCTTGACCCAATCTGTCAAAAAATTCAGGCGCACGCCTGCCTTCACGGGCTTTGTGTTGTTCACAATCGCGCTGGTGATGAACATCCTCATGCAGGGCATCAACTCCGGCACCCCGCTGGCTTTTTTCAAGCCCGCTTTCTACGGCAGCATGCTGATGACCAACGCGCCCTTTATCTTAACCACGATGGCCCAGAGCCTGCTCCTCATCGTGGGCCTGTTTGACATCTCCATCGGCATCCAATTGGCGCTGGTGAACGTGATCTGCATCATGGTGCCCCAGGAGCTGGGTCTGCCCATCTGGGCTGGCTGGCTGGCCGCGATGGGTGCCAACCTGCTGGTTTCAGCGGCCTTTGGCGCCTGCTCCTCCCTCCTGAGGCTGCCGGCGATGCTGGTGGGCTATGCCTTTACCTTCATCATCAAGGGCGTCAACGTCAGCATCATGAGCAAGCCCCAGGGCAAGGTGCCAAAGGAGGTCTACCTGCCCTACCAGACCCTGATCGGCGGTGTGTTGCCGGTCGCGCTTCTGGTCATTGTGGCCATCTTCCTTATGTGGCTTCTGATCAAGCGCAGGCCGCTTGGCAAGCACCTCTACGCTGTGGGCGGCAACCCCAGAAACGCCTATGCCGCGGGCATCAGCCCGGTCAAGGTGCAGATGCAGGCCAACCTGCTCAAGGGCTTCATCGTGGGGGTGGGCGGCATCTGCCTGACCCTGATGAACGCCTCCGGCAACCCGCTTCAGGCGGAGGACTACGGCCTGCGTTCCCTGATCGCCTGCATCCTGGGCGGGATGGGCTTTGGCGGTTGGGGCAGCATGGCCTGCGGCGTCTTTGGCGCTTCCTTCTTTGTGCTGATCCAAAACGCCGTTTATTATTTCTTCAGTTACCTCAGCAAGGTCATCACGGGCTTCGCGGTGTCCACCTACTGGCAAAACCTGGTCAGCGACGTCATTTTGCTGCTGGGGCTTCTGGTGACCATCATCACCGCCAGGGAACAGCGCAAGACCCTGAAGGAAGGCCTGTTCAACCAGTTCAAGGGAGGTGAAGCCCGTGTCAGCCGCTGAGCATCGTGATCTGATCCCCTGGTATCATCCCAAAAAACTGCTGATCTCCTTCAGGCGCAGCCCGCCCCTGGTGGCTTTCGCCCTGTCCGCGCTGCTGTTTTTGATCACCATCCTGATTAACCCCAAGGGGCTGAACAACCGCTTCATCGGCTCCCTGATCCTGCTCACGACGCTGCTCGCCATCTCCTCTGCCGGGCAGACCATCGTTCTGATCGGCGGGGGCATGGATTTTTCAGTCGGCGCGGTGATGAGCGCCGCCGCCATCATCGCCACCTACACCATGGACAAGCAGGACAGCGTTCTGATTTATGTCCAGGTCCTGGCGCTGTCCCTGCTGATGGGGGCGGTGGTCGGCCTGCTCAACGGCTTCTTTGTGGTCAAGATCGGCCTGCCCGCGATGATCGTCACCATGGCGGTCTCCAACATCATCACCAGGCTTCAATATGTCTTCACCTCCGGCTCCCCGGCGGGCTGGGCGGGGCAGAAGTTTGTGGACTCCATCATCTACCGTTTCTTTGACCTGATCCCATCCATTGTGATCTATGCCCTCCTTTTTGTGCCCGTCGTGTTCTGGATCTTGAACCGCTCCCGCTTTGGCAAACAGGTGTACATGGTGGGCAACAACCGCCAGGCCGCTTACCTGACCGGCGTGCGCGTCAATTGGGTCATCATCATGACCTATGTCATCTCCGGCATGATGTCCGCCTTCGCCGGCATCCTGGGCGCGGGCTACAAGGCAACTGCCAGGGTGGACATCTTTGGCGAGTACGCCTTCACCTCCCTGGTGGCGGTGATCGTGGGCGGCACCACCTTCTCAGGCGGGGTGGGCACCTACACCGGCACCATCGCGGGCGCGCTGCTGATGACCGTGCTGTCTAACCTTTTGACCACCCTTGGCCTGCCCCAAACCATGCGCGACATCTTAAACGGCGTCATCATCATCCTGCTCCTGATGCTCTACAACCGCTCAAAGGCTGTGCGCCAGTGACCCAGAAAGCAGGTATGAGCGTTCATCTGGGGATCGATCTGGGGGGCACCAGCATTAAAATGGGCCTGGTGAACGAAGGCGGGCAAATAATCAGCCGCCTGGAAACAGACACCAGCGATGATTTTGATACGGTCACAAGGGACATGGCGGAAGGGGTTTTGTCCCTCCTGAAGAAAACCGGGCTGGGCAAAAAAGACCTCCCCTACATCGGCCTGGGCGTGCCCAGCACCGTGCACCCGGAGACCGGGCGGCTGATCCTGGCCAACAACACCGGCTGGGAGAACGCGCCCATGCGCGAAGCTCTGGAAGAAAAAACCGGGCTTTCCGTCCTGATCGCCAACGACGCGGACTGCGCCCTGGCGGGCGAAGCGCTCTGCGGCAGCGCGAAAAACCAAAAAGATGTGCTGATGCTGACCCTGGGGACCGGGGTGGGCGGGGCGATGCTGATCAATGGTAGGCTGTTTTCAGGCTGCGACGGCATGGGCATGGAGGTGGGGCACCTGCCCCTCATCGCGGGCGGCCCGAAATGCACCTGCGGGGCTTCAGGCTGTGTGGAAACCCTGGTCTCCGCCACCGGGCTCGTGCTTTTGACCAAAGAAGCGATACATGAAAACCCGGACAGCCTGATGCACAAAAAAATCAAATCAGGCATCCCCCTGGACGGCCGGCTCGCTTTTTCCTGCATGGAAGAGGGGGATCAGGCGGCAAAAAGCGTGGTTGAGCGCTATTGCGCCCTGCTGGCCCAGACCGTCGGCGGGCTGAGCAACGTGTTCCGCCCAGCCCTGGTGCTCCTGGGCGGCGGCGTGAGCAAGGCTGGGGACGCGCTGCTTTTCAGGGTCAGGGAAGCCCTGCCCCGGTTCATCCTCTCCTATTCCGTGATCGGCGGCCCGGAGCTTCGCCTGGCCTCCCTTGGCAACGACGCCGGCCTGATCGGCGCCGCCTTCCTGAAGGAAATGAGCATTTAGGACAGAATAAAAAACGGACTGCTTTTTATCAGGGAGATCGTATGAAAAAAACCACTTCGCTTCTCTGCCTGCTTCTGGCCCTGGCGCTGTTTTTTGTTTCCGCTTTCGCGGACACCGGCGCTCCTTCTATTAACTGGTACGAGGTTTTTGTTTATTCCTACGCCGATTCGGACGGGGACGGCATCGGGGATCTGAGGGGCCTTATCGGGAAGCTGGACTACATCAGGGAACTGGGCTATGACGGTATCTGGCTGATGCCCGTCATGCCAAGCCCCAGCTACCACAAGTACGACGTGACCGATTATATGAACATAGACCCCGAATACGGCAGCCTTGATGACATGGGCGCGCTGGTGAAGGCCGCCCATGAGAAGGGCATCAGGCTCATCATCGACCTGCCGGTCAACCACACATCCACCCAGCACCCCTGGTTTCTATCCGCTGTCAACGCCCTGAAAAAGGGGGAGGACAACAACCCCTATATTGAATATTACAATTTTACAAAAACGCCGGACAGCAAGACGGTGCCTGTTGAGGGGACGGATTGGCATTATGAGGAGCAGTTCTCAGGCGGCAGCATGCCCGACCTGAACCTGGACAGTCAGGCGGTTCGGGAAGAGATCAGGGAGATTCTCCGCTTTTGGCTGACTGACCTTAATGTGGACGGCTTCCGGCTGGACGCGGTCACCAGTTTCTACGCCGGGAACGACCCCAAGAGCATCGAATTCTTGCGTTTTTTAAAGGAAAGCGCGGAGCAGATCAAGCCGGGCAGCTTTTTGGTGGGTGAATGCTGGAAGGGCCTTCACCAGATCGCGGATTACTACCAGTCCGGCATCGACAGCTTCTTTCTTTTCCCGGCCTCCCAGGCGGAGGGCTACATCGCTTCCTCCATGCGCGCCAGAAAACCGGCTGAAGCCTATGTCAAAAACTATCAAAAGGTCAAAGACGCCCTGCCGGACGTTTTGTGGACGCCCTTTTTGTCCAACCACGACACCGGCAGGACCGTGGGCCTGGTGCAGGGGCGGCAGGCGCCGGAGCGGGTCAAATTTGCCCACGCGCTTTTGGGCCTGATGGAGGGCTTCACCTTCACCTATTACGGGGAGGAGATCGGCATGGCAGGCGCGGGGGAGGATCCCAACAAGCGCCTGGCGATGGACTGGGGCGACGTCCCGCGCACCAATCAGCCGCCGGGCGTGACCCGGGAGGAATACCCTTTCCCGCCGGTCAATGAACAGATGCAGGATCCCCTGTCCATCTTCAACTACGTCAAGGCCCTGAACCACCTGCGCCAGACTTATCCTGAAATCGCGCTGGGTGAAACGGCCTTTGAGCAGGTGAACGCGGACAGCCTGCTGATGCGCAAAAGCCTGTTTGATGCTGAGCTGTACCTCGCGGTCAATTTTTCCGCGAAGGAAACGCGGGATATAACCCTGCCCGCTTCCCTGACCCTGCAGGACGGCCTGTACACAGGGGAGGAAAAGGCGGTTTTAAACGGGGAAACCCTGAGCCTGCCGCCCTATGGGATCGCTGTTTTGTTGCCGAAGCGATAGGCGCGGCTTTTTCGGACGAAAAAGATTGTACACAAAAATTTTTTCGGAATCGTTTTCATGAAACATGCTTCATGTTTTACATAAATTTGACCGTTTTGAACAAATTGATTTTTCTTTGTAAAACTTGACAAAATTCGTGTTTGTCTGCCCTTTTTCCCTTTATTGTCTATGCCAGATCTGCCATGATTTGGCAGTTTTTTTGCCAGATAGACAAAAGTGAAAAATGGTGGTATAGTCCAACTATCCGCGGGAAGGTTTTCAGCCTGCCGTGCATAGGAAAAATGGCGTATTTGACGCCATCAAAAAAAGGAGGATTCCATGAGGAAATTTTTCGCACTCGTTCTGACCCTCGCGATGACGCTGTCCCTGTTCAGCTTCGTTGCGAACGCAGAAGGCTACACCGGCGACATCAAGATCTGGGTCGCTGACTCCATGGTCGATTTGACCAAGGCCAAGGTGGAAGACTTCAAGGCCGCTCATCCCGAATACGCCGGCATCAACGCGCTGGTGGAGCCGGTTGGTGAAGGCGATTCCGCCACCAACATGATCACCGACGTTGAAGGCGGCGCCGACATCTTCGGTTTCGCCCAGGATCAGCTGTCCCGCCTGGTCGCCGCCGGCGCCCTGGTTGAGCTGTCTGAAGAGAACGCCGCCATCGTCAAGGCCGAGAACGACCCCGGCGCAGTCGGCGCTGTCACCATGGCCGACCTGATGTACGCCTACCCCATGACTTCTGACAACGGCTACTTCCTCTACTATGACAAGTCCGTCATCACCGATCCCTCCACCCTGGAAGGCGTCCTGGAGCAGGCCAACGCCGCCAACAAGAAAGTGTATTTTGAGATTAACAACGGCTGGTACCAGCCTGCCTTCTTCTTTGGCGCGGGCGCTTATGTCACCTACGATGTGGATGACGCCGGCAACCTGGTCAAAGCCAACATCAACTATGCCACCCCCGAAGGCCTCGCCGGTCTGAAGGGCATCATCGCCCTGGCGTCAAACCCGGCTTTTGTCAACGGCTCCTCCGCCAGCAACGCCATGGACTACGCCGCGATCGTGGACGGCGCCTGGGATCAGGCTGCTGTGAAGGCCGCCTTTGGCGACAATTTCGCCGCCACCAAGCTGCCCACCTTCAACGTGGACGGCAAGGATTACCAGCTCTCCGGCTTTGGCGGCTTCAAAATGCTGGGCGTGAAACCCCAGGTTGACGAAGCCAAACTGGCCGCCTGCGACGCGCTGGCCCTGTACCTGGCCGGTGAAGAAGTCCAGGCCGCCCGCTTTGAGCAGTCCGGCTGGGGCCCCTCCAACCTGAAGGTTCAGCAGTCCGAGGCCGTCAAGAACGACGTCGTCCTCTCCGCCCTCGCTTCCCAGTTGGCCTACACCATCCCCCAGGGCCAGTATCCTGGCGACTACTGGTCAACCGCGACCGCCCTGGGCGATGACATCATCGCCGGCAAGCTCAACGGCCTGAGCGACGAAGACCTGATGGCAGCCCTGAAGGATTTCGAAGCCAAACTGATTGCCCTGGTTGCCCAATAAGTTGTTAAAAACCCAGGCCGGGAAGGTCCCGGCCTAGGTTTTTCCATATCATAAAAGCAAAAAGTTGGTGAAAAAATGGTTGATTTGGAATACCTCAAGCTAAGCCGGGGGCAGAAGATGGTTCACAGGCTGATGAGCTATTTGAAGCGCCTGCCTGGCCGGATCGCCCGCGGATTCCTGAAGATGCTGAACGCCATCGGCCTGTTCTTTAAACACATCGTTGAAGAGGTCAGGGACGTCGGGCAGACCTTTATTCAAGGCGACTTTAAAACACGGACGTCCTTTTTTATTATGGGCTTTGGTTCCATCGCCCGCGGGCAGGTCTTCAGGGGCCTGCTGTTTTTCCTGTTCCAGGTGATTTTTGTCCTGTACATGGTGTTTTTTGGCGGGTACTACCTGTCCAAGCTGGACACCCTGGGCACGGTGGAGACGGTTAAAAAAGGCCGCGTCACCGTGTACGGGGACAACAGCTTCCTCATCCTGCTCTACGGCATCCTCACGGTCTTCTTTATCATCGCCTTCCTGTACACCTGGCGGGTGAACGTGAAGCAGAACAAAATCGGCCAGAAACTGCAGAAGGAAGGCAAGAAACTGAAGTCCGCCAAAGATGACCTTGCCGCGTTCGCGGACCACCAGTTCCACAAGACGCTTCTGGCGCTGCCCACCCTGGGCATTTTCACCTTCACCATCGTGCCCATCATCTTCATGGTGCTGGTGGCCTTTACCAATTACGACTATACGCACCAGCCGCCGGGCAAGCTGTTTACCTGGGTGGGGCTGGACAACTTCTACAACATGCTGGGCACCGGCACCGCCAACTTCGGCGACACCTTCCGCCAGGTGCTGTTCTGGACCCTGGTCTGGGCCTTTTTTGCCACCTTCCTCAACTACTTCCTGGGCATGATGGTCGCCATCATGATCAACAAAAAGGGCATCAAGCTCAAGAAGATGTGGCGCACCATCCTGGTGATGACCATCGCCATCCCGCAGTTTGTAAGCCTCCTGTACGTGTCCAAGATGTTCGCGGCGGACGGCATCATCAACAGCTACCTGATGAACTGGGGCTGGATCTCAAAGCCGCTGCCCTTCTGGACGGACGGCACCTGGGCCAAGGTCACGATCCTGGTAATCAACATCTGGATCGGCATCCCCTACATGATGCTGATCGCGACGGGCATTCTGATGAACATCCCGGCGGATCTGTACGAGTCCGCGCGCATTGACGGCGCCAACGCGGTGCAGACCTATGCCAAGATCACCTTGCCCTACATGCTGTTTGTGACCGGGCCCTACCTGCTCACCAGCTTCATCGGGAACATCAACAACTTCAACGTCATCTACCTTTTGACTGGCGGGCGGCCCCTGTCCCTGGAGCTTGCCGGCAACGCCGGCCACACGGACCTGCTGATCACCTGGCTGTATAAGATGACGGTCAACGACACCAACTACAAAATGGCCGCCGTTATCGGCATCATCGTGTTTGTCGTTACCGCAGTCATCAACCTGGTGGTGTACAACATGATCCCATCGGTCAAGAACGAGGAGGATTTCCAGTGATGGCAAAGAAAAACGAAATACCGGAAGTGGACATCATCGTCGATCATGAGGCCGGCGTCATCCGGGAGGTCAAGTCCTCCAAACTGCGCAGCCAAAAGGCGCATGAGCGCCGGGTGAACAGGGGCATTTATATTTTGCTGACCATCATCTCCATCGTCTGGCTGGCGCCCTTTGTGTTCCTGCTGCTGCAGTCCTTCCGCTCCTATTTGACAGAGGACGGCGGCATGGTGGCCTACCTGATCCCCAAGACCTTTTCCCTGGACAACTACATCTTCCTCTTTGAGGACGGGACCTACCTGCGCTGGTACGGCAACACGCTCACCATCGCGCTGTTTGTCGCCGTGATCCAGACGGTCATCGTGCTCTCTGTCAGCTATGCCCTAAGCCGCATGCGCTTCCGCGGGCGCAAGCTCCTGATGAACGTCATCCTGGTCCTGGGCATGTTCCCGGGCTTTCTCACCATGATCGCCCTGTACTTCCTGTTAAAGCAATTGGGCCTGACCCAGGAAGGCGCGATCCCGGGCCTGATTTTGATCTACACGGCCTCCTCCGGCATGGGCTATTACATCTCCAAGGGCTTCTTTGACACCATCCCCAAATCCCTGGACGAGTCCGCCCGCATCGACGGCGCGACCCGCTTTTACGTCTTCCGCAGGATCATCATGCCCCTTTCAAAGCCCATCGTCATCTACACCATCCTCATGGCCTTTATGGCGCCCTGGGGAGACTATGTGTTTGCCTCCTACGTGGCCTTTGGCAAATCAAACAGCTATAACGTGGCTGTCGGCCTGTACCGGTGGGTCAACACGCAGGACTATCAGGGCTACTTCACCCGCTTCTGCGCGGGCGGCGTCCTGGTGGCCATTCCCATCACCGCGTTATTCCTCATGCTGCAAAAATACTACGTTGAGGGCGTCACCGGCGGCGCCGTCAAGGGCTAAAAGGAGCGTCACATGGCAAGCGTAACATTGGAACATATCAAAAAGATCTACGACAACAAGGTGGTCGCTGTCCAGGACTTCAACCTGGAGATCAAGGACAAGGAATTTGTGGTCTTTGTCGGGCCGTCCGGCTGCGGCAAATCAACGACCCTGCGCATGATCGCGGGGCTGGAGGACATCTCGGAGGGCACGCTGAAAATTGGGGACCGCGTGGTCAACGACGTGGAGCCCAAGGACCGCGACATCGCGATGGTCTTCCAGAACTACGCGCTGTACCCCCACCTCTCGGTGTATGAAAACCTGGCCTTCAGCCTTCGCATCCGCAAGATCAAGCAGGAGGAGGTGCACCGCCGCGTGGTCCAGGCCGCGCACATCCTGGGCATCACCGAATACCTGGACAGAAAGCCCAAGGCGCTCTCCGGCGGCCAGCGCCAGCGCGTTGCCATCGGCCGCGCCATCGTCCGTGAACCCCAGGTCTTCCTGATGGATGAGCCGCTGTCCAACCTGGACGCGAAGCTGCGCAACCAGATGCGCTCGGAGATCATCCTGCTGCGCCAGCGGCTGGACACCACCTTTGTCTACGTCACCCACGACCAGACCGAGGCCATGACCCTGGGCGACCGCATCGTCATCATGAAGGACGGCTTCATCCAGCAGGTTGGAACGCCCCAGGAGGTGTTTGAGAAGCCCAAGAACCTGTTTGTGGCCGGCTTCATCGGCAGCCCGCAGATGAACTTCTTTGACGCGAAGCTGGAAAAAAACGGGAAGGACTATTCCGTCTCCCTGCCCGGGCTGACAGTCAAACTGGATGCTGAAAAGGCCGCTGTCCTGTCTGAGCGCGGGATCAACAGCATGGACGTGATCCTGGGCGTGCGCCCCGAGCACATGAACATCCACTTTGAACCCACCGGCAACGCGGCGGAGGCCACCCTGGCCGTCAATGAGATGATGGGCAGCGAGCTGCACCTGCACGTGCTGATGAAGCGTCAGGATGAGGACAACATCCAAAACGGCAAGAGCGTCATCCTGCGCGTCCCGACCCTGGACCTGAAGGAGGAGCAGCGCGCCCACCTGAAGCACGGCAACCTTCTCTACTTTGACTTTGGCAGCAAGGTGGTCCAGCTGTTTGACCCGCAGACGGAAGAAAGCCTTTTACACTGAGTTTTTATACTGGACTTGATCCATTCTCAAGCCCTGGCTGAAAAGCCGGGGTTTTTCAGTGCTGCGGCTTGTATAGTATTTCACTCCAAAAGCCGGGCAAGATAAAGCAGAGAAACCTGGGTATAATAGCATCGCGCAGGGAAAACCCCCGCCGCGTAATACCGAATGAATGAATAAATGCACCGATGGGCTGAGGGATTTTGATGGCTCCGCTAAGCCGAAAGAACGAGGCGTAGTCGCAGCCTACGCTGAGTGAGTGAGACAACGCGGAGGCGCAAAAGATCCAGTCCATCAAAGCATTTATGATGGAGTTCGGTATAAAACAAAGAAATGAGAAGATAAAATGTCACACATCACCCTGTATCACTTTGAAGGCTGCCCGGCCTGCAGAAACGCCAAGGAATGGATGAGCGAGCTGCGCCGGGAAAAACCGGAGCTGAAGGACGTCCCGGTTGAAATGGTGGACGTCCACAAAACCCCTAACTTCAAGGCCCCCGCGCCCTTTTACTACGTGCCCACCTTCTTTGTGGACGGCAAAAAGGTGCTTGAAGGCGTCGCCACCAAGGATAAGGTGGAGGAGATCATGCGCCGGGGGGTGGCTTCGTAATTCTGGGCTTTCAAACAAATATCAAAACTCCGCCCAATTTAAGCGGAGTTTTCATATTGGCAACGTACCGTAGAAACTTTGATGCTTTCTCTTTTCAGCCTGTCTTTTCCTCCAACAGTATTTTCGCCATCATCACTTCGATGCAGTCTATCTGATCCAGGCATAGCACGTGCCGGGCTTCACGTTGAGCTTTGCTCATCTTCCACCATTGCCACAGTTCAGCAGAGGGTGTGCTGGATAGAATAAAGGAATTGAGCACAATGCGCTTATCTGGATAGCTTGGCTGCAATCGTTTTTCCAACTCTTTGATGGTGGCATAGAAATGTACCTTGGGGTCGTCCTTGCTAACATGGTGCAAGCCTTTAGGATCAATGAAAGTGATGTACTGAACCTTCTCAGTGTTCATCCATAAGATGTAATCCGGGTAAAAGTTGCCCGCCTCAAAAAATCCGATGCCCGCCTTGCTCTTGTTACGCAGCAGCACCAAGTCAATACCGTTCAAGCTTTGGGAATGATCATCACAATAAGCCTTCAACAAGTCAACCATTGTTTTCTCTCCAGCATTCAGGCTGACTGGCGATACAGAGATTTCCAGCCCCTTACCCTGCACATGGATCAAGGGCGCGTACAGGTGATATCGAAAGTCAAAGGCGGTAATAATGTCATAGGGGGATTTGCGCTGATATTCCGGGATTTCCTTTTTTGTCTGCAGCAGGGCATTTACTTCATCTAAGAAACTCTTCAGCTCTTCCCAACTGTCATAACCATCTCTTTGTGGCTGGTAAAGGAAAGTGTATTCATCCACAAAGTTGCTGTTGTCCTCTGTCAGGGGCTGATAACTCATCCTGGGCGCTTCCCATTGTTCCCTATGATATTTGAGGAATTTATCAATGTAGACCTTCAGCGCCATGATAGCAAAATCCGTATACAGCGGCAGCTTGTCCATGCTGTTAAAGGCAATATGGCTCTTGGGGATAAGCATTGTATACCATCCGTCTTCTTCCAGGATTTCTTGAAGTTTATCTTGCTGGATGGACAGGTTATACAGCGTTTTTTCATTCTTGTATTGCTGCAATTCTTCAAAGATACGGGCATAATTCAGGTAAGGCAGCGCCTCATCCGGCAGTTTGTGCTCCTGTGTGGTGGCTTCCAGTTGCCAGTTATAGCTGGAGCGGATGGTTTGCACCTTGCTGCGGCAGTCCAGCACCGCGCGGTTTTTTACCAGGTAGGAAAGCAAACCGTCATCCGGCTTGGTCAATAGCAGCCTTGCCGCCTGGCGCTTAAAGCTGACGCCCTGAGGCAGGCGAATCACCTGCAGTTTCTTTTCCGCCAGACCTTGCAGACGCTTTATAACCGGCAGGGTATGCTTCAGGGGCTTGTCTGTGGGCATTTCTTCCAGTTCCAGGAAACGCTTAAAGTCTTCCATGTACTGGGCCTTCACGCCAAAGATGGTCAATGTTTCCAAGGCCTGGATATCCTGAGGAATGATAGCTGGCACATCCAGTTTGCTGCTGCGTTTCAATCTGCCCTGGTAGCCCTTCAGCCGCACACCGCGGCCAAAAAGCTGGATGGCCTGGCTGCCTTCACCCTTGGCAAAATTGATCAGACCCATGGTGGAAACCCGCCAACTGTTCCAGCCTTCGGTAAACTTCCGGGAGCCGATGAGCACATGGATGCTGGAATCCGTCTGGTTAATTGCCTGGAAAAGGGATTCTGAAACAAACTCCTCTGTCTTGGTTATCAGACCTTTATTCTCACAGTTTTTTAGCAGCGTGGCTGTATCACCAATGTTGATGACCCCAAAATACGCCCCCTGATCGCCGATTTGCAGCGCAATTTCCCCATCCACCTGGCGCAGGTTGGTCAGCATCAGGCGGGGTTCATGCCCCAGGGTGTCAGCGTTAAACAAAATGCGCAGGATATCCTCATAGGTTTGCTGAGGTGTTATATTCTGGCTGTAGTTGCTGAGTTTTTTCAGGGGATTAAAATCCCCATAAAACAATTCATAGTTCTTGTTGTCCAGCAGTCCGGTGTCCTCGTTGAGCACCGCTTCAATATAGCCAATGGTTTTGCGCCGGTTGCGTACAAAGCCATCTATGAAGGTAAGTATCTCCTCCACATCCGTCAGTTCACCCTTGGTGGTGCTGGTTGTTACACGATTGCCAACAAACACCAGCAGCGGCTTTTCCACATGAAAGGGCGCATACGCCTGGCCATAGTGCTGGTACAGCTTCATCTGCTGGTAGAAGCTTAGCAGGCAACCAGTCAGGTACAGTTCCTTTTGCTCCTGGATGGTGTCGTTCCTCAGGTTATAGATGCGATAGTCCTTGCCATACCCATCGGAATAAAAATATTTATAGGAATAATCCATGATGATGCTCTTGCCGTACTCATCCATCATGGCTTGCATGGTAGCCTGGTTACCCCGCAATGCCTGCTTGAAGGTGGCGGAATACTCAAAGGCAAAGCCCCCATCCTGGCTTAGGCGGGTGCGGTAGTCATACCACACATCCCCTTGCAGGCCCCTATGGGCCTCATCCACCAGCACCAGGTTATTTTGCTCAAAGCTGTCCACGCTGACGGTTTTCTGTTTGCCTTCTTCCTTCAGCTTGTTCATGTCAATGACGATCACCTGGTTGCTGGTGGCGGGGATAAAACCTCTTTCCTTTTCAAACAATGCGGCACGGATGTCCGAAAGCGCCAGTTCCTCCAGGTGTTGTTTGCTCATTCCCTCGTTTGGCGCGAGCACAACGACCTGATTAATGTTCACCTGATGCCCGCCTGTCCGGGCACGCTTCAGGTAATAAAGGAATTGAAGGATGTTGCAGTGCATGATCAGCGTTTTACCGCTGCCAGTGGCGCTCATAAATGCCAGCTTATTCATGCTTCCCGGCATAAAGGGGCTGACTTCCAGCAAGCCCAGGGTTTCCAATTCTTTTTCTTGGGCAAAGGCGTTCAGGCTGGCTGAAAAGGCTTCCCGGTCAGAAAAATACCTGTCCAGGTAGATTTCGGTAAACAGCAGGGCAATGTACTGGAAGTACTTAAGCGAAAGCCCGCCCCGCTTGTGCCCGATCTGCTTGACATACCGGCAGATGTTCTCGTCATAGCGCCGCAACACATCCCGGGACAGCTGCACGCCCTCTGGCTTTAAAAAGATTTGCCTGTCCAGGTATTCCCAGAAACGGGTATTTTGACTCTCCGTCAGCCCTTCATAATCGCTGTGGTTTAATGCGCCAGCCAAGCCGTCCAAACTGGTTTTACCAAACAAGTGCAGCATATAGCGAAACAAAATTAAGCGATCGTTGAAAGGGATATCCGCCGCTGTCGCTGTCCGGCGCCGTCGTATGCTCATTGGGCCTCCCCCTCAAACATCCTGGCCTTAAACTCCAACTCCGTCATGACCACTTTCCACTGCTCGTTTTTATCCCGGATGTTGTCCAGGTTGTTGTCGCCGTTGACGAAAATGACATCATATTCCCGGTCATTCGGGTTGATGCGGTAGCGGGTAAAATAGGCATCCAGGGCAGCGTTGCTTCGGATCAAATCATCCGTCACCGTGCGCCAGATGACCAGCGCGCGGCGGCCATCAGGCAACCTGCCTTCTACCTGCTGAAAGGCGTACTCGCCGCCATCATCCCGGGCAAGGCGCACCGCGCCTTCATAGGTTCCGTCCGGGTCATGGCTGGCGAGGAAATGGCCTACTGTGCTTTGGCGTACTACGCTTAAGCCAATCAGATAGTTGAAGGTTTCCACCACGTCCACCGGGCGCAGCCTGGCCTCGTTGTTCTCGGTAATCTTCATCTGGTACTGGAAGGGGTTGCGGAAGGCCTGAATGTCCAGCAGGCTGTCTGCTGTTTCGGTATCAAGCATATAGCGCACCAGGTATTCTTCGCCAAAGAGGCTGCCCAGGAAATCTCCCTTATCCGTGTCCAGACGGATGTTGGAAAGGGCATCTTCGTAGCTTTCCAGGCGGATGTACTTCATCAGGTGGCTAACGCCAGTGTCGCGGTTTTGGGGCTTGCCGTCTTTCCAGTCATCTGAATAGATCACTTTTTGCATGCGTGGTTTGGTTACTGCATTAAAATGATGCCCCATTTCCACCATGATGTATTTGCGCTGCCCATCGTCTTGTCGATTTAGGTTAATAACAGCATGACCGGTAGTACCTGAGCCTGCAAAGTAGTCCAAAACAATGCCTTTTGAATCCAAATTGCTAGCAATTAAACAATCTTCTACGAGCTTTTGTGATTTTGCAAAATCAAAAGGTTTTTTACCGAACAAATCCTTTAGTTCCGCAGCACCATAGTTTGCCGACGCATATTTTTTATCTTCCCACCATGTTGTAGGTAGAGAATCTGAATCCATACGTGTTTTGAAGTCTATGTTCACAACACCTGCTTTATCTCTACGAACACGATATTCTGAAAGATCACTTAAAATACGGTCTTGCCCACGTTGCCATCTCTTTAGATCGTTTTTATCAGAGATTGGCCACACGGCAATCTCTCCATCATGGCATTCTTCTAGAATTTCATATTCCTCAGCTTCAATATTATACTCCATTTTCGGAATACGAATTTCATCCTTGTTATTCACATATATTGGAAAATGAAGAGTAGGTCGATCTTCTTTTTTGTCAGCAGTTCCCGAACGAATGAGATTAGCCCAAGCATAATTGCCAATATCATCTATTAAAGGAAAACGTTTTAATGTATGTGATTCCTTATCAAGTGCCGCAGGAACAGCACCTTCTCCTTTTCCAAAAAACAAAGCATATTCATGCGATGGAGCAAACTTTCCTTTTGTTTTTCTTCCAGCAGGATTTGATCTTACAGCAACAATCCCAACTTGCTTGGAAAAGATGTTTTTCAAAATATGTCGAAAACCACATACCTCTTCGTCATCAATTGCCGCACAAATTATTGAATCAGAAGACAGCATTTCATGGGCTAATAAAGTTCTATCATAAATCAAAGATAACCATGCGCTATCTTTATAATTATTCTTATATAAAATGGCAGATGCATCAGTATTATATGGTGGATCAATATAAACACATGCTATTTTTTGAAAATATTTATTTCGGATTCCTTGCAGAGCATGATAGTTATCAGCATTTATTAATAATCCATCCGTTTGTTCATCCACATTATCAAAGGTAGCCAGAAGCTTGCCTTTGAACACTTCAGTAAAATGCCTGGTATCTATCACCAAATTCTGATTGTTCTTTAGGAATTCCATACTTGGAGGATTGGTCCAGCCTTTGGCCTCCTGAATGGTATATAAATTCATCCATTCCTGTACCTGCTGCTGGTTTCCGGCAATCTCGGGCCAGAAGCCTTGGTCGATGCGGTCCAGGGTGATGCACCAGTTGGTTTCCACCACAAACTTCTTTTTCAGCCACAACTTCTTTTGAAAATCCTCCAGTTGGGCCAGGAAATCAATGATCACATGACCCACCCGCTTGATGGCCCTTACCTTGGCCAGCCAGGTTTCTACCCGCTGTTCGTTTTCCGTGTCCAGGTCATCCAGGTGCATCACTTCGTTTTTAATATAAAAATCCAACTCCCGCCGGAGGAAGCCGCCCAAATCCTTATGGATAAAATAGTCAAAGGTGTTCTTGGCTACATAGGCTTCCAGATGGCGCTGCAGCACGGTCTTTGGCTTTCTGTGGTCCTTGGATATATCCTTTAACAGGGGAACAATCAAAGAATCATAGTCATTAACAATCTTGTCTTTGATGGTTGCATAATTTTCCTCAGCGTATTTGCGCTTTTTATCTTCCGGTATGTCAAACACAAAGCGGATGAACAGCTCTCGTTTTTCCTGATCATATTCAAAGGTGCGGATGCCGGGATGGTTTTCCTCGTCCTCGGTAAACAGCATGAACACCCGCTTGCTGTCGTCAGCTTCCTTGATGTTGTCCTTCTCCGTGGTAGCGTCCACCAGCCGGAAATGGACGCTGATGCCCTGCTCCACAAAGGTATAATCCTTAAAATTTTCGCTGGTTTTGATGTAGTACTGGTCGTGGTTGGCCCAGTACAGCTTTACTTCCTCCCCCTCATAGGGGATGGCGTATACGCCTTCCTTGTAGCGGCGTTTGCTGATAAAGTCTCCCTCATCATAATAGCGGTTAAAGAAGGAATACAGGGCAGAGTACACATCGGTTTCCAGCGCGCTCAGGTCAGCGCCTGCGGCCTTTTTCTTTTTTAAAGCCTCGTATTCTGCAGCCCATACCGGACTGTCGGACACCTGAATGCCTGCTGCCTTGGCAGTGTCCTCAATTTCCTTCATTCGCTGGCTGACACTGGTGCCATCTTCCGCAAAAGGTTTCAGGGTTTCCTGCACCTTTTTAGGCAGGTCTTTTGTCAAAAACCTTTCAATTTTGTTTTTTCTGATGTTTATGATGCGATAGATGCCAAAAACCAGGTCGGATTTGTCCAACTCGAAAATGCTGCGCAACAAATCAGTAAATCGGGTCAGCCGTTCATTCATTTGCTTTACTTCCTCTCTTGATAGGGCAAGGCCCAGTGAACTGCAAATAGCGGATTGAGTGATTGCTTATTACAGCAGGTCAGATCGTTTCATCCCCTGATGGCAAGCTGCTTTGAAAGCTCGTTATTGTCGAAATTCACTGGTTCTTCCCTTCATGGAGTAATAGGGTTATTCTATCAAACCGGATGTTTAAATTGCAAATACAGACAACAAGACAGATTGATGATTTCTGTATTCTTATTTTATGTTTTACTCTTAAAAGATGGCAATTTCTCTGTTTTAGGTTACAATAGCAGGGCAGGTTTTTTGAAAGGAGCGTTTCACCATCCGTACCAACTATCACACCCACACCACCCGCTGCAACCACGCCGTGGGCAGCGATGAATCTTATGTCTTGGAAGCCATCAGGGCGGGGTATTCCGTCCTGGGCTTTTCAGACCACGGCCCCTGGCCGTATCAGGACGGGTTTTCCTCCCACATCCGCATGGATATTTCCCTTTTCCCGGATTACCTGAACAGCATCCGGGCGCTGAGGGAGAAGTACAAGGGGCAGATCGAGATCTTGATCGGCCTGGAGTCGGAGTATTACCCGGAGCATCATTCCTGGCTGCTTGAGCAGGTGGAGGAGCAGGGCCTTGATTTCCTGATCCTGGGCAGCCATTTTGACCGGCCGGATGAGGAGCTGTACTTCGGCGGGCTGAGAACGGCGCAGGAGTATGACCGTTACGCCAAGCACACCATCAAGGGCATGGAATCCGGCGCTTTCCAGGCGCTGGCGCACCCGGAATTGTTTATGCTGAATGCGGTCAAGTTTGACGAGGACTGCGAAAGCGTCTCCCGGGACCTGATCCAGGCGGCCAAGGCGCTGGATTTGCCGCTGGAATACAACCTGTCCGGGCTGTACCCCATCTCTTGGCGCAACGGCCTGGGCTACCCCAACCCGGATTTCTGGAAGATCGCGGCCCGGGAAGGCGCGACGGCCATCATCGGCCTGGACGCGCATGACCCACGGCGCTTTCAGGACACGGACAAGTATGACGAGGCGGTCAAGTTTCTTGACGGCCTTGGCATCAAGCGGATCGATACCCTGAAAACCCCAATAAGCACACAGTAAGGAGAACACCATGACGCAAGCGACAAAACCCCAGAAGGAAAGCCCGCTGCTGTTTCTATACCGGATCATCCAGGGCGCGCTGATCGGCGGCGGCGCCATCCTGCCCGGCGTTTCAGGCGGCGTGCTGGCCGTGGTCTTTGGGATCTACCAGCCCATGATGGCCTTTTTGTCCCGCCCCTTTAAGACCTTCAAGACCTACTGGAAACTGTTTATCCCGATCATCCTGGGCGTGGGCCTTGGCTTCTGGGGCTTTGCGAAGCTGATCGCCTGGCTGTTTTCCGGCGATTCGCCCTATCCGCTGGCCCTTTTTATCGGCCTGATTTTGGGCACGGTGCCGCAATTGTACAAGACCGCGCAGAAGCCGCAAAACGGCGTCAGCCTGACCGACAGCGAAAAAAAGAACAACCTGCTGGCCCTTGTGATCAGCTTTGTTGCCCTCATGGCCTTCCTGTTTTTCATCTCCAGGCAGACCAGCATGCAGAGCATCGAGCCCACCGTGCTCTGGTCCTTCCTGTCCGGCCTGATCTGGGGTTTTTCCCTGGTGGTGCCGGGCTTGTCCTCCTCCTCCATCCTGCTGTTCATCGGCATCTACACCAAGCTGATGGCCGGGGTGAAGGACCTGAACTTTTCCATCATCATCCCCCTCTTTATCGGCATCGCGATCGTCGCCTTTGTGTTTGCCCGCTTTGTGGACAAATTGTTTGAAAAGCGCTACGGCATCGCGTCCAACGCCGTGGTGGGCCTGGTGGCGGCCAGCACCCTCGCCATCATCTTTTTCCCGCCGCCTGAGTACAAGATCGATTCCGTCACAACCGGGCTGATCTGCCTTGTAATCATGGGCGCGGGCTTCGTGGGCGCGCACTACCTGGACAAGTGGGGGCAGACCATCAAGCCCGATTAGGCAGGGCTTTCTGATACCCTGCGGGAAGCAAGGAGAACAATGAAAACATTTGTCAGAAACAGCGAACTGATCGGCAAAACGCCGCTGGTGTACCTGGTGCGGCTTCAAAAGCACCTGGGGCTGAAGGCCGACATCCTGGCCAAGGTTGAGGGCTTTAACCCCGCCGGCTCCATCAAAGACCGGGTCGCCATGTTCATGGTGGACGAAGCGGAAAAAGCCGGGGAGCTGAGGCCCGGCGGGCTGATCGTGGAGGCTTCCAGCGGCAACACGGGCATTGGCCTGGCGATGGTGGCGGCCGCGCGCGGCTACAAGCTGATTTTGACCATGCCGGACAGCATGTCAAAGGAGCGGGCGCAGCTGCTGTCCGCCTATGGCGCGCAACTGGTTCTGACCCCGGGGGCGGAGGGCATGGCGGGCGCGATCAAAAAGGCGGAGCAGATCGCCAGCGAGAACCCCGGCAGCCTCTACGCGCGCCAGTTTGAGAACGAGGCCAACCCCAGGGCGCATTACGCGACCACCGGGCCGGAGATCGAGCGGGCCGCCCACGGCAGAATTGATATCTTTGTCGCCAGCGTCGGCACCGGCGGCACCATCACCGGCACAGGCCGGTATCTCAGGGAAAAGCACCCGAACCTTGAGGTCGTGGCGGTGGAGCCAAGCGGCTCCCCGGTGCTCTCCGGCGGCAAAAGCGGCAGGCACGCCATCCAGGGCATCGGCGCGGGCTTTGTGCCCAAGGTGCTGGACACCGGGATCTATGACCGCGTAATCGCGGTGACGGACGAGGCGAGTAAGCACATGACAAGGCTTCTGGCCACCAAGGAAGGCCTGCTTTGCGGCATCAGCTCCGGCGCGGCGATGGAGGCCGCGGCGCAGTTGGCCAGGGAGGACAGGAACGCCGGCAAATCCATCGTGGTCATCCTGCCGGACACCGGCAGCCGGTATTTATCTGACGGTTTATTTTCGGATGGATAGCAAGGAAAGGAAGATCAACATGCCAGGCATCAACAGGACGCACAGGGAGAATTTGCTCCGCGCCCTGGGTGAAAACACCCTGCGCTGCGCCAACCCCATCAGCGATGTGAGCCAGATCCCGGACCGCAGGCAGGTGGTGCTGCTGATCAAGGACCTGCAGTCCCTGATGTTTCCCAACTATTTCCGCGTATCGGGCAGGCATGAGGGGGAGGAGGGCGACCTGTACACCTGGGCCTATCGTTCCCTCCACGATTTGTTCACAAAATGCCTGCCCCTGTTCCAAAAGGATTGTGAACGCGATGCGGACGAGCTGGCAATGGAGTTTTTGGACAAACTGCCGGGGATCAAAAGCCTGCTGATCAGCGACGCCAACGCCATCTATGAGGGCGACCCCGCGGCGCTGAGCTGCGAGGAGGTGCTGATCTGCTACCCGGGCTTTTACGCCATCTCCATCCACCGCCTGGCGCACGCGATGTATCAGATGCAGATCCCGCTCCTTCCCCGGATCATGAGCGAGTACGCGCACGAAAAGACGGGGATCGACATCCACCCCGGCGCCAGCATCGGCAGGCGCTTCTGCATCGACCACGGCACCGGTATCGTCATCGGCGAAACAGCCAGGCTGGGGGATGATGTGAAGCTGTACCAGGGGGTCACCCTGGGCGCCAAGTCCTTCTCCCTGGATGAGGAGGGCAAGCCGGTCAAGGGCGTGCACCGCCACCCCACCATTGGAAACGACGTCGTGATCTACGCCAACGCGGTCATCCTGGGCGGGGACACGGTGGTGGGCGACCACTGCGTGATCGGCGGCAGCGTTTGGCTGACCGAGTCCATCCCGGACAACACCATCATCTACTACGACGGGGAGAACAAGATCAGGAACAAGCCGCTGTAACGCTGAATTACTCGTTTAGTATATTGGCAAAATCTCGAGAACTCATACAACATGATGTTTTCAAGAACTTTCATTATCTGATCAAGCCGGTTATGTTCATTTTAGGGCGCTAGCAGGAATGTTCAAATAGAATTACCACCCCAGATTGCAAAAGCCAATCAACTGGAATCTCGCTTAATTCCTGCTTATCTTGTTTTTTTCGGTTCAAACTAAAAGTCGAGACGCCCGCGAGCGACATGAATTTTAGTACAACATCTCAGCAATTATGATCAATCATCAATAGCCGATCAGTTCATAATCGCTCTTTTTCAGTCCCCACTGATCCACAATTTTAGGCCGGGGTATCAGCCCAAGATAGTACCTGGTCAAATCCATCAGCTCATAGTTTACTTTGTTTTGGGCCCCGTGGTAGGTCACAGTGTACAGATCTTTCGGGTAGGCGGATCGGTACCAGTCAATGAACTCCTGCGACATATTGAACTCGGGGACGGCGCGATAAAGGTCCACACCGCCAAAACAGTGCAGCAATTCATGGGCATAGGAAGCGGAAATGCATAGATGATGCTTTTCGTGCCAAAATATCGCTTCATGAAATCGATATGGCCGTTTTCATCAATCCATTTTTGATAAACTTCATATACAGATCCTTCAATTTTCTGCATGTTCAGATTGAAGGTAGCTTCAGCATAAAGATAGGGCGTATTCATGAAATCCCACAGCAAATCCATCCGAGTGTCACAGGCTGCCGCCTCTTTGCGGATCCATTTGACATCCATCCCCACCCGCCTGAGGGGCTCAGCATACTGATTATAATCAACCTGCTTTCTCCAGTTCCATGTGGTTATGGTATCATTGGCAAAGACTGAAATAATGACAGTGCGATCATGCAGTTTTTTGCAACAACCGTAAATATTGCCGTAACGGGTTGCGCTTGCATCGAATGTGACGCACAAAAGAATCAACATCAAACCAGCGATCAAAAGAAAAATGATTTTTTCACTGTTACAATGTACCGTCCACATATTGATAACAACCGCTTGATTCGCAAATCTGCAGTTGTTAGAATAGAATCGTACAGAAAGAAGGCAACATGTAATGAACGCATCGGGAGGCAATTCTGATGAAGCCAAATCGGCACACCCTTTCCTTTCTCATATGCATTTTCCTGCTCTTCAGCCTCTCCTTCACAGTTGATGCCGAGCCGATACACCGTACATTCCGGTACAGCGATGGAGGGGTTACCTTCAAATACACCCTCAAAAATGGCAAGGCAGCCATCATGGACATAGAGGCAATCAAAAACAAGTCAAAAGTCATCACTTTTCCGGAACGGGTATTGAATCCCTATTCCTCTAACATAGGATATCCTGTAACAGAGGTACGCTACTGGGCAGAAGAATTCACTGATTTTGATACAGAGTCCGGAGGAGGGTTCTATCTCGACAAGGTGAAGGTTGTGCTGCCAGAGGGCTATCTGACAGTGGGAGACGGCGCCTTCAGAGGGGATAAGATAACAGACATTCAGCTGCCTGATAGCCTGGAGGCAATTAACAAGTTTGCTTTTGAAGGCTCTGCCATCACAGAGCTGAACATCCCCGCCAACGTTTCGCAAATTGGAGATGCCGCCTTTGCCAACTGCAAAAAGCTGAAAAAGGTAACTCTGTCGCCAGACAATGGGCATTACCTGCTGATGGATCACTTTCTGGTAGAACGGGATTCCATGAAGGCCCTTGCCTACTTCGGTCCCGGGGGCAAGGTACAGGTGCCTGAAGGCATTCAGGAAATTGCGCCCTACGCCCTGGATAACGGCAAGAAGATTACACGGCTTAGTCTGCCCGCTTCACTGGAACAGCTGAGCCCCGGCTTTGTTCACAACAGCCACATTGATACGGTGCTGCTGGCAGAGGATAACCGGCATTTTACCCTGGAGGACGGGGTGTTGCTCAGCGCTGATAGAGGGACGCTGGTGTTTTATCCTCATGCCCGTCGGGGCAAATCCTACGCTACACCCGATGGTGTGCATACTGTGGTGAGCCGGGTTTTTACCGGCCTTCGGAACCTTAAGGAGCTGACCTTGTCTCCCCAGGTGCGGGTTGTTGACGACAGGGCCTGTGAACAGCCTGAAGGCTCTTCCCTGCGTGTTTCCATTCAGGGCCAGATAGAAAGCGTAGGCATGTTCGCTTTCTCCCGTTGCACCATGGATAAGGTGCTGACACTGCCGGGCAGCCTTCGTTCCATGGGCTATGGCGCGTTCTATGAGACAAAGTTTCAAGAGCTGATCCTCTCAGAGGGTATTGAGGAAATTGCCCCCTATGCCTTTGCTTGGGTAAAAGGCCTGAAGAAGGTCAGTTTGCCGTCCACCATGAAAGCACTGCCAAGCCGTGCGTTCTTTGCTTGCGCTTCCCTGGAAGAGGTTCAAGGGCTGGAGCATATCCAGGATCTCGGAAACGCTTTTAAATCCTGTGATAAGCTGAAGCTCCCTCCGCGATGAACGTGCCTGCCATTCGCTAATTAAGCCAAGGAGTCTTATATCATGAAGCATCGTTCCTCAGCAGCCGTGCGCAGCCTGTTGCTTGCCGCCCTCTTGCTGTTTCTGCCTGCTCCCACCCTGACGGAAACCGCTCTATACACTCCAGCTGACCTTTCCTATGAGGCGCTTCCCATTCCCAGCATGTTTACAATGACAGCCCAGCAGGCGGAGAAGCTGGTGCGGCCTTCCAGCCTGCAAATGCTTGAGCTGGAGCTGAATAACGACCGCATTTTGCTGCCGGTGGATGTGGACGAGTGGCACATCTATACACCTGAGGAAACGGCTGGCTATGAGATTTTCTCTAACTCCATAGAGTTATCTGAGTTGATGGCGGAATATCCCTGGATTCAGGAAGGGGTATATATGTTTTGGGTAATCCGGGAAGCATCCTCTGAGGCGGTTGTGGGAGAGTTGGACAATTTTGAGCAATTCTACCCCAATGAAGCATTCTTTTCCTCTCTGTTGAAACCAGGAACCTCATTTGAGCGTGAAAAGCCAACTGTCTATGATGATGAGCAACCAGGCCCGTGCCCATACAGGTTTGAGCGGGCGGATGGTATAGGAAGCATGGAGATCAGGGAAGCCAAGCTGCATGATATTAGCAAGTTTTTTCAGAAGGCTGGCAGCGCTATTCAGGTTTTGAAGAGTGTTTTCAGCGGTTCAAGGGATAGCAAAGTTCCCCTGAAAGAAGTACACCAACAGTATATGAACGCTGTTAGTTGTTATGATTGGCCGGTTACGCTTCACTGGGCGCCGGCCGTCAATCAAACACTGCCCAGGCTGACGGAAGAAGCCTTAAGCAGGGAGAAGAAAGACCTGGATATTGTATATTATTTTACGGAGGATACCCACAAGTTTATTATTGTTCAGCGCTTTTGGGAGGGCGAAGATTATCAGTACGTGGACTTCTTCACCCGAGAACAGGTGGAAAACAAGGAACGCAACGCTTTAAACCCCGCCTATGCACAGCGTTTTGGTCTTGCTGAAGCATATCAAAGTTCATCGCTTTGGTGGGTGAATATCCATGGGATGCCTAATCATTTTGTTTTATCAAAAAACAGCCCCAGCAGAGCATATGATGAGAATGCGTATCGATTTGTAAACGCGAAAACGGTGGCAGATGTGATTGAGGCCTACCAATATCTTCCTCTTGAGTTGCAAATGGATTACAGCACCGCCGATTTTAGCAACAATCCAGATATAGAGGGGATAGACAAGCTCAGGTAAGAAGCCGTTTTACATCAAGAGCAATAAACGCCCGGGTGAGTTAATTTCAATGAAAGAAATGATTTTTCACGGTTAAGCTCCTTGATTAAAAACCTTTCCTTTGCATGTCCTTACTCCGGAATTATTTGATTTCAAAATTAAAGTTCTTTTGGTCCTTTTCTTTCAAGAAAAGGACGGTTCCCCTCCCCTTTCCTCACCGCTCCCGGTACCCGGTCTTGACATCCGTCTTGGCGATAAAGGGCCCCTCAGGCCAGGCCTTCAGGTTCTGGATGGCGATATCGATCACGTTGTCATAGGTGGCCCTTAAGTGAAAAAATCCGGCGATGTGCGGAGTGAGCAGCAGGTTCTTTTCCTGCCAGAGGGGATGGTCCTTGGGCAGGGGCTCAGGCGTTGTGACGTCGATGGAGGCCCCGGCCAGATGGCCGGAACGCAGGGCGTGAAGCAGGGCGTCCTGGTCAACGGCGCTGCCGCGTCCCACGTTTAGCAGGTAGGAGCCAGGCTTCATCAGGGCAAAGCGCCGCTCATCCATCAGGTTGATGGTGTCCGGCGTCTCGGGCAGGGAGAGGGCGACAACGTCCGCCAGGGGCAGAAGGCTGTCCAGACGCTCCATGGTATAAACCTCGTCAAAGCCGTCCATGCTGCCGCCGGGGCTTCGCCTGAGGCCAATGGTCCTGCTGCCCAGCTTCTGCATGAGCTTAGCAAACTCGCTGCCGATGCTGCCCGCGCCAACAATCAGGATCTTGAGGCCGCGCGGGCTTTTGACCGCGCCCCTTGACTGCCAGACGGCGGTCTGCATGTCGTCCCGGTACTCGTGCAGGCGCTTTAAAAGGGCCATCAGGGCGGCCAGCATGTGCTCGGAGATCGCCTGGCCGTAAGCGCCGCTGGCGGAACAGAGGACAAGCCCTGGGCGGCTGACTGAAAAGTCCAGGTGCTCCTTTGAAACGCCGGAACTGATCAGCTGCAGCATTTTTAAATCTGTCATTTTCTCCAGGATCTCCGGGTTCGTATTGCCGACCAGGGCGTCAAACCGGGCCAGCTCCTGATCGGACAGTTTTTCAGCGCGGTTAAAGGTGAAAGCGGCCTGCGGCAGCGCGGAGGTGAAGGCTTCCTGCATGCCTTCCAGTTTGGGGATGCTGACCAGAATATTCTTCAGTTTCATAAACAAGTCCTCCTTTGGTCCTGTATGGAATGTACCCGAATTCACCAGTTTTGACTAAGCCTGTGGAGAAATGGTTACAATTAAAACAGAAAGCGCATATTGACAAAGGAGGAAAACATGAAGCATCCAAACGACACCTATACTTTAAACAACGGGGAACAGATCCCCGTGGTCGGTTTTGGCACCTGGCAGGTGAAGGACGGGGAGGAAGCCTATCAGGCTGTTTTGCACGCGCTGAAAGCCGGCTACCGGCACATCGACACCGCCCAGGGCTACGGGAATGAGGAGAGCGTGGGCAGGGCGCTCAGGGACAGCGGGATAGCCCGCGGGGAAGTATTCATTACGTCCAAGCTGCAAAACGGCGTGCGCGGGTATGAGGAAACCCAAAAGGCCATTGACGAGAGCCTGAGAAAGCTTGGAACGGACTACATGGACCTCTTCCTGCTGCACTGGCCGGTCCCGGTGAAGTACAAGGATGACTGGGCGCGCATGAACGCGGAATCCTGGCGCGCGATGGAAGACGCGCAGCAGGCGGGCAAGATCCGCTCGCTGGGCATCAGCAACTTCCGCAAAAAGCACATCGACGCGCTGCTGAAAACAGCCAAAATCCTGCCGCAGGTCAACCAGCTTCGCCTGTGCCCGGGCGACAAGCAGGAGGACACGGTCAATTACAGCCGTGAAAAGGGCATGCTGCCCCAGGCCTACAGCCCGCTTGGCACTGGCAAGCTGTTTGATGTGATAGAGCTTCAGGAGATCGCCCAAGCATACGGCAGGACCGTGGCCCAGGTGGCGCTGCGCTGGAGCCTGCAGCGCGGCTACAACCCCCTGCCCAAGTCCGTTACCCCGGAGCGGATCCAGGAGAACCTTCAGGTCTTTGATTTTGAATTAAGGGACGAGGACATGGAAAAGATCAGCAGGCTGGAAGGCGTGGTCGGCTACTCCTCAGACCCGGACACCATCACCTGGTAAGGTCGGATTTACAAAAGCGGTTCATAAAGGGCTGCTTTTTGTTTGCAGGTTAGCCGAGAAGACAGCGCTGTTTTGTGGTATGATAAAAGACGATAAGGAATAAAACACAACGGAGCGAAAGGCATGAAATACCGCAGCGTGTTTGACATCATCGGGCCTGTGATGGTGGGGCCCTCCAGCTCGCACACCGCCGGGGCCGTCCGCATCGGCCAGCTGGCGCGCAAGCTGTTTGGAAAAGCGCCGCGGGAGGCGGACATCCATTTTTTCGGCTCCTTCGCGCGCACCTACCGCGGGCACGCGACGGACGTGGCGGTGCTGGCCGGGGTGATGGGGCTTACGACCTCGGACCCGCGCATCCCGGACGCCTTTGATCTGGCAAAGGACACCGGCCTGATCTACCGCATCCATGAGGAGGCGGCCGTCCCAGTCCACCCCAACACGGTCACCATCCGCTTGAGCGCGGAAGGGGGCCAAATGTCCGTCACCGGCATCTCCATCGGCGGCGGGCTGGTCCAGATCACCCGGGTGGACGGCTTTGACCTGCGCCTTTCAGGCGAAGCGCCCGCGCTTTTGATCTTCCACCAGGACGCCTACGGCACCATCGCCTCCGTCACCCGCATCCTGGCTGAAAACGCGATCAACATCAGCCACATGGAGGTTGCCCGCGCCCGGAAGGGGCAGGACGCCCTGATGGTGATCGAGACCGATCAGCCGGTCAACCAGGACCTGGTGCGCCTGATCCAGGAGCAGCCGAACATCTTCAAAACCATCAAACTGGACATATAGGAGCGTCGCCGTGTTTAAAAACATCGCAGAACTGGTCGATACCGCGGTTTCACAGGGGATACCGATCTCAGAGGTCATGATCCAAAGCGAAATGGCGCAAAACGGCAAAAGCCGGGAGGACATCCTGAACGAAATGGCGGAGTCCTTCCGCGTGATGAAGGCGGCGGCCCAAAGGGGGCTAACAGGCGTTTCCAGCCATTCCGGCATGACGGGCGGGGACGCGAAACTGCTGAACGATCATATAAAAAGCGGCAGGGCGCTGACGGACAGGACCTTTTTAAGCGCGCTCTGTTACGCCCTTGCGACCAACGAGGTCAACGCGGCCATGGGCTTGATCTGCGCGACGCCCACCGCGGGCTCCTGCGGGGTGCTGCCGGGCGTGCTGCTTGCCGCCCAGGAAAAACTGAACAAGACGGATGAGGACCTGGTCAAGGCGCTGTTTTGCGCCGGGGCCATCGGCTTTGTCATCGCGAACAACGCCATGATTTCAGGCGCAGCGGGCGGCTGCCAGGCAGAGGTCGGCTCCGCCTCCGCGATGGCCGCGGCGGCGCTTGTGGAACTGGCAGGGGGCAGCCCGGATCAGTCCGCCCAGGCGGCGGCCATCGCGCTCAAAAACATGCTGGGCCTGGCCTGCGACCCGCTGGCGGGCCTGGTGGAGGTGCCCTGCATCAAGCGAAACGCCGCGGGGGCCTCCAACGCGCTGGCCGCGGCGGAGATGGCGCTGGCCGGGATCAAAAGCCGGGTGCCGCCGGACGAGGTGATCCAGGCGCTGTACACCATTGGCCTGAGCCTGCCGCTTGCCCTCCGGGAGACCGCAGCCGGCGGGCTGGCGGCCACGCCCACCGGACAAACCTGGAAGAAAATGCTGAGCCAGGGCTGCCAGCAGGAAGATTAAAGCACCCGGATTAAAATCATATAAAGCGCGGTTGCTGAAAAAACGCTCAGCAGCGTGTTCTTTTTATAATGCTGAAGCGCGGCGGCCAGCAGGACGCCGGCCATCTCCGGGATGCCGTGCGGCCAGGAGGATAAATTTGTTCCCTTGAGGCTGAAGATGACCAAGAGGCCGATGATGGCGGCCGGCATAAAGCGCGTGAGGTAAAGAACGTTTTCCGGCAGCTTCTGATCCTTCCTGCCCAAAAGATAAACGGGCAGAAAGCGCAGCAGGGCGGTCACCAGGGCCACGACCAGGATGATGAGGAAGGATTTCATGCCTTGTCCTCCCCGGAAAGGACCTGCTTTTTAAACAGAAGCAGGAGGCCAGTGATCAGCAGCATCGCGGGCACGCTGAAACGCTCCGCGCCAAGGATAAACAGGCAAAAAAGGGCGGCAAACAGCCCCAAAAGGACGCTGAGCCGCGCTTTTTTCTGCCGCCACTGCTCCACCAGCATCACCACGAACAGGGCGGGCATGGAAAACTCGATCCCTGTCAGGTCAAAGGGTAACACTTGTCCTAAAAATGAACCTAAAAGGCTGCCCAAAACCCAGTAGCACTGGTTGAGCATGGACACGGCAGCAAAAAACCGGGTTTCGCAAACGCCTTCCGGCGCCTTGGTCAGGCTTAGGAGGGCAAAGGTCTCATCCGTCAGGGAGAAGGCCAGGTAGGGCTTCCACCTGCCGCTGTCCGCGTAGCGCCTGGCCATGGTGAGGCCGTAAAAAAGGTGGCGGGAGTTCACCATCAGGGTCATCAGCGCGCTCTGGATCAATCCCGCGCCCTGGGCCAAAAGGTCCACCGCGACATACTGCATGGCGCCCGCGTAGATGCCGGTGCTCATCAGCAGCGCCCAGCCCGCGCCAAAGCCGGCCTGGTTTAAGACAACGCCAAAGCCAAGCCCCAAAAACATATACCCCGCCATGACCGGCAGGGTGAGGGGAAAGGCCGCCTTCAAAGCGCCGCGCATCAAGTTCCTCCAGAAGCGTATTCTGGGCAGAGTATAGCACACCAGCAGAACCGGAAAAACAAAAATGCCGGTAAAAAACCGTTTGCAGGCTCAAATCCGAATATACTTTGATCAAGCCGAAAACAAAGGAGAAAAAATGGCGCACATCTTTGCGGACAGGTACGGCCTGGACTACGCGAACCAGCTCGCGGATACAATCTTGTCCGCATATCCGGGTTTTAACAGGGAGGGCTTTGTAACAACCATGCGCTCCTGCCTTGGCGCGGAAGCGATGCTGCGCCGCCAGGACCTGTATGTGGACGCGCTGGAGAAATATTTGTCTTCTGATTATGAGGAAAACCTGGACCTGTTTACAAAAATCTGGGGCGAGGAATTAAAGCAGGAGACAGGGATGTTTTCAGAGGGCTGGTGGCTGTGGCCGTTTGGCCGCTATGTGGAGCGGCACGGCCTTAAAAACCCCGAAGCGTCCTACCGCTTTATCCATGGCTTCACCAAGCGCCAGACCGGGGAATTCATGATCCGGCCGCTGCTTAACAAAAACACAAGAAGGACCATGGTGGTTCTGAGGGAATTTTCCCTGGATGAGAGCGTGCATGTGCGCAGGCTCGCCTCAGAAGGGATGCGGATATCGCTTCCCTGGGCCAAAAAGACAACGGCAGCCTTGACTGAACCCGCGTTTTATCAGGACATCTTGACCCGCTTAAAGGAGGATCCTTCGCGCTTTGTGATGAAAAGCGTGGGCAACAACCTAAACGACCTGTACAAGTTTGACGGCGCCCTGGCAGAAAGCCTGGTCAAAAAATGGGAAAAGGAGGGCCTCAGCGACACCGCGAAATGGGTCGTCCGCCATGGGCAAAGGAGCGAAAGGAAGAAAACAAATCCTGCAAAACGCCCCTGAATGTGTTATACTGCTATGTCTTTTAATATTTAAAAAGATGATAACATGCCCCGGAGGTCAAAAGGATGCTGAGGATTGTGACGGATTCCGCTTCTGACATCACCCTGGAAGAAGCGCGGGCGCAGAATGTGGATCTGGTCTATATGAGCATCCATTTTGAGGACGGCGTCCACCCCCAGATTAGCCGGGAGGATTATGACTCCTTCTATGACAGGCTTCAAAAGGCGAAAAAACTGCCCAAGACCAGCCAGCCCCCGCCTGAAAGCTTTTTGAACATCTATAAGGACGCCCGGAAAAAAGGGGATGAGGTGCTGGTGCTGACCCTTTCCTCCGGCCTGTCCGGCACCTATCAATCAGCCCTCATCGCCAAAGACATGTCAGGTTACGACAAGATCCGCGTGGTGGACACCCAGGTCGCCATCTCAGCCCAGCGGCTGCTGGTCGACCATGCGGTTAAAATGCGGGACGAGGGCAGGGGCCTTGACGAGATCGCGGAAAAAATCAAAGGCCTGAGTGAAAGGGTCAAAATCTGCGGCGTGGTGGACACGCTGACCTATCTGGAAAAAGGCGGAAGAATCCCGCCCGGCCTGGCCCTGATCGGCAACACCCTGCGCATCAAGCCCCTCATGGGGATGAAGGATGGAAAAATCAAGGCCCTGGGCAAGGCCATCGGGCGCCGGGGCGGGCTCAAGTTTCTGTTTGAGTTTTTGAAAAAATACGTCCCGGACACCAGTTTTCCGCTGTACTTCTCCTATTCCTCCAATGAGGAAATGGGGACGCAGCTGATTAGAGCCGTCCTTTCAAAATTGAACTTAGACGGCGTTCAAACCGGGCTGTTCCAGGCTGGCGGCGTGATCGGCACCCATGTGGGGCCCAACTGCGTGGCCATCTGTTATGTGAGCGAATAATAAAATCAATCTTTGAGGCTTTTTGATATATCTTTCGCGGCCAGGATGCCGCAGGCCCAGGCGAACAGCAGGTTAAACCCGCCCGTGTCCCCGTCCACGTTGAGGATTTCCCCCGCAGCGTACAGCCCGGGAACCAGTTTTGACCGCATCGTCTCCGGCTCAAATTTCGCGCACAAAAGGCCGCCGGAGGCCACCTGCGCCTGCTCAAAGCCTTTGACGCCGGAAACAGGAAGGCGCAGATCGCCCAGCCAGTCCGCAGCCATGTTGTTTGACATGGCTTTTAATTTAACTGCCATCTGAAAGGGCAGAAGGCCGGTGTACAACCGCCCCTTGCCCAGCAGTTTTTCGCGTTTTTCAAGCAGTTTCAAAATCGCCGCCTTGTCCGCCGGGCGCGCTTCTTCAAGCGTCAGCCGGCGGTATTCGGGCACCTTCAAGCCCAAAAGGGCTGAGAAATCAAGCCCCAGGGCGACCGCTCTCCCTTGCTCCAGCCCTTCATTTGCGGCCCTGGCCAATTGCATCGCGCACAGGCCGCTGACGCCATAATCGGTAAACAGCGCTTCGCCGGAGGCGGCATCCTTTAATTTTCCGTCCGCGTATAGCGTGAGCGTGCAGGGCACCCTCAGGCCGGAGAGGCCCTTGATGTCCTTTGCTTTGCAAATGAGCGCGCTTAACGCCGGGGAAAAGGGCAGGCTCTGATGCCCCAGCCCCCTCAGCACCTCAATCAGGCTGTCCGTGCCGCCCAGTTTGGGCGCGGCCGGGCTGCCGGCAGCGAGGAGCAGCTTCTCTGCGAAAAAAGACCCCCTGTTTGTGATGACCTCAAAACCAGCCTTGGTTTTATTGATGTGAAGGGCCTCTGTCTCAGTCAGGACACAGCCCTCCGGAAACGTATTGATACAGCCAGTCAGCGCGTCCAGCACGCTCCCCGCCTGGCGGGAGAGCGGGTAGCAGCGCCCCTGCTCCTCCTCAAAAAAAGCGAGGCCGATGGATTCAAAAAAAGCGCCGACCTCTTTTGCGCCGCAGGCGTTCAGCGCCTCCCGCGCGAAGGCTTCATCCCCAAAGTACACGGGCGCGCCCGCATTCATCAGGTTGCAGCGGCCGTTCCCGGTCGCCAGCAGCTTGCGGCCCAATTTCCTTTCCTTTTCGATCAGCAAAAAAGGCGTCCGGTTTTGAGAGAGAACGCAAGCGGCGGCGAGGCCGGATGCCCCGCCGCCGATGATGATGACTGGAAACTTATTTTTTGCTTGGCGCTGCGTCATACGCGTACTTGATTGCCTTCATGTGGTCGGAGTCCACAACGCCGGAGGTGTGGGTCCGGGAGTTGTAGAAGTGGATGCACATCTGGCCGTTGAAGTCGTTGTTGGGGATGGTGTCGCCGGCCGGGTAGTTGTGCGGCACGCCGTACAGGCTGGCCGCGAAGGTGCGGCCCTTCAGGGTGATCCAAAGCGGGCGGCGCTGGTAGAGGTTCTTTTCCAGGATCTGCTGGGCGCTGCTCACGCCGTAGATCTTGCACAGCGCGGCCGTGTCCGCTGCGGTCAGCGGCTCGCCGTCCACGTGATAGGCGCCGGCCCAGCGCTTCACGCGCAGGGAGATGCCCGTCTTAACGTCGGTCATCACAGCGACCTCGCCCCGGCCCCAGAAGGCGTTGATGTCCCCCTTGTACCAGTCGACAATCTCGACCGGGTTGAGCGTCGGGGTCACCGTGCTGCCGCCGCTTGGCGTATGGGTGCTCTCCGGCACCGTACCGTAGAGCTTGTGCTGGGTGCTGCTGCCCGCGATGCCGTCCACCGTTAGGCCGTTGTTTTGCTGGTAGGTGCGCACCGCCGCAGCCGTTTGGGAATCATAGGTGCCGGTGATGTAAATGCTGTTGAGCAGCCCCAGGCGGTTTAATTCCTTTTGCAGCCTGGTCACGTCCTCGCCGGAGGAGCCCAATTGCAGGGTGCGGTAACTGCCTGTGGCAGGCGCGCTCGGACTGCCGGTATTATTTAAGGCCGCCTCCTCTTCCTTGGTCAGGATGCGCAGCAGGTCGCCGCGGATCCAGCCGTTGATGCCGTTGACGCGCACGGTGTACCAGGTATCCTTGCCCGTCTGGGTGCTTTGGCCGCGCAGGGCGACCACGGAGCCGGCTTTATAAATGATGGCCAGGTTTTTGCTCGCGGTGGTGGCAGCGGAGCGGATGATGACCTTCTCCATGCTGGTCAGCGCCGTCAGGCTCAGTTCGGACAGCGGGGGCACCGCGGTGGGCGCGGCTGTCGGCGCGGGCGTGGGCAGGGTCTTGATGTACTCCAGGTATTCGGTGTTTGTCATCATGCGGGAGACCGAGCCCAGGATATAGCCTTCCTGGCCCTGGTAAGACACCTTGTACCACAGCCTGCCGCCGGAGGTCACGGTGGACAGAAGCGGGAAGGCCGTGCCCTGTTTCTCAATCAAAGTCAGGGTTCTGGCGTCCTGGCTGGCTGTTGCCCTGATATACACCTTGTCCATCGTGGTCACGATGTAGCCGGTTGAAGCCTGGGTATCGCCGGACGGCGGTGTGATGCCCGGAATCTGGTTACTGTTCAGGTAGGCGATCAATTCGTTGTTGGTCAGCATCCTCGCGCAGTCCCCGCGCAGGAAGCCGGCCTGCCCGTTGACCGAGACCGGGTACCAGGTGTAGCCGCCTGCGGTGCGAACAGCGCCAGTTAAGGGGAAGACCTGGCGTCTGTCCACCTTTCCAACCACCGGGGCGTTGGCCTGGGCGGTCTGGCGCAGGTTGATCTGGGACTTGGTGGTGATGATGTAGCCCGCAGCTGTGGATTCTGCCGGCTTGGGCGTGATGACAGGCGCCACCGCGCCGGACACAAAGGTGTAGCAGTCAGAGCGCACATAGCCGTATTGCTGGCTGGTGCTGTCATAGGCGTAGACCCAGTTGTAGCCGCCCTGCGCAGTGGGCACGCCATAATAGGGCAGGATGGCCCCGCGCTCCAAAACCGCGAGCACTGACCCGCCCGGCGCCTGGCGCAGGTTGGTCTTGCCCAGGGTGATGCGGATGTTGGCGGTCGCGGCGGTGGTGGAAGGCGCCTGGGTAGCCTGGGCGCCGGAAAGGATCACATAGCAGTCAGAGCGCACGTAGCCGGTCAGGTTGCGCGCGCTGTCTTCGACTTTTGTCCAGTAGTAGCCGCCGGAGAAAACCGGCGCCCCGCTGAAAGGCAGCTGGGTGTCGATGGGATATTTCCAGAGCGAGGTGCCGCCCGGGGTCTGGCGCAGGTTGGTGCTGGTTTTGGTGATCTTCAGCGTCCCGGAGGAGGCAGCTGGCGCGGCGGGCGCGCCGCTTTCACCCTGAGGGGTGCTGGCTGTGCCCGAATTCACGCCCAGGAAGGGCTGCTGTTTGCTCAACAGCCAGGCTTTTTCTTCTTCCTCGGTCAGCATCCGCACAAAATCGCTTCTAATATATCCGGTGTAGATGCGGCCCGGCGCCACCGGCACGTTGGCTTCCGCCTTGTACCACTGGTGGCCGTCATAATTCACCTGTGAAAGCGTTTTGATGACCCAGCCTGTGTTCAGGCGGTCCCAGAAATCGCTGCTGGTGACGGTCTTGCGGAAGAGAACCTTGTCCCCGGTGATGATGCCATGGGTCGTTTCCGCCCCGGCAGGAAGCAGCGTCCACGCCAAAACGACGGCGACCAGCGCGCACGCCGCGCGGCGAAGGACAGCCATCCAGTCAGTTCGAGCCATGCGATTTTCCTCCAGACTCACACTCGGCATACCAAGTGACAAAAATCTATTTTGGATTATATTACAAAATCATTACAGGGTCAAGATATGATTGAAATATAAAGGGCTGTTTTAAGGGTTAATTGGCCTTTTTGCCCGGCAGATAAAAAAATCTTTCCGCAATCCTCATCTTTCCTTAATCTTTTAAGCCTCTTGTTTTCATTTTCAGGGCTTATTCTGATACCGTCATCAAGCGGCCCCCAAGCGGGCAGAAAGGAAAGCAACATGGAAAGACTGGAAATGGTGGAGAGACTGAAGGCCAAGGCTGGCGTCACCTATGAGGAAGCGAAAAACGCGCTGGAAGAAAGCAACTGGGATCTGCTTCAGGCCATGATCGACCTGGAAAACAAAGGGAAATTTAAGAATCAGGAAAAGACGGAGGGAAAGAAAATGGAGAACACCAAGAAAGCGTTTGACACCAAGGCTGCCGAATCCTGGCTGGTCAAGGCCGGAAACTGGATCAAAGAGATCGTGGACAAGGGAAACCGCAACCACATCATCGTGACAAAAGACAAGAGGCAGGCCCTGGAGATCCCCGTGACCATGGCTGTGCTGCTGCTGATCTTCCTGCACGGGCTGACCCTGTTCGCCCTGTTCATCAGCGTGCTCATGGGCTACCGCTACTCCTTCCGCAGCGAAAAGGAGAACATGGAGCAGAAACAGCAGATCAAGGACGCTGACCGCGCGGCTGAGGAGATCAACGACCATCACACCGTCAACAGCTTCAATGAGGGTTAGAAGGACCACTAAGACTTGACGGGTCAAATAATAAAGAGGACGCAGCAAAACCTGCTGCGCCCTCTTTTTGACCGTTTATCAAGCCGGCAAATTCCCGGCTGTTTTTGATCGGCGCATCCGCGTCAGACAGTTTCTTGCTTCTCTTGGGTCAGGCAGATGATGACCGGGCCGATGAGGTTGCCCAAAACGGCGGCCAGAACAAAGCTGAGCGTCTTGGGCTCAAACACGCCGGTTTGCGCAAATGCGGCGCTGAAGTAGAAGGCGTCCGCGACGCTGTTTTCAAAGCCGGACACCACAAAGGCGGCCACCGCGAGCAGGACGCCAAGGGGCTTTGAGGATTCCATGGTTTGCCAGCTTTGCGCGCCAGAATAGATGATCATCCCGCAAAAGGTACCTCTTGCCAGGGTCGAAAAGAAGGTTTGCTCAAGCCTCGCCGCCTGCAGGGCAGGCACTTTGGAGGCGACGGCCAGGCCATAGACCAGCCCGCAGAGAACGGCCCCCAAAAGGTTGCCGAAAATCAGGCCGGGCAGTTCCTTTAATTTTCCGCTTTTTCCGCAGATGATCCCGGCGCAGCGGCTGATAAAGAGCGGATACCCCAGCACCAGGGACGAAAACATGCCGATGGAGAAAAGCAGGGCGCCGACTTCCTGCCGCTCCGCGCCCAGGAAAGCGGCCCCGCCAAACCCGGTCATCACGCCTGCCATCATGGCGGTAATCAATAAACGCATCCTGCCCTCCTAAAAACTTATTTGCAGTATATCACAGAGATCCCGGGTTGATAAACCGCCGGGCTTCAAGAGCTGTTTACCGCATGAATGCTGCCTGTCTGCCTGGATATTTTTACTGCTTGCCGCTTGACGAAAACAGGCGAGGAGCATAGTATATTTCAAGGCGCAAGGAGGTCAACAAATGAAAGAACACAAGCCCAGTCTGATGATGCTGTTTTTGTCGGTGCTCAAGATCAGTGCCTTCACCTTTGGCGGAGGCTATGTGATCGTTCCTTTGATGCGCAAGCGCTTCGCGGAGGAACTTCACTGGGTCACGGATGAGGACATGCTCAACATGATCGCCATCGCGCAGTCCGCGCCTGGCCCCATCGCGGTCAATTCCTCCATCATGCTGGGGTACAGGCTGTTTTCCGTGAAGGGGGCCCTGGTGTCGGCCCTTGGCACCTCGCTTCCCCCGCTGATCGTTTTAACGGTTGTTTCCATGTTTTATGAGGCCTTCAAAAGCAATCAGGTCGTCGCTGCCCTGATGGAAGGCATGCGCGCGGGCGTCACCGCGGTCATCGCGGACGTGGTCTGGACCATGGCAGGCAACATCTTTAAAAAGAAAAAGCCCATGCCCATCGCCCTGATGATCGCGGCTTTCCTGGCTGTGTGGTGGCTTAAGGTCAACATCGTGCTGGTGCTGCTGGCCTGCGGCTTGATCGGCTTTTTGGCCGGCGTGCTGCGGCAGGAAAGGAAGGCTCAATAATGCTGAATATGATGTGGACTTTGTATGAGGCTTTTTTCCAGGTGGGCCTCTTCGCCTTTGGCGGCGGCCTGGCTGCGCTTCCCCTGATCCGTGAACAGGTGGTGGTCATCCATGGCTGGCTGGACATGGCCACCTTTACGGACCTGGTCACCATCGCGGAAATGACCCCGGGCCCCATCGCCTTGAACGCGTCTACCTTCGTGGGCACCCGTGTGGGCGGCCTCCCGGGCGCGGTCATCGCGACCCTGGGCTGCATCACCCCCAGCCTGATCATCGTGCTGATCCTGGCCAGGATCTATCAGCAGTGGAAGGACAAGCCGGCTTTTCAGGGCGTGCTTTCCGGCCTTCGCCCCGCGGCGGTCGCGCTGATCGCTTCAGCCGGCCTCAGCATCGCCATCCTCGCCTTCTTTGGCCCCGGGAACGCGGCCAGCCTCCAGAACCTGGATCCGGTCGCTGCCGGCTGCTTTGTTGTGGCGCTGTTTGTTCTGCGCAAATGGAAAACAAGCCCCATCCTGGTCATGATTTCAACCGGCGTTGTTTGGGCCGGGATCAACTACCTGATTAAATAAAAAAAGCGGCTTTTTGATCGGCCGCTTTGAGGGTGTTATGGGGTTCAGCGTGCAGAGATGCCCGCAGATATCAATTATTCAATTATTCTTCGTAAGCTTTCAGCGCGCCGGATGCGCCGATGCGGGCGCAGCCCTGGTTGATAAAGCCCTCGATCGCTTCGCGGGTGCGGATGCCGCCGGAGGCCTTCATGCGGACGCCCTCGCCGATGTGCTCCTTAAACAGATCAATGTCCTCTTTTGTGGCGCCGCCTGTGCCAAAGCCGGTGGATGTTTTGATGAAATCAGCGCCGCCGTCGGTAACGCATTTGCAAAGGGCGATCTTTTCTTCTTCGTTCAGGTAGCAGGTCTCCACGATCACCTTCAGGATCTTGCCGGAGCAGGCAGCCTTAACCGCGCGGATCTCGTCCGTGATGCGGACAAAGTCCCCGGCTTTGGCGTCGCCAATGTGGATCACCATATCGATCTCGTCCGCGCCTTCCTCGACGGCTTCCTGGGTCTCAAACACCTTGACCCGCGTGGTGGCGTAACCCATGGGAAAGCCGATCACAGTGCACAGGTTGAGGCGGTTGCCGAAAGCATCCTTGGCCTGCTTGACAAAGCGCGGCGGGATGCAGGCGGAGGCCATGTCGTTTTCGATGGCTTCCTTGCACACTTTTTCGACGTCCTTCCAGGTGGCGTCCGGCTTGAGTAATGTATGGTCGATGTGAGAAAACACCTTGTTCTTTTCCATTAAAATCTCCTTCTGAAGCCTTTGCTTCAGGGCGATCATATCAGATTCCGGTATCGTTTTCAAGTCTGAGGGGACTTTACAAAGGGTATATAATAGATACAAGAATTCAAACCGAAGGGAGAGGGCGCCGATGGACATCCTCTGTGACGAGGGCCGGTTTTATCTTGGCGGGGATAAAACCAGGCCTGTTTCCGAGGTCAACTTTGAGAGGGTGGGGGACAGGCTTTTGGTCGTTGTCCATACTTTCACCGTCCCCGGCAAGCGCAATCAGGGCATCGCCCGCAAACTGGTTGAGCGGGTGGCGCAGTACGCCAGAGAAGGCGGATACAAGGTCAAAGCGACCTGCCCTTACGCGAAAAAAGTGCTTTCTGAAGAAGTGTTCGCGGATGTTTTTATTGAATAAACCGGTCTGTAACCGCGCGTAATGGCGCGCGGAAAGATATATTGCTAAGGAGGCTCTACCATGAAGACCACCATCACTGCCAAAGGCATGGTCGTCACCCCGGGCATCACCAACCGCGTCCTCAAAAAGACGCAGACCATGGAAAAGTACCTGCACCCGGACACGGAGATGTTTGTGCGCATGCGCAAGGAAAAAAACCGGCGCGTCGTCGAGATCACCGTGCCCATCGGCGGCGTGACCCTGCGCGCGGAGGCCAGCAGCGAGGACAACCTCTACATGTCCATTGACAGGGCGCTGGCAAAGCTTGAAAGGCAGATCCTGCGCCACCGCACCAGGCTGGAAAAGCGCCTGCGCGCCGAATTGCCGGAGAACATTACTCCGGAATTCATTGAGGAAATGACCGAAGCGGAGCGGAAGAGCCGCGAGGTGGTGCGCACCAAGACCTACACCGTGCGCCCCATGAGCCGGGAAGACGCCATTTTGCAGATGGAGCTGCTGGGGCACAGTTTCTTTGTGTACATTGATGTGGACAGCGAACAGGCCCACGTGCTCTACCTGAGGAAAGACGGCGACCTCGGCCTTCTGGTCCCTGAAAACTGATTATAAAGCGGCGAAAGCCGCGCCTTCTTCAGCCGGGCTGCGAAAAGCGGCCCGGCTGTTTATATTTGAGCAGATTTTACATGGATTTGATTGTAATTCAGAGATTTTAGGTTATGCTTTAAAGTGGGAAGGGAGGCAATGCATGGTTCACGTTATTTATCACACCAAAACCGGACACTCAAGAAAAATCGCCGCGGCAGTGGCGGACGCGCTGTCCGTTCTGGCAAAGGACATCAAGGACTGCGACCCCGCTTCCCTTGAAGGCCTGCTGTTTATCGTCAGCGGCGTCTACGCGGACAAAACCGCGCCGGAGCTGCTGGATTTTGTCAAACGGCTGGCAGGCCGCCCGGTGACGGCGGTTCTGATTTCAAGCTGCACAGCGGGCCTTACAGAGCGCAAGGACCTGGTCAACGCCCTGCGCCTCTCAGGCATTCGCATGCTGCCTGAGACCTTTGTGTGCCCGGGAAGTTTTCTTTTCTTCCGTTTGGGCCGGCCCAACCTTGCGGACAGGCAGCGGGCGGCGGATTTCGCAGTGCGCACGGCCCGGCTGCATGGAATCGCCTGAATTTTTCAGATAAATCAACAGCAAAACCGCCGGACTGGCGGTTTTAGTTATTTTTAAGCCATAAGGCAGCCTTTTTCAGCAGGTCTTCCCTTTGGTTTGGTATTTGACCGGTCAGGGCCAGTTCCAGCAGGCGGGACAGCGCCTGCCCCAGCTGTTCTCCTTCCGGGTAGCCCAGGTCAAGGAGATCTCGTCCTGTGACCGAAAGCCCCTTCAGGCTCAGGTCAATGCCCTCCTCCCGAAGACAGGTCAGCTCTTTCTCAAGGCGCTCCATGCCGGAAGCCTTGTCAGCCTGACCTTTTAGCAAAAACACGGCGCGCGTGAGCTGCAGCAGCTTCTGCGCCGTCTGGTAGCCCAGGCGCGATATCAGCAGCCTCAGGTTCCCCGTCTCAATATCATCACCAAGATGATTCAGCAGCAGCACGCTTTCCTCGCACAGCGCGCGGGGCTGTTTGATCCTGTTCAGGGCTGCTTGCGCGGCGTCAGCGCCTGGCTCCAAAAACAGCGCTGCCCACCTCTGGGGCAGGTCCTTTTTTAAGTGAGAAAAAAGATCAAGCCCTGTCTGCCAGGATCCGCTTTCCGCCAATTCCGGCAAAACGCACAGCAGGATCTCAGGCGCTTTTCTCAGCGCTTGATCCGCGTAATCCCCAAGCAGCAGCAGGTTGACCTCCTTTGCGATCCGCTCAACGGCCACAAGGTTCAGCCTGCCTTTGATGCTTACCATGGCTTTTAGGGTCAGGGGCTCGATGTCAAAACCCAATTGCCCTGAGAAGCGCAGCCCGCGCAGGATGCGCAGCGCGTCCTCCCTGAAGCGCTTTTCAGGCGTCCCCACCGCGCGCAGCAGCTTGTTTTTCAAATCTTTCTGCCCTGAAAAAGGGTCATACAGACCGGTGTCCGGGTGGTAGGCCATGGCGTTGCAGGTGAAATCACGCCTGGCCAGGTCCTCCCTGATGGAGCGCACAAAGGTGACCTGATCCGGGTGCCTGGCGTCAGAATAGGTGCCGTCCGTGCGGTAGGTGGTGATCTCAAGGGGGTGGTGATCAATCAGGACGGTCAGCGTGCCGTGCTTGATGCCGGTGTCGATGGTGGGATAGCCTGCAAACGCTTCGCGCGTCATTTCCGGCAGCGCGCTTGTCGCCAGGTCAAAATCCAGCGCTTTTCTTCCCAAAAGGCTGTCCCTGACGCAGCCGCCCACGACATAAGCCTCATGGCCCCTGTTCTCCAGGCGGCGGATGGCTTCCAAAACATAATCCGGAAGATGGATGCGCATTCTCTCTCCTGTTGATGAAGATTCTTTGTCTTCTTTCTTTCGCTCATTGTAGAAGCGGGGCCTTTGCTTGTCAATAAAGGCCGCAAGTGCTACAATCCTGTCAATGAATGATGAAGCAGGCATCCTTTCCGCGCTTCTTGAAGCGCGTGAAAAACTGGCGCGGGTCACACCGCTTTCTCGCGATTGCGGATCGCTTTGCGGGGACGCCTGCTGCCTGGAGGATGAGGACGGCCTGGGCGGCATGCTGCTGTTTCCGGGGGAGGAAGCTTTTTATCAGGAAATGCCGGAAGGTTTTTCCATTTCGGATGACCCTCATTTAAAAGGCGGCAGGCTGCTCACCTGTGAAGGCGTCTGCGACAGGGGGGACAGGCCCCTGGCCTGCAGGGTTTTTCCCCTGATGTTTGTAGAGAGGGGCGGCAGAGTCGATGTGGACCTGGATCCGCGCGCCTGGCCGGTTTGCCCGCTGATGCCCTCCGGGATCACGGGGCTCAGGCAGGATTTTGTGGACAGTGCCCGGGAGGCGGCAGCCGTTTTGTCCCGGGAAAAGGTGTTGATGGACTGGATCAAACGCCAGTCCGAAGTGGTAGGTTCTTCAAACTCCCGGGTGGCGGGAAACGTGGTGGCATGGCTCAGTCGGTAGAGCACATCGTTCACATCGATGGGGTCGTTGGTTCGAGTCCAACTGTCACCACCACGTGAGAAGCTTGAGAAATCAGGCTTCTCTTTCTTTTTGCCTTTACTGATGGTACACGGCCACCGGGGTACATTTTTCGATGTGAACAGCTCGCTCCTTCGAGCAAGCCAACCCGGTCGGGGTAGCTCCGTCGCCTGTTCCGGTGGGCTTTATCGTCCGGATTTCTGGTTGGCTTGACCGCTGGTTCCAGTTGGCTCTGTCGCCATCTTCGACGTGAACGGTGTGCCGGAAATCGGCAGGTCAATATGATAAAACAGCATATCCGGAGGCGGGTCGTCAGGCCGAGCATCTTCCGGGAAGGCATCCAATATTTTTTTCAGGCGGTAATCCGGTTCTGCTTTATCCAGGACAGCGCCAATCTTCAGAAAGGCTTTCTGGCACTGGGGATTCAGCGCTGAGATCCTCACGTGAACGCGATCAAGCCCGTAAACCGAATGCAGACGATTCGCAAACAGGGTCACGGCCTCTGGGCCAATTCCATGATTCTGATGCTCCTTTACAAGAGAGATTCCGATGTCCGGTCTTCCCTCCATATCCTTCTGCAGTGTGATCCAGCCGACGAGAGCATCATCACCGACCAGCCGGAGGGCGTGAGTTTCATCCTGCTCTGTATGATCGATGATCTTCTCGATTCCGGTATTAGCTTTTCCCAGAACCGCAACTGACTGCTCATACACCGGCCCGAGCAGCATTTTGCCATAAGCGGGGTCATCCTCCATCCGCATGGGCGTGATGCGTACCCGCTCCCCAGTCAGTTCAATATCCCAATCCTTAAAAAGCATGCTTCCTCCTGCTGAAGCCCGCTGTCGGCCTTTCTGCCGCCCCAAAGAGAAAAGCGTCCGTTTCCTCAACCGAACAGTTTCTCGCCGAAACAGGGCCAATGTGACGCGACTGTGGGGCAAGCTCAAACGGAAAATAGATACTGCTATTTTTCTGCTCCTGTTATTGTCCGCAATTCCTGGCCATGCTATACTTTCCTTACGCCATGCGAAGGGAGTTGATGATCATGGCCAGATTTGTTCCGAAGGACAAGCTGAGCAAGAAAGCTCAGAAGGAACTGAACCGTCAGCGGCGAACGATGTGGAACTTCAGCCCCGTTACCAAGACCGTTGACAGCAAGAAACTGTATAACAGAAAGAGAAACGCTCGCGACCGGTACGATGACTACGGCACGAGCGTTTTTCTTTTTACCAAATGTCTACAGACCCGGTTTCTTCACCCTTGATCCACCAGAGCTTATTCTGATCGACCCGGACAAACACGGTTTCAGCACCCTTGGGCAGCTTTGCCGCGATCTCTTCGGCGGTGATGTTGCCACCCATCGGAGACTGGACGATGATTTCCAGCTTGCCAGCAGGCTTCTTCGCTGCGGATTCAACCTTTTTAACTGTTTCCTTGGTCTTCCGAGCGGTTTTGGCTGCGGTCTTCTTGACTTCAATTTCCTCAGCGACTACTTTGTCTTCTACCTTCTTGGCTGCGGCCTTCGCCTTAGCGGGAGCCTTCTTAACGGCCTTTTCTACCTTTTCTTCGACAGCCTTGACTTCTTCAGCAACCTTTTTCTTCGTAGCCATTATTTCTGCACCTTATCTTTCAGAGCCTTGCCCGCCTTAAAGGTGGGAACCTTGGAAGCAGCGATCTTCACGACTTCACCAGTACGGGGATTGCGGCCTTCACGGGCAGCGCGTTCTTTTACACCGAAAGTACCAAAGCCAATCAGCTGGACGGCTTCGCCCTTGGCCAGCGCATCGCCGATCGCTCCGAATACTGCATTGATAGCAACTTCTGCGTCCTTCTTGCTCAGACCATTCGCGGCCACGGCATTGATGAGTTCACCCTTGTTCATGAAAACCTTCCTTTCTGCCCTCCGGGCATTGAATTCTAAAGGATTATAGCAGTATCTGCGGGGTTATGCAAACCTCAGCTCGTCCAGCGTATACCGGATCACTTCATCAACGGAATCGTCCTCATCCTGCTTTGTCAGGTTGGAGAGCCAGGGATGGGATTCTTCCCACGATTCCTGGGTTTCCTTCGTCTCATCATTCATGGAACGGTCACCTCTCTGAATTCATCAGAACCGCAATAGATTGTAGCTGAGAATGAGACGAAACACAACATCTTTTTCTGGCCAAAACTAAAAAAGAACCCCGCCAGGCTCAGAATTGAGTCCAGCGGGGAGCGGTACTCAGGCGATCCGGATCACCTTGCCGAGGAACTGCTCTGCGGTAACTTTGAAATAAATCTTGACATCATGATCCTTGTAGACTTCCACCCGATCGACCAGCGCGGCAATGATCAGGTGCTTGGCTTCGTAGCTAGCCTCGTCGTATTTCTCCGCCCAGGTCAGCAGCTGCCCAACCTGGGCCTCGGTGGATTTGCGGTTCTTTTCCTCTGCTTCAAGCCTGGCTTTGGCCTCCTCAACGGCTGCGGAGTCCTCATCCAGCTTAGCCCGATGCTTCAGGAGCATGGCGTTGACTATGCTCAGGTCGAGCTGGCTCTCACCGGTGAGGGCCTTCACAGCTTCTGTTTCCAGCGCGGAAACCTGTTTCTGCGTTTTTTCGAATTCGCTGACTGCCTGCCGGTAAGCCACCTGCAGAACCTCTGCATTCCGGCTGCAGGCACGCTCGACAAGTGTTTCGGCGGGAACACTGCCGAGGTTCTTGAAGAACTGCCGGACTTCGCTTTCTACAGAATCGTTCAGCGGTTCCATGGCATAGCCGCTGGGACCGGTGCAAGACTTCCGCGAGGATAGTTTGCGGTAGCAGCGGTAGGTGTCGCGGTCATAAGCCTTGATGGAACCATCCGCCAGCTTCTTACGGGTGGTGTTGTGGCTGTAGCAGAGGCGGCTTCCGCACTCGCCGCAGAACAGCAGCCCGGTGAGCAGGCTCCGGGAGTCTGTCCGAACTGGCACGGTCGGCTGCTCTTCCGGTTTACACGCACGTCCCTTCACCAGTTCCAGGCACCGGTCGAAAGTGGCGTCATCGATGATCCGGAGATGCTCGAAGGGCTCTGAAAGATCATCGCCGAACCGGAGAATTCCCTTGTAGATCGGATTGGCGATTAGCGCCCGGACACTGGTGCCGCGCCAGAGCGTTGTTCCGCGCTTGGTTTTAATGCCCCGCTCGTTCAGATAATTGGCTACCCGGTTAGTGCCATAGCCCTCATCACTGAGCAGCCGGAAGATCTCCCGGACTACTTTGGCCTCTTCATCGTCGATTACCAGATCCCTGACTGGCTGGTTCTTCTTATTGGTGCGACCCAGGTGTTCCAGTCGGTAACCGTAAGCTGTATAGCCGCCACGCCACTGTCCGTCCATAACCATCTGCTCATGCTTGGTCCGAACCCGGATCGCGGTCTTCTCGCTTTCGCCGGAAGCCTGCCAGAAACGGATGTAGTTCAGGAGCTTGTCCACGTGGGTGTCGAATCGCTGCTCGCCCTCTTTGGTGCTCCAGACCTCGATACCTTGCTGTACGAACCACTGTACCACGAAGGGCGTCTCGTCTTCCCGGCGGCCCAGACGGTCGAACATAAAAACGAGCAGCACATCGAACTGATGTTGTGCTGCTCGCTTCTTGATCTCCACGATAGCGTCTCGGTCATTGGAGCTGACCTTGTACCCGGAAACCCCCTTCTCAGAGATCTCATCTATGATCTCCCAGTCAGGGTGTGTGGCTGCGTACTCCCTGCAGGCCAGCTTTTGCATCGGGATGTCATCATGGTCAACCTGGCCGATGGTGGACACCCGGTAAAGGCATATCACTCTTTTCACTTGCTGTCACCTCACACATTTGTCAGAATCCGAAGTGCCTCGGCGACCGCTGCTTCATTCGGTACATCCGCGAAAACGGTGGTCACCCGGAAGCCTGGAACGCTTTGTCTGACAGGCTTTTCGGCGTGTTCTGTATTACCATGGGTCGGAGATGATTGCAAGCTCTTTCTGCCTTTCTCTTCAATAATACTGCCGAGGCCATTGCCCCGGCAGTAATTGCTGATTGCGCTTTTCGTCAGGCCGAGTTCCCGGGCAATCGCGGTATACCCGCACCCGGCTCTCCTGAGTGACGCGATTCTGATTTTCTGCTCGTTTGTCATGGAAGGTGCCTCCTATTCTGGATTTCACCTTCCTATGCCTGGAAGTCGACCGTTTTTATAATAGCTGGATTGATTTTTTACCAAGGCTGAGCATAAACCTCAAAACTATCTGTGACGAGATCTTTACTAACACTGAGTTCGAAAGGTACAGTTTCACCGGCTTTTACGTTATTGATAAAAGTGGTGTCTCCGCCGAGCAATTGACCGTTTTTATCTCTAAAAACCACAGTAACTGCTATCATGGACTGATTGTAATCATTCGGGTTGTATAGCTCACCGATTATTCTGTTGTCTTTCAGTTTTGAGCTCTTTATCTCAAAAGGCGTGTATTTAGCATGGTCAAGTTTGGATGTGCTCACGATATGCCAATCGTCATCAGGTTCAACATAAGAGATTTCGATTGACGCAGGCGTTTCATCAAGCTTGCTTCCTTGACCAGCATAGACTACATCCTGATCGGGATATATAACATTCAGAATCTGATCTGTTGTTGAGATCAGCCCTCCTTCAGCATCCCTAACCGTGATGCGGAATGCAGGTAAATATGCTGCCTTTTCCGTCATATTGTTATGTGCAACAAATGCGTACTTGAGATAACCATGGACAATTTGGAAACCACTTTCTTTGACAGTGACTAGTTCCTGAGGAACAGACGATTCATTACTCTTATCCACAACTGGTGTTTCTTCTGCAGTTAATGCTGCGATGATTTCTTCTTCAAGTTTTTTCTGATCAGAAGCTGAAAGTTTAGATGAGGTGCGTACGAGCATAGTTCCTACGACAGTATGAGATCCGGAAGACATCGCACCACCATCGAAAGATGCCAAATACCGCTCCCGCTTCTCCGCATCAGCTACGGTAGCATATACTTCTATGCTTCCACCGCAGCTTGTTCCTGCGTCGATAACATCAAGATCAGGCTTGTTTGCGTATGCTGGATTAACAAGAGGACTTGAGAAATAAATCTGCGCTGTGTAACCACCCTGTTTACCTAATTGGCCATTAGGGTCATTATCCTCTGTGGCTGCAGCAATTTTCGCAATATCAGGAACTGTTGCGAGTCGCTCAATTACAAATTCTTCTGTGGGTGCGGTAACTAATGGATTATCAGTTTCAAGTGATGTAGGAGATGCGCTGCTTCCAGAGACCATCTCTTTTAACAATTCAATCTGATCATCTTTCTTTTTGTTGTCCGAGGTTAAGGTGTCTATTTGAGCTGCTTTATCCGCGACGTCGGCAGTCAACGTTTCTATTTGGCTAGATTTATCCGCGACATCTGCAGTCAACGCTTCTATCTGACTGTCTTTCTCTTTAACAGTTGCATTGAGCGTTTCGATTTCCTTGGCTTTTCCAGCGACATCTGCATTCAAAGTCTTAATCTGCTCTTCCTTGTTCGCGACATCTGCATTCAGAGCTTCAATCTGTTCAGCCTTGCCAGCAACGTCTGCATTCAGAGTTTTGATTTCCTCAGCCTTCCCAGCAACGTCTGCATTCAGAGTTTTGATTTCCTCTTTCTTACTGGCAACGTCTGCATTCAGAGTTTTAATCTCCTCTGCTTTACCGGCAACATCAGCATTCAAGGTTTCAATCTGACTGGCCTTGTCAGCGACATCCGCGTTCAGGGTTTCGATTTGACCGGCTTTATCCGCAACATCAGCATTCAAAGTTTCAATCTGACCGGCCTTGTCGGCGACATCCGCGTTCAGGGTTTCGATCTGTCCAGCCTTGTCCGCAACATCAGCGTTCAGGGTTTCGATTTGTCCAGCCTTGTCCGCAACATCAGCGTTCAGGATTTCGATCTGACCGGCCTTGTCGGCAACATCCGCATTCAGGGTTTCAATCTGACCGGCCTTGTTGGCAACATCCGCATTCAGGGTTTCAATCTGACCGGCCTTGTCGGCAACGTCTGCGTTCAGGGTTTCGATCTGCTTGGTTTTGTCAGCATTGTTTGTAAAATGAATAGCAGCAAAGGCAATAGCAAGCACTGCTAGTACAGCTATTATCGAATATGCCAAACCTTTCTTCATGGATGCTCCTCCTACTACTGTTATATATTAAAGACCGTCTGTTGATCCTACATCAAGATTTGATTCTCCATCAGACACTGGTGTTGCCTGTTGCTTTGTTGTTATGTATTCCTTGTCTGCATATGCATAGGTCAAATATACATGCTCCATGGTTCCAGTGAATGAAGAGCTCATTTTTGCCCATCTCAACTCAAGGTAGGAATGATCGTCATTGTTGTTCCACACATACCCCTCAGCGTTAAGGGTATAATACACCTCGTATTCATTATCGTCATAATGATCTGTCGGGTCCCCATATAATGAGGAAAGCTTCTTCTTTAACTCGTTGAGGATATCTTTGCAATCATGAACTGCATCGGCATCAAAACGGTACATTGCTTCGATAAAAGCATAGTCATCAAAATTAACATTGCTATATGTACCGTCTGATGCATTTGGAACAAACTTAACAGTCAATGCGGCAACATTGAAATCAGCAACACGGTAATAAGACCTTCCTTCATATGTCAGCGTATAAATCGGAACATCAGGAACTCGGACTTCGTGGTCTCCATATGTTGGAGTATTCCATTCCTTCACTTCAAATTCGCCTGTCGGAAGATCCTTCGTTAGCTTGGTTTTGACAACATCCTTAACAGTCGACACTGAAGAAAGCCAGGGTGTGTTCAAAAACTGAATACTTGCACCCTCTGTGAAACCAAGTGTTGGAATTGTTGCTAGCAGAACACAGACAAGAATCAAAGAAACATGCTTCTTCATGTGATGGCATCCTTTCCATTGAATTATTTAAATCCAAGGTCTGGTTTTCCGTTATATGGAGTAAAAATAGCAGATCCATCTTCAACATAGAAGTACATACCATCAAACAATTCAATATCCAATTGTGAACGATGATTGTTCGGATCATATCTTTCGAATGAGGTAGAATAGATCATCTCATTCCCTTCCCAGCTTTCTAAGTGTGTTCCGCTTGCATCAGGCTTAGTACCCCATTTGACATAATTATATGAACCTTCAGGAGCTAAAACTGTCCATTTACCAGCCGGTATATCTTCACCAACTTTATAAAGACCAGTTGGAACCCTAACCTCTTGCCATTCCTGGCTATTCCAAATAGCAAGGTTGATCTGTTCCTTTAGCGCCACCAATTCATCAAATGATATTCCTGAAAGATCTACTTCATCAGCAATAACAGCCGCTGTGGAAATCAGCAGTATACCGACAACTAAAACACAGAATATCTTTTTCATCACAAGAGGCTCCTTTCTTGAGGGCTGTGATTTTATGTGCCTAAGTATTCAGTATTATATTGTTCTACGTATTGTGAATAGTGTTCAGTATCACACATAATAAAGTTATTCTTGGCATATTTTTCAGCATATGAACCCGCTGGGCAAACAATGGTAAGACGATTGCAGTTTTCAAAAACACCGTCCGCAATCTGGGTTACTGTATCGGGAAGAATAGCCACCTCCAAGCCAGGATCGAAAGGCTTTCCTTCAAAACTTACAACATTGCCTTCACAAACATATATGAATTTCATTCGCTCGCAAGAAAACGTACAGTCATAAACAGTTAGATTGCTTTGAATAATAGCTCCGTCAAGTTTATCACAGCGGCTAAATGCGTAATCACCCATTGTAGTCAAGGACTTGGGAAGAACAACAACCCCTTCTAGTCCTTCAGCGCGTTGGAATGCTGCGCTTGATAATTCCGTGATTCCTTCATGTAACACAATGTTCTTCAGCTTATATGTATCATTAAAAGCCCACCAACCTATTTTTGTCACAGATTTTGGCAAAGAAACACTTTCAAGCTTTGTACAGTCCGCAAAGAACTCTTTAGGAATTTCCGTCATTCCCTCCGGGAGAACAATTGAAGTTATAGTCTTGTTCCCTTTGAAAGCATTAGGGTGTATTTGAGTAACAGGTATCCCATCGATTTCAGAAGGAATAACCAAGTCAGTATTAGTGCCCTCATAAAGATTGATCCGAATTTCTGATCCGTTTGATACATATACTAACCCATCTAGTGAATAGGCAGAATGATCTATCTCCGTTGACAGTTGGACAAGTCGTGCATCAATTTGTTGCCGGAGGGATACTAATTCTTGAAAACTGTAATTGTTTAAATCAACAGACGAGGCATCTTCAGCCATAGATGCAACTGATATTACCAATAGAACCAAAACTAATATAGCAATCAAAGATTTCTTCATCTATATCATCCTTCCGTTTGTTTGATCAATCAAAAGAAAATCCTTTGTATGGTTCAAAAATCAATGGCGAAGAAAAATCGATAACATTACCCTCTTCAAGTATAACTTTTCCAAGATTCGGGTTTCGATCCTTGTTCATTACAACATTCAAAAGGAGCCCACCGTTGGTTTTATAGTCATCATATGCAGCGCCCCATACAGTTAGATTGGTTCCCCGATCTGTGGCGGAAATGGAATAGGATCCAGCAGGAATGTCTTCTCCTACTGTATATCGTCCACCGTATACTGTATTAGTTGACTCCGGATCAAATTCAAGTCCTTCATATTTTGTAAAGTCAAGAGCCGCCGTAAAGTCAATTACATTCCCCTTAACTAAAACAACCTTTCCCAAGCATGGGTTTTTATCATTTACTACAACATTGAGCAATAAGCCACCAGCTGCTTTATAATCATCATATTCTGCTCCCCATACCGTAAGGTTGGTACCTCTTTTTATACTGGAAATAGTGTAGCATCCTTCAGGGATATCCTCACCAACTTTGTAACGACCACCTGGAATCTCAGTAGCTAACGCAACACTTGAGAAAACGAGAAGGATTCCCAGAATCAAAAGAAATTTAATGGATTTACGCATTTTCTTGCTCTCCCTTTTTTATCATGATAATTAGAAACCAAGACTTACTGGTACATAAGGCGTAAATGTAACAGCGTTCCGGCTAACAACAATATATGTGCCTTCAACAAGCTCCCAAGAAACTGTAGAGTTAGAGCCCCAATCATCGAGATAGTCAATTCTATCGCTCCAAGGCACCTCTACGCCATATTCATCTAGAGATTTTCCCCAATAAACCTCACACGCTCCTTCAGAAGCTGTGATTGTCCACTTGCCAGCGGGAATATCCACGCCAACTTTATAAGCCCCCGGAGGCACTTTTACTGTCTTGAAATCTGGCCTTGACATTATTTCGAGTGTGATTTTCGATTGAAGGGCAATGAGCTCTTCATAAGACAATGATGACAGATCAATGCCTTCTGCATAGGAAGCAGTGAATGCAAAACAAGCCAGCATTACAACCGCCAGGATAAGAGAAACAGTCTTTTTCATACAGGGAGTCCTCCTTCACAATTATTGGTTTATTTTGACCAACTATGACCGCAGTTTTGGCAAGTACAAACAGTCTTATACACCACATTGTTGACAGTTGTACTTACTGTTGACGATGTGCCCTTGTACTTCTTTTTCTTAAATGGAGCAGCAAATAAACGCAGAATCAACCTAGGGATAAACAAGAAAATCCAAGAAAGTAAATCAACGATCCACCACCACCAGCCAATGGTAAGCCACCAGAGACAGCCGTGTCCTTTTTCTTGATATTTGGATTTTGTTGTTGCAGTTGTTACTGAACCGCGATCCTCTTGGAAAGTGTTTACTGAGACATTGCTGCTTCCACATTTAGGGCACTCCATGATCTTTCCTCCTTGTTTAAGCGGTTTTATAATGTCTGAGCCCAACCGGCCAGCATTTCAACAATACGATACATGCCATTTGCAGCTTGCTGTGGCGCACCTTTGCATGATTTATTTACATCCACCCAGTTATCATAAACGCTTGAGAAATATGAGCTCCAGATTCCCCAGGTGTCTGACTTGTTGCCAATTAGGTAAATAAGCTCAACGCAACGATAAAGTCCGTTGACTAACTGCTGAGGTGCTCCAGACGCGGATTTATCACCAGATTTCCAGGAATCAATAACGGTAGAAATCATTTCAGAACTGACACCTTTTTCATATGCGATTATTGTCAGCATGTCTACCATTCGATATGCGCCATTGACCTCTTGTTGTACCGCGCTTGACGCGCTTTTGTTGTTTGTGTCCATGTCTTCAAGTACTTGCATGATAAATTCGCGGTATTTTCCGGATGAATCCAGTTCAAGTCCGATAACCGCAAGCAACTCAACGCAACGATATAAACCGTTTGCAGTTTGCTGTGGGGCACCATCAAGTCCTTTGTTGTTCGCATTCAATGTGTCGATGGCACTATCAATGACGTCTGAGTATACTCCAGCGGAATCAAGCCTATAAGCCATAAGTGATAGCATTTCAACCGCACGATATGAGCCATTCGCGGTTTGCTGTGGCGCTCCAGAGAGTTTTTTATTATTTTCTTCAAGGGAATCAAGAACAGAAGAAATCAAGTCTGAATAACTTGTTGCTGCGATAGCAGGGAGACAGGCAACAAGTATCGATGCTGCTAGCAGAAATGCGACAATCCTTTTCATACGCTGCCCTCCACAGACGTCTTTGAAACCCAGTCCATTTCTCTTCTTATCAGAAACCAAAGCCATTCAGAAGATCATTCAGATCGTCCAGGCCAAAGTCATCACCACCGGTACTAGAAGAGGGAGTTGAGCTGGAGAAATCTCCACCCATAAGCTTCAGGATCTCAGAATACACTTCCATGTAGTAAGCCATATCACCATCGCTGAGATCCATCTCGTTGATTTTTTCCATCACGACATCAAGCTTTTCTGCTTCTTCAGCAAGCGTAGCCATTTTTGTCAAACTGGATAAATCCATTGATCCTAAGCATTCAAAATAATCCTTGTAGAAAGCATAGTACACATCCATGGCATATTTGAATTCGGAATGTACTTTGACCTTCTTGCCGCCAATTTCAACTTCTTCTACCGCTCCTGAAACAGGATCGTCTGCAGTGTAAGCAATCATAGCTGCCACAGATTTTGCGTATGTGACAACATCATCCATCGTTTGTTTCTTTTCCTGTCCTGTAGCAAATGCTGCTGTACAAAAGAGCGTGAAGACGAGAACCAGTGCCAGAATCCTTTTCATGATGATACCTCCCTCATTCTTTGGCTGACTTAAATGGTGAGTCATCTCTCTGGAAGAGACATAAAAATCACTCTATGTTTATGGTGCCCACGCCTGTTGGATTCTCTCAAGTGTCCCAACGCCATATGGAATATAGAGGACGTTTCCTTTTTCCAAATTAATAGTTATTCGGTCTCCGGCAGAATAAATGGTACTATAGCATATGGCGTTTTGCTGAGCGCTACTGAAATTACTCCCTTCCGCATTTTTCTTGTCCCAGGCGCTCATGTCCGGGTAAATCCATATGTAAAACTTCTCAATATCCTTACCCATTTCCGTGTTCGTATAAACAAAACTTCCGACTTCAATGTCTCTTCCCGCTAGGTAGAGCCCTGGATATATCTCATTTAGCAAACCACGCGAAGCCATTTCTGCTTTTATCTCATCGGCTAATGAAGAAAGCGTATCATTGTCCAGTGCTTTTATATTAATGTCAGTTAAGCTTTCTGCTGCAGAAAAAACAGCACTGCAAATTAAAATTGCCGTTAGAATGATCGACACAATCGTTTTCATGAAGCAGCCCTCCTCAAATTAAGTCATCAAACTATTTCTTTATTATCACAGGTTTTATTGTAATCTGTATATATGTGTTGTCTTTTAGCGTCAACTTTGTTGTATTGCCTGCGGACCAAATGCTTCCATCTTTTTCGTATGTTCCGTCTCTGAACTGGTCATCTTTACAGTTGTAAAGAATATCAGCCGCACCGGTCCCAACAAACGTATATGCACCAGCGGGGAAATCTTCTCCAACACGATAGATACCTACCGGTAAAGTTGCTCCGTCACTTTCAATTGTAATTCCAGAGAAGCGTTTGATATTTACTGCATGGAGCTGAACATAAACATATGTATCTTTTACAAGATTTAGGAGAACAATGTCTTTATCACTCCAAATGCTTCCTTCTTTTACATAAGTGCCTTCAGTAAAACTATTATCCGGACAGTTGTAAAGAATATCTGTTGTACTTTTTCCGATGAAATAATACTTTCCTTCAGGAATGTCAGTTCCAACATGATAAATGCCAACTGGCAACTCTTTCTCTTCGTCTTCTGATAACGAGAATTGATATTTACTGATATTAACCGCATGAAGGGTTACTTGGAAATAAGTATTATCTTTAAGATCTAGGACTGCAGAATCGCCTGCTTTCCAGATGCTTCCTTCTTTAACGAAGGTGCCCTCGAGGAAGTTATCATCTTTACAGTTCAGGAGAATATCCGCAGGGCCTGTTCCTACAAACAAATAACTTCCAGGAGCAATGTCTGTCCCAACATGATATGTACCTACAGGCAATTCATAAGCTTGATCGTCAGTTATTGCAACTTCATATAAGTCAATTTGTATTGGATGAAGCGTTATCATGAAATAGGTATTGTCTTTCAAGTCAATAACAGCAGAATCACCTGCTTTCCAGATACTTCCTTCCTTAACATATGTGTCATCATTAAACTTGTCATCAGGGCAAGAATAGTAGATATCTGCCGGGCCAGTTCCCGTAAACAGGTACTTACCAGGGGCTATATCTCTTCCAACCAAATAGGTACCTTCCGGATACTTTCCACCAGAATTTGAAACGGGAACTACTTCTTTTTGCTCGCTAGGACGAGGGGTGGCTGTTTCCTTTAATTTTGGCGTGGGAGAAGGTACGGTTGTAGATGTATCCGCAGGTACAGGCGTCGAAGTGACAGCTGTTTGCTTCTTTGCTGGTTTTGTGGTATTTGAGCTTCTGGGGATTCTGCTCAGATTTGGGCAATTAAGGAAAGCAGTATCAGATATATATGTATTATTACCCCACACTAATACTTCACGGAGACTCGTACAGCCTTCAAAAGCATAATCATCTATCAAGTCAACTCCAGAGGATATACTAATTTCCTCAATGCTTGTACATCCTTGGAAGGCGTAAGCCGAAATGTCAGAGTCCCCCCAAATATATACATCTTTTAAACTTATACAACCTGCAAAAGCTGATACACCGATTGTCTCAATTCCAGAAGAAATACTGATTTCTTTGAGTGAAGTACAGCCCTTGAATGCAGAATCACCAATCTCCGAATCGCCCCATATGTATGCATTTTCCAGATTGATACACCCCTCAAAGGCAGAGACACCTATGGACTTAGTTCCAGATGGGATGCTTATTTCTTCTAGATTAATACAATTCTTAAAGGCAAAGTCAGGAATCGATTCGGGATCACCCCAAATATATGCGTTTTCAAGTTCACTACAGTTTTCAAACGCAGAAACACCTATAGTTTTTACACTGGCCGGAATACTGATTTCCTCCAAAGAACTACATCCTTTGAATGCATTATTTCCAATAGATGCGATATCTGCCCAGATATAAACATCTTTCAGCTTAGTACAGCCTTCAAAAGCGCCATCACCTATTCCAGTAACAGTTAGGCCTCCAATTTCGCTACTGATACTAACCGAGTCCGCATTAGGCGAACAATCGACAATCAATGCAGAATTGTTGTCAGTAGCGACATATCCTAATTCACCACTCCATTTTATATCAGTATAGGTGGCTGACTGTACAGCAGGAAAATTACCATCGTGTGATATGGTTTCTGACTGCGTTGTTACAGGAGTAGATGAAGGTGCAGGGGTTGCGGTTACTTCATTTGTAGAAGCAGTTTTATCCTGTTTTACAGTCTCAGCTTGATCAACGCTTGGCAAATCTGGCACTTTATAGTCATAAACTACGTTTGCACTATTCAGCGGCCTGTTATAGTTTCCAACACTAATGGCATTCCACTCGTCCTTTGATCCGCAGTAATTAATCGTTTTAAGACGTGAACATGACGAGAAAGCGCTGTCACCGATCTTTGACAGACCTTTTGCTAAGGTAATAGCTTCAAGCTTGGAGCAGAAACTGAAAGCATGAGTATCTAACTTGCTAAGGGATCCTGCAATCGTTATATCTTTGATTGACGAGCAATGGCTAAATGCTCGTTCTTCAACGATAAGGTCCTGTCCCACTAATTGAATGGATTTCAGAGACGTACAATTGTAGAAAGCATTATTTTTCAATTTCAGTAATCCGGTTATTGGAGAAACTGATTCTAGTTTTGAGCAAAAGCTAAATGCATGCTCCTCGATTTCGTTAACGCTCCCAAGAACTATAACATTTCTTAATTTTGAACAATGGCTAAATGCTCTTTCCCCAATAGTCATGTTGCTCCCGCACACTGTTACAGTTTCAAGGCGAGTACAATTATAAAATGCATTGTCTTCTATCTTGTCGACTGGTCCAATAATTGTAATCTCCTCCAGCTTGTCTGCAAAGCTGAAAGCATGATCTCCAATAATGCTAACGTTGGAAGGTACAATGATGCTCTTCAAGGTTCTGTTATGGCTAAATGTTCTTTCACCAATTTCCTTGATAGGATGCCCATCAATCTCTTCTGCTATAACAAGAGTTGATGCATTCCCGCTATATTTTGTTAGTTTTGCCGTCCCATCACTATTGACTTTATATCTGAAATCACTCTCGTTCCAATTTGCTTCAATGTTTTTCTGACTATCTGGAATCACAACTGAAGTGACAACTTGATCCGTATTTGGTATTTCTGTTGTAGTTGGGGGAGTGGCTGTTACCTTAGGGGCTGTAGTCGCCATTGCGGATACATTCCCGCTCTCTTTGTCAAGTTCAAACCTTATTCTGGTTAAACTGTCTAAATCATCGTTGTTATAATCAATAATGGAAACAGAGAAAGACGTGAATTTATTATCAGACCATTCAAAATCATTTGTTGGATCGTCAACTTGAATCGTGCCAATGTCATAATAGAGTTCAAAGTCATCCGTGTTGTAATTCCATCTTCCCCACAATGCAATCCTAATCATATTTGGGGAGATCGTGTAAGCTTTGTAAAGATTCCAGTTGTCATGCAGATAAGTGTACTGTGCAGTATTTGGTATAGTTTCCGGATCAACACTGAAACCGATCTTTTCAGATTCTCTTTTCCAATTATCATTCTGTTCATCTTCCATTGTTAGGAAGAATGCCAAATGAGTATCATCTGTCCAAGAGAAGTCACTCGAAGAATCGTTAACATCAACAACGCCAATATCGTAGTAGTGCTCGAAATCATCTGTGCTCGCGTTCCATCTTCCCCAGCATTCTATTTTGATCAATGAAGGAGTAATCGCATAAGCTCTATATTGAGCCCACCTGTCATTTGTAAAAGTGAATAGTGATGCATCAGTTATTGATGCTGGATCAACAGAGAATCCAACTCTTGCTGAGTCTCTTTTCCAATTGTCGTTATTTTTATCCTCCATGGTTACGAAGAATACCGAGTGAGTATCATCAGCCCAAACAAAGCCGCTTGAAGGATCATTGGGGTTTATAACACAAACATCATAATAATGTTCAAATTCGTCGGTACTCGCATTCCATCTTCCCCAGCATTCGATTTTTACAGTTGAAGGAGAAAGGATATACGCTTTATATTGAGCCCATCTGTCGTTGGTAAAGGTAAGAAGAGTTGTGTCAGGAATAGTTTCGGTATTAACAGCAAAACCAATCCTTTCCTGATCAAGGTCGCTGTTTCTTGAATCA
>JASGUQ010000051.1 GCA_030057655.1 Bacillota bacterium
TTCTGTCATTGTCAAAAAGATCAATCTGAAAACCATGGATGATGAAGATTTTGCCAAATACATCAACTCAGAGGCCGAGCAGTATATCCCCTTTGATGTGGAGGATGTGTATCTGGATTTTCAACGACTACCTGCCAAGGAACTCGGATCCGACCGGGATGATATCATATTGGTTGCAGCAAAAAAGGAAGTGATCAATGAATATGTGAATATGTTGGGTGCTTTGAAATCAGCAATTCCCGTTATGCCCTGTAGCCCAGCAATAGCGTAGAAGGCGGCATCGGGATTCGCAAACTTTTCCAATTTTTACGCAGGGAACTTTTTGGTAACATGTTGTTTTCAAACATATAAATTTTGCAGGGACGTGGATTTTTTTGCTTGACAGCGCGCAGAGGGCGGAATGCTTTTTTCTTAGTGATATCAATAAATTACTAAGGAGCAAGCCATGTCGACCCTCAAGAAACACCTCAACCGTCATCGTCAATCAGGCCAAACAATGCGCACCATCAAAATGCGCGCTCATCTCAACGCCGATGCCCTGTTCGCCACCATCCGCGAGGATTTTGGCAAGGTACTCGATCATCGCGCCGCCAACGCTTCGATTCCGTTGGCCGATGCGCTGATGAGCGCCTTTGCCATGTTTTCGCTCAAGGATCCCTCCCTGCTCGCCTTTGACGAGCGGCGGTCTGAGCGGCCGGAAAGTCTGCACGGTGTCTACGGCGTGGGGGTGATCCCCAGCGACACCCAGATGCGCACAATTCTCGATGAAGTCGCGCCGACCCAACTCCGGTCGGCTTTCCGCAGTGTCTTTCATCAACTGCAGCGGGGCAAGGTGCTGCCGAAGATGACCTGCCTGGACGGTCACCTGTTGTTGGCCATCGACGGAACCGGGATCCACAGTTCGGAGCATATCGGCGCCGACTACTGCCTGACCAGGGAGCGGCGCGACGGCACCATCGAGTACCACCTGCAGATGGTCGCCGGGGCCTTTGTTTCCCCGGACTGCTCGGAGGTGGTGTCGATCTGCCCGGAACTCATCCGGCAGCAGGACGGTTCCACCAAAAATGATTGCGAACGGAACGCCACCCGGCGGTTTCTTGCCGATTTCCGACGGGAACATCCGCATTTAAAAGTCATCGTCACCGAGGATGGGCTGAGCGCCAACGCCCCGCATATCAAGGATCTGATGGACCATGATCTCCGTTACATCCTTTCGGCCAAGCCCGGGGATCATGCCTACATGTTCAGCTTGGTCGATGCCGCGGCCGAGCGGGGCGAAGTGACCGAACTGATTCTGCCCGACGAGAAAAAGGCAGGCAGGACGCACTGTTTCCGCTTCCTCAACGCCGTGCCCCTCAACAAGGTCAGCCAGGACGAGCTGCGCGTCAACTTCCTCGAACATTGGGAGGTGGAGACCAGGGGCGAGGAGGTGAAGGTCCGCAACCGCTTCAGTTGGGTCACCGACCTGGCGATCACTGCGGACAACGCCATGGAAATCATGCGGTGTGGTCGTGCCCGCTGGCGGATCGAGAACGAGACCTTCAACACCCTCAAGAACCAGGGCTACAACCTCGGCCACAACTACGGCCTGGGCAAGAAACACCTGAGCGCGGTGTTCATGCACCTGATGCTGCTGGCCTTTTTGGTGGATCAGGTGCAGCAGTTGTGCTGCCCGCTCTTTCAGGCCGCGCGCGCGAAGGTGAGCAGCAAGCGGTCGCTGTGGGAGCGAATACGCAATTATTTCCACACATTCATCGCCCCGTCCATGGAGCGGATTCTGCGCATGATCGCCCATGGATTTGAAGGACTGCAGTGCCCTACCTATGATTAGCGGCTAACGGGCAGCAGACAAATTGGCAAAGATCAGGAGCCTGGCGAACAACCGCAGCGGCAGGCCGGACGGAGAACTCCGCCTTTAAAACAGCGTTTTGCCAGCTTTTAGCGGTTCAAGCCGTGGCTCATGCCGGATTTTCCCCGGGGCGAGTGGAAAAAAGGCCAGCCTGAGCCGGATGTGACGAAATTGACAGCTCGACCCGTCCAAAGCGGGAGCAGCTGGTAGAACTTAGCCAACACAGATATAAAACTCTTTGCAAACAAAGGCCAAGAAGGGACGTGCGTTGGGGAAAAAAACGTCGGCCAGGGCAGATCTGCTGTTCCTGTCTCTACCCTGACCGATTGATTGAACTGTTACCAAGGCAAGGATTTATCCAAATGAAAACAACCACCTGTTGGCCCGTCAGCTGGCAGCATGGCAAGGCGAACCGCGGTTTTCGCCCCATCGGTTACAGTAATCTGCCCATGCTTGTTCGCATCGGTCTGCACATCGCCTGGATGCGCGGAGTTAACCTTGACCGCCGTGTCTTGCAGGGCCTGCGCCAGGTGAATGGTGAAGGCGTTGAGTGCGGTTTTGCTGGCATTATAGGCAAAGGCCTTCATCTGTTCCAGTCCGGCCTCCGGGTTGCTGTGCAGGCTGAGGGAGCCCAGCACGCTGGATTGGTTGACAATGCGGCCGGCAGGACTGCGCAGGATAAAGGGCAAGAGCCTCTGGGTAAGATCAATCAGGCCAAAAAAATTAGTTTCAAAGGTGCGGCGAAGCATTGCCATGGGTAC